>WJLW01000051.1 GCA_014728295.1 Chitinivibrionales bacterium | reverse complement strand
TTTTTGCAGGAACTGCCTTTTTTGCAGGAACTGCCTTTTTTGCAGGAACTGCCTTTTTTGCTGGAACGGCCTTCTTGGCTGGAACGGCCTTCTTGGCAGGTACCGCTTTCTTAGCAGGTACTGCTTTCTTAGCAGGTTGCTTTTTTGAAGCAGGAGCTGATTTGGCAGGGGGCGGACGGGACATTTTAGATTTGGTAGATTTTTGCAATGGTGCGACCTGCTGAAGTGCGTTGACGGCAATTCGCTTTCCAGTGGGCAATTTGTAGTAGTTCGTTTCGATATAGGCATCCTCCTTGAGCTCCTTTATCGAAACGCTTTTGCCCGCCATGGTCAGAACGGTGGATTCGTTGATATTTACCGGATAATCCACCCCTTTCCTGCGGATAACGATAGTTTTTCCGGCTTCATCCGCCGATACCAGCGGCCCTCCCAATACTTTCGTATCTTTTTTCTTGGCCGCCGCCTGCTTTGATGTCGACGGCGCAGTTTTTTTTGATTGTTGGGCAAATACCATTGACGTGCATATACACATGGCGATTATGGCCCAGAGGCATTTCATGAAGATCCTCCTTTTTGGAATAGGATTGAATGGGAACCGTTTCTCGAAAATCAAATAATGCATATAGAAACTAATTTATCCAGCCTGATAAAACAAAGGAATTCCCATTCAGGCTTGGATATTGGTCGAAAAAATTGGCATCAACTCGAGTTAGGCGGTATTCCACATTCTTCAGCAACGGTTCGGCGCCATTAAAATATTCTACAAAGCTCAGACAGCATCAGGAGAAAGATTGCACAAGCTTCCCTAACTATGGTAAAATATGTATAGTTTTATGAGGTAGCTCCGGAGTTAATTAATCCGCTGCTATCCTGTCCTCCACCTATCAGAGCTCTTTTGTTGCAAGGGATGAGTTTCTTTCTTGTCCGGGGGTTCGATTCGCTATTATGTCAAGTGACAAGATCATCATTAAATCTCAATCCCCGCTGCTTGCTGCGCTTCCCAATACCGTTGTTCTGCCCGACGGAACAAAAGATGTCTCCATGGGCTCAGGCAAAATCACCTCACTTATCAGCAGTGGCGGCTCGGCCATTATCTATGAAATCTGGAATCCCGAGCTGGAGGTCACTCGCGCCGTCAAGCTCCTCCATCCCGATCACAGCGATGAATCGGAGGGCCGCTTTCAAACCGAGATGAAAATTACCGCCAAGCTGCATCACCCCAATATTGTCGAAATCTATGCAGTCGGCAAATGGCAGGGACTTCCCTATATCGAGATGGAATGCATCGACGGCTTCACCCTGGAAAAACTGATTGAAAAGCACGGTTCTCTACCACTGGAAGTTTGCTCGGCCATCGGATTGATGGTGGGACGGGCTCTCAACTACGCCCATAATCAAGAGTACATTATATATGGCAAAAAATACCGAGGGGTCATTCACCGTGATCTCAAACCTGCCAACATCATGGTCAATCGCAACGGTCAAGTTAAGCTGATGGACTTTGGTATTGCCCGGCCGATGACGGCCAGCATGCATACCATGGAAGGCATGGTAATCGGCACCATGCAATACCTGGCGCCCGAGCAACTTGACGGAAAAGAGATTGACATCCGCGCCGACATTTATTCGCTCGGCACCGTTATGTTCGAGATGCTGACCGGCAGCAAAGCATTTCCCGAGACAAATCTGGTCAAGCTGGTACCCGAAAAAATCAGCAACAACTTTACTCCGCTTGAAAATTTCCAGGCAAAAATCCCCCGCCAACTGTGCAAGATGGTGCACAAGTGCATGCGCTATGAAAAGGAGCATCGCGTCCAGAATGCCATGGAATTTCTGCGTTCTCTGGGCAACGTGCATAAAAAAATCACCAAAAAATCTCCCGAACAGATCATGGTCGAATATATGAAACAGGAAGTACGGGAGAAAACAATTATATCGGTAAGAAAGAAGCTGCATATTCATCCTGCTTACGTGATCATACCAGTTTTCACCCTCGCGGCAGTGGTGGCATTCGTGTGGTGGGGAGCAGATGTAAAAATTAAAGAACCGCCCTCACTCCCTCCGCAAACAAAGATGCAATCTCGTCAAAAACAGGTGCCGACCCGCGGCCGTCAGCCTCAAGGGATATCGGCAGGAAAAGAAAAAAAAAACGCGCGCACCGCGCCTTCACCGCCATCCTCCACACCGAAACCGGAGGCAGTCCACAATCGCCCCGCAGCACCGGCGCCTTCTAAACTGATCCCTGATCCTGAGCCCGTTGCCTCCTCCAAACCCTCACCCGGAAGAACCCAGCCTGCCGTCACCAGGCCTGTGAGGCGAAAAGTGTCACTGCTGGAACGCAAAAAACGACAATACGGCACATCCAACATCATGGAAATCATCGAAAATGAATTCCAGAATGGGCACTTCAGCGGGATCATAGCACTTTACCCATATCTGCCCGAAAATCAGGCAGCAAGCAGCAAAGCCCGGCTCTACAAGCTACGTTCTCTGCGCCAGACCGGTCCGGCCAAACGCTATGCTCAATTTCTTATGACAAGCAACATCAATGACGGTGAATTCTATCTGGCAAAGGCCCGATACCTCCTGTCGGTGAATAACGCGCTCAAAGCCGACGAGCAACTGCGGCTTGCCGCGACGTCCCCCCTTAGCCTGGCCACAACTGCAGCATTTCGCAAGGACCTCGCCTTTACGCAAGCCCGGTGCGCCACTGCTCTCTTGAGGGCATCTCCCAGCGAAGCAAACAAACGCAAAGCGATGGAAGCGTGGTTCAATGTAAAATCACTATACCAGAAATCCCCCGGTCACTCACATTATAAACGAGCCGACGAAGAAATCAGAAGAATCAACAAAGTGGATCTGGCAAAAAAATGAATGTGCAAATCTCCACAATGACGCTCTGCCTCATCGCCGTGCTTTCCTGGAGTCGGTATATCGGGGCTCAATCTGACAGCGCCGCAAATGCGGCAGCGGTCTCGTTTGATACCCTGGCCGGTGACCTGCCGGAAGTGGTGGTGTCCGGAAAAAGCCCCTACGTTGTGGTATCTGATATTTTCGTACCGCAGGGAAAAACGGTTATTATAGAAGCCGGTACCATACTGCTGTTCAATAATTTCACAACACTGCAGGTGATGGGCATGCTGCTGGCGCGCGGCAACAGTAAATCTCCGATCGTTATGACCTCGATAAATGATAAAGATTACAATCCGGCTTCCACCGTTGATCCGGCACCTTTTGACTGGAATGGCGTGGTGATCCACGAAAGCGGCATCGGCACGCAGATGGTTTATTGCGCCATCATCTATTCGGTGGACGGCATACATTCGATGACAAAGTTTATTCGCCTGACCCCCTGCGTGCTCATGAATAACGGCCGAGCCAATTTCACACTCGAAGGCATCAAGCAGGACGTGGAAGACGGCCCGTACGAATACGCGCTTGCAACCGGTGATCCCGGTGCGCAGGGGCTTTCGGCCGGATTGCTCGAGGATCCGGCCGCGCCGCGCAGAAATTTTTTTCGCTATGGCGGTATCGGTCTTGCCGCAACCGGGGCGATTATCGGCGTTTTGTTCACCGAACGCTTTGTCCGGGATAAAGATCGGGTGGAAGCACTCAGCACCAAAGACGCCCGCAATCTTGCGCAAAACAGCAGCCGGACGTGGCAGGAAGCATGGAGCACTATGTCAGGCACGAGGAACGGGATGCTCGCCGGATGGATAGTTTTTGCAATCGGCGCCACAGGGACGGTGTGGTCATTTACTTTTTAGAATGGTGTCTATGAGAAAGCCGCAATGTATACTCAATGTGCTCATACCGGCAATCTGCCTCTTCACAGCCTGTACGGAGAAGTATAATCCCTTTTCCGATTATCGCAATGCCGGCATCAGATATACGACCAGAACGATTAAAAGTGGCGACACGCTCGATGTTTTTTCAGCGGAAACGCTCGCATTTGTGGTAACGGTCAAAGAGTTGATGCAGCAGGTTCGCCTGCAATCTTCAGGTAATCGCCTCTGGCCGAATGGCGATACGGTGCTGACATCGCCTTTTGATCAGGAACCCCATACTTTTTTGCTTTCATATCATGATACCGGTTTCGATACGGTAGTAGCGCAAACATTTCGAACCGACGCCACGATCGAAGCCGAAACGACCATCGTCTTCGTAACCTCTCTTCTGCATCAGGATTCGGTGACAAGCTTCATTGGCGATTCGGTTCAATTGAAAACGCCCTGTGTCTCCGATCGTGATGTAACATACTACTGGAATTTCGGTGCTGGCACTCCGTTTGGGTCGCAGGTGTGCAGCATCCGGGTGACCGCCGCCTCCGCCCTGCTTTTTGGAACGGGAGCTCTCTGGGTTTCGGACGGCATTTATGCTTCTCCGGCCGACAGCTTCAATTTTATGCTGAAAGACACTTCACTTCCTGATATCAGGTGCGTCAATGATAATTTTATCGGCAGGGATACTATTTACACGAGCGACACATTTTTCACCTTTAAGGCACGCATCACCGATGGGGCCGACCTCTGGGTCGATTCTGCATCCGTCAATGGAGAGCCATTCGATCGGCAGATCAATAAAATCTACTATAAGCTGTTCACCGGCATGAACCGCTATGATGCAAGCAGTCCGCTGGGTCTGACGGTATATGCACTGGACCACTTTGCTTTTGGGAATGAGCATGCGCAATCGTTCTGGATTATTTTTGACGATTCGGCTCAGAGCACCGATCCCGTTGAAATCAGCCGTATTTCACCGGCCGCAGACTCTACGGTAACCAGCAACGACACCTTTACCATCTCGGGCACCATTATCAACAACGCAGCCGCAGCTTTTTCCATAGTATTGCGGGCAGAAAACAATGGCTTGGTGATCTCTCCCGATACAATGCTTGACACGGCAAACAGCCACTGGTCGTGGGATCTGGTTCTGGACACCGGTGTGAACACGGTTCGCCTGACCGCTGTCAGCAAGGCGGACAGCGATAGCCTTGCCTCTTCTGCATTTGTGATAATCTACCAGCCGGAAGCTCCAGACACACTGGCGCCGCGTATCCTCTCGGCGACTGCCAACGGCAAGCCCGCCCAGGGCTACTACACATCGTCAAGTACCGTACTGTTCGGTGTCAAAGCAATCGATGACGGCGTCGGCATGGACTCGCTGTATGTGAACGGGGATCCGCTTGCACCATCTTCGCCTGGCTCGCGCTGGTTCTACGCAACAGTGCCCCTGCAACATATCACTTCGGGAAATGAAATAGTAGTGCGTCTGGTTGACCGCATCGGCAACGCAAAGCAAACACCATATGTCATCTATCGAAACCGGTTGGGGTTCCTGGAGCTTACGCCCGATCCGGCGTTTATCGAGACTGACTCGCTGTATGCTGATTCTGTACGCGCAATCGACCCCGACGGCGATTCGCTCGTGTATGCCAAATCGGATGGCCCTGCCAGTTTGAGCGTATCGGCGGGCGGACATATCTCATGGCTGCCGCATGAAGCAGACACCGGCGTGCACAAAGTTACCATTCGAATCTGGGATGGCTTTCAGCCGGTATTTGTCAGCTACACACTTTACGTATCGGGTCCGGGCAACCCAAATCCGGGACCGGTCCTCTTTAAAACCAAGGCAGCAGATTTCCCGCTCTACCTTGAGGCCGATCTGGATACCCTGCAGATACAACTCGAAGCAATTGCCAATTCGGGCATTCCGCCCTATACCTGGTCGGCGCGCATCGACCACCGCGACAGCCTGCTTCTCGAGCATTCTTCATCCAACCTGCTGGTCTGGGCTCCCGGGCTTGTGGATGTCGGCCAACAGCAGATCATTGGAATCGTTACCGATGCCTTCCCCAACAGCGATACGATCTATCCGTCAATCCTGGTTGTACCGCCCAACCGGCCATGTTCGCTATCAGTTGCGTTCCATGCAGACACGTCGTCCGGAAACGTTGCGGATGTTAATCGCAGACAAGCGGCCGACACCCTGGTATTTCGCATTCACGATCCCGACCCGCAACTGGCGGAGCGTCACGATGTCGTTATTTTTCAATCGGCACGCAGTCAGTTGATGAGTACCATCGATTCGGCGCTGGTCGATTCCTTTTCGGTAGTTGTCGACCCGCGGCTGCTAAACGGATTCGATACCGTCACGGCAGTACTGACCGATGGCGCCAACCACTCAGACACGCTCAAGCAAGCGATCTATTACGGAATGCCCCCCTTTGCGCCCCTGGCCGTACACCCCATGCAAGCTGCAGCAATACCGTCGGGCAGCGTTACGCTTTCCTGGCAAAGCTCCGATGTCGATAATGATTCACTCTGGTATGATGTATATCTCGGCACCAATCCTCAGCAGCTTCCGCTCCTGGCAACCCTCAGTCAGGCTTCCTACAGCACCCCAGCTCTGTCAGGCCCGGCTACCTATTACTGGAAAGTTGTTGTGCATGACTGGAAATCGTATACAGACGGTGCGGTCTGGCAATTTCAAACTCAGCCCTGATCGTCTGCCGCGATCTGCTCCCACTTGTCCTCAATAAGCTTTTCCAGTTTATCAGCTATTTCATCGGTTGAATCGCTGTCGCTGGTGAGACTGTCCCCTGCCTCATCCAGCACTTTCTCCATGCGATTCAATATGGAATTCAAGAGCGCAAATTTCTGTTCGGTATGGGCGCGGTCACCCTTTTCCCAGTATTCGGCCTCATCTGAAACGTCAACTTCACCGAAATATTTTTCAAACAGATATTTCAGCAGCTTGACGGTTGTGATATGTGCATCCACGCCGGCATACTGCGTTTTGACGAAAATCTGCTTGGTATTCGGATCATCAGGACCGTCGAAGGCAAGCGAGATCGGCATACGCAAATATCCTTCCCGGTCAAACATCAGCGTCACATACTCGCTGTCTTTATGCGACTGAAAGGAAATGCCCTTTATCGGCAGATGCCCGTCGATCTGGACACCTTCCTGTGTATGCCTGATGCGAGCGGAAAAGGGGATGTCAAAATCTTCATCCAGCGTATGATAGGGCCACTTCAATGTATCGCAAATGTCGGCAACTTCGGTGACGAGGGGTTCAATATTATCGGTTGAGGCAAGTTTGCCTTTGTAAAAAATGGTAATTCCCATAAATTATCCTGACCTGAATGCCGATCCCTGCTGTACGCAATGCTCGCGCAGATATGATTGGATATAATTTATCGAACGCATTTTGTCGGAACTCCACAGGGGAGCAATTAATCCATGGTGCTGCTGTGCGCTTGCCATCAGGCGGTGAATGTGCTGATCGGGGCGTACAAAGGAAAGGAATTCGGCAAGCAGTGCGGCATACGCTTCCAAACCCGGCGCCGCAACGTCATAGCGACGATACTCTGTCTCCAGATCGGTGCCGGAGATGATCATGAGCTGATGAATTTTAATACCGCGCACCGGCAGACCGGCCAGCCGTTGCGCAGTGCATATCATATGCGAACGCTGTTCACCGGGAAGCCCCAGCATAACGTGAACTGCGGTTTCGATACTAAGGCTATGGAGCATATTCACGGTTTGCACAAAATCTTCCCACGTATGCCCGCGGCGAATCCTTGCGAGGGTAGCATTGTGACTTGACTGCAATCCCAGCTCGACGCTCAGGTATGTTCTGCGATTTACTTCGCCAAGATAGGCGTAGGTGCTTTCGTCAAAACAGTCGGGACGGGTGCCGATTGCCAACCCTACGACTTGGGGCACGGCTAAGATGGGCTCATAAATCGATCGCAGATAATCAACACTGCCATAGGTATTCGAAAAGGGTTGCAGGTACGCCAGGAATGCAGCATGCTTTAGGGGCGCTTTTTTGATTGCCGCATCCAACTGAGCACTCATTGAAGCCGACGTTTCAGCAACGGGGCTGAATGATCGATTGTCGCAAAAGCTACACCCCCGTCTGTCCAGGGTACCATCTCTATTGGGACAGCAAAACCCGCCGTTTAGCGGCACCTTGAGCACAGGCCTGCCGAATTTTTTGCGAAGGTATGATCGGTAAGAATTGTATGCTCGCATACCAAAATAAAGGGCGTACACGACGCCCTTCGCAAGATTGCACGAGAAAAAATTTGTCTGAAGCTACTTTTCTTTGGCTCTGTTTTTGGCGGCCTCTTTGAGATCGAAAGTGGCTGCGGCATCATCATCGTCGGTTGTAAAGGTTTCAAAATCACCCATGACATCAACTTCACCCACGTCCATTGTTTTTGCTTCCTCCGGCTCTTCCCCGCCAAGCTCTTTCTTAAGGCGTTTGATATCTTCCTTTGATTTGCCGTCAAAACCGGCAACAGAGCCGCCAGCGCGCTTGCCCTCACCCTTGGCCAGGTCGGGATTCCTGAGCAGGTCAATTCGCTGCTGGATTTTTTCTTTACGGAAAGCATCGTTAAGGTAGACCAGGTAGTCCTCATACACTTTAATGGCCTCATCCTTTTTCTTCTGTTCTTCCAGCATAAGTCCAAGATTGTTATAGTAGACCTGAGACGTCGGCTCGATGCGTATCGCAATGCGATACTCTTTCTCGGCATCTTTATAATTTTTATCCTGTTTCCAATAGATATTTGCCAGCTCCCAGTGCGCATCGGCATTGTTGGGCTCATAGGCGATGGCCTCGCGCAGGTAGTGCTTTGCCTCGGTGAGCTGCTTTTTGCCGACCAGCAACTTTGCCAGATTTGTCAATGCAACAGGATTGGAACCGTCCAGTGAGATCACTTGCTTGAACTGGTTGATGGCCTCATTGTGCCGATTCATTGCCGCATACATGGACGCCAGGTTGAGCCGTGCATCAACATTACCAGGGTCAAGGTTTACCGCTTGGGACAGGGCCTCGATTGCCTTACGGTTTTGGCCTAATTGCTCGTAGGCGACACCCATATTTGCATAAATATTTGAGTTTCTCGGATCGATTGCCGCGGCTTGCTTGAGCTCGGCGAGCGCATCGGCATAGCGCCCCCAGTAGAGATACGCAAAAGCGAGATTGAAGCGCGCTTCGAAATTGCCGGGGTCGCGGGCGACAACTTTCTTAAAGCGGGTGACCGCTTGCCCGTAAGCACCGTTATTCAAGAGCTCGACTCCGGATGACATGAGATCTTCGATGCTTTGCGCGTTCAACGAAAACACCATAAGCATGCTCAGCAAACCAGCCTTCAATGTAGCATGGAACTGTTTCATACGTTTCTCCAGGATGGAAGTTTGGCGGGGCGTCCCCATATTCTAAAATAACAATCACATACCCGGCTTTCAAGCTATATTTTGCGATTTATGTATTTTAGTGCCGTTACCTGTTGTGTTGACACTATGTTACAAAACGATAAGGAATTGTCATGCCGACGGCAAAACCTGAAACCAGCCTGTATAACAATCCGCTGATAGAGCGATATGCCAGCCGTGAGATGGCGCATATTTTCTCGCCCGACGTTAAATTCATCACATGGCGAAAACTATGGATCGCCCTGGCTGAAACGCAGCAGGAGCTGGGGCTGCCGATCACTGATGAGCAAATAGGCGAAATGAAATCCGCACTTGAGGATATCGACTATGCAGCCGTAAAAAAAATCGAAGCTCAAACCCGTCACGATGTAATGGCGCACCTGCTGGCATTTGGCGAAAAATGCCCCGAAGCCAAGCCGATCATGCACCTGGGCGCAACCAGCGCCTTTGTGGGTGACAACACAGACTTGATCCAAATAAAGCAAGGTGCTCGGCTCCTGCTCCAGCGTTTTACCCCTGTGCTGAAATCGCTCAAGGACTTCGCTGCAGAGCATAAATCGCTGGCAACACTTGGGTTTACCCATTTCCAGCCGGCTCAATTAACCACGGTCGGCAAACGCACCTGCCTGTGGGCGCAGGAACTGTTGCTTGACTTTGAAGAGCTCGATCGATTCTATCACCATCTGCCGTTCCGGGGTGCAAAAGGTACCACCGGAACCCAGGCATCCTATCTCAAGCTCTTTGAGGGCAATCACGAAAAGGTGCAAAAACTTGACGCGGGCATCGCACACAAGCTTGGATTCACCTCAGTCCTGCCCGTCACCGGCCAGACATATACCCGCAAAATTGACGCACAGGTGGCAGGCATACTGTCGGGACTAGCCCAATCATTGCATAAAATGGCCAATGATATCAGACTCCTGCAAAACATGAAAGAAATCGAGGAGCCATTCGGCGCCAACCAGGTTGGCTCATCGGCGATGGCCTATAAACGCAATCCCATGCGTTGCGAACGTCTCACATCCCTGTGCCGCTATCTTATCACGCTTGCGCAATCACCGGCCATGACCGCAGCCGAACAGTGGTTCGAGCGTACACTCGACGATTCGGCAAACAAACGTTTGTCACTGCCCGAAGCCTTCATGGCTGCCGATGCAATTCTGCTTCTGGCCGCAAACGTCTGCAATGGCCTGGTCGTCTATCCCCGGGTCATCGAAAAGCATATACACGAAGAGTTGCCATTTATGGCAACCGAAAATATTCTTATGGAAGCGGTTAAAAAAGGCGGAGATCGTCAGGTGTTGCATGAAAAAATACGCACCCATGCACAGGCGGCAGGCGCACGCGTCAAACAGGAAGGGAAGAGCAATGATCTGCTCTCCCGTATTGAGCAGGACACGGAATTCAACCTGAATGCAACGGAAATTTCCGCCATTGTCAACGTGGAGGGTTTTGTGGGGAGAGCACCCGAGCAGGTAGACGAATTTATCCGGGGTCATTTGAGCCCTGCATTGCAGCGGGCCGTGGAGTTCGGTCCGCCACCACAATACGAAATTGCCGTGTAGATTGCTGAGCAGGCAGGCTTTCTGGATTTGCCCGGGTTCATTACGAGCAAGCCCTGCTCATCACATCCAAAGCACCAATTGACCTGCGTTATTTCTCAATCGACGATTTTGTGCCGTATCAGGCATCACCACGGATTTCACATCTGGTGGCATATTCCGACAGCAGGATCCGGAAAGAATTCATTTCCTCCTTACCAAACGGCCTGATACCCGCATAGCTCTGGTCAAGCAAACGTTCACGAGGCCTGAAATTCTGTAGCAGGACATGCTCAACTCCCGAAAGCAGCGGGCCCAGCGAATTGATACGTTCCGCATCCATCAGCCCCGGAACGCAGGTAATGCGTACCTCGGCAGAGGAACCGAGTTTTTTGACGTGTGCCAAAGAGCGCCGTAATCGCTGTTCAACGTCGCCATACGGCGCGCCAAACTCGCTCACGTACAATTCCGGAATCGTCTTGATATCCACCGCCAGGTAATCCGGGTTGACTGCCGCTATACGCTCCGGCAACAGCCCATTGGTATCGAGCTTGACTTTGTAGCCATATAATCTTATCGAGTCGACTATCTCTTTGAGCCGGGCATGCAGGGTCGGTTCGCCTCCGGTCAAAACGACCCCCTCGATAATACCGGTTCGCCTTTGTAAAAAAAAGTCGATTTCCTCCCAGCAAATGCAGGGCACCGGCGGAGCAAAGACAATGTCGGGGTTATGACAATACGGACATCGCAGATTGCAGCCGCCAAAAAAAAGGACAGTCGAAACTGTCCCCGGATAATCGATGAATGAATTCTTCTGCCAACCGGCTATACCGGTCATTGTTTGCTGCATACGGATTCCTCTTCTTCGACCGCATACGCTTCAATCTCATGCTTTTTTCGGCCGGCAGCGCTGGTATCATATTCGGCGCGGTCACTGTATTCCGATTTTTTACCGAGATTCCAGTTCTGAACGGGCCGGTAGTAGCCGACAATGCGTGAGTACACCTCTGCTTCTTCACCGCAATGTGGACAAGAGAAATTTTCCCCTTTGAGGTAGCCGTGCAACTTGCATACAGAGAAGGTAGGGGTGATCGTAAAATAAGGCAGTTCGTAATTTTGAGCAATTTTGCGCACCAGCTTCTTCACAACCTGTACATCATCGATAGACTCGCCGATAAATGAATGGAATACCGTTCCACCCGTATATCGCTTCTGAATAGCACTTTGCATATCGAGCGCTTCAAACAGATCATCGGTAGTATTGACCGGCAACTGAGACGAGTTGGTGTAGTAAGGATTGCTTTCTCCCGGAATAATCATTCTGCTGAATTTCTCCCGGTCGATTTTTGCCAGGCGATATGAAGTGCCTTCGCCGGGAGTAGCTTCGAGGTTGTAGAGATGCCCGGTCTCTTCCTGGTAGGTAATGAGGCGTTCACGCATATGCTCCAGCACATCAATTGCAAATTCGCGGGCCTTGGGATGTGAGAGTTCTTTTTCCATGAAATTGAGTGTGGCTTCGTTCATACCGATCAGGCCTATCGTGGAAAAATGGTTGTTCCAATGCTTGAGATAGCGCTGGGTGTATGGGAAGAGGCCGGAACGCATCAACCTGGTAATGACTTCCCGTTTGGTCTGCAGGGAGTTGCGCGCCAGATCCATGAAATGATCCAGTTGACTGAAAAAGTCTTCTCGCGTTGAAGAAAGGTAGCCAATGCGGGGCAGATTGATGGTGACGACACCGATTGATCCGGTAAACTCATCCGCGCCGAAGAGTCCGCCGCCTCGATTGCGAAGCTCACGCTTGTCAAGCTGCAACCGGCAGCACATAGAACGCACATCACCGGGGTTGAGGTTGGAATTGATGAAATTCTGGAAATAGGGTGTCCCATACTTGCCGGTCATCTTGAAGAGCAACTCTGCGTTTTCGCTGTCCCAGTTAAAATTATCAGTAAGATTATAGGTCGGAATCGGGTAGGAAAATCCACGCCCGTCGGCATCGCCCTCAATGAGCACTTCCAGAAAGGCTTTATTGATCATATCCATCTCATTTTGGAAATCGCTGTAAGGTGTGTCCAGCGGCTCCCCCCCAACGATGGCCGGTTGCTCGCGCAAATCCACCGGCACGACCCAGTCCAGCGTGATATTGGTAAAAGGCGCCTGCGATCCCCAGCGTGAGGGAGTATTTACCCCGAAAATGAATGATTGGATATTTTGTTTTACCTCCGCGTATGAAAGGTTATCTATTCGCACAAAGGGCGCCAGATAGGTATCAAAAGAAGAAAAAGCCTGCGCACCGGCCCATTCATTCTGCATGACACCCAGAAAATTGACCATTTGCTGCACCAACGTTGACAAATGTTTCGGCGCTCGCGAGCTGATTTTGCCGGGGACGCCACCAAGCCCTTCGGCAATAAGTTGACGCAGCGACCAGCCGGCGCAGTATCCTGAAAACATGCTCAAATCATGAATGTGCATTTCACCGTTGCGATGCGCCTCGGCAATGTCTTTGGAATAAATGTTCTCCAGCCAGTAATTGGCGGTAATGGCTCCGCTGTTATGCAGAATCAATCCGCCCAGCGAATAGTTTACATTCGAATTTTCATTCACGCGCCAGTCTTCCTGCTTGAGATAGCCGTTCATGGTGCCGGCAATGTCCAGCAGCAGGTCGCGGGTGTCACGCAGACGGCGATGCTGCTCGCGATAGAGGATGAAGGCTTTGGCCACGCGGGTATGGCCATTTTCAATAAGCACCTTTTCCACAATATCCTGTATCTCTTCCACAGCCGGAATCGAGTTTGGGTGGAATTTTTTGTCGATCACGTGTTCCGACTGCTTTGCCAACCCCAGAGCAAGTCCGAAATCTTTGCCCCCGACAGCTTCGGCCGCTCGAAATATGGCATTGGCGATCTTGAAATTATCGTAAGGAACTATCTTTCCGTCCCGCTTGCGAATACTGGATATCATTAGTGTCTGCCCCCTTCAATACGAGATGTTAAGGATGGAAAAGCACTCATTATTCAGGATTGTTGATTCAAATTAAAATGGTCTGATGCCGATGTCAATGAATTTGCTCTTTTTTTCACGCGCCTGGGCCAAAACGTCAAAAATGAAGGCCAAATCGCACCTGACTTTCTCTCTCTGCTGCAGTTCTGATACCGCCTGGCGAAAAAATCCGCAGTGGGCATTTTACTCCCATCATACTACATTTGGAGGAGAGTGAAATTGAATTGTACAATATCTGGGATATGCTTGTCAATAGGATGGTTTATGCCTGCCAATAAGTTAGATGAAAAATAGTGCAACAGTTCAAGAATGAATCTCGATCCGGCCTCATTGCTTCGTTGCGGGCCACGGCAGTGAAAACGTACGCAAGGCACCGCTCACGCGCCGCAGAAAAATCAGCAAATCCATCAATTTCATCGGCAAGATCGACACACCCATGCCCAGAGAAGTCCGGCGGCAAGTTTCTGCTTCCGTCATGCCGGCATGATGTCACATTGCGCCATATTCAGTGCTGAATTGCAGCAATTATCGACACACCTCTCGCCGGGACTTATAACCTTGAGCTTCGTTACTTCTCAATCACTTCTGGCGCCGCCCGGTCACCCTAATGCAAAGAGGTGCAATAATGTGCCAATAATGTGCAGAGCTCACTCACCCGTAATCGCCGAGTCTTCGGAAACCTGCTCGATATCCTTTTGAATAATATTCGGTGTCACGAAGATGAGTAAATCACGCTTGTTGTTGCTTTGGTTGGATTTCTTAAAGAGATGTCCGAGCAGCGGAATGTCTTTGAGTAGGGGAATCCCGCTTTCGTTGTCGGAGACTTCGTTGGAGGTAAGTCCGGCGATAACAACCGTTTCCCCGTTGTTAACAACGACGTTTGTGGTTGCAGATTGACTTGAAATATCTCGTGTTACCGCGTTGAAGGATTCCTTTTTCGCGTTCAGATTGAGCATGATGCGTCTGCCGTCGGTAACATGCGGGGTTACCGTCAACTCGGTTCCGGCATCCTGAAAAGTGATGATATCGTTGCCGGCCTCATCTTTTCGTATAAACGGGATTTTGCCTCCCATAAAGATCTTGGCCTCCCGGTTGTCGAGCGTCGTTATGCTGGGTTGAGCAACAACTTCGCCCTTGTTATCTTCGAACAGATACTCAAGCGTTGCGGAAAAAACATCCTGACCAACCACCCCGAAAGAAAGCCGCTCCAATGGTGAGGTAATTATGCCGTCTCCGGCGTCGTCAGGTATATGAATACCCCCCAGAGTTCCATTGTCGGTCTCACTGAAAAATCCCCATTGGACACCCATATTTTGAAGAGTACCCGAGCTGACTTCAATGATTTTCGCCGAAATGGCAATTTGCTCGGTTTCGATATCCAGTTTGGCGATCATCTTTGATATCTGTCCGATGTTCTCATCGGTATCAAAAACAATCAATGCATTTGCATGATCTGCAACGGTAATTTTGCCGCGCTCGGAAAGCAATGGAACGATTGACTGCTGCATCTCACCGGCGGTGGTGTTGCTCAACCTGATAATTTCACGGCGCAATGGTGCAAGTTGCTGGGTTGCTTTTTGCTCGGTAGCCGATTTGCGGAGTTGTTCGTTATACTCCTGAGTGGTCAGAACGAAAAGATAGCCTTTCTCTTTCAAAACGGAAAGCTGACGGATTTTACATACGATATTGAATACATCCTTCCAGGTTTTATTGGTTACGGTTAGCGTCACGTTTCCGCTCACATTGGGGGAAAGCACAATGTCTACTCCACTGATTTTTGACAGTTCATGAAACACGGAACGAACATCGGCATTGCTCCAGGTCCATTGCGTATAGCGTTTCTGCGCCATCGCTTCCCCGCCAATGCCGGCGATAAACGCACTCGATACGATCAGGCACATCAACAGAGTGGATACATGTGATTTTCTTTTGGCATTCATAGCAATCCTCGTGAGTTTTTACTCAGTTCACCTGTCCGGTTTGAGTAGAGTTTTCATTCGCCTTACGCAAGGTTTGCAACATCTCCTCGGTAAGCGGACCTCCGTTTTCGTCCGGTTTCTGCTCAGCAACCCGGGTAAGTTTTTCTTTATTGAGTTTCATGGTAAAGGTTTGCGAATAATCGAGTTCATTAATCAGGAAGACCACCTGATCCTTTTCGATGCGCAGCACTATGCCGTTGCGAATCGGATCTTTCTCTTTGAGTGCATACGCACTGCCGGGATTGGCCCTGTCTTGCAGCAGGGCAAGCTTGTCGGATGTATCGTAGAGAATGCCGACCAGCTTTACATTTTCAATAACTGCGTATTCGCTCGCTTCGGCTTCTTCTCGGGACAAAGGTAGAAACGGATCTCTGCCGAGGGGGCGATAGATTACGGAATCCCGGATCGCGTCGGGTTGAGCTTCGGCTGTTGCCGCGCTGTCAAGCTTGGGTTCGGGCGGCTGCTGAGCATGCTCGCCGGCCAGGCGCTCATTTTTGGCGCGTCCGATTTTTTTCCATAGCGCCGGGCTGACATCTGCGCTGTCCTGCACAAGTGGAGCGTATATCCACCCGTCATAGTCGGGGGAAGTCACCTTGAGCCATGTGCCCTTCGTCTTCGTTTGCAGCAACATCGTACCAATGTCAAGCCGGGCAACAATCGTTTCTTTACTTCTGGTAGAGGGCTCCGAGCGCAGATTAATGCCGTCCTTGATTACGACAACTTTTTCGGGCCTGGGCGGCTGCGGTGGAGCAGAGGCTTTTTTTTGGATTTCCGGCCTGCCGTCCTTTCGATCGCCGAGGCTAAAAGTTTCATTTTTCCGTATTTTCTTTTCAGCATCGGCGGCAAGTTTTTGCTCAATTGCCGAAAGCTTTTTATCCTGCCCGGTTTCAACCGGTTTGTAATCGTATTTTACGGTAACGCCATTGTCGGCCGACCATTGCCGAATCTGCTTAGTGTCACCGCTCCCCCCATAAACGGCAATCTCATCGGGTGACTCCTGGCGAGCGACGGTGGGAACAGTGTCGGGCGCGACCAGATCAATGAAAATTCTGAGCCATTTGACATTTTCATGCGGCATCGTGCTGATTCGTACTTCTTTGAATGAATTGCTTTTAAAGCGAAATGCATCTTTATTCAATGCACTGGATGCATTTTCAAAGGCAAGTTTGATCATCCCCTCTTCGTGCTTAATCCGCAAGGAAACGGGCGAAGAAAAATGGGCCGATATTCTTTCCACTTCCCCCTGCTGCTCAAACCGCAGATTTTCCAGCATCGCCGGCTCGGGTTGTTGTTGTGCTGCTGCGGCGGCCGCCACTTTGCCGACCAATGAGGCCTGTCCGGCCAGCACCCCGGATTTCTTTGGCTTCGTTGCAATACGCTTGGCCGGAGCATTAAGCCGCGCCGGTTTTTTCGTGGCGACCGCAGCGTTACTCTTTGACTCAGCTTTCGTGGCTTGAGACGGTCGGCTGCTTTTCTTCGGGGGGGGTGTTGCCGACTCGGATTTTTTGCCGACTTCGGGTCGAAGCGGCGGATTTTTCTCACGGGAGGCGCCGGATGAAGTCCATCTAAATTCGGCACAGGGTTGCGATGAAAGCAATACCAGCCACGAATTGCCCTTGGCAACCTTCTTAGCGGGGCCGCCGACAATTCCGCTCATTTTGATGCTGAAGGTGACACTGTGCGCAGAGGTTTCTTTAGCGCGTATGAGGGATACCGGACATTCGGCAGGAAAGCTTTCGAAGCTGAAATGCTCCAGCCCGTATATAACATTTGATAACCTCAAGTCAATCCTGGCAGATGCGCCGCTTTTGTTTTTTCCCGCATCCGTTGAGTTGAGTTCACACCCGCCGTCGCTTTCTATCGCCAGGGCAAGCCCCCGCTTGCCGCCCGTCAATCCAATCCTGGAGATAATGGGCACACGTTCGGCCGCCGGGATCGAAACGATCAGGGTCAGTATGAGCGCAAAGGTACATCTCAGCTTCATGGTAATTTTGTCTTCCTTATTACTTCTTCGAAGAAAAGGTTGTCAGCTTAAAGGAAGCGACCAGAGACGGAACCGACTGCCCCTCAAAGCTCATTTGTTCTTTAAGCTTTGCCAACTCGGGATTTGAATTTAGCTTTACATCACTTAAGTTTATCAACAATTCGAGATTCGCAAGTCTGGCGAAAAAGTCTGCAATCTGATGAAAGCCTCCCATTATTTCCATTGTATAACGGTTTTCGATATAGTACTCTTTCTGAACATCAGGTAATGGTGTAAATTTGCGGGTGAGAATTCCTGAAGCTCTGCCGACCCGCGTAATCTCCCGAATAAGCTTGGGAATCTCTTCCTGGTCGGGAAAAATATTTTTGAGGGAATCGAGATCCGCATTATCCTGTTCGATATCTTTTTTCAGCTTGGTCAACTGGGGCTTCATAGCCAGTATGGCATTCAATTTGTTTTCTTTGGTGCGCAGATCTTCGAATTTTTCGCGGCGAACTTGCGCTTTTTCCTGATAGATCCAGTAATACCATGCACCCGTGCAGGCAAGCCCCAATGCAATGATGATTAGTGGATTGCGAACCCGGGGATTCTTGAAATCTAACTTAGGTGCATTCATGAACAGACTCAGGCATTATAGGATAGTGCGTTAGCTAGTGCTTTTGTATACCGGCGTCGGGATCCAGCCGGGCTGTAATTGAAAAGCTGTATTCGGAATCTTCGTTGTTGCTGTTTTCGATTTTAGAAAGGTCAACATCTTTGATGTACTCGCTTTCGGCTAAATTTGCCATGTACACGCCAACATCAGAAAAAAGCAGCGACATGCCTTGCATCTGCAGTATGGGCGGATTGGACGCACCGCGTTCGGACACGGACGTCAGCCAGCTATACTTGGGCATCTTGCCGCACATGACTTCAAACAACCTGATCCACTTTTCCTTGTTGACGCTGATTCTTTGCAGTGCCCTTATTTTTTCTCTGATGTTTGTCTGTTGTTTCTGCAATTGCTCAATTTCTTTTTCGATGTGCTTGTTTTTGGTTATAGCCTGCTCAGCCTCGGCAATTTTATTTTCGGTCAGGGAGACCTCACTATCAAGCGAAAAGGTGACGAAGGCCAATATTGCAAATATTACAAGTACTCCAAACGCCGGCCAGATGATTTCGCGTTGAAGAGTTACCCCCTTTTTATGAACCCGGTATTCGGCCGGCAGCAGATTGATTTCAATGCGTTCAACCATCAGACGCTCACCTTTCTGAGCGCAAGTCCAATAGCTACACAAAGCAGGGCCGAGATTTTCTGCGGATCTACCGAACCAAACAGGTCGGGATCGTATTGCAGATGTGTCAGGGGATTGGAGATGCGCACGGCTGTTTCGTGCCGGTGCTCCAAGAATTCCGCTAGGCCGGTGATGTATGCCCCGCCGCCGCACAGAACAATTTTATCGATCACATCATTTTTTTCTGAGCTTTTAAAATATGAAAATGCCAGGTCAATACCTGAAGACAGCTCCTCTGCGGCATACTCGATGCTTTGCTGGATAACGGACTTGTCCATGGATTCATCCGCATTACCTTTGATAATGGCAAACGCCTCCTGTGCGGACACTCCCAGGTTGCGCTGAATAGTCTTGCTGAAAAAATCGCCTGCGGTAGATATGTCACGAGTTGAATGGTAGAGGCCGTCTTTGACAAAGGTAACATTGGTCAAATCATGGCCAATATTCAGAAGCATGACGACCCCGGCACCAGGCTGCCCTTGACTTTCGAGAGAATAGCAGTTATTGATGGCAAACGCATCGACATCGACAACGGCGGGTTTGCAACCGGCTTCATACAAAAGATCGATGAAATTCTGCATAATCTGATTTTTGGCTGCAACCAGCATCACCTCCGCCTCATTCGTATCGGGATTTCGATTGAGAATGCGATAATCAAGGGTGATGTCGTCTACATCAAAGGGACTGCGCTGACCGGCTTCCCAGAGAATCAGCTCTTCGGCATTCTCACCCGGCTCGATTTTAAATGTGCATTTGTCAGAGATGATACCATGCCCCGACATGGAAATGACTACTTCGACAATTGACGGATCGCACTGGTTTATCAACGTGGTAATCGCCTCGATGAGAGCTTCCCTGTCTTTAATTTCGCTCCCTTCGATTGTTCCCGGCGCAAGCTCCTTGATGCCGGTTGCTTCTAGAAAGTAGCCGTCTTTCAAATGCCGAATCTTCACCAGCTTAAGAGAGTGGTTGCCGATATCGAGGCCGACCGACGATTGTTCTGCACGTAATTTTTGCAGCAGATTCATGAACAAAAGTGCCTTTATTTTATTGTTGCTGCATGTGTGACTTAAGATCTAAAATTAAGTAAATTACATAACCCTCAATGATTTTGAAAGTTACATATTAATATTATCTGTATCCTGCCGAGATTGTCAAGTAAAAAAACAAATAATTTAACCTGCTTAAATTAGATACCATATGGATAATCAACTGCTCAGGCTATCTACTACATATTGTACTACGCTTACTTTAATTTTCCAACATCAGATGCGACAGGTTGCCTTTGGGGCTTCGCATTCACCTGCCCGCATCCTGGGAGATGCTGTTATCGAATGTATTTCCTGGTCCATTGCGTATCGCTTTCGGTGACCTTTCGTACAAGCACGCAAACCTTGGTGCGCGAAATGCCGCCGACGCGTCCGGTGCTTTTAAAATGCATCAGCGTGCTGTCGCCTTTGGATGATCGCTGCGCCGTGACGGTATACCACCCGTCGCGATGAGCTGTCCTCCCGATTTGCAGATGCGGCTGCGGATCTTTATAGAATTGCTGCAAGGCTGTCTGCAGTCCGTACTCGGCAATCTGAATGGCTTTGCGATGATTTATTTGCTGGCGCTGCTGCAAACGGGAAATGAGCGCAAAGAGGACAAAGGCCACCAGCAAGAAGGTAGCCGCTATCCAGATGATTCTGACTGTTACTCCGCCTGCAGGGCCGGTTTTTCTCGTAGCATCACCTTGCATGTGCACCCTTCTATTTGTGATAGGGATGATGCCTGATTATGGTAAAAGCACGATAGAGCTGCTCAACTAAAATCATTAAAGCAATATGGTGAGGAAATGTCAAGGGTGACAAGCTTACTTTTTCGTCACACCTGTTAAGTACCGACGGTGACAGGCCGAATGCGCCGCCGATGAGCAGGCCCAGGCGCGCCTTGTTTTGCACATTATCAACCAGCCACTGTGCAAATTGAGGTGAATCAAAGGTTTGCCCGCGCTCGGTAAGACCAATGAGACGACAGCCGGGTGGCGCCTGCTGCAGCAAATGCTCAGATTCACGATCGAGGCGGGTCTCTGCTGACATATTTAATAATCTCAGCGGTTTGACAATACGCATATTCACTTGCGCATACGGCCGAACAAGCTCAAGATAGCGTTTCGTCGGGGGGGACAGCAGGCTCTGTTTTTTGCCGCTTATCAGGATGTCAATCGAACAGGCCATGATCAGGTGCATCCAGTCACAGGTTATCAGCGCCACTGACTTATTTGACGATGCTTTTCGAATATAAATTTCACGATGTGCTCTCTTCTGGCGACGTCCATCTTGACAAACTGGACATGGTGACGCTTGAAGGTCGTTGTTTTACCTTCCTGCAGGGATACGCGAACGATACGGGAGGCAATGCCGTTAAACGCGGCACCGGGAAGCGCAAAACCGACTGATATGATATCACCCGGTTTCAGGGCCCGTTCGGCCAGAAAGCTCAAGCCTCCGCCACTGATGTCAACCATTTTGCACTCGACCTGTTCTCGCAAGGGGATCTCCGATTTTTCAGGATCGGCTGTCTTGAGCAGCCGGATACGCACTGTTGCACTTATTTCCATGCGTACGTACTGGCGAAGCTGGTTGCGTTTAAGCTCCAGCGAATGGTCGAAACGTATCAATCCGCTTCCATCAGCCGCTTTCACGGTAAGCGGGATACCGTACACGCCGTCGTTTTGACGGGCAAATGCAAATTTGAGCCGATTGCCGGGCTGTATGCTGAACACGTCACTGTTTTCGGGATCGTATCGAATGACCAGCACAAACTCTTTGTTTTCGAGCACCACGGCACCGTTGACAAGTGCATCTCTATTGCTTCTGCCAAATAGCGAGCCGGTCTGTCCAATGGCAATATTTCGAGTCGAAATAAGCGGGTGCTCTGCGGGAATGAAATTATAGCCGCATTTTTTTCTGAGCCCATAGAGCATTTCTTCTTCCTGGCGAATTTCGACAGGATCTTTGGCCTGGCCAAGAAACTTTTCGGCATGCGCATGCAAACACTTCTCGTACAAGGGTATAGACTGGAAAATGACCTGCGGCTGCACTGCCGGCGCATAGTGCAGGAGGCGGCGAATTTTTGCTGTCTCCGGCGCACTCAACCCGAGACGTTCTACCTCCTCGGAAAATCGGTTCTGGGATAGCTCCTGTTGTTCGTGCTGTTCGCGCCTTTTTGCCCTGAGATAGAAGATGATCAGAAAAGCGCCGAGTACAAGCGCTACCAATACTACAGCCACAATAACCCAGGTATGCGCGCGCTGCCAGCCTATTTGACGAATGACACTATCGGCCCATGCATGAGGCGCTGAGAATATCAGCAGCCCACCCGCTAGCCGCAGATATTTTTGAGCATGTTTTGGTACCGGATGAGAAGTTTTTGCTTGCATATCAGTGCATCTAATCCGATAATTAAGATACATTACAACCCGATATCAGGCAGACTAAATCGTTTATTTTCATTATTATACAATAGTCGCCTCAAATGTAAAAGATGAATGTTTACTTTTTCAATTGACTCGAAACGATGCGTAAAATTCCGGTAGATCAGATCGAAGACAAAATGGTGCTTGCCCGTGAAATACGCGGACGTTCGGGCAATGTACTGCTGAATAAAGGAGCGACCCTCAATCCGTTTATGGGCCGGCGGCTGAAAAACTGGGAAATCTATTTTGTCTATGTTGAAGGTGAAGAAGAGCAGCAGGAGGAGTCGGCCGCTCCGACAGTCTCAGCAGAAGAAATCAATAAGCATCTCGAGCAGAAGTTTTCGGCTGTATTGCACAATTCAATTATGAAAAAGATATTTGCCGCCGTTTGCCAACACAAAGTACATCAGACATCGCAATAGGAAACTCGTGAAAAATCAGATCAATATCAGCACAAAAATCGAGAACATATCCAACCTGCCCACGCTCCCTTCGGTTATTGAGAAAATTACACGTTTGATGCAAAATCCACAAACCTCAGCCGAAGAAGTGGGACGGGCAATAACAACCGATCAATCCCTGGCATCGAAAGTCCTCAAGCTGGTGAATTCTGCGTTCTACGGCTTCCCCGGCAAAATCAGTACTATAACTCATGCAATTGTGATTCTGGGATTCTCGACGGTCAAAAACGTCGTATTGACAGCGTCTATTTTCGATTTTTTCAAAAAAAACAGCAGTGAAAATAATCAGTTCGATATGGAGAAGTTCTGGTTTCATTCGCTGGCCTGCGGTGCGGCTGCCCAGTCGATAGCCCGCTATGTCGGATTTAACGAAAAGGAAGAATGCTTTGTCGGTGGTTTGATACACGACATCGGCAAAATTATTCTCTGTCAATTTCTCTCTGAGGAATTTCATATAATCGTGAAAACCGCTCAGCAAAAGCAGAAGCTGTTTTACGAATGCGAATCAGAGATGTTCACGATGACGCACCAGGAAATCGGCGGCATTATCGCCGAGAAGTGGAACCTGCCTTCGAACCTGCAGCATATTGTAATGTACCATCATATGCCCAACCCCTCACGCGAACATGCTACCATGACTTCCATCGTACACCTGGCAGACATTCTGGTACGCGCAATGGACTACGGCTATGGCGGGGACGACAAAGTGCCTTTGATTGCCGATTCTGCCTGGAACAATCTGGGCTTTCAAAACCTCTCATTAGGCCCTTTGCTGGAAGATATCGATAACGAGATCGAAAAAGCTTCCATCTTCATGCAGATAGCTTAGTTTTCCTCTTTACCATATCCAGGCTGCATTCTCTTCTGATTGTCGGCCGCCGCTGCGGCTCCGTGAACAGCCTTTTTTAAATGATCGCGCATTTTCCGGTTGTCGTCGAATGATTCCGGCATGCGCAGCCCGTTGATGACATACAGCATGCCGCCCGTCATTAAGATCAGAAATATACCGGAGATGCAAACGCTAAGTATGACGGACATCGATCGCCTCGACGTTGAGCGTGTATTGCCAGGCGAACCGAGCGCACTATCGAAAAAAACCGACATGCGTTGCAGCCGCCTGGTGTCTGTACTTCTTATATTATATCGCTAATTTGGCAAAAGCGAAAGGGAGGCCACAGGAAACCGCAAATGCGCCCCGGTCCCAGATGATCACCCATCGACATTGACATTAAGCTCAACTATATTTTATTTTCAACAAGTTTATCTTATTTCGCCCAATGTTTCTCAAGGAAGTTGAACCGATGAAGACCAAAGTTGTCAACCACAAAGAAATCAAACGCGAATGGTTCGTTGTCGATGCAAAAGATGCCGTATTGGGCAGACTGGCCTCAAATGTTGCGCAGATACTGACCGGCAAAAACAAGACCGCCTATTCGCCAAATCACGACCACGGCGATTATGTCATAATTGTCAATGCACAGCAGATCAAGCTGACCGGTAATAAAGCCGAAGCCAAGGAATACTTCAGGCATTCGCAGTATCCCGGCGGAGAAAAGATACGTTCATTTCGCAAGCAGATGGAACTCGATGCAACCCAGCCGGTAATACATGCAATCAAAGGCATGGTCAAAAAAGGCCCACTGGGCAGATCTATTCTGGATAAGCTTCACGTGTATGCCGGAACAGAGCATCCACATGCCGCCCAGAAGCCAAAAGAGCTTTCGTTAAACCTGTAATTACTGTTTAACTCCAGATATAAGGAGCACTATAGTTTTGGAAAACGTACACATAGCTACCGGACGAAGAAAAAACGCCATAGCCAGCGTAATAATCAAGCAGGGCAAAGGTACCCGTATCATTAACGGCTCGCCTGTCAAGGAATATCTGAAATCCGACGTTCTTGTTAAAAATGTCGAGCATCCTTTCAGCCTCTTGCAGGTTGGCGGCTCATTTGATCTGGTTGCCAAAGTAACCGGCGGCGGTATCAGCGGCCAATCGGGCGCGATTCGTCTCGGTATTGCACGCGCGCTAAGTGATATGAGCGAAGAAAACCATAAAGCATTGCGAAAAGCAGGCTTGCTTACCCGTGATTCACGAGTGGTCGAGCGTAAGAAATACGGCCTGGCCGGCGCTCGCAAGCGTTTTCAATTCTCCAAACGCTAAGTATCCAAGCATTTGTTCCATATACACAATAATCACACCGACCTTAACGCTATGGGTGTTCCACAAAAGGGATGATCTTTTCAACCAGGGTCGGTGGGAGCCAAACCCATAACAAACGGAGTTTTCATGTCATCACTTACTTTACGCGATCTACTCGAAGCAGGGACTCATTTTGGTCACCAGACCAAACGCTGGAACCCGAAAATGAAGCGGTACATCCTCTGTCCGCGCAATGGAATCTACATCATCGATCTCAACAAAACATTGCACCAGATAGACGTATTTGTCAATCGTGTTGAGGATGTAATCCAAAAGGGGGGCAAGATCCTTTTCGTCGGCACCAAAAAGCAGATAAAGGATTGTGTCAAGGAAGAGGCCGAGCGGTGCAGCATGCCCTATGTAACTGAAAGGTGGCTGGGTGGCATGCTGACTAACTTCCAGACGATCCGCCAAAGCATCCGCAAGCTCGAAAAAATAGAGACAATGGAGACGGACGGCACGATCGAAGCTTTGCCGAAAAAAGAGGTACTCGCCCTGGGCAAGCAAAAAGACAAATTGCTTAATGTGCTCAGTGGCATACGCCATTTGCGCAAGAGCCCGGCGCTGATCTTTGTTGTCGATACCATCAAGGAGCATATTGCAGTTGCCGAAGCCCAACGCCTGCGAATCCCCGTAGGTGCTATCGTCGATACCAATTGCAATCCTGAGATCATTGATTATGTAATTCCTGGAAACGATGACGCGCTCAAATCGGTACAGCTCATCGTAAAAACCGTCTCGGATGCGATCGTTTCTGCGCAGGGTGCAATCAGGGAAGAAGAAATGGCCCGTGAGGAAAATGTCCGTGAAACACCAATGACCTCGGAGGAAGAAGTAGAAAGCTTAACCCCCGTGAATGATGAAACCAAAGATGAAGAAGAACTCAGGCAATCGGAGAAAAAAATACGCAAGCGCCGGGTTGTCAGAAGGAAAATGACCGAAACAACCGAAAAAAAAGAATAAACAATTCGACGCCGCTTTGCGATAGCAGTTCACCCGTATCGAAAACCAAGGAGCACACGATGGCAATAACAGCAGCAGAGGTCAAGACCCTGCGCGAAAAAACCGGCCTAGGCATGATGCAGTGCAAAAAAGCTCTGCAGGAAACCGAAGGTGATATCGAAAAAGCAATCGAGAACCTGCGCAAGCAAGGTCAGGCTACCGCGGCGAAGCGAGCCGGAAGATCAGCCAGAGAAGGGAAAGTAACCATCTTGATCGATGGAGCCAATGCAGTGATGTACGAAGTGAACAGCGAAACGGATTTCGTGGCGCGTAATGAAGATTTTCTCAAGTTTGTTGAAGATCTTGGCCCGGCACTTCTCAACGAAAAGCCTGCGGACATCACCGCTGCACTGGCCTTGAAACCGGCATCATTCGAAGGAAAATCAGTTGAGCAACGCATCGTTGAAGATCTTATCGGGAAAATTGGCGAAAAAATCACGTTCAGCCGCTTCGAACATATTGCCATTGATCCGGCAACGGAAAAAATATTCTCATACATTCATGGCAACGGACGCATCGGGGTTATCGTCACCCTGGCTTCTGATAATGCCGAGGCGCTCATCGCCGACGCTGTTGCTGAACTCGGCAAGGATATTGCCATGCAGATTGCGGCTTCCAGACCATTGGCAATTGACCGTGACACCGCCCCTGAGGAAATAGTCGCTAAAGAAAAGGAAATTTACACCGAACAGGTCAAAAACTCTGGCAAACCCGAGAAAATCTGGGATAAAATTATCGAAGGCAAATTGAATAAGTTTTTCAAAGAAAATCTACTTATCGAACAGGAATTCATTCGCGATACCGACAAGTCGGTAACCGACCGTATCAAGGAAGCATCAAAGGCCTGTGGCGCCGATCTTTCGGTAAGATGGTTTGCACGCTACGAACTTGGTGAAGGCGGAGAAGAAGAAACCGAAGCCGAAAGCTGATACCAGCATGCCAATTGCCTTCAAGCGCATTCTGCTCAAATTGAGCGGCGAAGCCCTGGCTGGGGACAAAACCTACAGCGTCGATCCGCAACTGGCACGGCGGGTTGCTGCCGAGCTCAAAGACATCTACGAATCAGGCGTAGAAATCGGCATTGTTGTCGGCGGAGGCAATATTTATCGTGGCGCTCCCGGCGCACTAACCGGAATTCCGCAAGCGTCGGGTGATTTCATGGGCATGTTGGCAACCGTCATCAATGCATTGGCGCTCAAGGAATTTTTTGAACAGGCCGGAATGCAAACCACTGTTTTTACCGCCATTCAAATGGACAAAATTGCACCGTTATTCGTACGCCAAAAAGCACTGCAATCTCTGGCACAAAAGAAAGTGGTCATTATAGCAGCAGGCACCGGTAATCCATGTTTTACCACCGATACGGCGGCAGCTCTGCGTTGTATCGAGATAGAGGCTGACCTTCTGATCAAAGCAACGAAAGTCGACGGCATTTACGATATGGACCCGGTCAACAATCCGGATGCTGTGAAAATAGATTTGATTTCGCATGAAGAAGCATTGCGCCGTGGCCTGAAGATTCTGGATGCCGCAGCGTTCAGCCTGTGCATGGACCACGCGATACCCATCAAAGTTATTAAATTGTTCGAGCACGGAAATTTACGCAAATGCGTTGAAGGCGCATCTGTTGGATCTCTTGTCAAGAAGGGAGCAAACCAATGAGTGTTGTTGAATCAATTAAAAATGATACTACCTCCCGAATGGAGAAAAGTATCGAAAATCTGAAAAGAGATTTTTCTCATGTGCGCACCGGCAGAGCTACACCGTCGCTATTCGATGGCGTCAAGGTTGACTATTACGGCTCGCCTACGCCGCTGAATCAGGTTGCCAATATTTCCATTCCCGAAGCCAGACTGGTGCTGGTGCAGCCCTGGGAAAAAACCATGCTGCAGGCGGTTGAAAAAGCCATCAAAGCCTCGGATCTTGGCCTTAATCCCCAGAATGATGGCAATATCATACGCATTCCCATACCCGCACTCTCTGAAGAACGTCGCAAAGATTTATTTAAAACCTGCAAAAAAATCAGCGAAGATAATAAAGTTGCGATTCGCAATATCCGCCGTGACAGCAACGACAAACTCAAAACCGGCGAGAAAAACAAAGAAATATCCCAGGACGAGCAGAAAAAAGCATTGGATGAGATACAGAAAATTACCGACAAATACATTCAGGCCGTTGACAGGCAGCTCGAAATCAAAGAAAAGGAAGTTTTTGAAAACTGACAGTTTCCTGAATACCGCCGACAATTCCGCATATAAAAACCCCTCTGTCAAGCAGGGGGGTTTTGCTTTTCATGGCAGCAGAAATAAACCGTATTCGATTTCACTGCCACACTACCATTTGTTTGCCTGAAGGATTTATTTTGCAATACCGTCATGTCGGCGGAATCGACGCCATACTAAGCACGCAATTATGAAAGTTCCCGAACACATCTGTATCATTATGGACGGCAACGGCAGGTGGGCGCGCAAACGCGGATTGCCGCGCAGCATGGGCCATCGCGCCGGGACAAATGCAACACGCGAAGTCGTTCGTGCCTGCGGCGACCTGGGAGTCACCTACCTTACTATTTATGTGTTCTCACATGAAAACTGGGGACGACCGGCAAAAGAAGTCACCTTGCTGATGGATTTGCTGGTTGAAATGATTAAAAAAGAGATTGCTGAGCTTGACACAAACAATGTTCGGCTGCATGCCATCGGTGATCTGGCAAAACTGCCGCTAAAATCACGTGGTGCCCTGGAAACCGGCATAGCTAAATTGCAACACAATACGGGTTTGAATCTGGTTCTGGCCGTAAGCTACGGCGGCAGAGCCGAAATCGTCAAGGCCGCACAGGAGTTTGCCCGTCATGCATGCGAGAACCCTTCACGTATTGAGGAGCTAGACGAACGGCTTTTCTCATCGTTTCTCTACACCCGCGATATTCCCGACCCGGAGCTGCTCATTCGAACAGGAGGCGAAATGCGCATCAGCAATTTTCTCATCTGGCAATGCGCCTACACCGAATTTTATATCACCGACACGCTCTGGCCCGATTTTAACAAAGAAGCGCTCATGTACGCTATCGACGACTATAACAGACGCGAGCGCCGCTTCGGTAAAGTGCCGACTGCTGAATGAATACAGCCAATCTGCAGCAACGGATTATTTTCGCAGTCTGGGCCATTCCCCTTGGCTGGTTTCTGATTAACGCTCCCTATTCGATAATACCGCAATCATTTGCCGGACGAATGTTCCTGGAACCGCAGCTCAAAATCCTGCCGGGCCAGGTATTGGCCATATTGCTGGTGCATATCGGTTTTTATGAGTACTCCAGGATGCTCAGCATTCGTTTTATACGAAATGGTTTCTGGCTTGTTCAGGCATGGTTGCTGTATCAATTTATTTCCTTTTTTCTACCCGACATGTCGCTTTCCTCGACCTACGACATTTACCTGCTGCTGATTCTGGTTGCTATCGAAGCAATCGTGTGGGGCAAGGCGAACGGACGCTGGAAACGGGCCAGCCTGCTCTTCAGCGGCGCGGTATTTATTTATATTGCCGGATATTCAATGTTGCATATGTACAGTGGTCCGTTTCAGGCAATATTCGCCCCGAAATTTCCGCATGCCATGCTTTCGCAATTGGGCATCGTGGTATATGTCTCTTCGGTTTTCATGTGCGACACCGCAGCCTATTTTGCCGGTTCGCTTTTCGGCAGGCATCATTTCAGCAGTATCAGCCCCAAAAAAACGATTGAAGGTGCAGTAGCCGGATTGCTTGCGGCAACGCTGATTTTCAGCACCGGCTGGATGTTCCTGGCGGGCGATAAATATCCTTTGGTTCTGGGCCCGATCATCGGCCTGCTGCTGGGAATTTTCGCTCAATCCGGGGACCTGCTGGTGTCGCTCATCAAACGATACTTTCATGTAAAGGACGCATCGGACATCATCCCCGGCCATGGCGGTATACTTGACAGATTTGACAGCATTTTTTTCACCGCACCGATACTTAGTGTCGTTTCGCTCATTATCGAGCGGGTGCTTGGATGAGCAGAGCGTTCACTTTGTTCGACGTGCATCTGTGTAACCTAGTACTATGAAGATATTACTACTTGGATCAACCGGTTCTATCGGAACAAGTGCCTGCAGGTGTATCCGGCGCTACCCGGATCGATTTGAGCTGGTCGGACTCGCTGCACATTCGAATCTTGAAAAGCTGTCCGAACAAGTGGAAGAATTCCATCCGCCGTATGTGTGCATCAGTGATGTCGCTACTGCATCTCGTGCCGCGGAGCGCTTAACCGGCGTGACCCTTTTCAAAGGCGCCGAGGGATTGGTTCAAATCGTTCGCCATGCGGACTACGACCTGCTGTTGAATGCTCTTGTCGGCGGCGTTGGTCTGGCCCCCACGGTAGCTGCACTTAAACGCCGTAAGAAAGTTGCACTTGCCAATAAGGAAAGTCTGGTAATCGGGGGCACGATTATCGGCAATCTGGTCTCGGAGGGATTCGGCAAGCTCATTCCAGTGGACAGCGAACACAGTGCGCTGCTCCAGTGCCGCAACGGCGAAAACCGTGAATCTATCGAATCAATTATACTCACCGCTTCAGGGGGGCCATTCAAAGATTTGCCGGCAGAGCGCTTCGCGGCTATCACCCCCGAAGATGCTCTAAGTCATCCCACCTGGAACATGGGCTCCAAAATTACTATAGATTCGGCTACCCTCATTAACAAAGGCTTTGAAATAATCGAGGCGCACCATCTCTTTGATTTGCCGTTTGAGAAAATACGCGTCTGGATTCATCCGCAATCAGTTATTCACTCTTTTATTGAATATCACGACGGCGCGGTTATGGCGCAAATGGGCGTTCCCGATATGGAACTGCCAATTCAGTATGCATTGAGCTACCCCGAACGCCTGCCCATTCAAGAAAAAAGGATGAACCTGGCCAAAATTGGAAAGCTTGAATTTTCGAATCCCGACTATCAGCGTTTCCCCTGTCTTCAACTCGCTGTCGATGCCGGCAAAGCGGGTGGAACGATGCCAACGGTGTTGAACGCCGCAAATGAAGTCGCCGTGCAGCTATTTTTAGAAAAAAGAATTAAATTTACTACTATTGCCGATATCATTTCGCAACAGCTCGATCAGCATGAAAATCAAAAGGCCGACTTTCTGGAGACAATACTCGAAGTTGACCAGCAAACCAGAAACGCGGTATTGAAAAACAACAGTTAGGAAAGTAGCTATGCCAGAGTTTATCGCTGCACTTGGCGCCAACGTAACCAAACTGCCTATGCTTCTGCTTATGTGGGGAATCGGTATCTTTGTACTGGGTCTCCTGGTGTTTGTACATGAGCTGGGTCACTTTCTCATGGCAAAATGGTGCGGAATTCGCGTCCTCGCATTTGCCGTTGGTTTTGGAAAGCCCCTTGCAAAATGGCACGGAAAAGACGGCACCGAATATCGACTCTGTGCCATCCCCTTTGGCGGCTACGTTCATATGGCCGGCGAGCATCCTGAGGACGGAACAGAGGGCAAACCCGATGAGTTTGGCTCAAAATCCATCTGGCAGCGGGGGCTGGTTGCCCTATTCGGACCGTTGTTCAACTATGTATCTGCTTTTTTGCTGATCTGGATCATATATATGGTTGGCGTGAATGTCGATAAGGGACAGGCCAACACCAGGATTGGCGGAATCATACGCGATCTGGCCCAAGATAACTCTGAGTTGCAGGTAGGCGACAGCCTGCTGACAATAAATGGCATTACTATTACCAGTTGGAAAGACGTTTCCCAGGCTTTTGTACTCAAAGATGAAGTATTGCGCATCAAACTCATCCGTGATGGCGAACGCAAAATAGCGGAACTTAAAATCGATACTGATGATAGCGCGCAAGTAATCAACAGCGGCGGACTTCTCCCCTATCATCCACCGGTTGTCGACGCGGTCTCACAGGACACCCCTGCCCAGCATGCCGGTTTGCATAAGGGCGATACGATAGCTACCATCAATGGAAATGATATAACTACCTGGTCGCAAATTTCGTATTACGTAAGTAAATATGATTCGAGTAAGGCACCGATGGTGGTCGGCATCAAACGCAAAAATTCTTACCGCGAACTCGAGATAACTCCGCAATATAATGCAGATTACAATTCGCACATTATCGGGATCAGCTTCGAGCGTTCCTATGTTATACAACGGTTTGGCCCCGTGCAGGCCTTTATGATCAGCAGCTCGAAAGCATGGGATTTCACCACGCTGGTATTCAAAGTCATCGGCAAGATAGCCAGCCGCGATGTATCCGTCAAAAACCTTTCGGGTCCGGTCGGTATTGTCAGCATGTCGGGCGGCATGGCGCTGAACATGCCCTTTTCAGAGCTCATGATGTTTATTGCCATGATCGGCATTAACCTGGCAGTGCTTAATCTACTTCCGCTTATTATAACCGACGGCGGCATCCTCTTTTTCCTGGCAATCGAGGCTGTCAGGGGAAAACCATTGCCCACGAAGGTGCAACTTGTCATCAATCAGGTGGCAATTGTGCTGTTTATTACCTTATTCGTATTTGTCACATTCAACGACTTCAGGAATCTGCCCAGAATTTTGAGAATATTCTCTCCCTGAACACGCTGTTTATTGCCCCCGCTATTGTAATGTGATATAATCAGATCAATTACGTCCCGCGACACTAACATGTGAGACGGTCATGATCATCGCACGCCTGTTGCTGGTAGGCATGCAGGAGACTATTGTAGCCTCGCAACTGGAGTCACGCGGCTACGAGTGCCTATGCGTTGCATCGATTGAGGAAATCGCATCTGTCGAAGCTCATTGCGCGATAATTCTCGTTGACAGCCGGCAGTTCGTCGGCGATGTCAACACCACTATCGAGCGAATTTATTTCCTCTGCGAAGAAGCGCCAATCGCCGTATTCGTACAAGATTGCCGCAACATTAACTCCGAGCTGGCTTCATCCTTCAGGGTCGGAACAATCGAATGCCTGTATTACGACGAGGCCGAAAACAATATCCTGTGCAGCAGGATCGATCGCATCCTGTTTTTCAAGGAATTAAACAGGAACCTGCAGACTCTCCAGGAAAGCGCCATTGAAAAAGAAAAGCTGCAAAAAGAACTCCAGCTTCGCATGAAGGTCGTTGATCACGAGCGGACACTCAACGACAGTTTGATAACATCAATCGGAACCGGGCTGATAGTGCTTGACCTCAGCGGCATCATCGTGCTCGTAAACGATCCGGCGAGGAAGCTTTTGTGCCTGAGCGGCAGCGACTGCATCGGGATTCGCTTCACTTCTGTTTTGCCAAAACCCCTGGCTGACAAAATCGAACACTTTTCCGAAAATCGTCACATGGCCCCGAGCTCTGTTTCACTCTCAAAAATCAAATTCGGTGAACGCTTTCTGCAAATCAGTTGCAACAGCATGCTGGAAGCTTCCGGCCAGGCGCGCGGCCTTATTGCTTTTATCCAGGATATCACCGAACAGGAACAGCTCGATCACCAGTTATACCGGACCGAAAAACTTGCCACCGTGGGAACGATGCTCACCGGTATCTCACATGAACTGCGTAATCCGCTTTCGATAATAAGCGCTCGATGCCAACGCGCGCTGCACAAAAGGATAACCGAACAGTCGCAGATTAGCAAAACGCTCGAGTCAATAGAAAAACAGGCTCAGCGCTGCGGCAATATTGTCAACAACTTGCTTGACTTTACGCGCAACACGGCAACCTCGACTGCCTATCATCTGCTCAGGGAAATGCTGGAAGAAACGCTCAGCTATGTCGACTACCAGAATATTTTCGACAATATTGTCATCAATAAAAATTATGACAACGATCTACAAGTTTTTGGCGATCGCTCCCGGTTTGTACAGGTTTTTATCAACATTATCTCCAACGCCGCCGATGCCATGCAGGGAGCCGGGGTGCTCAGCATAACCACCTCACGCGCAGGCCGGGATTGCGCAGTAATCGAAATTAACGATACCGGTCCCGGCATGGGTGAGCAGATTCGTCATAAAATATTCGATCCATTTTTTACGACCAAAGATCCCGGAAAAGGCACCGGACTCGGACTTGCTATTGTCCAGAAAATCATTCATGAGTCACGCGGCGAAATCCGCCTTGAATCTTCTCCGGGCGATACTACTTTCTTTATCGAGCTTCCGATGAACAAGGAGCACATTGATGCATGAGCGAATTCTATTAGTTGATGATGAGCCGGATTTGCTTGACATTCTCGGAGATTTTCTGCAAGATCTCGACTATACCGTCACCTGTGCATCAAATGGCGGCGAGGCCCTGGCTGCGCTGGAACAAAGCGCCTTCGATCTGTTGCTCTCCGACATCAACATGCCGGGGATGAAAGGCTTTGAATTGCTCGAAAAGGCAACTTCGCTCTATCCCCGGCTCAAGACCGCGCTCATCACCGCCTATGATGTGCGTGACTACATGCGTCTTGCCAGGGAATACAATATCGGCAACATCATCGCCAAAACGACGCCGTTCAACTTTGACGAAATAGAGCTGCTGCTCAAGAATATTATTTCCGAAAGCGTTTTTGGTCTGGAACGCTACGTCACGGGCAAGCTGAACACGTTTACGCTCAGTCATTCCAATCAAATCGAAGATGTGATGAAGAAAATCCTGGATGATATCACTGAATCACGCCACAAACGCAAATTTCGCCAGGCATTGGGTGAGATACTGGTTAATGCCGTTTACTATGGCGCAAAGAACGAGCAAGGCGACAAAAAAAACGAATGGGAAATTGAAGTTGCGCTGGACACGAATGAAGAAGTATTCGTCACCTGGGGGACCGATAATGAAAAAGCCGGTGTTGCGGTCAGGGATCAGAAAGGCAGACTCACCAAGCAGGAAGTGCTGCACTGGCTGGAGCGCAACACCACCAAAAATGAAGAGGGACTTTCGCTTGGGTTGTTTGACGAGCATGGTAAAGGTCTCTATATCTCGCGTGAGTCAATCGATCGCTTCATCGTGAACATCAAACGCAACCAGACGACTGAGATTGTTATGCTCAATTACAATGAAGGACTTTTTGACGGTTATCGACCGTTGTGGATTCATGAGTTTTGAGAGGGCGGGGCGGGATGGATGGGTGGATGATCGTGAGGACAAGGGAGAAGCTGGCTCGATCAAGCTAATGGTGAAAATCGAGATGTCGACGTAGAGATTAACCTGCTCTTACTCTTCCATCAACTCAACGTCGCTGCTGCCGGCGGCCGCTATTGCGCGCGCGAAACACCAGATTAAGCCGCCGAAAATACTGAGAAACGCAATCGTCAGTACGACAAAACTCGCCAGACCAAGATCAGCTTTTTCGAAGACAGTCGCAACCCTCTCTGTGGACTCCGATGCGGCCGTTGCCGAATATTGTATCGCCATTCGAGTAAGTCCCCAGATAATCCCTGCACTTGTAGCAGCAAGAGGCAATGCTAATATCCATTTGAGCGTACCCGTTTTCCGGACGCCCAACTCCTCATCGCCATGCTCGGTTTTTCCCTTAATGAAGAGCACAAAAAACAGGGGAATCATGGCAAAGATTATGTGCCCGATAAGATGAAATATCCAATCCTGCTTTGCAAAGGTGTCAGCATCTTTGCCGGGTTTTCCCGCAATAAAATCACTGACGCTCCACGCAATCAGCATTAACAAAAATACCGGAACCACCCAGCGAATCAGTACATCCCACCATGATCCCAGCGACCAGTCACTGCGCTCGTTGGCATGTTCACGCATGCGCTTTGCAAATCCGCCGCCCCATGCCCAGCCGACGACAAGCGTCTCCGCCAGAGCCACCGACAAAATACCGAACGGACCATTCACCAGATCATCGGCAAGCCCCAGCCAGTTCAAGCCGCCTTTGCCGCACGTGTAAAGGACTCCGATGATCGCGCCAATGCCGCAAATCGACGGAAGTGTCCACGATCGGCGCCATGATCCGACAGCATTATCATTTATGCTGGATTGAACGGCTTCAACGATTGAAAACGCCGAGTCGATTCCCAACGTAAGCAATGCCATAAAAAATATCGCACTAAAAGCGGCCGCACCGGCCGGCAGTTGCGACAAGGCATACGGATATACCGCAAAAGCCAGGCCCGGGCCGGAGGTAACGGCTTCCTGCACCGGTTTGTTGCTGAGCATGGCCATGTTACCGATCACCGAAAATACCGCAAGTCCTGCAATGAAACTGGTAGCAAGATCGCCAAGTGCCACAATGGCTGCATTATTGTTAATATCAGACTTGCGATGCAGGAACGATGCATAGCACATCATAACCGCAAAACCGAGACTCAAACTGAAAAAGACCTGCGAAAACGCCAGGCGCCAGGTGTCTGCATCACCCAGTTTACTCCAGTCCGGCTCAAGGTAATAGTGCAAGCCTGTTGTCGCACCTTCCAGCGTCAGGCCGCGCAAGGTCAGGACCAGCAACATGATCCACGGCAACGGTACGGTGAACAACACGACTTTACTGACCCATTTTACCCCTCGAAACAAGCTGAAATAGATCATGCCCCAACTTGCAAGCATGCCGATCAAAACCGGCCACCGCGGCGCCGAGAGGGCATAGGTTGACTCATAATTCAGCATCGTACCAAAGAATGCGCCCTTGGCCTGATCCACACCGCCCTGCCAGGGCATCACCCGGTCGGGAACAAACAGGGCATAGAGACTGTCCCATAGCATCACTACGCTGTAACCCAGTATTATCGTATAATAGGTAATTATGACAAATGCGACTGAAACCAGCCACCACCCCACAAAGCGATATTTTCCCAGAATCCTGCCAAATGCACCGGGCGGGCTGTTTTGCGCCCAGTGACCAACGGCATACTCCATCAGCAGAAGCGGAATGCCGACAACAAACATTGCCAGAAAATAGGGAACCAGAAATGCGCCGCCGCCACCTGCATACAATTTGTAGGGAAATCCCCAGAGGTTTCCAAGTCCGACTGCAGAGCCAATTGCTGCGAGAATAAAGGCCACCCGGCCACCCCAGTGTTCACGCTTTGCCATACCCGATCCTTTGCTAATACTTCGCCAACAATTGAGTGATTCAAAATAATTTCTGGCGCATGGATAGTTGACACGTGCCTCACTGCCTGCCGGGAACTGCTCTCACGTTGCGCAAGCTCCACTTTTCCAATCTACACAATGCTTATTATAGTAAAGGCAGATACCGCACTCATTCCGGGGAAGGGGAAAGCCAGGAAACATTCAGCAGTCCTGTTTGCCTGCATTCCTGCGCCCGTAACTTAGGCGCTTATCCTGCTGGGTCGCCGCCCAAAGATCTGATCTGGTTGCGCAGCCTGTTCGCACGACTTAATTATATCGCAGATCGCAAATAATGAAGCGACAGATCGCACAGGCGATCTGCCGCTGTCATCTGCATTATGCTTTAATCTCAATTTTCTTCGGCTTCGCCTCTTCCTTTTTCGGAACCGCAATATCGAGCTGACCGTTCTCCAGCACCGCGCTGATTTTCTCCTTATCATAATCATCAGAGATTTGAAAAGCACGATAGTAATCACCTACCTGATACTGGTGCAGCACAGGATTTTCCGGCTCCTTATGCGAATTTTTGGCCCGGATTATCAATGAATCGGTCTCATCCACCTGGATATTCACATCGCCTTTGCCAACACCGGGCAGATCGACGGTGAAGACAATTTCATTCTCGGATGCGTATATGTCAACATCCGGACGATATGCCGGGCCACTATGATTCATCTGTTCGGATGCAGTGGAGCTGACTTGCTGTTTTGTCCTTTTTTCCAAATCGGTAGACATGTGTATCACCTCCTTTTATCTGGCTTCAATTGCGATGGTTTTGGGTTTGGCTTCTTCGGACTTGGGCATCGTGATCGTGAGAACACCGTTGCTGAATGAGGCGCCTATTGCGTCCTGATGAATTTTTGCAGGTAGGCGCAGAGATTTCTCAAAGCCGCCCTGCGCACGCTCCTGGCGAACTACGGCCATATCTTTTGCCTTTTCGACCGGCTCACGCTTTCCGGATAGTGTCAATACTCCTTCGCTATAGGTGATATTGACCTTGTCTCTGGCGACACCCGGCAACTCCGCAGTAACCACGACATCATCTTTTCCGTCATAAACGTTCAACAACGGATAGGACGATGCACCCGCCGATCGGCCGTAATCAGAAAAGAGGTTGTTCATCTCTGTGCGCAACCGATCCATCTCGCTGAAAACATCTACATCCCAGAGCATAAAAGGCCTCCTTGGTTTGATGGTTATTGAATTTTTACGTCAATTGCCTTTGCGGACGAAGTGGTCCGCGGCAGCGTAACAGTCAAAACTCCGTGTTTATACCTGGCTTTTGCCTTATTCCAATCTACCGATGTACCGAACGGGATGTCACGGGCAAATGCTCCGTAGCGGCACTCCCGATGAAAACAGTCATTATTCTTTGATTCCTTTTCATCTTTTTTTTCACCCCGAATGTGTAACACTCCGTCGTGCCATGAAAGATCGATGTCCTTTTCCGACATACCGGGTATCTCGGCGCGCACAGTCACTTCCTTTTTGTCTTCGGATACGTCTACCGAAGGTAGCCCTCCGGATAGTGAAGTAAATGAAGACGGGAAGATAGTGGCGAAAGGGTCTTCCCCCCAGCGGTCCCACCAATTGGCTTGGGTTGCGGGCGCCGCTTTTTTGTGTCCCCGATGCCAGGGTAGTAGGCTTTTCATACGACACCTCCTTGATTTTGGATTTTTTGCTCTCTGTTCAGAAGAGCGGCAAATGACATGCCAGTTTTCCCACGCGGACCGACCCGGGGAAGGGGGCCGAATTAAGGCAATTTGCACCGACGGACTCAGGTTAGGGGCATAGCGGAACACGCGGCTGTTTAATTTTTGAATCGCCAGTGTTTCATTTTAAATCACGACCTGAAACCCCCGAAGCATACTGAGCACCGGGATGTGTATCTCACATACCAAATCTGACAAAAATCCGGCATTAAGGATAAGATGAGCATGGCAAAATTATCCTGTTACAATTGGCAATGGTTTTGCGTTTACTGCACTACCGGATTTTTTGAGAAGCTCTAAGGAGCAGCAAATGTAAGCGATAGATGATCGCAGCCGGCAGGTTGCTGTGCAGCAAGGAGGTCTGGTATGGCAAAAAATTATTATATCATCCTGGGGCTTTCCCAGGATGCTTCGGAAGAAGATATTCGCTGCGCATATCGGCGCCTGGCAAAAGAGTATCATCCGGACCATTACGGGGAAGACCACCACCCTTTTCTGCAGATTCAGGAAGCATACAGCATTCTCAGTGATCCCGGACGCCGCAGGCGCTATGACGAATCTCTGCATTCAAAGCAGCGACCATCCCCGCCCCCCATTCGAGACATCACGCCGAAAATGCGCAGGAGCAAACATGTCGAGCCGCTCCATCCGCACCGCGACGCTCCGCAAGAGGTCTACCTGAGCAAATCGCACAATAGACGCTTGCCCTCATCGGATCGGATATTCGAACGATTGATGAACGCCTTCCGAGATATCGACACAGCGCAGCACCGTCGCCCGGTAATCGACATACCACTTTCACCCGGCGAGGCCAGTACCGGCGGACGTGCCAGGATGTATGTACCGGCCAGTATCGCGTGTACGGCGTGCATGCGCAGCGGGAGCGCTGGTTTTTGGAAATGCCGGCGATGCGGGGGGGCGGGGTGTATCGAAGGTGAATACCCGGTCACCATAGCATATCCGGGTGGGATCACCGACGGACATACGGCAATGATATCCCTGGACAATCAGGGAATGTACCCTGTGTATTTGACGGTGAGATTTCGAATAATAACAGACTAGCCGTGCCCGGGAAACAAGCCCCGGGTACGGTATTAGTGAGAAGGAACTTATTTTTTGGGCATATAGGCTTTTTCGAATTGGGCAATCGCTTCATTGAGTTTTTCCACATTCAGCAAATCGGTCGTTTGCTTGGCTTTCATAGCATAGATCAGGATCTGGTGCAGGAGACCGAGTTTATGGTTGTAATCCTTGACTGCTTTTTCATCCTTGTCGTCAGCAAGCTTAATGCGCTGGGTCATGAAATATTGCCAGGCAATTTCCTGCAGCTTTTCAGCGTGACGCTCCTTGTTGGTTACCCAGCGTACCAGTTGGTTGTGATTGATTTCTTTGGCAGAGGATACTTCGTCAATTTTTTTCATTGACTTCTCGATGGTGGTTACATGCTCTCGCATGAGGTGGATCCGGGCATGATCGTCGTAAATGCCACAGGGGATCTCGCAATGAGAAAATGCGTTTACACTCAGCAGGCCAAAAACAAGTGAAAGGACAGCAGGGATTCGAAACGATTTCATGAATCATCTCCTTCGGTAAAGGTGAACAGGAAAGTACCAAATGCAGAATCGATACACTACCGAGATGCATTCACAACAAATATACGACAGGCATCGGGAAAACGGGGACGGGTTGACATTCACATCAGCCGTGCAGACAGATACGGGTAATAGCATGAACCGCCTGACGACGCATTCCGGCAGTTGCCGACTGATTACGCACGCCAGATGATAGCGCCCTTCTTTTTGGATTTTGTCGGCCGTCCGGGATCAGGCAGTTCGACCTCCTCTTTTTCGGGAACGATTATCTCACCTAAAAAGCTGTCCAGCGACTGCAGCAACATGCGAAAATCAAAGTGCTTACGATTAATGAATAGCAGATCATTGCTGCAGAAGCTTCGCACCAGATCTTTGCTGGGCAGCTTGTCCATTAAGTAAATCTTGAGAATCGACTTGGGAAGGGATGTCTGGCGCTCGTCTTCATAGAGCATGATGTTAAAAATGTTGCCGCGTTCGGCGATAGTCAGGATGATGCGGGAGTTACCGTGCTTTTCCTTGTCGAATCTGCGCCCGGTATGCACAATGAAGCCGGCGTTTTTCAACGCCAGCACAATCGGGTGAAACTCAATATTGCCGGTAAATATGACGGTTACCTCGCATTGCTGCTTGTCTTTGCGCTCCTTTGTCAGGCAGATTTTTTGCGTGGGGAGATTGAGAAAGTGACAGAGCAATTTGAGATGCGAAGCGATTTCCACAAAAAAATCAGGTTTGGGACCGCGGCCGATTTTCAGCTCGTGCAGCAGCGCCTCCGGGATTTCATCCAAAAATTCATCGCAACTGTGCCCGAAGGTCATGGACTTGGCCATTATATTTGCCGCAAATACCGACTCCTCGACAATGCGTTCGATCGGGGTGCTGGTTTCCAGAATCTGTTCCGCATCATGATGCTTGAGAATAGCGTTGGATATAACCTGCGGAAAGTTCCATTTTTTTGTCAGATAGTGCCCCAGCTCACCGTGTGAAAAGCTCAGCAGATTATCCTCACTCTCCTGGAATGAAGTAACCCGACTCGCGGTTTCGTCCAGCAGGTGCAGAAAAACGGGATGGAAATTATTATCGAGAGGAATCTTGCCCAGATCGTGCACCAGCCCGGCAACGAAAGCCAATTCAGGGCGGCGGTAGCCGCAATCGACGCACAGTTTCTGCGCTATCAGCCCGGTAGCAAGCGAGTGCAGCCAGAATTGCTGCCGACTGAAACCATAGCGCTGTTCGATGTTCGAGGATAAATCAATCAACGCCAGGCAGGCCAGCAGGTTGCGGGTTTCATTAAAGCCAAGTCGCATTACCGCATCCGATAAATCGCTGATTGCCTTCCCGCCCCGTCGAGCATAGTGAACCGTATTTGCCACCTTTAATATGGCGGCCGACGCGCCGGGGTCGGTAGCAACGCATTTGCCCAGTTCGGCAAACCCACTGTCATCAGATTCGATAATGTCGAGCGCTTTTATGACCGTAAAGGGAAATGCCCACTGTTTGGACATCGTTGCTTCAATGTCGCTTAATTTTACTTCGATCGGTATATGCAAATCATACAGCCGGTTGGCAATGCGTTGGAGCGTTGCCGCTTTGTCCTTGTCCGATTTCGGGATGCGCTTTTGGGGACTCTCTGTGGCCGGTACGATGGATTTGACTTTGACGAGCAGGTCCGAGAAATTGAACGGATATTCTATCGTATGCAGGGATCTCATTTTGTCGGCAGATAATCCAACTTTGGGATCAGCCATCAATTTATCAACCGTTGTCTTGATTTTGTTCGGCAAGACAGTAAGTATTGCGATATCGGATGTCCGTTGCGTTTTTCTCAGGCGCTGAATAATCAGTACGTCTTTGGTATTATCTTCGGTAATATCGATTATCACCAGGTCCGGCTGAAATTGATAGGATTTGACAACTGCGACATAGGATGAATCTGCCTGCAGAACCTGATAATTTGCCTGCACCAGACCCACGGTCAAAACATCAATGATACGCGCTCGATTTGAATAAAGAACAACAAGCGGTTCCGGTTTTTCTCTTTTCATGAGTGTGGCCTGCCTGCATCTTTTTGTGTGTGTCTGATCATTTGTTCGGCTCATGCTTGCAACAAATCACGCACCTTCTCACCGTTTTCTCTTGCACATGCAAATTTCGTCGTGATATAATTAGCGAGGATAAGACTCGTTAGTATAGTATAACATGAACAGCCCGGATTGCACCAGAATAATAGCGCGTGATTCGGGTCACAGCAGCCGGTGGCTGTTTCAGCTATACTTAATGTTGTATTGAGCAAGCAGGTTGAAATGCACCCAAAAACAATGACCATTTTGCGAACGGTCTTGGTATGCGCTACTTACGCACTCCTGACGCATGCACAAACAGGCAAATATGGGGTAATCGCCGGAATGGTGCGCGATACAAAAAATTCCCCGCTCAGAGGTGTGACGGTAGAAGCTGTTACCCCAGCGCTCATGGTGATTCGTTCCGAACTCAGCACTTCGAACGGATCCTTTGTGCTCTACGACATCCCGGATGCGCAATTTTTTGTTCGATTCCACTTCAGCGGATTTCCCGCCCAATACTGGGCTCCAGGGGGCACAACCCACAATCCCTCCGACAGCGGTCTTATTCCGGTTTCAGTCGATGATACGGTATATCTGCAGGCAACCTTACAACAGAACCCGTCCGGCATCGATACAACCGGATATTATCCGTCAATTCCGCCGGGCAATTCACATGTGCTGATATCGGTGAAGGATACAAATTTTGTCTTCGAACCGGCGATCTTTGAGCTTGACTTGATACGCGTGCCGGACAGTGCACGCATGACCGCCATAAGGGATGTATCAGGTCTTTTTCGCTTTGAATGGCTCGCACAAGGACGCTATGTCATCCACATGCCGCCGCAAACCCCCTACCCGGAGCAGTACTATCATCCGACGCAAAACACGATACGCCCGGGACGTGTGCATATGCTGGGTCACAAAGACACCCTGAACATCACTCTGATTGCGACACAAACGCCGCTGCCCGACGGCATTCTTTCGGGAGTCGTGCAGGACAACGCACATAACCCCCATACTGATGCAACTGTCGAACTCTATCCGGCGTATAACCACCTTTGGGCGACGAACACCCTGGCCGTCGATGCGAACGGGCGCTTCTTCTGGACGGCTTTGCAGGATTACTCCTACTACATTAAAGTATCGCTACCGAACTATCCGCAGCAGTGGTACCATCCTTCAGGAAATACGGAAGTACCTGAATACGTGCACTTTGCAAATTCGGACAGCGACCTGACGATTGTTCCATCGACCTCACCAGGGCAGGTTGCCACTTTGCTCAAGCTGGAAATTCAGCAACCCAACGCAGAGCCCGCAGTAGATGTATCGGAGGTGACGCTGGTGCGACAAACCGACGGGTACAAAGTTAATGCACCAGCCACACCCAGTACAGCCGGCCGGTTCGAGAAAGCCGGTTTGCCGGGCGGCAGGTATGCCCTGCGTATTCGTTCGGCTTCCTATCCCGAACAATTTTACGATCCCGGCGGCAATACGGCATTTGCCCGTTTCTTTGCTGCAATCGATGCAGGTGACACTCTATCTGTCACGACTAACCTTTTGGAGCACCCATACGATCCCGGTGCAGCAACCCTGCCGCAGGATACGGCCTATCGCCCCTCTAACCCGACGGCGCCGCTAATGGCGACCATCAGCGGCAAGGTAGTATCACAGGTCACCCAAAGCCCCCTTTCAGGCGCAACGGTTGTGGCAATCCCACGCGACGACCTGTACGATTACATGAGCTACACGCACTACTGGGGACCGCATTTTGCCTATACCGACAGCTCGGGGCGCTATACACTCTCTGTCAATGCGGGAGAATATGCAGTTTATGCCCGCACCGATACGATGAATCTGATTGCTCAATTTTACGATCACGTTGATAAGGCACGGCATGCACGAATGCTGACGCTAACCGATTCGACGCAGGTGAGCATGATCGGCTTCAATTTACGCGCGGGCGGCACGTTACGCGGTACAATCACCTCAAACGGCGTTGGGCTCGCTGGCGTTGAGGTCTTTTGCGCCGGCCGGGAATTTCCTTTTCACAAGACAGCCAATACCGATACGAACGGTACCTATCTCATCACCGGCTTGCCGAAGGGGAGATATTTTCTCAATGCCCAAAGCTATGACTATTTTACGGCGCCGGGTGCGCAGAATCACGAATACGAAATTGTCGAGGGAACCACAACATCGGCAAACGAATTTGAAATGAATCCGGGCGGGCGGCTTGCGGGAGCATTTACGCAAAACACCAACAGCACGGATTCGCTCATCAGACGGCGTGAATTTCAGATCCGACTTTTTCCGGTCAAGACACCAGTTGCTGGCGAAGTCGTTCATGACGAATGGATCACCCAGGCGCGCAATTTCACGTCACAAACGTACCTGTCGGATGTCTGCCCGGCCGGATCCTATCAGGCAGTCTTTTCACCGCTACCGGTATCGGATTATGATTTTGCTGCTGTAGGAAATAAAAGCATCCTGCCCTGGACCGGATGGACTGTCAACGGCGCCGGGAGCTCGATTGCCGCCTCTCCCAGCCTGACTCTCAACGCCGGGGATACCACCGCTGTAAATGCAACCCTGCGTCCGGGCTATTCGATACTGGGAACCTTTCGCACACAAAACGGCGAGTTCAACAGCACGCAGCAACCATACTCCAACTTCTCCTATTCTATCGACGTGTTTCATAAGATCGAGGGAGCCTACTATAAAATTGCCGACATCCGGCGTTTGCAGGACGGCCGCTGGGAAATGCCGGGATTGGTTGACGGAGACGAGTACTATTTCAAGCTTCACTGTGACGGGTATCCCGAGCAATGGTGGGCGCCGAGCTATAATAGTCATACTCCCGATTCGGCGTGGACATTTGATGCGAGTGCGTATCAACCCCTTGACATTGTCGCAGTAGCCAATCCTGCGGGTTATTATCAGCAGTCCCACGGCCATGATCCGCTGGCCGTGCATGCCGATTATGTCAATTCGCAACCGACACTAACCATTACGGCCGAAAAAAGCCTGATGCTTGATACGCTTGCGCTTTACTCAATGAATCATACCGGTGTGATAGAAACATTGCTGACGACCGCTTATCAGACGGGCCAGACGCCCACCTATACGGAGACAAGGTCATTGACAAATACTTATTATCGCTACACGGCGGTGGGCAAAAGCGACACCCTGATGGTGCGTTCGCGGCCTGTGGACGGAGACTTCAGAAACCTGTTGGCGCTCCCGGCCGAGTCGCTGTGGATTAATCCGGTTGCCGACCTCAATGGCGGAGTACAGATTTTCTGGGGTGCGGGCACAACGTATCAGCCGCAGAAAGAAGACTCCGTTAAGCTGATTCGCCGAACGGTGTTGCCGACGCAAAGCAACTGGCAGGTCAGGATGAAGGACTTCGCCGTTAATAATATGCTGTTCGATCACGATTGGGACGCCCAGGGCGACTCCGGCAAGGTTTTCGAGTATCAGGTGGAGCTGACCCTGGCAAACGGAAAAAGCCGCCGGTCACCGGTAAAGACATTTTCAATTTCCCCCGCTTCTGCCGCCGCTCAACCGGGATTTGAATTTGTCACCGTCGGCCCGGGGGAAGCCTATACAACCATACAGTCGGCGGTCAATGCCATCCCCGAGATTGGTACGATTCAGATAGCTGCGGGCATCTACCGGGAAAACGTGGTCATCAGGGACAAAATGATCTTTGTGCAGGGAGACTGGCGCAACGGCAAGCCGCCGATACTTGACGGGAACGGCGCGACAGCACTTACCATGCACTATGCTGCCCCGGGGTCATACCGTAGCATGCCGGAGATCGCCGGATTGAAATTCCAGAATTCGCAGGTGGCAATCAAAACATACGCTTCGGTATCCGTCTCTCACTGCCTGTTCGTCAACAACGACATCGCCGTTCAGGCTAATATCGACAGCGCGGCAATGTCGCAATCTCTCATCACTAATCCTTTCTTGCCGAGTGAGAATCATATCAACATCCGGCAATGCACGTTTATTGGAAAAACATCAAGCGATCTGGTCGGCCGCTTTAACGCGCGCGGCCTGAGTGAAACCCCCGGCTACAGCAATCAGTGGGATGGCTGGGAAGAAGCAGTACTGTCTCCGGTCGTTTCGCTCAAAAATCACGGGCATTTCAACAATTGCATTTTCAGCTCCTACGCATATCCCGATCTGCCGCTGGTGTTCAGAGGCAAACAAGCCGGCGGGTATCTTGAAAATTCGATCTTCTGGGAGACCTCGACCAATTTGATTCAGGCGAATCTGCATGTCGACTCTTCGCTGCACAACCTCAATCCGCACTTCGTGGATTCCAGCTTCTACATCGTACCCGACAATTCAAAAATTCACGCCTACTCGAATAATGGTGCGCCTTTCGGCTATAGCGAATACGACCATAATTACGGCTCCTCGCCTGATGATATATACATTGGCCCCGTGACCAATTTGACCCGAACGATCACCGGATTCAATTCCGTCAGCCTTGCCTGGGGCAAACCCGCCGGCACAGACAGCATCACACGGTATATGATCGTGCGCCTGGATGCAACCGATACAGCTATATTTTATGTCAACGACGGGCAGTGGGATGTTACCATCGACGAAGACTCCTTTCCTGTCCTGGCATCCACGTCCGCAACGCAGTTCACCGATACAACGGCCCGCCTCAACACTCCCTACCTTTATGTAGTGATTGCTATGGACAACGACAGCAACGACGGCGATGTAGATTTGCCCTACCCGCCTGCATTGAGTTCGTATTTGACGACAATCGGCTATACTGCCTTTGCCAAACAGTCCGCCAAGGCGATGAAAGCGGATTCATGGCACATGCTGGGCGCCTGGGGAGCCGACACCCTGAGCCTGCCGGCCGGTACCGGCCGGTTTCTGTACCACTGGGATGACGCAAAACCCGCCGACAACCTCTACTCCCAATATGTCGCATCGACCACGCTGGAGCCGGGAAAGGGATACTGGATTCGCAGTGACAGCGACACCTCGTTGCACATTCTGAAATCTTCATTTAACAATCTCTCGGCTCAACCTGCACACTTCAGCATGACACTGCAAAAGGGCCGGACCGGATGGCACCAGATTGCATCGCCATATCCTTTCAAGATCACTCCCGCATGGCTGCAGAAGTTTGACACCTATGCCTGGAACAGCGCAAAGAACGGCTATCGGGAGGCGACCGAGCTTAATCCGTGGGAAGCTGTCTGGATTCATGTCGAGCGGGATACAACCTTGACATTCTCACCGGGCATACCGGGTGCATCCGGCAATTCACTCGCCAAAGCAGCCGCAGCGTACTCCTGGAAACTGCAGGTCGGCATCACCGGTGAAACGAGCGAGGACATGGATAACTACATCGGCGTCATTAAACCAGCCCTGGCCAAGCAGGCACATCGTCACAGCCTGGAACCGCCACCCGCCTTTGATTTTCCGCAGCTTTACTTCGTCAACAATGATGCACCTCAATCCGCAGACGAGGCAATTCGCCTGTCCCGCCACTATAAAGTTGCCAACGCGGCGCCGGAACAGAAACTCGAATGGCAGGTCGGACTCAGTGCCGCACAGCAGACGGTCAGACTGAGCATCATCGAAAAGTCGTCATTGCCTCGGGATGTTCATCTGTTCTGGGCAACCAAAGACACTATCCGTAATCTGCGCGCATTGCCGGAATTGACTATTGCACCGCATGCCGATGAACACTTCGGCTACATTGTGGCGTCCGCCAATGCCTGGGAAATTGCCCTGTATCAAAACCGGTTTCTTTTCAAAAGCAGCTTTCCCAATCCGTTCCGCACAATTACCAGTCTGCAATTTGCACTCCCCTATGCCTGGCAAAAGGATGGGTCGAAAAAAGCCGGCGAGTCGCGTTCACTGTCGCTGCGCGTTTACAATATGCAAGGACGTTTGGTGCGAACGCTGGTCGACGGCAAAAAGCGTGTCGGCATCCACCGGCTTATCTGGGACGGTCTCTCCTCAAGCGGCAGAAACATCCCCGCCGGCTACTATTTCGCACGCCTGCAAAGCGGCTCGTTTGACAAGACCGTTAAGATGATAAAGGTGAGGTAGCGCGCGTGGGTGTTGACGTATTTGCTTTTCCCGGGTGGAAGCCAATTGAGAACCCGTTGCCTTTGCCACTGCTCCCCGTCCCATCGCATTTCAGGGAAAAAGAATCGACCGGCATTTCACTTCTTACTCACGCGATACGCATGAACCATCCGCTGCGCAAACGTAAACCAGCCCAGAGCCGCAAGGACGATCATGCCCCCGAACATCACCTTTTCCCCCAGCAACAGGCAGAAGCAAATCACAATCAGCCGCTCCGGTCGTTGCAAAATACCAACGCGACAATCCACTCCGGCTCCCTCGCAGCGCGCTTTGATGTAGCTGATCATCAATGAAGCACCTGATGCCGCAAACGTTATCCCCGCCGACAGCAAGGGATGAGTCACAGAGTGCTCTGTCAGGTAATAGCCGATCAAGCCGGCAAACCAGAATACCTCGCTCAGGCGATCACAAGCCGAATCCAGCACGGCGCCAAAGGTCGACATCCTGCCCGTCTCCCGCGCCAGCAATCCATCCAATCCGTCAAGCAGCGCTCCGCAGACCACCAGCCCGAGTGCGACATGCCATTGTGCCCGCAAGGTGAACCACCCGGCAGCCGCAAACAGGGCCGTACCGGCAACAGTGACCTGATCGGGACTGATCCGTAACGCAGCAAAGAGCCGGACGGCGGGGCGTAAGGAATTATTATAAAAAGGCTTCAGACCTTCGATCATGTATGCCGCCACATAACAGGTGAAGTGAGAGCCGCATAATTTTGCTTCATACCAGAGATGTAATATATTTTAGTAGACTTTTTATCACAACGAGAAGATGAACTCGGAGGAATACATGGCCAAAGTTTGCGAAGTGTGCGGCAAAACCCCTCAGGCGGGAAGGCGCGTGTCGCATGCGCATAATATCGTTAACCGCAAATTCTATCCTAACTTACGCACTATCAAAACTGTCGTGAATGGTACCCCCACCAAAAAGACGATCTGCATGCGCTGCTTAAAGACAACAACCAAAGCGCAGTAAGCAGTTTCCAGAATTCAGGTTAAAGCTGTGCCCCGAAAGCTTCCGGGGCATTTTTTGTTGAGAGTCGACCAGCACCGCCGGCCAGGCATACCGACACCTATTCAATCCCGGTCTGCGTCCGTTTTATTACCCGCATGTTGCCATTATTCGTCCGAATAAAATAAAGACCCATCGGCAACTTGAGCAGCAGGGGCGTAAGTGCAGTGTGCGTGCTTATCAGTCTGCGCCCGCGAAGATCATACACTTCAGCCGGCACAACCGCGCCGACCCTGAATCGCCGTCCCGCCGGATATGACGCAATCGGCCGGCTGACCCCACAGACAAAATTTTCACCCTCGCCCACCGTAAATTCCGACACCCTCAGGGCCAGGTTTGCGTCCGATAAAATACCCGCGCCATTAACCGTAAAATCGGCCGGACGAGCAATTGCCGCTACCAGGCTGTCGTTGATATAAAAGCAAAGCGAGTCATTGCGGGCCTGGGTCACCAGCGTATCGAATCCGGCACTTGAATCCAGCACGTGCAAAATCGAGTGGTGAGCTGAATCCAGAAACAGCGTGTCTTCACCCGCGATTCCGTGATTGAGCTTAATCGCGATCATGCCGGTGGGGCTGATCAAAAACGAAAGGTCGCTGTACGAATAGGCAAAACTCGCCGTGTCCTGCACGATGCCGACATACGCGATTCCGAAAAATGAGGCGGCAGGCACAGAATCATGCCATTGCATCGCCGTCTTCACCGAATATCCGCCCAGGTTACCCGACGTAAACAACAAGCTTGGCGACAACGTGTCGGTCGCGGCTTTTTCGATATGCAGAAAACCGGTATCGATACGATAATTGACTTCAGACTGCGTAAACACATTCGACCAGCCCGTAACTGTTGAAGATTGATTATCCGCAAACGAATCGAAAAAGCAGACGGCCCGGGTCCGCGCTGTATCGTCGGTCTGCACCGCGGTCAACTTGATATCTGCATAGGTAGATACGTCGGCACTGGGGGCGATTAATCCGACTTTCCCCCGGCTGAATTGCGTATCGACGACCGATGCGATGAGATAGTCATTGCAGTACAATCTGATGGTCGAAGCGATCTTTGTCACCCGCAGCAGATTCTCCCCGACAGCAATTGCTGAATGCGGATTAAATGCGACGATTCTACCGCTCTGATCGAGCGTATCATCAGAAAACGAAAACAGCGTGAATTGTTTGTAACTGTCAATCACATAGTAATAGCCGCTTTGATGCCTGCCCATGCAAAAGCCCAGGCCGAGGAAGCTGTAAAAATCGCTGGGGATCGATACCTTTGCCGCAAAGGTGAAATCGTCAACTAGAGCACTGCTGTAGTTTATGCCAGACACGAGTGAATCTTCTTGAATCGTGTCATTACCAGGTATTGCGCCAACCCCGATATTCGCCCGGTGCGGAATTGAATCCAGTTTCAGCAGCCCGATATTATTGCGATTTGTATTATTAACGATAAGCGCGTTTTGCGCCGAGTCGTAGCTGGTGTCGACATCCGTGCCCCCCGCTTCAATAACCCAGCCGGCAGTCGATGCAATGGAATCACCGAGTAAGTAGCGGGTCCGGGAAGCGGTCGACTCGCACGGATACAGCAGGCAGGCGGCGCATGCGGTCAGTATGATACTCTTCATCGTCTCTCCCGCAAGTGTTATAAATTTTTCATTCTCAATCGATCATTTTTCTTATTTACATACCGCTCAAAATCCAGCGAGGTCAGCGACAGCGTATAATCGAATCGCTTATCCGGAGCGGATATGCTTATAGAAAATATTACACGGGTCTTGGGAAAATCCCATCTCGCATAGGCAGCGGTGACGATACGCTTGTAATACTCCGACGGATTGTAGCGCAAATTCCAGCGTTCCTGTTGCAGGTAACGATCCAGTTTGATAAATATATTGCGGGGATCGAGCCCTCTGAAGACGGGCTGCTTCTTGCCGTACTTTTTGCGCAACAGATCGTATATATCCCGCACAAAGGTAAGCGTCTGCGCCTTGATGGCGCGGTAGTAACTGTCAACGCTCCGAAAGACATTGTAATTAAAATCGAAATTCTCCAGCGATGAAAAATCAAATTTTGCCGTCGCCTGAAAGAAACGATCTTCTACAAAATAGTAAGTAACCGTTGCCTGATTGCCGGCGATATCGGCCGGCGCCGAATACATGGTGATACCCAGTTCCGGTGGAAATTTGTCGTCGACTGCAACATTTTGCCAGGACTGCGGATTGACGGTGGTGCGCACTTCTGCAGATGACATTCCCCAGAGCGCTCCCTGAAAACCGACCGGCGGCTCAGCAGCCGCGGTGCGCATCGCCAGAAACAGACAGGTTAGCCACGTCAATCTTAGTTTCATGCCGGTTATTCGATGTTTCCCGTGATGACGCCGTTGACAATCTCAAGCGGGGTAATCTGCGACTGCCCCAGGGGACGCGCTCCAGCGCTGAGCTTTTGCAGGTGCACTTCACCTCCCCTGCGCCGGTTATAGGCCATAATTTCCAGTTCGGCCCGGTCGCCGTTGTCAATGGTATCGGATGGATTGATTAAATAGCTCTGGGTCAGGTAATGATGATCGGTAAATTTGATAAGCAGGTGTCTTGTGCTCAGCAGTGAAAATGAGTCGAGGTTGAACGGGTATACGTGCATGCGCATATACATGCCGGTCGGCAGGCTGCCGGGACGGTAATCTCCGGTACAGAAGAACATATCCAGCGTATCACCGCGCAGTTGCGCGGTATTGGGATTGAAACGATTGCCTTCCATGGTGAGCGCACTGTCATTGACCGTTGCGCTGAACGTAACCGGCGGCGTATAAACAAGTGAAGGAATCGTGCTGTTTTCGCTGCACCGTGCCAGCACCACGATGGCTATCATTGCCGGGTATCTCCCAAGTCTGGATATCACATTATGCATAGCGGTTCGTTTTGCCTACTAGTCACTATTCTATCATGTTCTCAAACTATTTTCATTATCAATATGAAGCGTCCGCCCGGTTCAGATCAAAGCTTGAGCGATTTTTTCGCGAAGTACCTGCATGGTGACTGCCTGCCTGACGAACCGTTGTCCCGGCACACCTCCTATCGTGTCGGCGGGCCGGCGGATTATTTCGTCTATCCCCGCGACCGCGACGATATACTACGCCTGCTCACCGTGTGCCGCCGAAGCGCAACGCCCACCTTTTTCCTGGGCGACGGGGCCAACGTGCTTGCCGCGGATGAAGGCTTCCGGGGAGTGGTTATCTGCCTGACGAAATATTTCACGAGCATCTCGCACAACGGCCTGGAGGTACTGGCGGAATGCGGCGTGCCTCTGGAAAAAGCAGTGCGCTACTGCGAACAGCATTCGCTGGGCGGCATCGAATATCACGCCGGAATTCCGGGGACTCTGGGCGGCGCCCTGACGATGAATGCCGGTACCGACAAAGGTGAAATCGGCGGCCGGGTTGTCTGGGTCGAACTCATTGATGAAACACTGGAGCTTGTTACCATGCCGAGAGAGGAAATTTTCTTCGGCTATCGTTCGGCGCCGCAATTGCAGGGAAAGGCTTTGTTGCGCTGCAAACTGTCTATGCTGCCGGCTGATTTTGAAATATTGCGGCAGCGCCGTGAAAGCCAGGTAGCCCGTCGTAGCGCGCGTCAACCGGTTGAATACCCTTCGTGCGGTAGCGTCTTCAAGCGTCCACCCGGCAGATTCGTCGGGCAAATGGTCGAAGCATCGGGACTGAAGGGCACGCGTCACGGCGATGCAATGATCTCGCAAAAACATGCCGGTTTTATTGTCAACATGGGAACGGCATCCGCCGGCGACATTTTGCATCTGATCCGGCTGATAAAAACACAAATCAAGCACCGCTACGGCGTTGATCTCGAATGTGAACTAAAATTCCTCGGATTTAACGCGTATCCCGTTTAGCATTTGCAGGCACTGTTGAATATCACCCATAATCCTCACTATTTTTGAATGAAGCAATGCCGGCGGGTATGATATCGCGGATCAGCAGAGTTGCCCGGCCATTGCGCGTCACCAGTTTACTCAGCGGTGTGGTTCACCTCACCCGGAGAATGACATGTCTACTACCGAAAAACTTCCGGCAACTCCACTGGAACTCTACGAAAAGGCTTACTCATTGCAATATCGCCAAGACAGTGAGAACGAAGCATTCCGCTACTACCAGCATCTGATAGAACAATTTCCCGAGTCGCCGGAAGCCGGTTATGCCATGATGCACATCAACAAAATCAAAAGCAAAGATATCGTCAGAGCCATCCGCAAAAGCAAAATCACCTTCAACTGGATCCCGCTTTCGGTGAGCGCGGTTGTCTTGCTGGTGGCGCTGGTTTCATCCGGCTACCATATCGCAGCTACCCGTCGCATCGATTCGTTCATTGCAAGCCTTAACACCAGTCTGGCACAATACGCAACCTTCGAACAGGAAACGCACAATAACATCAAAAAGCTTGAATACATTGCGCAGGCGCTTGCACAGTTGCAGCTGGGCAAACGACAGTCGGCACTTGACATACTGGCAAAAGCTAAAGCCGTTGCGACACAGGATGCGACCCCTCACATCATTTCCGCCGATATTTACCTTGCCAGCGGTCAGGTCGACGCTGCCCTTGACGAATACTATCAGATGCAACAGCGATTTCCCGATCTCGCTTCTATCGGCAATCGCATCGAGCATCTCAAACAGCAGATGAGCGACGCGGGGCCAAAAGCCGATGATCCGCAGACAGAACAGCAGCAATCTTCGGCGATCTCATCCGCCGAAAATGCATCTCGCACCAGCTTTGACGAAACGATAGACCGCTCGAAAGAATTGAAAAAACCCCGGGAATATGATCAATCACTATTGGTGGTGGACAGCGTTGACTTTTTTTGATGCCCGATCCGATTGCCGCATGATAAAATGATATTTCCAGGTATTCGTTACCCGCACATTCTCCAGGAAGGACTTATACAGGCTCATGGAAAAACCGAAATCGATCTGCGTAGTCGGGCTGGGATACGTCGGCTTGCCGCTGGCTGTAGAGATGGCCAAACACTTTTGCGTTACCGGCTTTGACATCAACAAAAAGCGTATCGCCATTCTGCAGGAGGGGCGCGATCCCAACAACGAAGTGGATCCCCCCGCATTGCAGGAATCAGCAATGACCTTCAGCGCCGACCCCTCGGTTATCAGTAAGGCGGATTTTATAATTGTTGCCGTTCCCACACCGATCGACTCGCACAAAAATCCCGATCTAACTCCGCTGATTAAAGCCTCGCAGACAATCGGCAGCCACCTGCATGCCGGCGCCACGATCGTCTACGAATCGACCGTGTTCCCCGGCGCAACCGAAGAGTATTGCATTCCCGTGCTGGAAGAGAAATCGGGACTGAGCTGGAAAAAAGATTTCAACGTCGGCTATTCCCCCGAGCGCATCAATCCGGGTGACCGGGAGCATACCTTTGCAACGATTACCAAGGTCGTGTCGGGCGACACACCCGAATCAGCCGATCTGATCGCGCACGTTTACGCTACGGCAGTCAAGGCGGGCATATTTACGGCTACCTGCATCAAAGTGGCAGAGGCAGCCAAGGTTATCGAGAATACCCAGCGCGACATCAATATTGCCCTGATGAACGAACTGCAAATCATATTCGACAAGCTGGGCATATCCACCAAAGAAGTACTTGAGGCGGCAGGAACCAAATGGAACTTTCTTAAATTCCGGCCGGGTCTGGTGGGAGGCCATTGTATCGGCGTCGATCCCTACTACCTTGCCTACAAGGCAGAGGAAATCGGTCATCATCCACAGATCATCATGTCGGGCCGCCGCATTAATGACGCCATGGGGCGCTATTATGCCCGCGAACTCATCAAAGACATGATCAACAAAAAGATGACCATCAAAGACGCTGCAGTGCTGATTCTGGGGATCACCTTCAAGGAAAATTGTCCCGACATCCGCAATTCCCGGGTAATTGACATTGTCAATGAGCTGCGCGAGTTCGCCGTGCAGGTGCATGTATGGGATCCGCAGGCCGACCGGCAGGAAGTTTTCGAAGAATACGGCATCAGGCTGGTTGACAAACCCCAGCCCGGCGTCTATGACGGCGTCGTACTGGCGGTATTGCACGAAGAATTTATGACCGCTGGCGAAGACGGCATTCGGTCCTATTGCAAACCGGAAGGCATTATGTACGATATCAAAGAGGCGCTCAAATAGTACGGTGGCCGGGAACCGGCAGCATGCTTTCAAGCAGGGGTTTTGCGAGAGTCGTACCGAAGATTTCTCCGAATACACCAGCAGCGATTATAAAAAATGCCCGGTGATCATAAAGACCGCCGGGCATTTTTACGTTCGTCACGAGATGTGTCGCTTAGAAAAAATTCTTTTCGGAATAGTGTTCGCTGTGCTCCCATTTGTAATCGTAGGTCAGTTTTTTGATTTTGCCCGGCGGCTTGGGGAAGTACAATAACATTCCGGTTACCTCGTGTTCCTGATCCAGCACTTCCTTGGCAATCCGGCTGTTCTTCCTGGCTTGTACGCGTTTGCCGTTTACATCTTCGAGATGAAAGCATTTGGGCCACAATCTGAGCGGGTTGTAGGAATAGTTATAAATACTTGCCTTGAGCGTAACCCCGCGCCCGCTTTGCTTGACAACCGGTACCGCAAGCAGGATATCGTACTTGTTGACCATATCATATACACTGCTGTCGGGCTTGTCTTCGATAACCGCATCATATGCCGAATAGATGCCGAGATTGGCCTCGTAGCATTTGCTGAGAATCTCTTTTGCCTCTTCGTTGTCGGGATCAAAGAACAAAGCAAGCTTTGCATTGTATTCGGCCCTGATTTGCTCGTGCTCGTCTTTGGCGTCCCGGCCTTCTTCGAGCTGCATTTTTGCCAGGTCGACCTTGCTGTTGACAAAATTTCCGATGAGCGTTTTCTTCTTATCTTTCATGGCCGACGCGTCGGGCGCAATGCCGCCGGCTTTGTCAAGCAGTTCGATCGTTTCCCACATTTTGCCCCGGGCATCCATGGAATCAGCCAGTTGTGTGAGAAACGCAGCATATTGCGCTTTGAGTTCGCCGGGAACCTCCGGCGTCATCACCGAATCGATATCGCTGACAAACAGGTCGAGTGCGTCCATGCTCGAGGTTGCCTCGTTGAGTATAAGCATGCCCCGATTGAGCGTCATTTCGATGAAGCGATTGCGCAAACTGTTGCGAATAGTTGCCTTGTTGGGATCGCTTTTCACCGCTTTCCAGTAATAAGTATAAGCTTCTTTTTCCAGGCGTCTCTTCTCGTCGCCGGTTGCTTTTTGCGCCTTTGCATAGGCGGCATTGCCGCGGGATTCCAAGTTGCGGGTAGTGCAGGAGAATAATAACATCAAAGCGCTTAAGCTAACCGCTACTCTAAACATGGTACGCATCGCGACCCTCCAATTGGGTTTGAAAATGGTTATTGGTTATCCTTTTTTACGTATTTACAACAAATTAGCCAAAACGGATAGATTAAAGATGCTTTATTTCCCATATTATTGTCAACAAAAAGTGCATTTTTTCATTATTATTGCGATTAAAATGGCCCAGAAACGCCAAAAAGTCGCACCCGCAGTGAGAGCGGTTACGTATTTTTAGGCTACGATGAAGCAATCCGATAAGCTTTTCGATGCCGCGACCGAAATTGCAGCAAAACTCCAGCAGGCGGGCTACCAGGCCTTTTTTGCAGGTGGATTTGTCCGCGACATGCTGCTTGAAATCGATCAAAAAAATGATATCGATATCGCAACCGATGCAACTCCTGCGCACATTGCCGGCTTGTTCTCACGCGTACTCAGGGTGGGCGAACATTTCGGCGTTATGATCGTTATATACAAAGGATACATGTTCGAAGTTGCCACATTCAGGTCCGACATCGGCATAAAAGACGGCCGCAGACCTGAGAAAGTTGTTTTTACTTCGGCGCAGGAAGACGCGCAGCGTCGTGACTTTACCATCAATGGCCTGTTCTATGATCCCGTCAAATGCAAGATACTCGACTTTGTAAATGGACGAGAAGATTTGCGGGCAGGCAACATCAGGGCAATCGGCGACCCTGCGCGTCGCTTCGACGAAGATTATCTGCGGCTGTTGCGGGCAATCCGGTTTTCCGCACGCTTTGGCTTCTCCATCGAAGCGCATACCTGGACCTGCCTGTGCACCTCACGAAATGGAATTACCAGGATATCCGCAGAGCGAATTTACCAGGAGTTGACCAGGATGCTGCTGGGGCCACTGCCATCCCGGGCCTTTTCACTGCTGAGGGAAAGTGGATTGCTGGCGCTGATACTACCCGAGGTTCATGCACTCGGTGGTGTTGAACAGCCCGGCCGCTTTCATCCAGAGGGTGATGTCTGGGAGCATACCCTGCACGCGCTTGACAACCTGCAGTCACCCACGCTGATCGCAGCCTGGGCCGTTTTGCTGCATGACATCGGTAAGCCGCCGACGATCAGCCAAACCGACCGTATTCGCTTCAATAACCATGCATCGGTTGGCGCACACATGAGTGAGACCGTGCTCAAGCGACTCAAGGCACCGGGTGAGGTTATAAAAAAAGTGGCCGCCTGCATCCGGCATCACATGAATTTCATGCACGTGCAGAAGATGAAAGTATCTACGCTCAAACGTTACCTGGCACGCCCCACCATTGAGGATGAACTCAAGGTGCACTACGCCGATTGCATGAGCAGCCACAGGAAGCTCGACAATTATTATTATCTCAAAAAGCAACAGGCGCAGCTTTCCCGGGAGCAGATTCAACCATCTCCGCTGATATCGGGCAACGATTTAATTGTACTGGGCCTGAAACCCGGTCCGCATTTCCGCAAAATCCTCGATGCGGCATACGATCGACAATTGGAAGGCATCCTTGCTACAACTGAAGAGGCGCTTGCGTGGGTCCGGCAGTACCTGCACGCAAAGCCGACCGGATAAGCGAACATATTGACATACGCATGAGATGCCGTGTCCCGGGGACGGACAGACAATGGTTACGCAAAAACATGCCGTCATTTGTGATAAGTGCTTGTACCTGCAGTTTCTAATATTTATTTTGTATAGATTATCCACATTCTGCGAAATGAATGGGCGCTCAGCCCTTTTTTTTTATCATAGAGTCCGACTGTATGCTGTTGAATCCGGAAATAAAAGAACACATCGAAAACAAAATCGAGCATCTGGGATTTGAATTGTGCGACGCCAGATTCAGCGGTGCCGGTCCACATAAAGTCCTGCGGTTGTATATAGACAAAGACAACGGCGTGACCATTGATGACTGCGAATTGGTAAGCAATGAAGTATCGATACTGCTCGATCTGGAAGATTTTTCACAATCGCCCTATCGCCTCGAGGTATCCTCACCCGGCATCGACCGTCCCCTGCAGGGTGAGCGGGATTATCAACGCAGTCGCGGTCGCCGCGTTGCCCTTGAGCTTAGCGAGGCCATTAACGGCAAAAAGCTGATCACGGGCGAAATCCGATCGGCAGAAAACGGCCGAGTGGGGCTTGACACCGGCAAAGAGGAACATGCCATTCCTCTTGAACACATCATACGAGGCAAAATAGAAATTCAATTTTAATTGTGTGGAAGGACTAAACCAACATGCAGAAGAAAAAGAGCAAAAACGAAGCAGCGCGTGAGTTGGACATCACGGCAGCCCTGTCAAATATCACCAAAGAAAAAAGCATCTCCATGGATTTGGTGCTGGACTCTCTTAAAGATGCTCTTATCAGCGCTGCAAAACGTTACATTGGCGAGCCGGTAAATGTCGAATCAAAAGTGGACCGGGAAAAAGGCACCATCGAAGTTTACACACGCCGTGAAGTCGTCGAAGAAGTCTACGATCCCGAATCACAGATTTCACTGGAAGAAGCCAAACAGCTCGATGATGAACTTGAAGTCGGCGACGAGCTAATCGAAGACCTTGACGTAAACGTGTTCGGTCGCACGGCCATACAGACGGCTAAGCAGGTTATCATTCAGCGCGTGCGCGAAGCCGAGCGCCAGAAAATATTTGTGGATTACAGCGACCGCATCGGCGAGCTTATCACCGGTACGGTACAACAGATAGACAAAGGCAACATCCTCGTCAACATCGGCCGCACCGAAGCGCTCCTGCCTTATCGTGAGCAGATTCGCAAGGAGCGCTACCGCCAGGGCGATACGATCAGGGCCTGCCTTACCGAAGTACGCGACAATGCCAAGGGCCCCCAAATTATTGTGTCCCGAACCTGTCCCGAGTTTCTGGCACGCCTGTTTGAACTCGAGGTCCCCGAAATTTTCGACAAGACAGTGCGCATCGTCAAGGTGGTTCGCGATCCCGGCAACCGTTCAAAAATTGCCGTTTCGACAACCGACGAACGGGTCGATCCGGTTGGCGCCTGTGTCGGCATGCGCGGCAACCGCGTTCAGGCTATTGTGCGGGAGCTCTCCAACGAGCGTATTGACATAATCAACTGGACAAGCGAGCTTTCCGTGCAGGTGCGCCGCGTCTTCTCGCCGGCCGAAGTCAAGCGTGTTCATCCGGTAGGCGACAGTCGCATTGTCGTTATTATCAAGGAGGAATATCTGGCTCAGGCCATCGGCAAAGAAGGCCAGAATATCCGTCTGGCTTCACGCCTGCTGGACAAAGAAATCGACGTCTACGGCGATGAGGAATTTGCGTCAATGACCGAAGAAGAACGCAACGAAGCTCTGGCCGAATTTCTTGAAGATGAAGAGCTGGAGCCTGGTGAAGAATCCTCTCCTGGGGGGGAACAAATACCTGCCGAATCGGAAGATATGGAAGATGAACCGGCCGATGGGAGCGAAAATATGGCCGAGGCCCTGGTAACAGGGAATGTCCCGGCAGAACCAGAGGCGGAGATTGATCTGAGCGAAAATGCGGCAGCGGTGCAGGCAACCGGCGAAGACCTGCAAGAGCTCGAAGAGCCGGCTGCAACGCAAGAGCCCCAGGAAGCGCCTGCATTGGAACAGGACGCTTCTGCAAACGAACCTTCGGTGCAAGCAGAAACCCCGGAGCAGATGCCCGAAGCTGCAGAACCTCCTATACAAGAGCAGGAAGATGCACAGGTAGCCCAACAGGAAGAAATACCTGAATCCGGCCGGGAGTTCGAAACGCCGGAAGACCTGGATGACAAACAAGACTGAATGAAGGCGATCTGAAGCGCGAAGCAACTACATGCGGCGCCGAAATAACAAATAAGTAAAGGTTGTGCCTATGGCAAAAGAAAAAGTGTACAAACTGGCCCAGGAATTCAAGGTCTCGAGTGAAGCGCTTGTCCAGATTTTGCGCGGGATGGGCATTCCCGTAAAGAGCCATATGAGTACCGTTGACGACAGCTTGCGCGATGAGATTAAAACCAAGTTCGAGCAGGAACGGGCCGAAATCAAAAAAGAGTATGTGCGCAAGCGTCAAAAAATTGCTAAAAAACGCGAAGAGATGATCGCTGCCGCCGAGCCGCCGAAGACCGAAGAAGCCAAACCCAGGGAGTCCGAAGAAAAGCCCCGAGTCACCGGCGAACGTGACCGCAGGCGTCCGCGTCGTCGCGCACGCCCACCGCGCTCCCGTGGCGAAGTATACGAAGCGCCGCGACCGGAAGCAACACCGGCCCAATCCACCGATCCGACAGATTCTCCCAAAAAGGAGCAGCCTTCACGCACCGATCGAAGCGATCGCAAAAAAGGTCGCAAGAAAGGCAAGCAGAAACGCCACGCGCGTCCGGAGGTCGATTCCTTCCAGGTGAAAAGTACTATCAAAAAGACTTTGGCTAAAATCGGCGCAGGTTCGGCCCGCAAAAAATATAAAAAGGACAGTAACCGCCCCGAAGCTGAAGAACAGGCCGACAAAACGATTCTTAATGTCAGCGAATTTGTCACTGCCAATGAGCTTGCGCAGCGCATCGGCAAACCGGTTTCCGAAGTCATCGCCAAGTGCCTGGAGCTGGGTCTGTTTGTCACCATTAATCAGCGACTCGATTTCGAAACCATCGAGCTGCTGGCCGATGAATTCGGCTACACGGCCAAGCTGATGGAAGAATACGCCACCGATGCAGATGAAGAGCTTGATGAAAAGATCGACGAAAGCACGCTGAGGCCGCGTGCTCCGGTCGTCACGGTCATGGGACATGTCGACCATGGTAAGACGTCACTGCTTGATTATATACGCAGCACCAATGTCATCGCCGGAGAATCGGGCGGTATTACCCAGCATATTGCAGCCTACGAAGTTGTTGCCGGTCATGGTTCGGTTACCTTTCTGGATACTCCCGGTCACGAAGCGTTCACCGCCATGCGTGCCCGCGGCTCGCAGATTACCGATGTTATCGTGCTGGTTGTTGCAGCCGACTCGGGCGTCATGCCCCAGACCAAAGAGGCTATCGACCACGCCAAAGCAGCCAATGTTCCCATTGTGGTTGCGATCAACAAAACCGACCTGCCGACGGCCAATATCGACAAAGTAAAGAGCGAGCTCGCCCGATACAATGTGGCAGTAGAAGAATACGGCGGTCAGATATCCTCCGTGGAGATATCGGCAAAGACGGGTAATAACGTCGACAAACTGCTCGAAATATTGACCCTCGAAACCGAGATGCTCGACCTGAAATCAACCAAAGAAGGCAAAGCCAACGGCGTCGTTATAGAAGCGGAGCTTGATAGAGGACGCGGCTCGATTGCAACGGTACTCATTCAGCGCGGGACATTGCGACGCGGCGACCCATTCGTGACCGGCATCCACAACGGCCGAGTGCGCGACCTGCTCAATGAACGCGGTATGTCAATTGACGAGGCGGGGCCTTCGCAACCCTGTGTCGTGCTGGGCATGACCGGCACGCCTCAAGCCGGCGATTCGTTCCGGGTCACCGAAGATGAGAGACAGGCCCGTGACATCAGTGCGCGACGCCGCCTGGCGCAAAAAGAGCATGAAATACGTCGCCTGAACACCGTTTCGCTGGATCACCTGTACGAACAGATTCAGGAAGGCAAAGTCCAGTCGCTCAACCTGATAATCAAAGGCGACGTCGACGGCTCCGTCGAAGCTCTCGCCGAATCGCTCCTGAAACTGTCAACCGACGAAATCCGAGTCAACGTGATTTCCAAAAGCGTTGGTGCGGTCAAGGAGGCCGATATTATGCTGGCAACGGCATCCAACGCCATCATTGTCGGCTTTCATCTCAGTCCGAATACCAAGATCAGGGAACTGGCCAAAAAAGAGGGTGTCGAGATCAGAACTTTCCGTATTATCTATGAGGCCGTTGAAGAAGTCAAGCAGGCCATGGAAGGAATGCTGGCGCCCGAAATCAAAGAGGAAGCCCTGGCCACCATCGAAATCAGGGAACTTTTCAAGATTTCGAAATTCGGATTGGTTGCCGGGTGCATGGTCACCAACGGCACGGTTACCCGGGGCAACAAAGCACGGGTTATTCGCGACGATATCGAAATTGCCGACACTCGCATCGGAACCCTGCGCCGTCACAAGGATGACGTCAAGGAAGTGCAGTCGGGTTATGAATGCGGTGTTACTTTCGAAGGCTTTTCCGATTTCAAACAGGGTGACCGCATCGAAGCCTACAAAGAAGTGGAAGTTGCCAGAACGCTTTAGCCGGTAATCGAAATAAAACATGACCTCACCGCAGTATCATACCGATCGCATCAAAACCCTTCTGCAAAAAGAGATCGGGTGGGCGCTTGCCAATAAGGTCCGCGATCCGCGCATTCCTGCGATTGTGAGCGTCACTGAAGTTAAATTATCAGTTGATGGACGTAATGCCACCGTATTTGTCGGCATCTACGGCGACGACAAGGAAAAAAAAAGCGCCCTTTTCGCTCTCAACCGGGCGGCAGCTTACCTTCAAAAAATTGTAGCCGCGGCAATAAAAATCAAAATGAAGCATTTCCCTAAATTCTATTTCAAAATCGACACCTCTCTCCAAGAGAGCGAACATATAGAACATCTTCTCAAAGAAGTACGCGATGACTTGGACTGAGCTAGACGACATACTTAAAAGTAAACAATCATTTCTTTTGTCTTCCCATGTATCCCTGGATGGTGATTGCGTCGGTACCCAGTTGGCGGTTTACTGGTATCTCAATTCGATAGGCAAGGAGGTGGTTATATATAATCACGATCCCCTGCCCCACAAGTTCGCCTTTCTGAAAAATGCTGATGTGCTCGATACGAAACATCCGCAGCGCCGGTTTGATGTGTTCTGCATTCTTGACTGCTCCAATCCCAATCGCCTAGGCTGGAAAGAACACGACGCCATTGCCGATACAACAATCAATATCGACCACCATCGCGACAATACCCACTTTGCCGATCATAATATCGTCGATGAGAAGGTTGCCGCCACGGCAGAACTGATCTACGGTTTTTTCGTCAGCGAAAGCATCGACTTTCCCGACTACGTTGCGGCTGCGCTGTATACGGCCATTATGACCGATACGGGCGGCTTCCGGTTTTCGAATACAAACGCAACGGTACTGCGCATTTGTGCCGACCTTGCCGACCGGGGCGCCGACTGCGCTACGATCTACCAGCACGCCTACGACTCGCACTCCAGCAACGGGCTGCTTCTGTGGGCGAAGATCTGGTCGACAACGCGCTTTTACCTTAACAACCAGGTTTGCTCTATGGAATTGCCGCTGTCGCTGATCGATGAAATTGGCGCCACCTACAGCGATTCGGAGGGCATTGCAGACCGGACTGTGCTGGCGCGGGGAGTGGCCGTTGGTATGTTTATCAAGCATAAGAAAAATGAAACGCATTTCAGCTTGCGATCCCGGGAAGTGCTGGATGTCGGTAAAATTGCTCAAAAAATACCCGGCGGCGGTGGACACGCCAGTGCGGCAGGATGCACGATTTACAAACCGCTGGAAGAAGCCCGCCGGGAAATGCTTGACATTATCGCAAAGGAGCTGCAATCCGATTGAACGGTTTTCTGCTGGTAGATAAGCCGTGCGGGCTCTCTTCATTTGCGGTAGTCAAGCACGCAAAGAGCACCTTCGGCGTCGCCAGGGCGGGTCATTGCGGTACGCTCGACCCTCAGGCTTCCGGTCTGTTGGTGATAGCACTGGGCAAGGCGACACGCATCCTCCCCTACCTCACTACCGATCCCAAAGCATATTCATTTGACGTCCAATTCGGCACAGAGACCGACACGCTGGATGCAGCCGGGGAGACCATCAAGCATGGCGGACGGCTGCCGACGGAGTCGGAAATCGCCGAAAGCCTCTCCCGCTTCACCGGCGCGGTCGAGCAAACGCCTCCGCGGTTTTCTGCAGTCAAGGTTTCGGGACAACGCGCCTATAAGCTCGCCCGACAGAATAAACAATTTAAGCTTACGCCGCGCACGGTTGACATTTTTTCGATTTCGCTAGATTCGTATCACGCCGACCGGGGACTCGCCGCCCTGACCGCTACCTGCTCGAAAGGAACGTATATTAGATCGCTGGCCCGCGATATGGGTGCAGCGCTCGGCACATACGGCTATTGCGCATCGATCAGACGCACCAGGATCGGGAACTTCGACGTGAAAGACGCCATCGCATCGGACAACCTGCATAATGACGGCAGCACCGTCATACCTGTTCATCAGGCATGCGCAGAATTCACCTCCATTCGGCTCACCCCGGAGCAGCAGCAGGCGCTTGCATTCGGGCGGGATATATCGCTGGATATCGAGCAGGATAATGCGCATACGGTATTTGCCTACGACGACCGGAACAATCTGGTGGCCGTGCTCAAATCGCAAGCAGCGCAGGTTTTCCATCCGGAGCGGGTGTTCACCACCTAAGCACTTTGTGAACTATGCATATTTATTATCCAGAAGATCGTTTCGATTTCGCCCGGTCGGTTGTTACCGTAGGCAACTTTGATGGTATCCACCGCGGCCACCAGGTATTGCTGGCGGAAACCGTCAAACAGGCCCGCCTGATGGACGCACGGTCACTGGTAATCTCCTTCGATCCGCACACGCGCACATTTTTCCAACCCGGATCACCCCAACCGCTACTCACGACCGTTGAGGAAAAGGCAAGGCTTCTTGAAGCATACCGAATCGACGCTCTGGCGCTACTGAGGTTTAACGCAGAGCTGGCCGCCCTGTCCCCCGAAGAGTTTTTGTATGACATCCTTAAAACCCGTTTTCATGCAGCGGGTTGGGTGATGGGTGAAAGTCACCGGTTCGGAAAAAATCGCCGGGGCGACAGCAATCTATTGCAAAATGCGTTGGAAAAAAACCATATTTCTATATTTGTCTCAAATTCGGCTGTGTGCGAAGGACGGATTATTTCTTCAACGGTCATTCGACAAGAAATAACTCGAGGCCGCATTCAAGACGCGATTCAACTCCTTGGTCATCCTTACCTGTTGAGACTGAGGAGAATAGCAGGAGCGCAGAAAGCAACGCAACTGGGTTTTCCAACGCTCAACTTTGAACCGCCGGCTCCGCCAAAAGTACTTCCACATACCGGAATTTATGCAGCAAGAATTGAATTTGCCGAGAGCAGCGTGCAGGGGGCGCTCTATTTTGGAGATTCCCCAACGTACGCCGGTCGTGAATTTCGTTTTGAATTTCATGCCTTCGCACAACATTTCGACAAACCGCGACCGGGTGAACATGCGTTTATCCGGATTCATGCGTTTATCAGAGACGACAAAACATTTGCCGATGATACAACGCTTGCGGAACAGATTGCAAAAGACATAGACAACATCAAACACTATTTCGCAGGAGCGATATAATGCCACTCACCAAAGAACGCACGCAGGAACTCGTTAAGGAGTTCGGCGCCTCTGAAAAGGATCCGGGCAATTCGGATGTTCAGATTGCCATCCTGAGCCAGAGGATCAAAGATCTAACCGAACATCTCAAAATTCACAAAAGCGATCACCACACGCGCCATGGCCTGCTCAAAATGGTAGGTAAACGCCGTTCATTGCTTGATTATCTGAAAAACAACGATATTGAACGCTACCGCAGCCTCATCAAAAAGCTCGGTATCAGAAAGTAATGCAGAAATCTGCACACATATTAAATTCATCCCGGGATATTCACTCACAGCAGTAAATATCCATCTCTTTAGGTAAGGAAAACATTTATGGGATATCAAACAGTTGAAAAGGAGATTGGCGGCCTGAAAGTGTCGCTTGAAACAGGCAGACTTGCCAAACAGGCTTCCGGTTCGTCGGTAATACGTCTGGGCGACACAATGGTGCTTACGACCGCGTGTTCGAGCTCGCCACGCGAGGACATTGATTTCTTTCCCCTTTCCGTCGACTTCATCGGCAAGACCTATGCCGCGGGCAAGATTCCCGGCGGCTTTTTTAAACGTGAAGGCAAACCGCCGGAAAAAGACATTATCAGCGCCCGTCTGGTCGACCGGCCGATTCGTCCGCTCTTTCCCGAAGGCTATCGGGATGAGCTGCAAATCATATCAACGGTCATTTCGGCCGACGAAACCTACGATGCCGATGTGCTGGCAATTACCGGTGCCTCCTGCTCGCTCAGCCTTTCCAACATACCTTTTCAGGGTCCTATTGCAGGAGTGCGGGTTGGAATGGTTGACGGAAAGCCGAAAGTTTTTCCCACGCTCGAGGAAACCGAAGCCGGGGAACTGGATATGATCGTAGCCGGAAGCAAAGACTCAATCATGATGGTTGAAGGCGGCGCATTCGAAATCAAGGAAGAACTGCTCGTTGAAGCAATTCTTCTGGCCCATGAAGAAATTAGAAAACTGGTCGAACTGCAGGAAGAGCTGGTCGAGGCAGTCGGCGGTAAAAAACCGATCGAGTTCACACCGCCCGAACCGCTCAATCAGGAGATCTGCCGGGCCGTGGAAGAACTGGTCAAAGACAGAATGCACGACATCAGCTTCAAAGGCGATAAGCAGGAACGCTACAAAGGTATCGACAATCTGCTCATCGAAGTACAGGCGAATCTGGCCGAACGATTTCCCGAAGAAGAGGCCACTATCGCAGAAGCCTTTCACGAATTTGAGCGCAAAGACATACGTTCGACGATACTTGAACAGGGAGTACGTATTGGCGGACGCGATTGCGATACGATCCGAAATATCACCTGCGATCTTGACATTCTGCCACGTGCGCACGGATCGGCCCTCTTTACCCGCGGCGAAACGCAGTCGCTGGTCGTCACTACCCTCGGCACAAAACTCGACGAACAGAAGATTGACAACCTGCAGGGCGAGTACAACAAATCGTACATGCTGCACTATAACTTTCCCCCTTATTCGGTGGGCGAAACCAAGCGTCTGGGAGCAGTCAGCCGTCGCGAAGTCGGCCACGGTCACCTGGCGGAACGGTCACTCAGCCCGGTGCTTCCAAGCGAAAACAGCTTTCCCTACACGATCAGAGTTGTGTCCGAGATACTGGAATCGAACGGATCATCGTCAATGGCGTCGGTATGTGGCGGTTCACTCTCGCTTATGGCGGCCGCTGTTCCGATTAAGACACACGTTGCCGGCGTGGCGATGGGCCTGATCAAAGAAGATGACAAGGTCGCAATCCTGACCGATATCCTCGGCACCGAAGACCATCTGGGCGATATGGATTTCAAAATTGCCGGTACCCGGGACGGCATTACTGCCATTCAGATGGACATTAAAATCGACGGCATCACCGCTGAGCTGATGAAAGAAGCCGTCGAGAAAGCACGCGTGGCTCGACTCAAGATACTCGATATCATGTTTGAAGCCCTCCCGGAACCACGCAAGCAGATGAGTGAATATGCCCCGCGCATCTTCTCCATCATGATCGACAAGGACAAGATCAGAGATGTCATCGGCCCCGGCGGCAAAATGGTGCGCGAAATTCAAGAAACAAGCGGTGTTACCATCAACATTGAAGACAGCGGTAAAGTTGTGGTGTATGCTGCCGACAAAACCTCCAGCGACAAGGCAATCGAGCAGATCAAGGCAATTGCCTGCGATCCTGAAATCGGGGATGTGTTCGAGGCAACAGTCAAGAACATCGCTGATTTCGGCGCATTTGTGGAATACCTGCCCGGCCGCGAAGGATTAGTGCATATCTCCGAACTCGAGCATCGCCGGGTCAACACCGTCGACGAGGTTACTAAAGTTGGCGAAAAAATGCAAGTCAAGGTCACCGGCTACGATCGTTCGGGTAAAATCAGGCTCAGCCGCAAAGCACTCATTGCCCGCAATTAGAACCAATTCGATAAACACTCTGCACGGCAGGCGCCGGCCTGCCTTTTTTTTATTGACGGCCCAGGCGCATGACTGAAATCCCCACAATCAAGGTTAAACGCCTGCCTCACGCACGAGACTTACCGTTGCCGACACGGGCAACCATTGGCTCTTCGGGCTGTGATTTATGCGCCGCACTTGCCGGCACGATCAGACTGCGCCCCGGGGAACGAAAGCTGATCCCGACCGGCTTGCGCTATGAAATACCGCAGGGCTACGAAGTCCAGGTTCGCTCACGCAGCGGGCTGGCATTCAAGCAGGGCATTGCCGTTCTTAACTCACCCGGCACCATCGATGCAGACTATCGCGGAGAGGTTTGCGTCATCCTGATTAACCATGGAGCTGAATCTGTTGCCATCAATCACGGCGACCGCATCGCCCAAGCCGTTCCCCTGCAGGTTGCGCCGGAGGTGAGTTTCATCGAAGTTGACAAACTTGAAGAATCGCAGCGCGGCAGCGGCGGGTTCGGCAGCACCGGCAGCTAATCGGCCGGCCGGGCAACAGGCTGCTTGCATTTCACCTTCCCGCATGTTACTATTTATATTGGCACTTATCTCAAAAAATCAGTAACTTAAGACGATCACCTAAATTATATTATTAATTATTATCAATCGTCCGGCTGATTACACAACACATTCCCATGAGCGAACTCCAAAAAACCTATTATTCAATCAGTGAAGTTTGCGCCAGAACAGAACTGGAGCCGCATGTATTGCGCTACTGGGAAAGCGAATTCAGCCAGCTCAAGCCCAAAAAGAACCGCGCCGGCAACCGGGCCTACCGGCACAAAGATATCGAGACCATCCAGTTTATCAAACACCTGCTGTACGAAGAGCAATACACCATTCCCGGTGCAAAAAAAAAGCTCGCTGCAAATAACCATGACGCAAATGGTGAAGAGATCGAGCAGCAGCATCTGCTGCCTGCGTCCGTTGCCAAAGCTTCACCGGAGACTATTCAGCAGCTACGTGATGTGCTTGACATGTTGCGCTCATAAGCACTCACCGGCCAGCCTATCCCCGCCGCTTCCCCTGCACCACCATCGGTCGCAGTGCTTCCCACACCGAAGATATTGAAGTATAGGAATCAATCGAATAATACTGATACCAGCCGCAATTGCGCGTGCAATTTGCCATGTGTCCCCGTAGTTGCCTCGCCTGCGCCGATCGCAGCCAGGTGTTAAGTTCGGTCGACCGCAAATCCGGCCCCTTCGAGCCGAGAATGTGGCAGGGATAGTACAGCCTGCCGTCCGGGGCGATGATAATCGAAGCCGACGAGCACTTGCGCCTGACGTATGCGGAGAAGTAGCCCTGCGGTGTATGAATCGTGTCGGGATATTTGCGGCGCAGATGCAACATCTTCTTTTCGAGCACTTCGATGTCGGGAAAGTGATTTTCGGCATTGTCCATGTGCGTTGCCGGGATAATTACGATATTAGCCCCCACCCGACAGCAGCGCCGGACCTTGTCTTCCAGCGCGCCGATCGTATCGCGGGTGACGACAGTCTGTACCGATACTTGCGTCGGCAGGTTAACCAGCCTGTCGAGCAGGTCGAATAGATCGAGATTGCCGTGCCCTTCGTCAATTGACACATGCAGAAAGTCGATGTTGCGCGCATACCGTTCGAGCGGATGCTCCAGAAGCTTGCGGTGGCTCGTCGTAAAGAGCAGGTAAAACTTACACCGTGCTGCGTAATCGATAAGTTCACCGATATCTTCCCGCAGCAACGGTTCGCCTCCCTCAAAGCTGGTCATCAATACGCTGGAGCGAGAAAGGTTGTCGAGCACTTTTTTGATGTCCTCAGTTGACAAATCGTCGGTGCGGTCCTTTTTTACATTGCAGAACGGACAGCCGAAATGACATCTGCAGGTCAGCTTGAAGGATGCGTAAAAGGGAAATACACGCCGGCGCGTTACAAAATTGCCCAGCAGTCCTTTTGCTGTCGGCAGGTAGGCAGCCGGCGGGAGGAGTCTCACTCGATAATCTCCAGGCGAATCTTTGCCGTACCGCTCTGAATCATTCCCAATCTTTCGGCGGCTGCCCGCGACACGTCTAAAATGCGGCTTTTTTTGTACGGGCCGCGATCGTTGACGCGCACTATGACGCTGCGATGGTTGGCCAGATTGGTCACCCGCAGGCGCGTGCCAAACGGGAGACGGGTGTGTGCGGCGGTCATGGCATGCATGTCAAATCGCTCACCGCTGGCAGTCTTGCGTCCATGAAATTTCCTGCCGTAATATGAAGCCCTGCCGACAATGGCGTTATCACTGCCTGTGGTATGAGCTGCGCGCCGCGGCGTCTGCACCTCGGGTGGGACCACTTTGCGGGCAACGGTCTCTTTCGCGGGTAAAAGTGCTTTGCTCCGTGAAGGCTGTTCGTCGGGCGGGGGATCATCCCGAACATATCGCACCGATGAGCTGCACGCGGCGATCAGCGTCGTTGCCAATGAGAACGTAGCTGCTCGAAAAAAGGTATTCATCTCACTGGTTCAACCGGTTTCTAATTACGCAGGTTGACAATAGTTGCAATAATCGTGGCCGCAGCAGCTATGATACTGATGACATCCTTGGTAAAGATAAACCGGTCACGATACTGCCTCTCGGGCACCAAAATAACATCACCTCGTTCAATATTCGTGACATTGCGCGGCTTGATCCAGTTGAACGTTCCCGCTTTCTGCACCAGAATTGAATGCTTTCTTGCTTTGCGATTGAATCCGCCGGCCATCTTTACGTAATAGGGAATGCCTGCTTCTTGTTCGTAACTGACGAGACCCGCCGAAACGACGGCCCCCATCACCTTGACACTCAAATTTTTACGGGCTATCGTAATGCGGTCATTCTCACGCAAGATAACATTGTAGACATCCATCTTTCCGTTTTCAACCAATTCCTTAAAGTCAATACTGACCAGGCCCTTTTTCTCCATCAGCTTTGACTTGATATAGGAAATATCGGCAGGATCGATATCGGCCGGTTCGACATCGGTTGTTTTGATGATCTCCAGCAGCTTGTTAAGCTTGTGATCGGTATTGTCGTCGAACTCGGAGCGGATAATCGAGCTGCCTTCCAGAAAGGCATCTTCGGTAAGCCCTCCCGCAAGCTCGATAACGTCAAGCAACTTCGTTTTGTCGCGCTGAATCGGATAGGTACCCGGATAACGCACTTCTCCCTGAATAATGACGTTGCGATGCACGCGATAATCCGGCTTGGCCGAGATGAGTACGCGGTCGTCCTTCTTGAGCTTGAACGCAAATTCATCGGGAACACGCACCGTAAATTTGACCAGCGAATCGAGATCATCCAGAAATCGGGTAATGATAATGCGTGAAGAATCGGCGCTGCGCGTAAAACCGCCGGCTGCCGTAATTGCAGAAAGCAGCGTCTCTCCATGCACATAATCATACTCCCGCGGATAGGCCACTTCGCCGTACACCGAGATATACTCTTTGCGGGGCGGCACGTGGAGGCGGTCGCCCTCGTAAAGGTAGGGATTGGTGCTGAAATCATTTGAATTGTCGTAAGACGGCAGATCGGCATAGCGTGTTTCGAATATCTGGTTTTCGATCACCACACTGCGCCGCTGCGCATTGCCGGTAAAACCTCCCGCGGCTAATATCACATCCGACACCCGCGCCATGCCTTTAATCACGTATGATCCCGGATTCTCGACCTCACCGTTGACATACACTTTAAAAACACGCAAGCTGCTGAGCGTAATTGAAATTTTTACATTTTTGTATGCCGTGCGAATCGCTTTTCCAAGCTTAACCTTTGCATCGGCGAGGGTAGTTGCCTTCAATTCGACCGGCCCGACGAGCGGGATAAGCGCGACGTTTTCACTGTTGATCGTCAGTGTTATCGTCTTTTCTATCGAGCCCCACAGATAAATCGTCAACTCGTCACCCGATCCCAGCACATAACTTTCCGGATCGATCGGTCCGTCCAGGGCAAGCGGAGCAAATGCAGGCTGGCTTTCGCCTGAATAGGGCGCAATCTGCATAAGGGAATTGGACATGCCCTGCGATTCACCGGATAAGCCTTGCATCTCACGGGCCTTGCGGGCTTTTAAATCTTCGAAGCTTTGAAAGATGTTGCCCTGGGCGTCGAGCAAACACGGCAGAATAAGCAGGCTGAAAAGAAAGGTGCAGACTCTACGATGCATTCAGATAGTGACCTTTCGGGAGGGCTTTTGTCTGTAGTACGGATGAATGTAAAAGTTATTAAAATAATGTATTTCGGCTTTTGGGTGTGTGATAAGACGGAATCGGCCGCTTGGACGCCACATCATGGCGACTATAATGAGAGTCCAGCCGCATCAGTCTCACTATGGAAGGCACGAAGAAACAAAACGTCAAGTGATTGCTATTTTTCCGAAATCCGAAATTGAGTGCAGGTTTTCTTTTTCGCAATAATCGATGATTCCCGCCAGAATCGATTCGATGCATCCCGGATCGACGAACGTTCCGGTACCCACCTGGATGGCGGATGCTCCGGCGAGGAAATACTGGATTGCATCCTCGGCAGTCATGATACCGCCGATGCCGATTACCGGTATGTCAATGGCCTGACTGGTGCGATAGGTCATGGCGACCCCTACCGGACGGATTGCCGGCCCGGAAAGTCCACCCGTGCCGGATGCGATAACCGGGCGCTTTTTATGGATATCAATCACCATACCGACCAGTGTATTGATGCAGGATACCGCATCCGCCCCCCCACGCTCGGCCGCTTTGGCAATCACGGCGATGTCGGTAACATTCGGCGTCAATTTGACGATCACCGGCTTTGGAGTGATCGCGCGCAACTTGGCGGTCAAATGCTCGACCTGAGCCGGATCCGTGCCGATCGCCATACCGCCGCATTGCACATTCGGGCAGGACAAGTTTATCTCATACCCCCAGATATCATCAATATGTTCGAGTGTTGCTACTACTTTGAGGTAGTCTGCCTCACTCGACCCGGCAACATTCGGAATAATCGCACAGGGCAATTGCGACAAAAAGGGAATCTTCTCCTTGACAAACCGATCCACTCCGACATTTGCCAGTCCTATCGAATTGATCAGACCCGAAGGCGTTTCGATGATACGCGGGATATCATTACCCGGCCGCGGCTCCAGCGTCACTGCTTTGGTAAACAGCGCGCCGACCTTCTGGAGATTTACCAGCTTCTCGTATTCACTGCCATACCCGAACGTCCCTGAAGCAACGCCAACCGGATTGGGCAATTGCGCCGCTCCGACTGCTACGCTCAGGTCCATACAATCTCCCTGCTGTTGAAAATTGGCCCGTCCGTGCAGACTCTGGCATAATGATGCTCACTCGCATGCTTGACCGTGCACCCCATGCATGCACCAACTCCACACGCCATCGTCTGCTCCATCGATACGTAGCAATCGACACCCCGCTCCAGGGCGAAGTGATGACATGCTTTCAACATTGGTTCGGGACCACAGGCATACAACACCGAGCGGGCAATCACCTCATCGGGCAGCGTCTTCAAATAGTCAACCGTCGTCCCCTTGAATCCATCGCTGCCGTCATCTGTGCAAATTACCTTTTTTTCAAGATCCTCAAACGTCACCGAAGCAGGCACCTGGGTACTCTCCCTGCATCCAAAAACCAGCAAATAGTCGTAATTGTTAGCTACCAGATCATATGCATAAAAAAGCATCGGCCCCAGCCCCACTCCCCCGGCGATCAACATATGCCTCTTCCCCCTGCCCGATGGCTCGAACCAGTTACCCAGCGCACCGACGATATCGATCATATCGCCCGAAGACTTCCCCGCAATCAACTCCGTCGACGGCCCCCGAACCTGATAAATCATCGAAGCGTAATGATACTGACTATCATACTGCGAAAACGCAAACGGGCGCCTGAGCAATGGCGAAGATGCCTGCGCCGCCCGAATCGTTACAAACTGCCCCGGCCTTGGAATTCCGGCCTCCTGCGGCCAGTCGAACGTTAGCTTCTTGAAATCGGAGGTTATATAAACGTTTGAAATTGTTTTGGCTTGAAGTTGCTTCATATCCTTAAAATAGAAAATGCCGCGGTGGGAACGAGTGGACGATCCCGGCAAGCGGAGACAACGACGCGACGAATTGCTCGCCCCGTCGCCAACTCGCCCCCTCTCATAGTCGTGCCCCCTTGACCGCCCCGACATGAATCATGTATAATCTATCAATTATTTTTATACGAAATCAGAACAATATCATGCCCAAACAACCCAGAGATCACCTCTGCGTCGCACTCGATAACATCAGCGACAAGACACAATTATCCGCCCTCGTAAACGAAATTAAAGAGTACGTCGGCGTCTATAAAATCGGCCTCGAACAATTTGTCCGCTTTGGCCCGCCGATACTCGACATCATCAGAGAAGTAAACGGCAAAATTTTCCTGGACCTCAAATTGCACGATATACCCAACACCGTCGCCAAAGCCGTCACCGCAGCATGCAGCCACACTATCGATTACCTCACCATTCACACATCCGGCGGCAAAGCCATGCTCGAAGCAGCCGCTGAAGCAGCCGAAAAAGCCCCCAATCCACCAAAATTGCTCGGCGTAACCGTGCTCACCAGTATCGATGAAAAAACTCTCAGGCACGACCTTGGAGTCGAAAGAAATCTGCCAGAGCAGGTCGTGCACCTGACAAAACTTGCCGTCGATGCAAACATGGATGGAATCGTTTGCTCCGCCGTTGATCTCCCGCATGTAACACCCCACACCCCCGAACATTTTGAATTAGTCACACCGGGAATTCGTCTGCCGGATGAGGGCGCCGGTGATCAGAAACGAGTGGCGACGCCGGACGAAGCCGTGAAAGCAGGAGCCACATTGCTGGTGGTGGGGAGGGGTCTAGTGCAAGCACAGAACAAGCACCGATTTTTAAAGCGTATTTTCGCCATTTTATATAATAAATAGCGTAGCAATATATTTTTTAATTAATATAAGCAGCTTTTATATTACCTTAGTATACTTCAATTCAGGTAATGCAGAAATAACTCACCCTTGTAAAAGGAAAAACGGTTGAAAGAAAACAATTATAATATTGCCGGGTATTTTCTTCTGCTAATTAGAAAGAAAAAATTAATTATTGGCAACTTCATATTTATATGCGCAATAGCACTAATTTATGCGCTTTACTTTGTTGAGATTCAGTTTTCTTCTTCAATTGTTTTCCTTCCACCTGTTAACGAATTGCCCTCTTTAAATATGCTATCAAATTTTAGCCTTGGCAGTCTTTCGAAACAAGATATAATGCCAGAGCATGTTTTAAGTATTTTTGAAAGCAAGGATGTGAAAAAAGACATAATAGAGAAATTCGATTTAGTTAGGAAATATGAATTAGCAAATAGTCCTAACAAACTTGAGTTTGCCATCAAGGAACTCAACAAAAACCTTTCTTTTAATGTTACAGAAAAGGGGAATCTTGGTTATAGTACACCGGTTTCCTATTCAATTAGCGCTTTCCACTCTTCACCCGACACAGCATACGAAATAGTTTGGCACTGCTTTAATTTAATTGATTCTACCATAAAGCATATAAGCTCAAAAAGAGGAAGAAACAATAGGTTGTTTATTGAACAACAACTTGCAGAAAATAAGGTAAAGTTAAATGAATTACACAAGAAACTAAATAAATTTCAGAAAAAACACAAAGCTTTTGATGTTTCTAAACAACTCAAACTAACCATGGAGTCCTACGGCGAATTGAAGTCGAAAATACTTGCAAATGAAGTAACAATTCAAATGCTTCGTAGCCACTACGTTAATCATTTCTCACTAAATAAACTTGAAAAAGAAAATAAAATTTTAAAAAGAAAGTTAGAGGAATTTGAAACCCACGAAAATGCTGACATATTAGTGAGTTTAGAACAATCGGCGATTCTATCAAAAAAACTATCTGATTACTATAGAGATGTTGAGGTTCAAAACAAACTGATATTATTGCTATCTCAGCAGCTGGAGGAAGCGAAACTGAAAGAGGCAAACAATATCTCTACTCTATCAATAATACAAACTCCTTATATTGCCGAATACAAAGCAAGACCGAAAAGATCTGTTATTGTTTTAAGCATTGCTAGTGCATATATGATGTTTGTATGTTTAGCTATGCTTTCTTATCAATTTTATAAAGTGTATCTATCCAAACTCGATGGATTTAATGAATTCATTTCTGCCGTTAAAAAAATATAAATTTATCAAGCTGCAATTTTTCTTTTTTCTGTATGCAATCTTAATTTTATATCTAAGCAGCATAAACATGCTATTCCCTTTGTTGCTTCCATTCTTAGCAATTATAATGGCTTTAATAATTGTGTTTCCTAAGTATATCTGGTATATTTTCATTTTATCTTTCTTTTATCAATATCCATTACTAGAAAAGCTCAACATTAGAGTCGTTCTTAGCGACATTCTTTTTCCTATTTTTCTCCTTTCGTACTTTGGGAACTTTGTTGTTAATGGTGTAAGAACAACAAATTTTAAACCGAATAAACGTGTCATCACAATACACACATTATTATTCGTTATTGCGATAATCTCTATGCTAATTAATTTGCCAACGTACAAGCATTATAAGATGTGGGCATCAAGCATTTGGTACTTGTACCGTTTTTCCCAAATTTTAGTAGCTTTATTCGTTTTCTCTGATGATAACAGCGAAATAAATCTTGAAAATGTAGTAAGAATCATCATTTGGGGTTCCGTCCTTCAATTCTTTGCCGCGCTCATTCAGATGCACACTCTTGAATACACGACTTTATTCTATGCGAGAAGTGACATTTCTGGTACTTTGGCGCCCCATCATAGTGTACTTGGTACCTTTCTTTTAATACCAATATTCCTTACAACAGAAAAATTTTTAAAATGCACCGATACTAAAGATAAGATAAGATTTTTAGCTATGCTTATAGTTTTAATTTTGACACTTATATTCAGCGGGAGTAGAAGCAGCATTACTGGCTTGGCCTTATCTTTAACCATTTTAATACTAATTAATTTTAAACTAAACATTCAATACCTCTTCTTCATTTTGGCTTTAGTCTTAGCAGTATTTTCCCTGCTAATTTTTTCTCCGCTTGGCTCACTTATATCCATGACTGTTAATAGTGCTGAGACTGGAGGCATGGATATTAGCTCCGCTTCTAGATTTTTTATCTGGCGAAATGCAATTATCTACTTTTTCAATTCAAACTGGCTGCAAAAACTGCTTGGCTTTGGTATTGGAACTTATATGTACCATCAGAACATGGATTATCTTTGGCTAGGCTTAAACTTTAATAGCGGTGCCCATAATAATTTTCTTCACGTATTGTGTGAAACAGGTATTATAGGTCTAGTCATTTTTATAGCTTTAGCCATTTTACTGCTCCACCAACTATGGCCGCACCCATCAAAATCGAAATACAACAATTCACTTTTTTACGCAACAATTGCGATGTTTGGTTCAAGCTTTACCCAGGAAACATTCTGGTTTCAGAAATCGTTTGGTGTTCTTTGGCTATTCTATATTTTCATTCTAACCATCGTGCTAAGGGATAACAAAAAAAGCTTGATTAGTAACTGGAAGAGCAGTTGATGAGAAAATTCTTCAGATCTATCTTACTGGTTATTATTCTATTTCACTTGGCCGTTATAGAGGCAAAGACCGGTTATAATCTTATGAAGTATAATACTATTAGAATTGCTTCCGTTGACTGGTTTAGCAATCTTTCAAAGCATGAAAGCGATTTTTTGCCAATAGTTAAACAAATGGGATACAACTACATATTCGCATTATTCAAAGTTCAAAAATTAAGCAAGATGCAAGAAGTATTCGAACGAGCATTTATCCTTTCAGAAAAACATGAATTGAGATTAATACCCTGTATTAGTTTAATAAGTTGCTATAGCTCATCTTGGAGCGAGCTCGGTAAGCAGTACCCTGATTTTGAAATGAACCTTATTGAAGCCAAAAACCGCAATGGTGATATCTCATTATACGGAATGCCATCTTTAGTTGGAGAGGAGAGGAGTAGATTGGGGGTTGATTCAGCATTTTGTGACGTAATACGGACTTTAAAAAGGGCACATCGAAATTCGAAGGCCAAATACCCCCTGGAGTTTATTCATCTTGGAGTAGACGAGCCATTTTTCTACAACTATTGCTTAATTGGAGGTGTCCCGAATGGCAAAATCAGGGGTAAGGGATTTGCCATTCTAAATAACAGCCACCGCCAATTTTCATTTTCAGACCGGGCCTACATCAGAGATAAAATCAAAAAAAGCCAAACAGCTAGTTCCGCCTTCCAATCTCTAATAGTGCTTTCCTTGTTTAAAAAGATCCATCTGTTGCATAGAAATTTAAACTCTAATATTAAAATAATGCTCTGGGCTGATATCTGGGACCCTCAGCAAAACGGCAAAGGAATCTTTGATTATCATACTAAACTAGTCACATTTTTAGGATCAAAGCGCGTTGTTAAATTTACGCCAGGTATTATTAGCCTCCCGGGACTTAGCGAGCAACAAAAAAAAATATTCAAGGACAATACAATTTTAATTCCCTGGGAATATTTTAATAAGACAAAAATCAACGAAACTCTAAAATACGATGAAACTGAGACATTTAGGCTCTTTAGCAGTCATGGCTTTAAATTCCTATATGCACATACAATCTATTCCTTTGACAATTTCAACTCTCCCTCCTCCCAAAAGCAAGGCATTGAGTGGCATAATGCATCGCTCCGCTTTAAATCACATTGCTTGGGCTATCATGCATGCTGGTTTGGCAAGATTGGCAAGAAAGCAATTGAATCATTAAGATTCACCTCTGAAGTTAACTCATCTCACATTCCTGAAAAAGCATTTTTTGAGAATACTGACAAATGATTTCAGAATAAATAAATACATGCTTTTTTATTTATTGCTGCTTTCTTCTTACTGTAATTTCAATAACTCCATCTTATAAACTTGCGATTATTTTTGAAAAATACTTTTGATACCTTGCAAACATTGCACTTTCCGAAAATTTTGCAGCCTGCTTTTTTGACAGTTCAGCCTTTTTCTTATATTCATTCCGGTTATTTAAGAAATTTATAATTTCTTTGCCCCAGCTTGCAAAATCATAATTCTCAGCTAATACCACTGCTTTTTCCCCAATTTCCTTAATTGTTGAATTATTAAATGCGAATACTATTTTGCCGAAGCTCATAGCCTCTATTATTGGCAAACCAAATCCTTCAATTAAACTTGGAAACAAAAAGAAATGTGCATCTGCATATAGTCTTACCAGCTCACCATCACTCACAAGTCCATGTATAATCACATTGTTTTGCATATTAAATTGATTTATGACGTGATTTAGTTTCTTCCTTTCGGTAGCGGTTATCTTTCCAACTAAATGAAGTTCTGAGTTTTTATTTGGAAGAACTACATCCAACTTACTTATCATATTTAGCACGTTCTTCCTTTCTTCTATTGACCCAACGTAAAGAAATTGTGCATTTGGGTTTAGCGGTCTTGGGCTTCGTCTAGTGCAAGTATTGCCAATGAATCTTGCTCCCAGATGAAGTACAGTAATTGATTCCGGAAGCAGATAGGGAAATCTTATCAGTGCCATTTTTTTAGTATAGTAACTATTCGCAATTTTATATTTCGCTCGCACCGCTCTTCTCATTTTATGATAATAGACTAATCTTCTGCTTATTTTTTTCTCACCACCCAAAGATGGCTTTTCAAAGTGCATAAAATCATGAAAAAGAACTACTTGATTTACAGCACAATTTAATACCGTTCTAAACTCAGGATGAATTATCAAATCGGCAATTTTTGAAATATTCCTATATCGCCAATCACACAAAAAGCCATGAAACCTATCTGAGTTAAATAAAATAGGAATACGAGACACGAGCATAATACGTTTTTCCGGAATTGAAAACCGTTGAGAAAGAATGCTTTTAACTGGCTTAGTTGCGATAAAGAAAAGATTTTCTCCGAAAGATGCTGTCAAACATAACCTAATAAACTGATATACCACCTGCGCCACACCTCGCAAATCTGAACCATACTCAAGATAAGTTGTATCAAGAAATATTTTCATATGATTTTTCCCACATATTGGCTTAATTACACCTACATAAAGATGCTTTACTCATTATTTTCGCAAGTGCTTTCGTTAATAATTTCGAATACAGACTGGGGATCAATTAAGCGCATGCATTTTTGCTTGATTGGACATTTGTAAGCTATAGTGTTATCTCCACAATATATCTCGTTGGTTTTGGGCCGGCATTCAATATCAGATTGAATAACTCTTAAGTTAGAGTTTAATGGACCGCAAATTTCGCTTCTAGTACCACCAAATATTATAACTCCCCTTTTCCTATATGCATCTGCCACATGAGATAAAGCAGAATCCATACCTATGAAATAGTCAACATTCTTTAATAGGGCAATAACAAATTGAAGTGAATATCCCACAAAAAAATGAATGTTTTTATAATCCCCTAATTGCTCATTTAGAATATGCATCCGTGTCCTATCATCTGCTGAAACAGCTATAAATATCTGAGTGGAATTCTTATCAAATAATCTGCATATTTCAGATATTTTGCTTACAGGCCATTCTTTATTTAACCAACCAGCGAATGGGGCTATTAAAACGGTAGTCTTATCCACATCAATTAATTTGCTTGCTTCGGCTTCTTTATCTGATTCAATGCAAATAGAGTACTCGGGAGAATTAACAAATACTCCAAAGTACTCAAGCAACGAAGTATATCTATAAACAATTTTTTTGTCGCCAAAATCCCAAAAATATTTAAAATAATCATAGAATTCTTCAAAAACAATTGAACTTGAAATACCAATCACTTGAGACGGGGCAATCATTGAAATCAAAGATGCGGAATAGAGAGTGCCAGTACAATCAATGATATGGGTATATTTATTTGCCTTTGCTTTGACAACATTTTTCAAATTTTTTATTAATTTAGTAGCAAGTACTCTTAACGAAACAATTGTATGAATTTTGGTATTATCGATAAATACATAGTTTACTAAAGAGTTGTGTTGCACTATCGGAGAGCTTACACGATTTACAAAATAATCAATAGTTACGTTTTTTAATCTCTCATGCAATGGCCTAATAAGTGATGTAGTGAATATCAAATCACCTATAAAGTGGTGTTGCATGATGAGGAGCCGATATTTACCTTTATTTCTTGATGTATTTCTACATAATAGCAAGATTACTCTAAGTAATCTTAATGAACTTGCTTTTGCTCTTTCTCTTATCATAATTTAATTCGATAATCAACTGACAAGCAGCTATTGATTAAGTGTTTTGTCGTATATATCCTCAATTCTGGTCCCAATTAGATCGATGTTAAATCGCTCATTATAATTTTTTTTTGCCGCAAGTCCGAATTTTGGGATTGTGCTTTTGTCCCTAATCATTCTTATTATTGAATTGCTTAAAGCAATAGCATCACCAGTATCAAATAGCAATCCGGTTATTCCATCTTCTATTATTTCAGAAGGACCTGCAATATTTGGGGCTATGCTCGGAATGCCAAACATAGCAGCCTCCACAATTGTCCTACCAAATGGTTCTGGAGAAATAGATGCATTTACTAAAACATCAATATTTCTGAAAAGTTGATATTTTTGCTTTTTAAATGGTAGAAATATTATTGCATAATTTCTATCGTATTTCAGTTTTAGCTCTTTTAAATACGTTTTCTCTTCAGCTTCACCAATAACAAAGAACTTGGCTAAAAAGCCTTTGCTTAATACAATATTAGCAGCCTCCAAAAATAAGTTATGTCCTTTCCATGGAATAATCCTGCCAATTATGCCAAATCTTAATACTCCTTTCTTATTTTTACTGCTCTGTGATGGTATAGCATAGAACCCATTATATATTGTTTCAATATTTTGGCTTATACCATTTTTATATAAATAAAATTTGACATAATTTGACACAGAAATAACATAATCGCTAAAGCGCTCTACTACCATAAGCCTTATTTTAGATAGAGATACATCATGGCAGGTAAATATATTTTTAGTGCTATTAGGCTTAAGCAAAGTTAAAAATAAAACTGGTATACTATTGCAGTGGACTATTGAAATTTCCTTTCTTCTAATAAAAAAATTAACCTGAAATATATTGACAACAAATTTTATATAAAAGACTACGGATTTGTACGATTTAGATAGAATTGAGAAGTTTGTTTGGTTTAAGCCTTCCGCTGCACAGTGCAAAGTCTGAATATTAATCTTCGGTAAATAGCAATTTTTTTTTCTTTTTGAAAAATACCGAGCGACATCTATGATATACTCCTGAGCACCTCCATGCCGGTTAAAGTGATCAAGAAATAGTATATTTAGGCATTTTTTAACTTCAGTATTCTTACTACCTATCATGTTTTCTTTTTTATTGTCCTTCTATAGAAGTCCTTAATATTAATTCTAAATGCTAAACTTATTATTATTGTGTATATACCAATATACAGGGAAATGTTTGCAGCTAGATAGGTAAGGTTAGGAAGAATGCCATCACCAGCTATTTGCCACCAAACACTCATTTGCTTGACACTTAGAGCGATTCCTATTGAAGCCGCCAAAACAAATGCAATTTTCTTTAAAGCATATTTTGATATTTGCAGACCAAATTCCTTCCACAATAATGCCTGAGAAGACAACATAAAAAACATAAAACAACATATAGTGCCAATTGCTATTCCCTCCGGACCGATAATCTTTGATAGAGTAATCGAGAATATCATATTTATTAAATATGCAACAACTCCGATGTAGCCAACAAGCTTGTTTTTCTGAGAACTCTGAAATACCAAAGCATTTAAGTTGTATACTACGTTAAAAATTATCGAAATACTGTATAGCTTTAAAAAACTTAAAGAGAGCAACATTTGTTCGGAAGATATCTTATTGCTCAAAACAAGAGAGTTTAATATTTCTTTTGAAAAGACCGCAAGGCTGAGTGCAATGGGCGAAAAAATTACAAAAATTACAATTTGACTTGAATTATAAATTCTGCGAAGTCCAACCATATCATTTTGGTAATAAAGCTTAGAAAAGTGAGGAAACAATACATTTGAGAGTGGCACTAAAAATAAGCTAACAGAGAAAAAGCATAGTGTATAAGAGATATTTAGCGCGGTGACTATTCCATTTCCAAAAAAGGAAGCAATCGCTTTGTCGACAGCTCCTGCCAATGAAAAGGCTGCTGTGACAAATAGCAGTGGCAACCCAACTTTTAAAATTTTCTTTATATGCCTTCTAATATTGCCGATTTTTACAAACTTGAAATGTATCTTGCTTCTTTTCAAAGAAAAATATTCAAATAGTGTTGCCGCTGAATAGCCCAAAACGTTTACTACGCATAGTATTTTTATTATATTATCGGGAGCGACGAATAGAATTGTCGCTATAAGCAATGTGTTTATAATTAAAATGGAAATATTTTGTGCAACAAATTGCTTATATACCCCGAGTGCAGCTCCCCATACAAAATACATGCCCTTTGCTAGTATCAAGAATGATAGAATTTGTATATTCTGGGTTGTTAGATTTTTCAATTCTAATTGAAATCCTGGATAAAAGATGCCTACAATAAATTCTGTGAAGAATAGAAGGCACAACGCGATTATGCCTCCATATGCAAACAAAACGAAGCTCATTGAAGAAAAGAAATCATTGGGATTCCTATTAAGACTAATTTCCTTAGAAATAGTTGAAGTGGTTACGCTTTTCATAGCGTTGAAGCCGCAGAAAAGAATTAGAAACTCAATAATACTAAATGCAGCAAAATATGTATCAGTTTGAGCGCCGACACCAACTTTATTTATGAATATGATTTCTCTCAAAAACCCTAGTAGCTTTGAGCAGCACGTAATAGTAAAAACTGTCAATATTGACTTGCTAAGCATTAGTTATGGCAAATTGCAGGAATCATTGTAGAAAACCTCCGGGTAACTTTGCAAAATTCATTCATTTAAGCATATTACCCCATCAGACAGTCCGAAAGAGCAAAAAAATCTCATTTCAAATTAATTAAAATAAATAACATGGAACAAAAAATACTACAAATAATTGATACTTCAAACAATGGGGGTGCCGAAAAACACACCAAACTTATTGCAGCGCAATTTTCTCGAATCGGCTTTGATGTTTATTTTATTTTCCCTCCAGGGCCATTTTCCTTTGAATTTCATAGGCTATCAAGTCTCGGTTTGAAATGCTTTGAAATGGATTTTAGAAAAAATATAATTACATTTATACATTCGATAATTAAAATACGAAGGCTAATTAAATCCAGAGGCATTCTTTACATTCATTCGCACCAATATCTTGCAGACTTCATGGCATGCGTTTCTACGCTTTGCCTTAAGAACAGGAAAAAGTTTTCTACAATTCATTTTCTGCTTAAACACCATGAATGTTCCTTGATTAAGAGATTACAAATGTACATTTGTTCTCTGTGGTCATATCATTGCATGAATTACGTATTCGCTGTATCTGAATATGCAAGAGACGTTTCGAAAAGATACTTCTTGCTTCCGAATTTAAAAATCAGAACAATCCACAATGGCATCGAGCCTTTAGAGCTTTCTCAAGATAATCGTCTAGCCAAAATATTTTCCAAGAATTATAACATATCTTCGTTAGACACCTGCATTTTATGTATCGGCAGATTGGATCATGCAAAAGGACAAGACGTTCTAATTAGAGCTATGTCAAAATACAAAGGGCAGAAAAGTTTCAAGCTTTTATTACTTGGGGATGGAGCACAAAAAGCACGTTATCAAAAGATGGCTGAGAATTTAAATCTTTCAAATAAGGTGATTTTTCCTGGCTATCAAGAAAAAATTGCCATATGGTATTCAATGAGTCATATTTTTGTACATCCATCGCGCCATGAAGCGCTTTCAAGATCTATACTAGAGGCAATGTACATGAAAATCCCTGTTATAGTTTCAGATATTCCATCTAACAAAGAAATTATAAAAAATTTGCGTACAGGATTAGTATACAGTTGTGAATCAGACGCCAGCTTGCTATCTTCAATAGAGTTTGTAATCAATAATCCAATAACAGTTTCTCAAATGGTAGACAAAGCTTTCCAAGTAGTAAAGCAGAATCATACCATTCATGTTATGGTCCAAAAAATGTCAAAATATTTTTCAATCAATTAGTTCACTGTACAATTTATTATAGTTCAAAACCATTTTCTCTTTTGTGAATTTTCTAGCACAATGCCTTATTTTATTTTTAAAAGGTATATATTTCTTATAATTAATTACTAGCTCACAAATTGATCCCGCTAGTTCTTGACTATTTCCAGGGCTCACCCAAAAAGGGTAATCATCTATATCAGCCATCAATTCCCGGTGCGGTGGCAAATCTGTAAGAATAAGTGGTAAACCAACACTCATCGCCTCAAGTAAAGACATGTGAAATCCTTCATATAACGAAGATGTGATATAAATGTTAGCTTCACGCATAACTTGATCAATATTATTCACATTGCCTCTGAAATCTACATTGTGTAATCTATTTTGGTCGATCATTTTCTGAAGCAGATTTTGCATATTTCCTTCGCCATATATGCATATATGAAGCAATTCACTAGTCTTTTTGTCAAGCATTCCTAATGCTCTTAATAAATGCACATATCCCTTTTGTTCACTAAGGCTATCTACGCATATTGCCATGAGTGGATATTGAGTTTTTGTTATGGTGGACTTTGTGCAAGTAAACCCCGGTGAATTATAAATTCGATGCAGCTTAGCTGAAGGATATATTCGGTTTTGAATGTAGAATTGCTTGGCACTATTCGAGACGCAAACGATCTTGCACGCAAGAAGAGAAGTAATAGCATGCGTAATTCTAAGCTGCAAATAACGATTAGGTTCCATATTGTGAGCAGTACAAACTCGGAAACGAACACCAGCAATAAAGGCAGCGATAAGGCCATATCTATCAGAAAGATGTAAATGTGTGTGCACAATATTCGGCTTAATCCTTCTGATTAAGGATATTAATCTAAACAATTTAGAATAAGAAGGTGAATGATCCAACTTTAGTTGAACTATATCTATTTTTAGCTTCTTAAACTGAGATATCAATTTATCACCCACGTGCATTGTGGCAACATAAATTTCATAATTTTTATAATAAGTCTCTTTAAGCTTATCGCAAAGATTAAATAGAAGAAGTTCAGCGCCACCTCGATTTAAGTTGTTTATTATAAACAAAATTCTTGTACTTTTTTTCAACAATGGCAAATTGATTTGTTCCCGCGGTAAAATTATTGCTTCACCATGTATTTTTTCTAAATATCTGCCCGAAGCAAATAAAATATGAATTTTTTTTAATAATACTGCCAGACTGTTCGCTCAAGTACCTAATTGCTTTTCTGCGAATGACCAAATAAAAACGAATCACTTTTAATATCTTTTCTCTGAACAAGTTCAACTGATGTTGGTTGCTGAACCATACGGCGGGGAAATTTTCCCTCTTGAAAATGATTTCCACTGACTAATACCTGATAGATAATTTTTTATTTCCTGCTTCGGCTATATTGTATGCTGTTTTTTTTTAGTAATTTCACCTCATATTTGTGCTTCCAATTATTTTCCCGTTCTATTTCATTAAATAACTCACCAAATGAATTTCTCAGCGTATTGAAAGATACAAAATATATACCATTTGAACAAGCATTAAATAGCAAAGCGCAAATGCTTACTTATTGCCTACTGAAAATTTTTCCAATTGCTCTGAGAGTATATAATATTCGCAATAGCCTTGGCTCCGTCTCGAATAGCAGGTAAAATACCATCGTGAAGAGTCGGACTATCAACATCTCAGCAACAAATCTTTCATGCTGGAGGGGCAGTTTGGCCACGTGGATTGCAAGCCACCCGGCGAAATTGCCCTGTGCAGTACTTGTTTGCATCGACTTATTATTTGTAAAATCCCCGATCCTGTCCTAGATTGTTAGTAGCAATTCGAGCTCCCACCTCAAACACGCGAGCGCGTATCAGCGGTTCGAAATATCCCTGGCTGCCTGCTTCTAAACATAATTTTTATATCAAATGCTGTCCGCTTAATGTGATATAATAGATAATGCAAACCGAAAGCAATGCAGAGAAATCTTCCGTCTATCCTAGTAAGTATCAATAATCCGAGTGCTTCACCAAAACAACAATGATGCAGCAAGTTTTTTGAAGTCAAAACTGTTTCAATGTAATAATGCGAACAGGCTATGATGAATAGAAGGTAAAGCTCCGTTTCGAGCCCGTTTGCACTATATTTCAAAAATTGATATGAGACCATAGCAATGCCGGCTGCGAGAAACGCACTGCTGCTATGATCAAGATGTTTCGCTATTCGATAAACGGCATATCCAATGCCAATATGAATAATGAAGTGAATTAAGTGAATTAACCTAAGAGCAAGATATTTATTTTTTTTCAGAGCATAGACAATTGAGACGACGAACACAATAAAGAGGTTGAAAACCGTTTGTTTTTACGAGCCCATCGGATACAGTTAACCGTCCCTGACCACTGGCAAAATCTCGAGCAACGGTGAACGCATAAAATGCATCATCTCTGCATGGCCGATCAGGAAGATATTCCTTGTTGCGCACAGAAGGGGCAATGTGATAGAGTGCCCCTGATATTATGCAGATTATCACAAGCAACTTGATTAACTTTTCATTGCAGTACATTTAGTAACTCCTTAGCACATTATAAATACCACCGATTAATCGATTTGCAATTCACATGATTATTATATTCTGCAAAGCAGTTCTTTTTACCAACGGTGAAAAAAATTCGCTTTTCGGGCAGAAAAACAGCACCGTTAGGTTTCTCCGGGTGCAAAACACTACTATCGAGATGACAATGCTTCTGTGGACATACTAAATAAACTAAGACGGCACGACCTGGGAAGCCGAAGCATATTTAAACAACCAAATGAAACCCCACTTTATTTTAGTAGAACTATAAGAAAATGTACTTGCATATAGTAGATGCGCAGTGCGATGGCAACCGATCACCCCACTCACTTCAGGAAAGACTTGATATTAATCTTTGGCTTATAGGTAACGAGTTTTTTCTTGTGCCCATGCTGCTTGCCGCTGAAATTATCGGATTTCTCTTTTTCGTCCATGCTCCTGGTCTGTTTGTTGGACCGCCCGGGACGAGTGCTGTGTTGTTCCGGGCGCCGGGGTCGGGGCGCACCGGGGTCCTGCTTCATCGAAAGAGCGATTCGCTTCAAATCTTCATCCACTTCGAGCACGCGCACGTTGACCACCTGCCCGACCTTGACCACTTTCTGTGGATCATCGACAAAGCGGTCGGCAAGCTGCGAGATATGCACGAGACCGTCCTGGTGAACGCCTAGGTCAACAAACGCGCCGAAATTGGTGACATTGGTGACCGTGCCTTCGAGCGCCATCCCCGGTGTCAGATCGGAGATTTTCTGGATATTTTCATCAAAGGTCGCATATTTGAAGGTGTCACGTGGATCGCGACCGGGTTTTTCAATTTCGGCAAGAATATCCTCGATAGTCGGCAGGCCCACCTCATTTGAGACGAATTTGTTTTTGTCAATGGATTTTATTTTCTGCGCATTCCCGATAATCTCCTCGATGTCTGCTTTCATATCCTCGGCCATGCGGATAACCAGTGGGTAGCGCTCAGGATGTACGGCTGAGTTGTCAAGCGGGTTTTTGGCATCCGGTATCCTGAGAAATCCCGCCGCCTGCTCGAATGATTTTGCGCCGATGCCGGGCACGTCGTTCAAATCTTTGCGTGAGGCAAATACGCCCTTCTCGTTTCGATGTTTGACGATGTTGGCTGCGTGCGTGCGATTGAGGCC
>WJLW01000050.1 GCA_014728295.1 Chitinivibrionales bacterium | reverse complement strand
CTCACTGCCCAACCACAATCCTCTTCCTCTCCGAATCAAGCAACTCAACATTATCCAAAGCCAGCCCGGTCTCTTCCGTGCCAACCACCTTGAACACAAGCACGCCCAGAATCCCATTCTCAATCTTCTGCTTAGATTTCTTTGCGCCGGCGACGGTTATGGCAAAATTGACCTTGCCTGGCTTTTTTTTCACGAATGGGATCAGTTTTCGTCCGGGCGCGGCGAGGGCGTTGGGCATGCCCTGGAATGCTGCGTCGTGGGATGCGTATTGGAGACGCAGGGCTTTATCGTTGTAGAGAACGTCGCAGGTGTAGGTGTCGAGATCTTTGATGTCATTGCCGACTAATTTGACGATTACAACGGCGTCTTTGGCGAATTCACCGGCAGGATATTCGAGGGTGAGAGAGGGTTGTGCTGTCAACGCGAGAGTTGACAGGAGTAGGGTGAGAATGGTTTTCATTGGGTGCTCCTTATCTCGTGCGAAAAAACGCATTACTTCTGATTCAACCAGCAGTCACCAAAGATCGCAAGGTCGAGTACGTCAATTATTTGCTTGTTGCTTGCATTTGGCGACAGGTCGAGGTTGCAATCCAAACGCCAGTCGACGGCGTCTTCGTCAAGACCCCAGGCGTCGCCGAAAATTGCCAGGTCGGTGACATTGACGGCATCGTCGCTATCGAAATCACCGGCGAGGAGTACTGCGGCAGAGTAGAGGCTTCCGTTATTATCGGACAACACAACCGAACCGAAATCACCTTTGGCGCCATAAAGCTTCGAAATTGCCGCACTGCCAATCAGGTTGAGGCTCTGGCCGTTGAAACAGAGGTCGCCGCGGGCCTGGAATTGATTGCTTCCCCGGTTGCGATACAGCCTGGCGCCTCCGCCTGATACCCCGACAACCAGATCTGCCGCCCCATCGCCGGACACGTCAATCAGCGCTGGAAAAGCGTCGTCGCCGGCGTCTATGCTGGAGTTGTCGGTCAGGGTCACGTTTGCAATAGCATCCCATACCGGAGCCGACCAGGCAAACGTAGCACCGGACATGGCCGCCATGATCTCGCCATTTGCATAGCCAAATACGAAATCCGGGTATTCATCTCCGTTGAGCATGCCGACATCAAAGCCGACAGCGCCGTCTGGTGATCCGTTATGCAGTACCGTACCGGCTGCGTAGTTCATTGCACCGACGGTCGAATTGTTCTGATAGAGAACGAGGTCACTGACGGCATCCAGCACGAGCAAGTCAAGCTGGTTGTCGCCATTCCAGTCGGCGGTGCGCACACATGCAATTCCGCCGGCGACTGCCAGATCACTGCCGCCGCTTTGCGGGCCGATGGAAAAGACGAGGTCGCTGCCGGTGTTTTCGTAATAGTCAAATGTACCATCTGCATGTGCAATGAGCAGATCGAGATCGCCGTCACCATCGAAATCATCCCTCACGGTCGTATTGGCGTCACCGGTTACAATTGGTGATCCACCAGAGGTGATTACCGACGGGGCAGCGAAGACATTCTGCACAGTGGGGCGCAAATCGACGGACTCGACAGTTTCTGCTCCGGCGCCAACCGACACGGAAGTGAATTCCGTCCGCTTGCCGCTTTCAATGACGGCCAGCAGGTACCTGCCCGGTTTCAAACCGGAGATCACGCCGCTGCCCGTTGCAACGTTACGTCCATACCAGCCGCTTGAGGCATAGAGAAATACCGCTTCGTTGCCGCTGCCGCCGGTTATGGTCAGGTCGATGCCGCCGGCCGCGACAAAATCTGCTCTGATTGTCGCACTGCCGGTCAACGTTGCATTGGTCGCCGTTGCATACCTATCCTCAATCGCGGCACTACCGGTGACGATCGTCCATTGATCGAAGTAATAGCCGCTGTTGGGAGACGCTTCGATTGCAGCCGGCACTCCATGCGTAACTGTTGTGGGGGATGCAGGAACAACCGAGCCATTGCCGTCTGTGGTAAGTGTCAATGTATAGGTTGCATTGGTGAAATGTGCCAGAATGGTCGCGTCACCGTTTGTCAACGTAACACTGGTTGATGCTGCATTCGCATCGTCGAACACTGCCGAACCCGATTCCACCGTCCAGTGGCTGAACGTGTAACCGATGGACGGGGTTGCTGTGATGACCTGGGCAATGCCGTGGGTTGCGCTTGCCGGGCTTGCCGGTGTGGTCGTACCGTTGCCGTCGGCGGTAACGCTGAGCGTGTAGGTTTTGAGCCTGAACACCGCACTGATCGTCTGATCCGTTGTCACATTGGTAAATGCATAAACATATTGATCCTGCCCGGCCACGGCCCCGACGCTCGCACCGTTAACGAGGATGTCATCGATTTCATATCCCGAAGCATCATCGGCGTCGATCGTAAATGACACGGATGAGCCATGATTGACCGTCTGCACCGTAGTGGGTGAAATGGTTCCTCCGGTACCGGCCACAGGTGTTATCGTATAGGTATTAATAGCAAAATTCGCCCGGACCGTTGCATCACCGGATACCAACGTCACCTGCGTAGCGGCGCTGCCGGCATTGTCAATTGATGCCGTTCCGTTCGTGACCGTCCAGTTGACGAAATGATTACCTGTGCCCGGCGTTGCAGAAACCGGCTGCGCAATACCGTGACTTACCGAAACATCTCCGTCGGGAGCGGTTGTACCGTTGCCGTCGCTGTTAACGGTGAGCACATAGCTGTTGAGCGCAAAATTCGCCTGCACTTCTGCGTTGCCGCTTGTCAAGCTAACCGCCGTGTTCGCCGAGTTGGGATCATCAATTGCAGCCGCGCCGGAGGTTACGGTCCAGTTGACAAAATGATAGCCGGCATCGGGAGCGGCACTAATACTCTGCGGCGTGCCATGACTTACCGAAACACCACCGGACGGTGTTGTTGTGCCGTTACCGTTGCTGGTAACGTTGAGCGTATAGGACGGAACGAAGGAAATCGTTCCATCAGCAAAGGCAGACAGATAGTCACGCTGCAGCTCGCTGTCCACAAAATCGGCGAAAACCGGTCGGATATCATGTGAATCTCCGGCGCCCAGCAACGATTTAAACCGGATGGTTGCCAGTAACCCGAACCCATCCGGCGCCACAGCTTTGTCGTCGCCCTGCAGTGTATACCAGGCTTCGAGCGTATCGATGGTGGTGCCTGCTCCGGGCCGTATCGTGGGCGACAAGCCAATTACCGTTCCGCCATTGGTTTTCAGTATGTTTTGGATTGTGAGGTCGTAATCTAAATTTGCCGCCATAAACTCCACTTTTGTACGGTCAAAAACAACGCGCAACGTATACGTATCCAGATTACTGACACCGTCGGTGACGACGAGGATATCGAATTGGTCATCGGCGGCAGCAGACACGTAAGAGGCATCAATTTCGGATGCACCGAATGTGGTAGCATCCATGTCGATACTGACTGTGGCTGCGGCATTGGGCCCGGCCAGTGCCAGACAGCTCAGCACGGCAATGAATCCTGCGATTTTTTGTACCATCAAGACACTCCTGTTATTTTTGTGCGCCGAAGCTGTCGCCGAATACCGACAAGTCCAGCGCATCAATGACTTGCATGTTATGTATATCAGGCGTCAGATCCAGGTTCGCCTGTTCTTTCCATTCGTCGGCGTTTTCGGCAAAACCGAATGCATCGCCAAAAACCGCCAGATCAAGACCATCAACTCGATTGTAAACGTCGCTGTAGAAATCGCCCCTGAGTGATGTTGCTGCCCGAAAAATATACCCCTCGCTCGTGCTCAACAGCAAGGTTGGGCACTCGTTATTTGTGCTGTACACATAAGAAATGGATGCCGATGTGTCCAGTAATCTTTCACGACCGGCAAAATTGGCAGGATCTCGTGCACGGTAGACGCCGCTCGATGTGTATTCAAAGCAGGCAATTGTGCCGCTTTGATTTGCTACGAGCAAGTCGGCCAGACCATTCCCGGTGAGATCGGCTGCTGCCGGAACGGCGGATGATCCAACGTCGATGCTGCTGCTGTCGATTTGGATAAGGGAAGACGTAATCCGGCCTCCAGACCAACTCCCCGCTGCCGTCGACATCCCACTGACTGTAGCCCGATCGCGTGTCCGTTTCGGTTGAAGCGCCGACGGCGATTGAGCTGCCTGCTGATGCCGGAAATGAGATTGTGTTGTCGCCACTGGTGATCCGGCCTGCAAGGGAGCCGAGGCTTTTGTTGCGATATGATACTCTATGGCGAAGTTATCGACATCTTCGATGAGCAACACTTTGCGGTCTTTATAATAGTAATAGGCGGTATCGGGTATAATATCCGTAATCTCTTCAGGAGGCTGCCAGGTTCGCTTGTTGACGGCGGCATTGACATAGGCAAATCGGGGCGAAGCGGGTGTTATGAGCCGAGAGGCGTGTATGGGTATGAGCGCTGACGTCGTCAAAAGAAGAATGGCGATTGTTGCTGCAGGTTTTTGTGCTTTTTGCTTTACGTGCATGTCACTATTGTGCTGTCACACTTCGGCATGCTCATTGTGACGCCGATGCGATTAGGATAGCTTCAGGTGACGTCGCGTTGAGCTTATCGAAGTGTGACAGAAAAGCGTACGTCTCATTGCACATTCCCCCAGCTATCACCAAACAAAGCCAGGTCCAACGCATCAATCACCTGCTTGCCGCCGCCATTTGGTGTTAAATCCATATTGCAGGCAGGAACCCATCCTGCATCATCTTGCGTTGTGCCAAATGTATTTCCAAACAGTGCTAAATCCATTGCGTCAATCGTGTTATTTGCATCCGCATAACAATCACCGCGCAGCTTTCCCGACGCGACAATAACGATGCCGCTGCCGTCACTCACCACAAGATTCGGCAAATCCGCATCCCGTCCGTAACGTGCGGCAAGATGAACTCGTCCGGCAGCCATCATCGGAAAACCGTCACAATTCGCCGGGCCGCTGTACAGATACCGCCCATCCGGCATTTGCTTGTAAACATTCACCGTCCCGCCGGCATCCGAAATAAGCAGATCGGGCAAACTGTCGCCGGTTACCTCCATCGCCAGGATTGCGGCGCTGTCTGCCGCGTCCGGCGCCGTCCCGCCGGTGAATTCAACCGGTGTAACATCCCAGCCGGAGCCATCGGATACGGCCTGTTCACAGGCGCCGCTCGCATAGGCAAGAAGGTAGTCCATCTTCGCATCCGCATTCAGTTCTACGATATCACATCCGGTCAACCCCGGTGACGCGGCATACAGTGTCGCATCGTAGGCAAAGTTCATTGCACCGTCATTGAGACAGGACAGCACTTCCCCGCTTGACAGCGCGACAACCAGATCGAGATTGCTGTCGGAATTTATATCCACAATACGCATGGCCTGGATCCCGCTGATACCGAGATTAAAAGACTTCTCGGCATGGACCATCCCTGCATCATTTAAAAAATACGTGCAATTTCCGTCGGGCGAGACCATAACAACATCAAAGTCGCCGTCACGGTCAAAATCATCCATTGCAGCGCAGGAATAGCCGGATGCAACCGAAATTGGATTGGCGCCGTCGTCAAGAGTATCCTGCCCGGAAAACACCATTGCAACCGGATAACGCATACTCAAAACCGGCCGGGCAAAGACATCCGATTGCACAGCAACCCGAACATATCGGGTTCGGCGGTTGGTTTGCATTAGCGAGAGTATATAGGTACCGGGATCGAGGTTTTTGATGGTATCGTTTCCGCTGAACTGTCGTTCACCCATCCAGCCGCTCGAGGCATACAACTGCACGCTTACCACCGGATCGAGATTATCGATGACAATGTGTCCGCCGGGAATGTCAGTGACGGTAATCTCAACAGTATCCGTATCCGAAAGCGATCCGTCGGAGGCAACAAAAATCACTTCGTAACTGCCGCTCTGGTCGTAAGCAGGCGTCCACTCAAACGATGCAGAGCCATTGCCGTACTGTACAAATACAGCCCCGACGGGCACTTGATGGGCTGACAGAGAGGGGATATCACCATCGGGATCGCTTGCCGCAACGGTGAACGAAAGCAATTGACCTTCGTCAATTGTTTTATCCGTCGGTGCGGCAATTGCGGGCGGCCGGTTCGCGGGCAATGAGCAAAGGTATGCGTCCACTGCGGTATACCAGATTGCCGCTATTTTGTCATAGCCGAATTGATTGGGATGTACACCGTCCCACAGATCATCGGGATAGGCAAGGGCGCCGCCGACATCCACCAGGGTCAGCATGTCCCCCGCTGCAATGCGCTGTTGAGCCAACCGGGCGAGCGAATCATTGAACTTGGCAACAGAATCAGCGCGCCATTGTTCGCTGCACGAGGTAATCTGCGCGAGAAAGACTTGAATTAACACCCCGTAATCATTTTCATATCTGTCTATACTGTCAAGCAAGCGTTCCATTTCAACGATCATGCCGGAAATCGATTGTCCCGTGCCGATATCGTTGGTACCGATATGCAGGAGAACGATTTTTGCCGGATTTGCCACCAGCCAGTTGTAGGCATGGCGCACCAGTTCCTGGCCCTGCCCCCAGTTATCGCCGTCGATATACCAGCCGCCATGACCTTCGTGATCTTTGTCGAAGTCATCGATTGTTCCCCTGCTCTGCGATCCGACAAAATTGACATCATAGCCGGCCTGGGTCAACTGCAGATAGAGCGGACGTCGATATCCTGCACTATAGGCGCCGCCTGCTGCGCCTTCGGTAATAGAATTGCCCAGCGCCATGATGCGTATTTCATTGCTTGCAGCGATGTAGTCCGGTTTCTGTTCCTGCCAGGTATCTGCCGCTCCGGTTGCCGTAAGCGTAACCGTAAAGACACCGGCCGTTGCATACGTATGGGTCGGATTCATCTCGAAGCTCGACCCGCCATCGCCAAAATCCCATTCCCAGGAGTCAACCTGCCCGGCATTATTGATTGCAGTGAAGCCGACATCAAACGGCACCTTACCGGTTTGCACCGTAGCCGCAAAGTCAATCGGCTTGACCGGGGTTGAATCACCCGAGTGAACATTCTCAAAGGACGTTCCGATTCGCAATTCGTCAAGTTCGACACCGCCGTATGAAGTACCGAAGCATACCTTGTCGAAACTAAACGCCGGCAAACGTATCGTCGTTCCGCCACTTGTGGGCACGACCATCAGGTTCGGGTCCCGCCAGACGGTTACGAATGCGTCCGAAGCGGCGAACACCATTTTAAAGAGCCAGAAGTGCTGGTCTGTTTTCTCATTCGTCCACGGCAAATTGTCCGGATCCCCGGTGCCGTTTTCATTGATACCCCAATTATCGTAACTGTGTCGCATAAACGCAAATTTTGTCAGGTCCCCGGCTTGCAAAAAAAAGCGGATTTGTGCGGTGTTGCCGCCTTCTTTGAGAATGAACCCCATCCACAGGGTCGTATCGGCGCCGCCCAGGGTGGAGGCAAATTCCCGAGTAGCAAAGCTGTTGGCAACGTATGCCTTATTGCCGGCGTTTTCAACCCCGATATAGTCCCAGCCGGGCGCAGACACCTCGCCCGACCCCTGCCAGGCGCCACCGAAACCCGCACCGCCATCATTTCCCCCAAGCGCCCCCGTAGCATAATCGAATCCCTCATAAGCCAGAAGCATGCTGGGCGCAGGCTGCGGCGTTGTTGCCGATGCATCATTCGACCAGGCGGATGCATCAATGGAATTGTATGCCTGCACGCGATAAGTGTACGCTGTTGATGCACTTACATTCATGTCAATGAACTCAGTTGTATTGGCGGGAAGTTCAACCAGAAGCTGAAAGATTTGGCCATCCGTCATGCGTTCGATGCGAAAGCCTTCCTCATTGTTCGCATTGTCATCCCAGCTCAGTGCGATCACCTCATCCGATACGGCATTTGCTGCAAGCGAGCCGGGGGCGGTCGGGGGCGTGGCATTCAGGTTATCGTATTTCAATGCCGCAGGAAATTCGGGCAGGTTGGCTTTGTCAAACCAGGCTGCGTCATATTCATACCGACGGTTGTGCCGCCAGAGACCTTCGGTGACTTCTTTAAGAAAATCGTTAACGCGCGACTGCGCAATTTCATTCTGTGCCAGCAGTCCCGCGAGCCGGTTCGGCGCACCGGGATAGTTGAGCATGTCAAGCACCGCCCACAGCTCCGGGGATCCGGGATTGACAGCCAGCACATGCAACGCATCACTGATATCCTGCGCAAGCCAGGCACGCGCCAGGCGCGGTCTGATCGCATCGGGGCGCAGTAGCAGCAAAGCATCGAGCGCCGTGAGTGCCGACGATTGGTCTGCTGCGGCAATAAAGCTCAGCGCTTCGAAATAGTTGCCTTCAATCGGTGTATCCGTAAAGTCGGCGGTCTGGCCATTCTCACGCTGCATCAGTGCACGCACATAGTTCTCCTGCTGGGGACGTTGTCCGTTGGCAAGCGCGAGGTATTGATCCGCAACAGCGAATCCGCCATGGCGGTAGGCCGTGCGCGCCAGCGACATGAGCACGTCGGGATCATCGCTGCCGCTCACGTGGTCAATGGCAAGCAGCGAAGCCAGTGAGCTGAGCAACGGCGTTTTGCACTGCAAGTCTTCGAGTTCGTAATTGAATCCGTGCGAAGCATCCAGCTCACCCAATCCATCGCCTCCCGAACGACGCGCGCTTGCGCACAATCCGGCCGTATCGGCACTGTTATCCGCAAACACCAGGGGAAGCTGCACGTTGCACATCTCGTGTCCCTCCGCGACAACCCGCAAGCCATTAACGAACATGCCGGAGACAACGATTCCCGGACCGATTTCCTGATTGAGGGCAATCGGGCCGGTGGATTGATTATAGTCGTAAACGTCTACCTTGGCAAAGCAGGGAGCCGTCAGGCTGAAATCATTCCCGGTGATTGCAATGACCACGCGTTCATTGGCAAATGCAACCTTGCCGATTCCACGCGCAAGATAATAATTGTGCCGTAAGTCATGCGCAGCAAATGCATTGACAAAGTTTTCCGGCACTTCAAAAACATTGTTTGTCGATCCCCACAATTCATACGGGGGGCCGTTATTTTTGTGGTTATAAATTTTGCACCCCGGATATTTGTGCGGATCGGTCACGCGCAGGTGGTTGGCGTCTTCGTTGGGATAATACGCGCCGGCGAATCCATATTGCGGATTCATTGCAAAGTAGGAGCCATACTGTTCGAGCGGTTCGGCGGGATTGTTAATCGGGCCGGTCGCTTCTATGTTGAACAATGTCTCGGCCATATGACCCAGTGCCCATTTCGTCGGAAAGATCCACTCGCCGTCGGCAGCATACACATTCGGATAGAGCGCAGTCGACCAGATACGATTATTGCGACGCAGCGGGTTTTCATTTTCGACAATATAGGCCACTTCAAAGTCGGCATGACCCGGACGCACGGTAACGATACTGGAAAGAGGACGATCTCCGTACTTGCCCAGGAATCCGGCGTCCTCTTCTTTTTGATGATATTCGAAACGCAGGTTCATGACAATCTCCGATGTTCCGTCGTCTGCCCTTTCGATGTAATGGCCAGCTTTACAATGCAGAGATCCGTCAAAGTCAATCATCGCCGTCGAATTTTCAGCAAAGGCAACATTGGGTTTGACGCCGCCGATGTTCTGTGCAAACGGCACCGGATTGGCGGGATTGGTGTAGGAGGCGAACATCTGGCGGTGGGGCAGTGCCGTTTTGTCAAGGCAGCGCAGAACGCGCATGCCGAGGTCCGGCGATACGACAACTTCTATCAGGCCGTTATCAAGCGTAACGGTTTTAAAGGTATGGTAGACCCGTCCTCCTTGCGCCGTCGAAAGATAGCTTCCAATCTGGCTGGAGTCGGCCCAGGAGAGGTAATGACTTGTTGTCGGGGCAGGGACAACAAATTCTGCGCCTTCCGTGCTCTCAGTTACGCTAACGGGTACGACAACCTCGACGGTGTCGTAGCTGGTATGGGTTCCATTTGATACGCGCAACTCGGTGACATACGTCCCGCTGATTGCGGGTGTAAAATATGGCGTTGCAGTAGCAACATCACCCAGAGAAACGGGACGTCCGGCGATCTGGTTCCAGGCAAAGTTGAGCTGCGTGGGGCTTTCGGCCATGTCGATTGACAGGCTGCCGTCCAGCGTCACCGTTTCGCCGAGGTCAACGGTTGTGTCTCTTCCGGCATTGGCAATGAGTCCGGTAGCTTCTGCAAAAGGGCTTTCCGGCAGACCTATGTCCGGTGCTCCTTCATACGGCAAATAATCCGCATTGAGCGCAACCATCAGGCGGTCTACCTGCAAGCCGGACTCCCGCCGGCGAATACGAATCGAATGGACGCCCGCTTCAAGCTTGCCCAGATAATATGCGGAACTCCACTGCCAGCCTTCTGTGGCGTACTCGAACACCCGCCCCCGTGACCTTTCGTCAATACCCAGTAGTGCCGTATCGTGCGAAAAATCTACAGCATTGCGTCGGGCGGCAATAAAGTAGGTGCCCGGGGTGGTGATGTGCACATCGAATATCATTTCACAGCTTGTCGCATGTGAACCGGATGTCGTTGCTGAAGGGGTAGTCATGAAAACCGTATCCGCATCACTTCCCGCCTCCCAGTCGACATCATCAGAACGCTTGTCGAGCCGGGTGTAGTGCTCTGCTTCCAGCACACAGATACCGCCACGCTCCAGAAACGGAGCAGTGCCGGCCGGATAGATGCTTACGCGTGCAGTCATCGACTCCCCGGATGCACTCCCGTCGTCGGTTGCCCGTGCAGCAAATACGCAAACACCAGCCGTCACCCCGGAGTGCTCCAGCGAAAACGGCGGCGCAGCATCACTGCCAAGCGAAGCCGTACCCTCAAAAAATTCCACCGAACTCACCGACCCGTCGACATCATCAACATTGGCGACGAGGGTGACATCCGCCGGTTCGGTATACCACCATCCGTCAAGAGGCCTCCCGAGAGTAATGGTTGGGGGAACATTTCCAAATGTAACGCTCACCGGCGCCGACTCCGCACGGTCACCATCACTATCAAAAGCCTGCGCCGACACGATAACGTTCCCCGCGGGCTGGCCCGGCAAATTTAATTCATACGGCGCGGAGATATCGGTAGCAATGTAGTTCCCGTCAAGATACAGCCGCACCGAATCGACTTCCTGCCAACTCGTCACCGATGTTGTCACCATAACAGGATTGCCCGGGACAAAAACGTCTCCATCTCGAGGCGATGCCACAGCAACTCCGGGTGTGGAATCCGTCAACACCGTTCTGAGAGACAGAAACCATCGATGTGCCATTTTCAAATCACCGGACTCGTTCAGCTCGCCACCTGCCGGGAGGTAATCATCGGGAAAGACAATATCGGTATGCTGATCTACCACAATTACCGGCGAAGCGGGCAGCGACTTGTTTGATGCAATTACGGGTATCTGATCGTTAAACGCCGTTGCATCGTAGTGTTGACGAATGAGCTTGGCCAGCAATATCGTAACCGTTGGATTGACCGAACGGATCGTATCGATCAAGGCACCGACATCATCCAACGTAGCAGCAACATCACTTTGATCGGCAATCAAATCGTAGGCCCCGGCATGCAAAAGCACAATATCGGGACTGGTGGCCCGAACCCAGTCACCAGCTTTATCCAGCATTTCATCCACGCGCATATGCCAGTGCCCTTCATGATCGGCATCCTGTAGTGGATACTTCGGCGTGCCGTCGCGAAAGAGCGAATCAAGCGTGCCTACGAAATCGAAATTGTACCCGTAGCAGCGGCGTGCCAACCAGCTAACTCTTTAGCAAATCGAGAGTTATATGCCCGAAGAGACCTGGCGCCCGGTTTTTCTGAGGGGGCGGAAACAATTTCGAATAATAGAACCTTCAATATAGTGAAAAATTGGCGGAAATGGAAGGTGTTTTTGTGAATTATCCACCATCAACAACTTGGCTGTAGTGGTTATACAGCCGCTGTATATTGCCCACATACATAACCGGTTCGCTGCCCCGGCAGTACCCGTACCGGGCTTTGCGGGCGTATTCCGGTTTAGCCAGCTTAAGCATCGCCTGTTCTACATTGTCAAACCAGACATCGCTGTTCAACCCCAGTGATTGTGCAAGTCGCCGGGCATCGATGACATGTCCATAGCCGGCATTATACGAAGCGAGGGCAAAACGATATCGTTCCTGAAAGGGAATCCCCTTTTCAAAACGTCGGAGAAGCTGTCGCATGTATTTTGTGCCGCCGTGCAAACTGGGGCCCGGTTTGGAGATGTCACCCACTCGCAAATCCCGCCCGGTCGACGGCATGATTTGCATTAAACCGACCGCACCGGCCCAACTGCGGGCATTGGGATTAAATTTCGATTCCTGATATGTCTGGGCCGCAACCATGCGCCAGTCAAAGTCGTAGCGTTTTGCATAGCGTTTCATAAGCCGGTCATAGGGCGAAATTGTTCCTTCTTTATCCGCACGGTGCAGAGAGCGGGCGGCGGCAATTCGCTTTCGGCTTTCGAAATATTTATTGTACGTAATGTTATACATTTTGTCGCGCGGGCGATACTGCGTTTCGGTGAAGAAGGTGTTGATTTGTTCCTGGAGCGTATCTGCCGATTGGCGAATTGCCCAGGCAATGTGCTGGGTATCGCTAACCGGAAAAGCGATTTCGATATCAGAAGTATGCATCTGCTCCATGCGGGCAATGTAGTCGTCACAAATTGTGGCCTGAAATTCACCCGCAGCCACTTTGCTGAGGATCTCCTCTGTTTCCATATCTTCCGGCACAAATTCGAGTTTGCAATCAACCTTGTTCTGCGATTGAAATTGCGTGATTGACTGATAATAGGAACTGCTCCTGCGCAGGTAAAGTGTCGCCGAGTGAAGATCCGCCGTGTCTGTTACGAATGGAGTACCGGTCGAATCCAGGCCGGAGACAACGACCTCGGTGGCAAACAGGTGCGGTTCTGCAAAGTCGACGAGCTTTCGCCTTTGTGCTGTGGCGGTAATACAGGCCGCGGCGATGTCGGCTTTGCCGTCGTGCACCCATTGCAGCAATTGTTCCCAATCCGGAGCGATCTGCATTTCGATACGCAGCTTATGCTTTTTTGCGAACGCCTTGCACAGCTCATATTCGAAGCCAACTTCTTTACCCCGGTAAATCCAGTAGGTAGCGGCATTGTTTCGGGTAGCGATGCGTAGTACCTTACGTTTAAGTATGCCCTCCCAATCACCGGTATATGTCTTGGGCAAATGCTTGGTAAGTTTCTGTTCGAGAATGAATTCATTCAACCCGGCAAGCAGGTCCGGGCATTCCCGGGCAACGGCCCAGGCAATCGGGCGGTAATCGGTTAACTCGAGCAGAGCTGTGATAGTTTCTTCGTAGAAAAAGATGTTACGCGCCAGATGCGAGTCACACAGTGTCAGCGGATATTTTCCCGTAGCGACCCGATGCACGATTTCTTCGGTATGCATGTCGTGCGGCGCAAGCGTAATTTTCAGATCGGCAATCGAATCTTTTATCCCCTGCAATGTCTGGTAGTAGGTGGATGATCTCCTTACGACGACCTCACGACCGTGTAAATCGTCAATCGAGATGATGGAATCTGCAAGTTCCTTGCGGCCGATAAGCAGTTCACGCGCCTGATTGAGGGGGCGGGTGAAATCAACACGCTCCTGGCGCCGTTCGGTTTCCGTGAGCGACGCGGCTGCGATATCACCAATACCCGCAACCAGCCAGGGGATGATGCTGTCATAGCTTTCGGGATGAATCATCAGCAATTCAACTCCCAGCTCTTCTGCGAAATATTCAGACATATCCTGCTCAAATGATAGGGGGGATCCCTCCCGCGGCAATCCGCCTTCCGAGATATCGGGGGAAATTACCCTGAGCGTATCTTTTGCCTTAATAGTATCGAGCCTCCCTTTATAGCGCTCTAATGCAAGTATCTCCTTCTCCGAGAGCTTGCCCCGGCTATCTGATTGGGAACAGTGGTACAAAAATGACAAGCAGAATACAACAATGGTAAAAATAGCGCTTCTGGGCATTCCGGCTCCTTGATTTATAGCACGAGTTCCGATTCTACAAAATTAATACTCGCACGCAACTAATTAATGATAATCGTCAATTTTGCTGGAATTTCCAATAGGCATATTGCGCTTTCACCTGCTTCATCCACGATTGTCACGGTGTGTTTGCCGATGCCCGGCGCAAAACGCCATGTTTCATTCTCAAGAACATGAACCCGGCACAAATTAAATTATACAAGGACGTCGGATTCTTTGTTACTAGTTGAAATTGCAAAATGAATCATGTGGATTTACTATGACTCTTGCAGAATTGGTTAAAAAGAACCGGGAACAGGCCAATCTCACGCAGGCCGACCTGGCCGGCAAACTTGGCGTGCCGGAGCTGCTCATTGCCTGTATCGAACAGCCGCACCAGACATCCGAGAAGGCTGTAGCCTATTTTGCTGCCGCCTTTGGTCTTGAGCCGGAAGTGTTTACCGGAGAGAAGCCGCGCCAACCCACGTCGCAAGAGATTGCCGATGCCAGGGAGGCCAGGCGGGCGGAGTTGGCTTCGCAGGCAACCTATCCCGCAATCAGAAAGTTCATCCTCGACCCGGCCCGAAGTGTCGATCCGACCAAAGCCGAAAAGCTATTTGCCGAAAGCGCATTTTCACTGACCGAACGTAACGTCGTGTTGTACCTGTCAACTACCGCACTCTATCATTTTTGCGATCATAACACATCCAGCTTTGCCTTTGATGAATACTTATTCAAACTGCACAATGAGCTGTTCAAAAAATATGAACGCGAGATGCTTGCTTCGCACTTGCCGGAGGAGGAAAAGCAGGAGCGCATCGCCTTTGCACGCGGAGATGTGTTCAGTTGCGAACGGATCGAAAATATTGCGATACTGGTGCTGGAGGACTTTGCCGGCGAACTGGAGCAGAAGCTTCAAAATAATATTATCGATTTCGAATACGATCTGGACATGCCCTTTACCTGGGAAATTGATGACACGTTGATGAAAATCAATATCAACAAACCGTCGGGTGAACTGCTGCACGACATCAAATTGCTTGACGTTAAGCAAAAAGTGTGAACAGGGGAATGGTCGACATAAAATTCTATCTCTTGCTGGCAGTTGGCTGGGCCTGTATAGCCGCACAGGAAATTATTATCGTTGACGAAGAAGAAGATGTCATCTCTGTAGAAGACGAGCGCATCGGCAGTGATGCTGTTGTTGCCCGGTCCGGCTATACCGATCCGGAATATACCCGGGAAGAGTTGCGGGACAAACTCAAGACGTACACCAAAATGCACGCTACCGGAAGGGGATTACAAATACCCGGCATCATTTCGCTGAGTGCGGGCGGCGTGATGTACATTTCCGGCTTGATGAGTCTCTCAAACAAGGAGGAGGCGGATGCATTGTTTCTGGTATTTCTTGGCTACGTCGGAATTCTGGTTGGCATTCCATTAACCGCAACCGGGTCGGTGCTCAAGGGTATCGGCAGCAAGAAAAAAGCAGAATATGAACAGAGGCTTGATCGAGTGTCGTTGCAGATCGGGGTGAATAGTTTGTCGTTGGAAATCGAGTTTTGATCAGCAGATACGCATTGCGGTTGATTAGACAGCCGGCGTTCCCCGGCTGGGTTGCACGCAATCGCGCCCAGTTCTAAGGCGCAACGAACGCCATGCCGGCTTTTCGGGAGGCCGCCTCGGTGTATAGGTACACTCCGGGAGCAATCGCGGTGGCACGGGTGCGCCGATCGGGGCGATTGATTGTTCTGCCGTTCAACGAAAACAGACAAACATCCGCACCTTCCATTGCACTGCGCCCGGTCAATCGTTCACGATGCGCCAGCATCGTGCTGGTCGGTACGAGATCAACCTTGACATAGGTGAGTGAATCGTCAACAACGTTGATACCGGTAACGGTCTGTGAAAGGTATCCGCTTCCGGAGACCTCGATAGAGTACGTCCCTTTTTTCAGCAGGCGGAAGAAGCGTCCGAACTGTCTGTCACTCGTGCGCGGATCAACGTTGTCGCCGGTTAATCCGAGCACCTCCACTTCGGCGCTCAACGGATCGCCGGTGCGTGCATCTTTGACATGCCCGGTAATACCTGCATAAAAACAGCGCTCAAGCAGGTACTTGATGCCGTTGTAATTTTTTTCACGCTCAGACTCCATCTCGTTGCGTCCGGGAATGAATTCTGTTGCCGTCTCGGCAAGAAAGTCCAGCATGCCGCCGGCGCCGTGCAGCCAGCAAGAGCTTTGGCCATAGCCGGCTAGCGATGTCTTTGCATACCCGCCAATCGCATCGGCCAAAGCTGCGCCGACATTCTCGATGGTTGGCCAGTCCGGCGGCCTTTTGCCGTTGATTGAATAGGGCCGCATAATTTTTTGTCCGTAGCTGTGATATGATATTCCAACGACGTATTTGCGTTCGAGCACAATGCGTTCCATAGCCTTGATTTCAGCCTCCGATCCACCGGACGACCCGCGATACGTCCAACTGGTTTTATCGGTGCTGCCGCCCGAACTCCAGTTCCAGTCCCAGTTGCGATTCAGATCGACTCCGTCCCGAATCCTGTCGAAATCACCGCCGTTATTATCATTGTCCCGCAAATTTTTGCGCCACCAGGGACTGCTCGAGGCATTTTCGACCATGTACTGATAGCCGTCGACATTCAGGATCGGCACAAAATGCACTTCCATGGAATCTACCCAGCGGGTAACCTGATCGTCAAGCAGATACTGCTCCAATATCTGCTCTATGGCGTAGAGGCAGATTTCATTGCCCAGCGGCTCGCGCGCATGCGTCATGCCGTTGAACAGGGCGGATGGTTCATCCTCACGCGTGCCGGCGTTGCGCGAGATGATGAATCTGACAATAGGTCGTTTTTCGCGTTGAGTGAATCCTACAGTGTCATACACCGAGATGTCAGGATACCGGGCATGCAGCAATTCCAGTTTGTCAAACGTTTCTTCGGGAAAGTGAAAATAATCAGGTATCGCATAGGTTGCATCCGCCTCTTCCTTCAGTATCGTTGCGCCATAGCCCATCGTGCGCAGCCGGGAGAGCATGCGCGGCGTTACGATTGCCTGTGCCTGGCCTTCATGCGGGTGTCCGGCGAAATCAATATCCAGCTCCTCAAGCCGGGGGCGCTTGGGCGCAACGGGATTTTCAGGATCTTCCTGTGCTAAGCTGACCAGGAGACGATCATGCGTGCCGGATTGAGCGCCAACGGAGATCACTGCCAGAATTATAATAACCAATTTTTTCATAACGCCATCCTGCTTAAAGGTGGGTGTTTGTGAATCGAGCGGGGCGTCCTGCTTGTGACTATTAATATAATGGATGAAAGAGGATTTGCGAAGAGCACTCAATCATAATAAGGGGGCATGAGGAGCGGAAAAAGCGAGATAAGCACTTAGAAACCAAGAAACCATCCTCTCCGGTTATCGTTACCCACGCAATTGCCATATTCACCTCCGCTGCGCCAGAAATTCTTTCAAATACTCAGCCGTAACTGAAGACTTCGTTTTGCGCGCAACCTGCTCCGGAGTTCCCTGCGCAACAATGCGCCCGCCGTGTTCACCGCCGTGCGGCCCCAGATCGATGATCCAGTCCGCCTCGGCGATTATATCAAGATTATGCTCGACGACAACAACCGTATTGCCCGCGTCAACCAGCCGGTGCAGCACCAGAATCAGTTTTTCGACATCAGCCATGTGCAGACCGATAGTTGGTTCGTCAAGAACATAGAGCGTATGCTGCAAGGCGGTTTTGCGATTCTGACGCTCCGAGCGCGTCGGGCGCTGTGCTTTGGCCAGCTCGGTGACCAGCTTGATACGCTGCGCCTCACCACCGCTGAGGGTGGGGCTCTGCTGCCCGAGCGTGAGATAGCCCAGCCCGACATCCTGCAGCAGCTTGAGCGTATGATGGATTGCCGGATGAGCCTCAAAAAAGCCTACCCCCTCGTCAATGCTCATGTGCAGTACTTCTGCTGCCGACTTGCCTTTGAACAGCACCTCACGCGTCTCTCGAGTAAAGCGATTGCCGCCGCAGACCTCGCATACTACGCTGACGTTGGGCAGAAAGCTCATTTCGATTTTTATCATGCCCTGCCCCTCACACGCCGGACAACGGCCCTGCTTGACGTTGAAGGAAAACCGACTTGCGGTATAGCCGCGGAGCGCAGATTCCGGCGCTGCAGCGAATAATTTGCGAATGCGATCCCAGATTTTGACGTAGGTTGCCGGGCAACTGCGGGGAGTGCGCCCGATCGGTCGCTGGTCCACCTCCAGAACACGGGAAATGTGCTCGACGCCGTCAATCGAATCACAACCTCGCAATGAAAAAGCCGCTGTGCGTTTATGTTTGCGGGAGCGCAGCATATCGAGATTATCATGCAGAATGTCCCGGACCAGGGTGCTCTTGCCGCTGCCGGATATCCCCGTAACACAGACGAGCGCGCCAACGGGAAATTTCACGTTAATGCTTCTCAGGTTATGCAGCTTTGCCGCTAAAACAGTCAGAACCGGTTTGCCGTTGAGTGATCGTGACGATATGCGGCGGGCGCCGTTGAGCGGGTGACGCAAGGGGTGCTTGAGGTAACGCCCGGTGATTGAATTTTTATCCTTCAGCAGCTTGGTGATATTCCCCCGTGCAATCAGCCGTCCGCCGCGTTCGCCGCCGCCCGGTCCCAGGTCGATAACATGGTTGGCGCGTCGGATCGTCTCTTCGTCATGCTCGACCACAACGATCGTATTGCCTTTGCGTTTGAGCGTATCCAATGTTTCAAGCAGCATGGCGTTGTCGTGCGAATGCAGACCGATCGTGGGCTCATCGAGGATGTAGCAGACACCCTTGAGATTGGAGCCCAGTTGCGCCGCCAGTCTTATGCGCTGCGCTTCACCGCCGCTGAGGGTGGGAGCCGCACGATCGAGAGTAAGATATCCCAGGCCGACATGCTTGAGAAACGACAGGCGGGAAATTAGCTCGTTGCGAATATCCAGCGCAATTATCTGTTGGCGCCCTTTCAGCTTGAGTGAGCTAAATTGCTTCAAGGCCCTGTTGACCGGCAGGGCCGTAAAATCGGTAATGGGTCTGTCCTGAAATTTCACGGCAAGCGCATGGGGGCGAAGGCGCAATCCGTTGCAGGCCCGGCATGCAGACTCCTCGCCTTCCCACCATTCATTCCACCAGATTTCCTCGCCGGTCTGCTCTTCGTCAAAGCCCCGCATTTCAAGGCCGGTTCCAAAGCAGCGCGAACACCAACCATGCCGGGAGTTGAAGGAAAACAGACGCGGATCGAGCTCGTCAAAGCTGCGTTCGCAGCAAGGACAGGCGCGTTTGGTTGAAAAAAGTCTTTCCCGCACGGAGCGCCCTTTTCCGGCGCTTTTCGCCCTGACGATTGCTCGCCCCTTTCCAAATTCCAGACAGCGTTGCAGCAACGACGCCAATTCAGATTCCCGTGCAAGACTTACGACACCTTCACCAACCGGCAACTCGATCGAATGCTCCCGATAACGATCCAGCCTTGGCCAGGCATCAGTCGGGAGCATTTCGCCGTCGACACGTAATTCTGCAAACCCTTTGCTCAACGCCCATGCAGCCAGATCGTTGTACAGACCTTTCCGGGCGATCACCAGTGGAGCCAGCAAACGAATGTTCCTGTTGCGATATCGTTTCGACAAAGAATCGAGTATCGACTCGAAGGTCTGCTCATGCACGGCAACCTTGCAGTCGGGGCAATACTGCGTACCAAGCTTGACAAAAAGCAGTCGCAGGAAATGATAGAGTTCCGTTACCGTCGCCACGGTGCTTTTGCGACCTCCCCGGCTGGTACGCTGCTCGATGGCAACGGTTGGGGGGACGCCACTGATACTGTCTACATCGGGCCGGGAAGCTGGTTGCACAAACTGCCGCGCATACGCGTTTAGCGACTCCAGATAGCGCCGCTGCCCCTCCGCAAAGAGGATATCAAACGCAACGGTACTCTTGCCGCTTCCGCTGACGCCGGTTATCACCGTAAAGGCATCGCGCGGAATCGAAATATCGATATTCTTGAGATTGTGTTCCCTGGCCCGGTAAATTGTGATCACGTTGGTGCTCCCGCAGGCCGGAGCCGCTTCCTGCACGATTTCGGGCTGCTGCGCCGGATGAGAAGCGTATCGTTTTGCGCGATTTGCGAAGTAGTGCTTAAGCGCACGCCCGGTATGACTTGAAGCTGCATGCGCAACGTCGCCGGGTTTCCCGGCAGCAACAACGTCGCCGCCCGCGTCCCCCCCTTCGGGTCCGAGATCGATCAGCCAGTCGCAGGCGGCAACAACGTCGAGATTGTGTTCGATAATCACCAGGGAATGACCGCGTTCGCGCAACTGCAAAAAGGCCTTGAGCAAGGTGGCGATGTCGTCAAAATGCAATCCGGTGGTGGGCTCATCGAACAGGAAAAGCGTTCCATCCTTGGCGTTCGCCGGCATTTTCTGATCGGCAAGATGTCCCGCCAGCTTCAACCGCTGCGCTTCACCCCCGCTCAGGGTGGGTAAGGGCTGTCCCAGACGCATGTACCCCAATCCGACATCCTGCAATGGCGCCAGAAATTTTGCAACTTTCTTTTCATGTGCAAAAAACCAGCAGGCATCGTCAACCGTCATCTCGAGTACATCGGCAATGCTTTTCCCGCCAAGGCTGATATCCAGCACCTCGTTTCGAAAGCGTCGGCCGTTACAGTCCGGACAGCGCAGATAGACGTCACTGAGAAACTGCATCTCAACATGTTCAAATCCCGAGCCGCTGCAGGTCGGGCAGCGCCCCCGGCCGGAATTGAAACTGAATGTCCCGGTCGTGTACCCCCGCTCCCGGGCCCGGGGTTGTGACGCATAAATCAACCTGATGATATCAAATGCACCTACATGGCTGACCGGATTTGAACGAGCGGTTCGGCCGATCGGCGACTGATCGACCAGCACGACGTCACGGATATGGGCGTGACCTTCGACGCCGGCATGCATTCCCGCCGATTCAACCGGACGCGCTTTGAGCCGGCGCAGTGCACGATACAGGATGTCCTGAACGAGCGTCGATTTTCCCGAGCCGCTGACGCCGGTGATGCCAACCAGCTTGTGCAGGGGAACGGTTACGTCGATGTTCTTCAAATTGTGCTCGGCGGCACGACGAATTGTTAGCGCAGTGCCGCAGTCGCCGTCGCACCCAGTCACTTCCATCGAAACCAGCTTCTCCCCCCGCAGATACTGTGCGGTCAGGGACGACCTTGACGCGTGCAATTGACGCTGATTGCCGAAGAAGATGATCCGCCCGCCGTGCTCGCCGGGACCGGGCCCCAGATCAAGCACGCGATCGGCGGCCCGCATCACCTCGGGATCGTGCTCGACAACAATAAGCGTATTCCCGGCATCGCGCAGTTTGTGCAGTATGCCGATGAGTCGTCCGATATCACGCGTGTGCAGCCCGATGCTCGGCTCATCCAGCACGAAAAGCGTATTGACCAGCGAGGCGCCCAGCGCAGTCGTCAAGTTGATCCGCTGCACTTCACCCCCGCTCAGCGTGCGGGATTGCCGATCGAGCGTGAGATAGCCCAGTCCCACGTCGACCAGATAGTCGATTCGAAAGCGCACTTCACGCAGCAGCACATCCCCGGCTTCATCGAATGATCGCGGCAGGGGCAGTCTGGAAAAAAAGCCCTGCAGCTCGTCAATCGGCATCAGCATAACCTCATGCACCGTGCGTCCCGTGCCCGGGCCGATACGCCAACGCAGCGCATCGGGCTTGAGTCGGGCGCCGTTGCATTTTTCACACAGGTGATACGCACGATATTTCGAGAGCAGGACGCGGATGTGCATCTTGTATGCTTTGGATTCGAGCCATTTGAAAAAACCACGCACACCGTACCATTTATCATCTTCCCAGCGTCCGTCGCCGTCAAGAACCCATTGCCGGTGCTGCTCCGTCATTGCGCGCCAGGGCGTGTTCACCGGTATCGTGCGCCGTCGCGCCGCGCGCAGCAGGTCTCGCTGGCATTCGGCATAGCTTGCCGTCTGGAACGGGCGAATGGCTCCCTGCCGCAGCGTAAGAGATTCATCCGGAATGACCAGGTTGAAATCAACGCCGATTGTGCGCCCGAACCCGCGGCACGTCTCGCATGCTCCGATGGGTGAGTTGAATGAAAACAGGTTGGGAACCGGATCGCTGAAATGAATATCGCAGTCCGGACAGTGCAGATCGGCCGAAAAGCGCAACGGCGCTAGTGCTTGACGGGCTGCATCCAGCGGATAAGCGATAACCGTCTTAAGCTCGTGATGAAAAGCCGCTTCGATATCCTCGATGATGCGGCTTCTGTTCTTAGCAAGCAGCGGGACCCGATCCTGGATCACTTCCAGTTCGTCGCCGCGCTCGCAGTGAATACGGGAGTAACCTTGACGTTTGAGATTTTGTACAATTTCGTCCCGTGCATAATTCTCGGGGATTCTCACGGGGAATGCAATCAGGAGGCCCGAGGACTTTGTCGACACATCGGCGTCCGCCATGCTTTTGGAAAGCGTTTTCCAGACGGAATCGGCGGAATCTCTGCATACCGCCTTGCCGCAGGAATGGCAATACAGCCGTGCCGCCTTGGCAAAAAGCAGCTTGAGATGATCATTCAACTCGGTCATCGTACCGACGGTTGAACGCGAAGTGCGTACCGGATTGGTCTGGTCAATGGCAATCGCCGGGGGTATGCCGTCGATGCGCTCAACTTGAGGCTTATCCATGCGATCCAGAAATTGCCGGGCGTAGGATGAAAATGTTTCCACGTACCGGCGCTGTCCTTCGGCATAAACCGTATCGAAAGCCAGTGATGATTTGCCGGAACCGCTAACGCCGGTAATGACGGTCAGCTTGTTAAGCGGGATGTCTATGTCAAGATTTTTTAGATTGTTTTGGTGCGCACCCTTGACGCGAATGGCTTGCGGTTGCTTCATGTTGCTTTTCCAGAGCTGCGGATGATCGGGATTGTAATATAGGATACGGAGCCGGATTTGGAGTCGGGTTGCTTTTGTTATCGATAGTATTTCTGCCAATTCTGGTTTTTGGAGATGCGCAATATGTTGGCGACTGTGCTGCAGAAACGCCACCGCCGCAACAGGTGTGAAGCCTGGTATTGAATGCGCGGTGCGTCAAGAAACGGGCATTATTTATCTGCAATTGACAATGAGATAGTACTGCAGTGCCTGTTTTGCTCAGCGACCAGCGTCAACCACAACATTCTGCCTGATCAATCCCTCGCAGTATTCATACGACGTGTCGCGTCCAGCCTTGGAAATATCGATATTTTTGAGTGTCAGATTGACAATCGGGCTTTCTGCGATGCCGCGCACATCTATGGCGCGCCGCCCGCACCCTCGACAAGAGATTGATTCCAGCGTAATGTCACGGAAAACCGGCGGCTCGGATGTTCGCGGCTCAACTGTTGACGAACCATATTGCATATCCAGCACGATCGCTTCGTATGCTATATCCTGCATGGAGATATTGCGGTAGATAATATTCTCGACAATTCCGCCGCGTCCCCGCATTGATTTCAGCCTGATGCCGCGTGAGGTGCCAATGAAGGTGCAATCACGCACCAGGACATTACGGATATCCCCGGATGTATCGCTGCCGATGACCACGCCGCCATGTCCGTTTTGCATGCGACAGTTACGCACTTCGATATTGCGGCACGGTTTTCCGACGCGCCGGCCGTCTTCGTTCATGCCGGATTTAATGGCGATGCAATCATCACCGGTCGAAATGAAACAATCCTCGATACGCACCCCGTCACAGGAATCGGGATTAATGCCGTCGGTGTTCGGCCCCTCACCGTAAACCTTGACGTTGCGGATAACCACATCGCGGCAATACACCGGATGCAGCGTCCACATCGGGCTGTTGCGCAGGGTGATGCCCTCGACAAGCACCTGTGTACAATTAATCGGCTGCAGCAGGGAGGGACGCAACGCGTCCTGCACGGTTCCAAAAGCACGCCGGCCGACCGGTATGCCGAGATATTCGGCGTCATAGAGTTTGCGGGCTGCTGTGTGCTGCAGCTTTTTCCACGGCCACCAGGCCGCTCCCTGACCGTCGATGACGCCTTCACCGGCGATGGCAATATTACGGCAGCCATTTGCGTAGAGCAATGCACGGTAGTTGTAGCATTCAATGCCTTCAAAGCGCGTGAACACGACCGGCAGGTAATCCTCGAAGCGCGTGCTGAATTTCACAACTGCGCCTTTTTCGATATGCAGCTTGACCCGGCTTCGCAATGTCAACGCTCCCGTGTACCAGGTGCCGGGCGGAATGCGGATGGTGCCGCCGCCCTCCTGACAACATCGATCGATTGCCGATTGAATCTTTCGGGTACACAACCCAGCCCCATCGGTGTCACCCAAATCAGCCAATACGGTTATCGCGCGATCAAAATTAAACATGGTTGAGCAATTCCTCGCATCAGCAGGTACGGCATGTCCGTTTCCATTGCAAGCACACGTATCGAAATCGGGTGGATACCGCCAAAGTTGTTCTTGCAATCCTGCTCAAATTGGGATATTTTAAGAAAAACACCAATGCGTTACCTAACAAGACAGGAAAATACTATGCGCTACATATCAACCGAAAAGGCGCCTGCGGCAATCGGGCCGTATTCGCAGGCAGTTGCAACGGAAGAAGCCGTCTATTGCTCCGGTCAAGTCGGTCTGGATCCGCAAACCGGGGAGTTGGTCGGCAGCGGCATCGAAGAGCAGACACGCCAGGTTTTTGCTCACATCAAAAATGTACTGGCTCAGGCAGACCTCACGTTGAAGGATATCGTTAAGACAACCGTCTTTCTCGCCCACATGGATGATTTTGAAGAAATGAATGAGGTATACCAACAGGAGTTGGGAGATCATCAGCCGGCGCGATCAACCATCGGGGTGGCCGGTCTGCCACTCAACGCGCTTGTTGAAATAGAGAGCATGGCAACAAAAAGCTCACCCCGGTAATCAGGGAATTTGATGCCTGACAAGTACGCTGTTAGCGCGCTGAAAGAGGTAGTTGGACCGGAAGTAATCTGAAGAGCGATCACTATCAATTATTCTCACCTCGTCAATCAGCCCGTTAAAGGCAGCAAAATACGAGGTAAGCCTCGAATTATAACCGAAAAGCAATTGGCTTGCAACAGCTATCCGGGCGTTCGAAGCTGCTCCGGCTATCGCTTCAGTTCCGTTGAGATAGACATACACCATGCCCGCCCGATATGCAAAAGCAACATAGTTCCATTGATCGCCAACAACGCGGGCTGACGCCACTTTCTGCCAGGAGGCTTCCGCCAGGTTAAGCGAGAGCGTGTCGTGATCGAGGCGAATGAAGAATCCTTCGCGAGTGCTATAATTCATTTTAGAAAGCACGTGCTGATTAGATCTGCCCGTGTCAGGCTTGATCCAGAGTGATATTGACCAATAGTCTTTTCCTGCCAGAAATGTCGGGTCTGTTCCACTTGTGGTAAATCCTTTAAACAGGCCATCAAATTGCTGGCAGTAACCGATAACGCCATCTGCATTGCCCGACTGGGATACAGAAGCAAGGGACATGCTTCCGCCCGCCTGATCATTAATCCCGTATTCCGAATACATATTCCATAATGCAGCATAATCACCAAACACCGATGGTCCACTCCCTGCGAAAGATGCCAAACTGTCATAGGCCAACTCAATAACTTGCGAATCGGCGGCAGCATCGAGGCTGTCAAGCAGAAGCCAGATTGCCGCGGATTTATTTGTAGAATCCCATACTTCCATTTGATAGGACATGCTCGTGGAGTCGGGATCGTATGGATCATAAAAAACCAGATTGCCGCTAATCGTATTGTGCGAGGCGAAATCGAAATCCTGATTCAGTCTGATAAGCAACGGATAGCGACCGACATTCTCTGAAAGTGACAATAATTGCGGATTGAATGTGAACCGCGGGATGTTCGACGTATCGCCGGGATTCACCACAGGTGAAGCTGTGTCAAACATGATGGTAAATCCCACAGAATCCGAAGAGCCGTTCTCATCGCTTATCGAAAAGTACCAGTTTTCAAATCCTTTCTTCGCTGATGCATCAAAATTAAGCAGAATCGTGGCCGGGCTGTCAATAAACTCCTCGGTAAACACCCCCCCGGCATTGCGTCTGAAAAGGTAACTATCAATAGACGGCGGATCTGCATCGACAATTTTCACCTCCAGCGTATGCAGCGATGAGCTGTGCGAATAATCCAGCGTATCCCCGTTTGCAACCGGATTGCCGTTGATTACCTTGGCGTCGAGCGAAACCGGATGCGAAGGGGTCGTGACATTTGCCCGAACCAGTACGCTAAATAGCCCGGTCACTGTATCGTAGTCATCTGCAGCGGTTACACGCAGCACAGATGTCCCTGCGGATTGTGGCTCCCAGCCCAACAATGCCTCATAGATGCGTGTTTTTACAATCGGGAGGTTTTCCGGAAGAATTTTCTCCGATTTGGCCTGAACGATATCGATGTTCTTGCCGTCCGGATCGCTGGCGCGAATAATGCCGGTATAATTTGTATGCGCCACGAACACGCTTTCAATCAATTCGATGGCGGGAACAATATTTTGGAGAATCGATGCTGTATAGTTGACTGCATTGTCGTTTTCGTCAATCAACGTGATGGTTAGAAGGTTATTCCCGTGGTTGAGATCGACCTGACCTTTCCACAGAAAGCTGCGCTCAAGTTCAGGAAAATAGGCCGAATCCGTTGTGGCGATTTTGACGGAAGTGATTCTCGAGATTTCATCTACGGCCGCAATGTCGACGCTGACTACCGATTTCTCGGTTGGTAAGAATCGCATTTTACTTTGATTGCCGGACGGGAAATGGGTTTCATTTTCGATTGTCAGGGAAATGAGATCCGGCGGATCTTCATCTTTAAGTGAGCTGTTGTAGACCACTGTAAGGCTCGTATCAATCTGCGTATCGCTCAGATAATCTTTCACTTTGAAATCGAGCGTGTTGTCGCCTTTGCTGAGCCTGATATTATCCCAACTCCAGATTATATCGCTCAGGGTGTCCTCATCGATGGTAATCGAGCTGTCGACCAGCCGGCCGTTGACCGTAAGCTGAATATCCGCCCTGATTTTATTGTTATTGCCCGGGCTGAGCAATTGCCCGACCACGGTGACTATTTCGTTAGGCGTTTCACGGCGTGGCGCAAACACTCTGAACCACGCCGACGGCACCCCGCGAACCGGAACGGATGCATCCCATTTCAGAAAAAAAGTATCGCGAGCGGGGTTACCGAGCAGATCGGCGGCATACACATGCAGCGAATAAAGAGTGTCTTTTGCCAGTGTTTTTACATTTTCAATCTGATGTGTGTATATGCCGTTGATGGGGGCATTGACACGCGCCCCATTGATGAGTACACTGTTGCTTTTAACGCCCACACCGATGTCGGCTATTCTGGTCTGGAAATAGAAAACCGTATCGCTGGTGGTGATGAGAGATGTTGTGTCTTCAACAAAAATGCCGTTTGGAGATTGACCATAGGCTATGGTCGGTCCGATTCCGTCGCCTAGGGTGAATACAAATGGTACGGGAGTCGACTTTATCGAGGTGTCAAGGCTTGAAGCCCATAGGTAACCGGTATCGTTTACTGCGTGGATATTGAGCAGAGTGGCATCAACGGACGAATACAGGCTTTGTATCAGCGTATCCCCGTGTATGCTCTTGAACCTCCAATGATAAAACACCGGCTCATCGGCCAGCGCCGGGGTGGATAGTTTCAATTTGGCGCCGGCAGGTCCGAACGATGCAGCAATGCTGTCCTGCCGAAGCGGAGAATACGCTATAAGCGCAAAGCTGTCGGAGACGAAACTTTCCCGGTTTGATCGGTGGGTAATAATTTTGAGAGTATGCAATCCGCTGTGGAAAAATGAAAAGGGAACCGTATAGTTGCCGGAGTTAAGCAGAGTATTTGGAGCTGTCGGATAAGTCACGACCGTATCGGGATATTTTTTATCGTTGTCGACATCAAGCCTGTTTGCCGGCAGAATGACGGAGAAAGAATCAACCGATTCTCGCAGCGACACAACAACCGTCAGCGATTCGGTCGAAAAGACAGGAATTGAATCATCGCTCGCAAAGCTCTTTTCCACCACATGGGCGCGGGCCAAGCTTGCGTCATCGAAAGGATTGAGCGATTCATTGCACCCCAAAGAGAGAATGAGGACGATACCCCCAATACCGTGTGCAATTTTTGCCGCTCTCAAAAGAAAATGTCGCCTCTTCCTTAAATACCAAGTGTCACCTGATTTAGTTAATATACTATTTAATCTGCAATTTGCAGGTACCGATGTTGGCGGCTCAACAGCTTGCCTGGCCAACAGATTCACGCAGTGCGGCGATTCTGGTCACGCTTGCGCCCGATTAGAAGCCCTTAGTTCTCAGAATATAAGATATCATTAGCAGCCGGATGCTCGAGGCCTCGCAGGCAGGCCCGGGCTAAAAAGTAAACGACCAGACAAATCCGACTGCTCCCAGCAAACTTGCACCGAAACCGCCGGCCATATAAGCAATGTCTTTGTCGACTTTTGATTTAGCGTCCTGCCAGTCGGCGCTGATGTATTTGACCGCCGGATCCTCAGAGCCGGTTACGTTCCCGTCAACATCATTAACTTCATCAAAACGTGACTTATCTTTTGCGTACTGCGAAGCATACCAGGCTCCCAGACCGCCACCGCCGGCTATAACGGCCAGGCTAGACAAAAGAACCATCCTCTGCTTGCGCGCATTCGGGTTGATCACGATATCAATCGGCACACCGTCATTAAGCGCGTCCTGAACGGTGCTGCGGTAGGTAAATGGTTGCGATCCCACCGGTAAAATCGAGTCCAGAATGGTAAGGTTGGCCCGGCCGTTTTCCAGAAAAAGACCGTCCTCGACAGTGATATACTTTGACAGGGATTTTATGCCGTACACAGAATATTGTACATAGGGATTTTGCAGCTTGGAGCCAATCGCGCTTTCGTGGAAAATCAAACCGTCCCAGTCATACGGATTGGCGTACATGCTCGAGTTCGGATTGAATTTTTTATCGTTTTCGGAGGTGAAGACGATTGGTCGCTTTTTGGTCCCTTCCGCGGTTAATTGTCCTTCGACATGCAAACCGGTAAATGGCTTGAACAGCATCACAACACCATCTTCAATGGTTACTTTCCTGCCAATGGGAACGACGATATTTGCCGTAACCAGATAGGGACTCTTGTCAGACTCAAGTTTACGCGGCAGATTTCCTGCAAGCCGCGCAAGCTCTGCCTGTGCATCCTCTGCATTGAGGGCTGCCCCATAGATAAGCATAAACAGCATTGAGAACATCAGAAATGGAATTGCTCTGCGGGGGGACATATTAGCCACCTGCGTTTCCCTCAAGTTTGCGGCGCAACCTCTGGCGCTCGGCCACGGCTTTTTCGTAGTAAGCATGTGAGCGATTGCTTTGTAAATCTTTCCATAGCGTCGACCAACTGTCAAGCGCTTTGTCGAAATTTTCGCGAGAGATATCCTTGTCGAAAATTTTGCTGTAACAGCGGGCTTTCTGGTACTTCACGTCCAGGAGATATTTTTCAACCGGCATATAGCGGCTGCGAGTCTCATGACATTTGTCGAGTGATTTCAGCGCCGAGCGAATGCGCCCGCGCGAGTAATAGTGTTTGGCCTGTTCAAGATAAAACTCACCATCGTCAATATCAAGTTTGACCAACAGTGCATTGCGTTTTTGATAGTTGCCCGACCTGTCCAGCGCCCGTAAATTATAGACGGCAATCCGTGCAACGCTGCGCAAGCTTTCGGGCATTTTATCATAGATTCTTGTTGCCGTTTCATTGTTGCCTTCGTTGTATTCGGCGTCAAATATTGCGGTGAGGTCGCCGGTGCCGTGCTTTTTTTCCAGTTTGTCAATCAAATCAAGCTTCGGGGGCGCTGGCGACGGCTGAGCGACAGCCGGTTCCGGCGATGCTGTTTTGGCAGGGCGCGACCCGGGCGGCGATGCTGTTCTGGTGATCGCGGCCGGCGTGTTGCGCGTTTTGACTGATTGCGAAGCGGTTGTGCTTGCGGTCGAGTCGGCGCCGGGTGCAGCCGAAGCAGATTGTGTCGCCGGCTTTTCGGATACCCGCACGAAAAAGACGGCAACAATTGCGAGTGCGGCAACCAGTCCGGCAACGTAGGAAAGAGCTTTCGCCGGCGGACCCTTGCGCAGATTCAGCACCGTTTTAGCTCCGCTGTTTGAGCTGCGGCCGAACTCCATCATAATTTTTTCGGCAGAGTCCGGCGTCAGGCTGTGGTGAATTTTTTCCAGCGATTCGAGCAGTTCGCGCGCGGTCTGGACGCGCTTGAATTTCTCATGATTCATGCATTGATGAACCAGTCGGCGCAACGTCACCGGAATGCTGAAATCAAAAGCATCAAGCGGGCGGTAATCATTTTTCAGCTTGCACATCATCAGCTTTGACATGTTGATCTGCGGAAATGCTTTGACGCCGGTCAGCACTTCGTAGATGACCGTGCCCAGCGAGTATACATCCGTACGTACATCCGTTTCCTTTCCGTCAAGTTGCTCCGGTGCAAGATATTGAATGGTCCCCATAATTGAGCCGTCGACGGTGCATATCGAGGCCTCAACCGGCCGGGCAATGCCGAAGTCCATCAGCTTCACCTGGCCGTGTTTTGAAATCATAATATTGTTCGGCTTAATATCGCGGTGAATTATACCGTTATATTTTTTGCCGTAAATGACATACTCCTTTTCGTGTGAATAGCTCAATGCACGTGCAACCAGTATGGCGATGGCCGTACACACCGAAACGGGTAATGCGCCCATTTTGCTGACAATCTGATCGAGCGTGGGGCCGTCGATAAGCTCCATCTCGATGTAGGGCAGATCATTCCATTTACCGACGGAGTGGATTTCAACGATGTTGGGGTGGGAGAGTTCGGCGGATATTTTTATTTCAGTTTGAAAGTGCCGCTTCGATTCATCGGAAATGTTCGGGTGCATCAATTTAACGGCACGGCTGATCTCCAGCTCTGAGTTCCAGATTTGATATACATTGGCCATGCCGCCTTTGCCGATAAGTGCGGTAGTAACGCCACTGCCCATGGCGACCGGCTTGTTTCCGGGCGGCAAAAACGTGTCGTCAAATATCCTGATCGGTTGAACGAGGTTTTCTGAACTGGGATTATTCATGCTGATTCATCGAAGCTGTGCTGGTAGCTTGCGGTAAATATATACTGTATCGGGCCGGGAAAGCACAATTTTTATATGGTACCTCCAAACGGCAGACAATACAATATATTTTATTTTTCACTTGCATAAACTGAAAAATTGGGCTATCTTTAGTTCTATTTTTCAGTGCGCACCGAGGTACCCATGGCAAAAATCATAGAAGATGTGTCCCGCACCTTTTCCGAATACCTCCTGTTGCCCCGGCTTACCGGTAAAGGCCACCTTTCCCGCAATGTATCGATGCAGACGCCGGTTGCCAGATACAACGCGGGGGAGCAACCTCGCCTTACCCTGAATTTACCGTTTGTTGCTGCGAGCATGCAGGCCGTTTCGGGTGTGGAAATGTCAATTGCCCTGGCGCGGATGGGATGTGCCGCTTTTATTTATTGCTCGCAATCCATCGACCAGCAGGCGGCAATGATCCGCAAAGTAAAGGCACACAAGGCCGGTTTTGTCGAAAGCGATTCTAACCTCAAGCCAGATGATACGCTCGCCGATGCCGTTGCGATTTCCCGGCAAACCGGACACTCGACCATGCCGGTTACCCACGACGGCAGCAATAAAGGCAAGCTGCTCGGGATCCTGACCGATAAAGATTTCTGGGAATTTGAAGACGACCTCAGCGCGCCGATTGCAGAGTTCATGACTCCCAGAGCACAGGTGGTTCACGGTTCGGTCGGCCTCTCGCTGCACGAAGCGAATCTGCTGCTGCGCAAGCACAAAAAAGAGTGCCTGCCGATATTGGACGGCGAGGGCTATCTGCATTCGCTGGTTTTTAAAAAGGATTATGTCGACCATCGCAAAAATCCCAACGAAATTCTTGACTCACGCAAGCGCCTGATTACGGCGGCCGGCATCAACACACACGACTTCCAGGATCGCGTTCCGTCACTTGTGGACGCGGGCGCAGATATATTCGCATTCGATTCATCTGACGGGTATTCTGAATTCCAGAAAGATGCGGCTCTGTGGATTCGCGAAAAATATGGTGACCGGGTTGTTCTCGGTGGCGGAAATGTCGTTTCGGGCGAAGGATTCAGGTATCTGGTCGAATCAGCCGGCCTGGATTTTGTCAAAGTTGGAATCGGCGGCGGCTCCATCTGCATTACGCGGGAGCAAAAGGGAATCGGACGCGGCCAGGCCTCTGCGCTTATGGATGTAGTTGCCGAACGCAATCGCTACTTCGAAAAAACAGGCTGGTATGTTCCGGTCTGCTCCGACGGCGGGCTGGCAAGTGATACACAAATAATTCTGGCGCTGGCCATGGGAGCCGATTTTGTGATGATGGGGCGCTACTTTGCCATGACCGATGAAAGTCCCACCCCGCGCGTCTCAATCAGCGGGCGTATGTACAAGCCCTACTGGGGGGAAGGTTCCAACCGTGCGCGCAATTGGCAGCGTTATTCCAGCGGCGACGAAGCCAACCTGAAATTCGAAGAGGGCATTGACGGATACGTGCCGATAACCGGTTCGGTCAAGGACACGCTTTGGCTCACCGCAGAAAAGCTTAAGTCCACAATGTGCAATAGCGGGGCGCCGACATTGGCAGAGTTCAGGGACAACGCCGTTCTTACCCGCATCTCCCAGCAATCGTTTGTGGAAGGCGGTACTTCCAACGTCGTTCGACTGGATACGGAATCTTCAATCGTCGACTAATCGAAGCAATTCTGCAATAAATTTGCGATCTATACGAAATTTTTAGTTACTGATTTTGCAAGGAGTCGCCTTTCATGAAAAGAATCAAGCAGCCTGTTGTCTCGCTGTCTGCGCTCATAGTAATTGCCATCGGCGTGTTTGCCGTCAGTTGCAGGTTTTCATTTGCCGAATCGAAGAAACCCGAAAAGGGCAGTATCACCTTTGGCGCCGGGGAGAAGCCCGAAGTTGAAATTCCTCCCCAATTGCACTCTTTCAAAACGGTTTTTGCCGATATAGCCGAGAAGGTTACCCCTACGGTTGTGTCGGTAATACCCACAAAAATTGATACCGTCGTCTACAACAACAATCCTTTCTATCGCCACTTCGATCCCTTCGATTTTTTCTTTGGCCCCCCGCCCGGCCGCCAGCAACAACCCCAGCAGCCGGAACCGAAAAAGCAAGAGCGACGCCGTTCAATGGGGCTGGGCTCAGGGGTAATCGTATCAAAAGACGGCTATATACTTACTAATAATCACGTTGTTGCCGGCGCAGACGAGATTGAAGTACGTCTTACCGACGACCGCAGCTTTGATGCAGAGATTGTTGGACGCGATTCATTGAGCGATGTTGCCGTTATCAAAATAAAAGAGAAGGTCGAAAATCTACCCGTTGCCTACCTGGGCGATTCCGAAAAGCTGCGTCCCGGCGATTGGGTGGTTGCCATAGGAAATCCGTTCAGCCTGACTTCATCGGTGACGGCGGGGATCGTCTCTGCGCTGGGCAGATATACGTCCGGTTCGATGTACCAGAATTTCATTCAGACTGATGCGGCAATCAATCCCGGCAACTCCGGGGGCGCACTTGTCAACATAGACGGCGAACTGGTCGGTATCAACACAATGATTTATACGCGATCGGGCGGCTATATGGGCATCGGCTTTGCCATTCCAATCAATATGGCGCGCTGGATCATGGAAGATCTTATTTATCGCGGCGAAGTCTCGCGCGGCTGGCTGGGTGTCAAAATCCAGAATCTGAACAATGCCATGCGCGAAGCCCTCGGCATTGATGATCAGGTGCGCGGTGTGCTTATTGCGGAAGTCTTTGACGGTCAACCGGCCGCAAGAGCCGGCATCAAGGTAAAAGACGTCGTGCTCTTTATTGACGGACGCAAAGTCGAGAATGTAAACCAGTTGCGCAACACCGTCGCCAGTATCGACCCGGGCAAATCGGTACCCATCGTGGTTATCAGAAACGGCAAGAAAAAATCTCTGAACATCAAGCTTGGCTCCCGCCCCGACAACCTTGAAGATATATCCGGCGAAGAAAAGCAGCAGGAGCCCGAAGAGCAAGGCAACGACGAAATAGACATAACCAAAAAGCTGGGCATCAAAGTCGCCGACGTAAGCTCCGAACTGCGCCGCAAATATAAGCTGGACACCGATGAGCGGGGAGTGGTTATCGTCGATGTCAAGCCCTTGTCCCAGGCCGCGCAGGAAGGCCTGCGAGAAGGTGATGTGCTTACCGAGGTCACGAAAAACAAAGAGAGATTTACTATCGACTCGGCAAAGAAATTCAAGAGTATTGCTCGTCAATTCAAGCCCGGCGATTCAATTCTGTTTCTGCTCAAGCGGGAGGGCAATACCTTTTTCGTAGCCTATAAGCTCAAGAAATAGCATTCATGGCCACAACCAGGAGCGGGGTACAGCCCAAATCTGCTCTTGTTTGTGGCCCCGCAATCGCCGTATTCGCTGCCAAGTCGAAGCATAAACGATTAAACTTCGTTAAAGAGCCCAAATAGCTTGACTCCATTTCCAGGCCAAACGTATCTTATATGATTATAGTCATGTTAACGTTAAACCTTTAAGCAGGGGTTGGAGTATGAAAAAGCTCATTTTCGTAACCGTGGGCTTAAGCGTTCTAATTGGTATCTTTAGTTGTGGAGTAAGCGATAAAACCCTTCTTGATGTTGAAAATCGCATACAGGCTCTGAAAAACAAAGGTGTACCTGATAGTTCACTTGCTCGCGCAAAAGTTTTTCTCTACCAGGCACGTTCGGCAAAAGAACGCGGTGACCTGAAGCTTGCAAATATGTCGAAAGATTCTATGCTGTACCTGGTTGCCCAGGCCGAAAATGATTATGATGAAAGAGTAAAGCAGCTCAGACCGGTAATCTCTTCGTTGCAGCAAAAAATTATGGCTGCCCAAAAACAGCTTTCCGGGCTGCCGGAAAAAAAGCTCGATAGTGTTACCGCAGTAGCGGATTCCTTCAGCGCAATCGGCTGGACCCTGCAGGTCGAGCAAGCGCTCAAAGCAGGGACCGACATGATTCCGTCGCTTAAATTCAATCAGGAGCGGGCTCAGGAAATCAGACCCAAAGTTTACGGCCGCTGGGTTTGCAAAGACGTCAAAAGGAGCAAAGCCCATCCGGAAGTCAATTATCCTGAATACAAAATCTTCGAATTCGGTCGCGATAATAAAGTTGCCTATATCGAAGAAGGTAAAGGCCGCATGACAACCCATGTTAAAATGGATTATAAATTTATCTCTAATGGAACATACGATTTTCTTGGCGACACGATAATGATTTTTGTTGACCGCTTTAGACGAATCAGGGAAGTTTCTGAGGAAAAGAAGAAGGTTGACGGGAAAATTAAATGGGTGCGAAATGAAATCGAGCCGATGGACTCAATTATCTCCGACGGTAGCCAGAACCGCTGGATTACGTATCAGGATCTTGTCAAAGATTTCAAACGTCAATAACGTATCGATAAACCATACCCTATCATAACACAGGCGGAGTGACATCTCCGCCTTTTTTTTGCCGTAATTACTGTGCCGGTTCTAAGCAGATACGATATCCACGATCTTCTTATTTCCAATAATCTGACGGAAATGAACCTGTCCACCGGCTTTGGCAAACAGAGTGTCGTCCGAGCCTTTGCCAACATTAATGCCCGGATGAATCTTTGTACCACGCTGGCGTACCAGGATGTTTCCCGCCTTGACAACTTCGCCGCCGAAACGCTTGACACCAAGCATCTTTGGTTTGCTGTCACGACCGTTTCGACTACTTCCTACACCTTTTTTATGTGCCATGCTGCATGCTCCTTCGGATAATCAGGCTGTTATTGAGGTAACCTGGACTTCGGTAAAATCCTGGCGATGTCCGTTTTTGCGCTTGTAATCCTTGCGGCGCATTTTCTTCATGACCAGAATCTTCGGGCCTTTGCCGTGATTGACGACTTTGGCTTTCACTTCGGCGCCTTCGACCGTCGGAGTGCCGACCGTGACGTCACCATCATTATCAACCATGAGGACTTTTTCAAGCGTTACTTCGCTTCCGGCTTCAGCATCAATCAACGGTACATTTACGGTGTCACCTTCGCTGACTTTGAACTGAAAGCCGCCGTGTTCAACTATACAATACATCGTGTCATCTCCTCAAAAATAATCGGGTTAGATGTTTTGAGATGAGCATATTATTTGCCGGAATATGGCAAATCTCTTAAAATATATTATATCTGTTCACTAAATCAACGTCTTTATGCGCCGACATCGCCATAATCCCGGTGCTTGCCCTGTGGATAGAACTCATACTCATCCTGATCGAAATTTTCATCTTCCATCAGGTGCAGTTTGACGTGATGCACTTCTTCCAGCTTTTGCATAACGTCCCGGTTTTTTTCCTGGAGATATTTGGCTACCGAGGGGTGCACGGCCAGAGTTAATTTCCGGTCTTCGGGGCGCAGGTCGGCGCGCTTGAGCCAACGGTCGATGCGCGCGGTCACGGTGGCCGGTGAAAACACCCACCCCAGCCCGTTGCAGGTAGGACAAATGTCGGTGTACATCTGCTGCAACTCCGGCCGGGTCCGCTTGCGGGTAATTTCCAGGAGGCAGAATTTGGAAAGCCCGGTGCAGACGATCGAACTTGAGTCCCGGTGCAGGCGGTAACGCATCTCGCGCTCGACTTTCTTGCGGTTTTCCATGATACGCATATCAATGAAATCCACGACAATCAACCCGCCGATATCTCTGAGCCTGAGCTGCCTGCAAATCTCAACCGCGGCTTCAAGGTTCGTGTGCAGCAGGGTCTCTTCAAATTCGCGCTTGCCGATATTGCGTCCGGTATTTACATCGATTGCCAGCAGGGCTTCTCCGTGATCAAAGGTCAGGTATCCGCCGCTTTTTAGCCACACTTTACGCTTGAGAGACCGCTCCAGGTCTTTTTCAATATCGAATTTGTCAAAGAGCGGAATTTTTTCCTTGTAGAGAAAAAGACGGCCAAGCAGGTGTGAAGAAACCGTTTGCAGGTATGCCTTAATTTCTTCGTACTCTTTTTCTTCGTCAACCCAGACTTCCTGGACTTCGTTGTCGAGCAGATCGCGCATAACGCGGGTGGCTATGCCGATTTCTTTATGCACCAGACGGTCGTTTTCCGAGCTCAACGCCTTGGTACGCAGGTCTTGCCAGGCCTTGATAAGGGAATGGATCTCCTTGACAAACTCTTCTTCCGAAACTTCGAGGCCGATGGTGCGCACGATAAAGCCGATCCCACTGGGTTTCAGACTGGAGAGAAGTTGCTTCAATCTACGGCGCTTTTTGAGATCCATTGACTTTTTAGAGACGCCGATAAAGTCCGAGTCGGGGACCAGAACCAGAAACCTGCCGGCGATGCTCAAATTGGTAGTAACTTTGGGACCTTTGGAGCCGATAGGTTCTTTGATAATTTGGACCAGAATCTCCTGCCCGACTTTCATGACCTTTTCGATCGGAACTTGAGGAACCTTCCGGCGTTTGCCGCGCAGCCGGTTCATATACTGCTCGACAAGCTGGCTGTCCTTTTCGAGCAGCAGCCGGGGATCAACGTCCGAAGCATGCAGAAACGCGCACTTGTCCAGGCCGATATCAATGAATGCCGCCTGTAATCCCGGAATTACCGAATCGATACGGCCGCGGTAGATATTGCCAGCGATGCGTATGTCGTCCGGACGCTCAACGACAAGCTCCGCCACCTTGCCGTTTTCAAGCAGGGCGGCCCTGGTTTCGGTCGGCCGTGAAGTGAACAAAATCGTTTTTACCATGCACATGCGCCTTTGCTATTTTTAAAATGATATTCGCACCGTTAAGGAAAATGTCTGGGTGTTGGTTGTCCGCTGATCTTCGGTTTTAACCCAGTTATATTCATACGCCGCCCCCCCGGTAATTTTATCGGTAAATCCATATGTCATGCGGGGTTGCACATTTACATTACGTTGCTCCTGGGTGACGGTTCCCTCCTGGGCGGTTTCGGCCCCGCTTTCTGCCGAAGATTCCGATTCCGATTTTGTATGAGAATGCGCTACATCCAGTGTCGCGTCCAATTTCCCCTGCAGAGGAATCGTCCATCTGAGTAGCTTGAATTCTTTGCGCTTTGCGGTCTTTTGAATCGTATAGGTTATTTCAAAATTATCTGAATTATTCGTTTCGGTTTTGGTGTTGTTGGTATATGGCCGATTAATGCTCTTGCTGAAATCATGACCGTAATTGAAGGTCACCGGCCACTGCTTGAATCCGGAATTCACCCTGACCAGCGGCGTGAACGCGTGTGAAATTGTGGTGTCGACCCCCGTGTTGACCTTTTTGACCAGCGAATAGGTATACGTATAGGAGCTACTTAATGAAAAACCATTCAAATTTTCCTTGATAACGGGAACGGTGTTAAAAATATTGGTTGTCGCATTAGCTCGAATTTCCGGAAATGTCACGGTTGTTTCGAGCTCTGTCGTGTCGGGTGTTACCCTGAAATCTTTTTTATGGTGCAGGCTGATGGTCGTGAAATTAATGTCGACCGGCTCGGGGATTCTGAAGCTGGTGGACGTGCTGAACGCCTGTTCGACTCTGCGGCTGTCACGATTATACCTGAAGGTCTCGTCACCGTTGTTTTTGCGGTAAAACATGCCGCCAAGCGCCTCGTCATCATCCATGTCGCCGCTGATGACGTCGGAGAATTTCTTTTCTTCAACACCGAGCTGGTATCCCAGGAAATCCAGACGATCGACACCCCAGGCTCCACCATGAGCAAGCAATTGCGGGTTCATATTGTTATTCTGCAGGTCTGCATCAGCGCTATAATCGAAGCGAAATGAACGGAAATTTACTTTGTCCAGACCGGCAACGATGGCATCAAAGGAATTTTTGGTTCGCTCGACTTCGGAAAAAGCATCGCTTATACTGGAAAATATATTTCTGAATTCGAAGCTGCCGGCAATGGCAAATTTTGTGTTGACGCTCATGTCCAGTTCGTGTTCAAGTTCGTTGGCAAGACGACTGGTAAAATTTGCATTATAGGTAAAAGTGTGCTTCAGCCATTCGAAAAATGTCGGATCGAACCGCACATTGGCGGTTTGAGATCGATTCTGTTCTCCGTAGAGATAGGCATATTTTCCCCAGACCGGATCCAGAGACGTGACATAATCGAAGACAAAACGCCGGCCGATTCCTCTATACTGCTGTACTTCATCATCAAGGTTTCGCGAGGTCGTCAGGCTGTAGTCGAAGTCAAGCAATGGTGAGATTGGCGCATAGCTGAAATTCATTCCATGCCGAATATCAAATCTGCGCAGCGTGTCGGCAGGCTGGTTAAGCCGCTCGCGTTTTGTTTCCCTGACATTGTAGCGGATATCAGCGACATCAAAAGTAAGCGTGCTTGGCAGGTAGGTCAATTCGTAATTCTTATAGCGACTCGGGAGCCATTCCGCCTTTGTTTCCTCCAGCGGTCTCCACTTTGTCCATTTGGGGGGGCGCCTTGGCGACAAGTCATATTTCAGCGCGCCGCCATAATCGTCGGTTCGAGTGAGATCGGCATATTCCTCTCCGGAACCGTCCGGCTTTTCGCCCTGCAAGGTTTTGGTTGCATTGTGGCGATAGCTCAGATCATGCACCGAAACGCGCTCTGCCGTCAAATTGACAACGGGGTTTTTGGAATGAGCGCTTTTTGTGTAGCTGGTAGATACCGATCGGCTGTTTTGCCTGGTCTGGTAACGCTCGGACGGCGTTTTCGCCTCAGTGAAGAAATCCCTGAGCTTGTCCGGTTCGCCGTCTTCGCCGGTCAACGGAACATCACTTCCCGGCTTTATCTGAGGCCGATCGATCGATGAGCCCACACGCATATTCAGCGGAACATTGACCCCCCAGTCGGCCGGCAGAAACTTGTCCAGCTTCCAGGTTGTGCCGACATCGCCGCTCACGCGTGAATTGGTCGGCAATGCCGAATCGTTCGCCATGGTGCGAAAGTTACCGTCGCTGTAATCTACGCTGGCATCCAGAGAGAGAAAATCTGCGAATTCCGCATTCACTGATGCCAGTGCCGCCGAACCGCTGAAGCTTTTCAGTCCGCGCACTTTGAGCTCGTTGACATAAAGCCTGCCGCTGATGGTCTGAGCCGATATGCGATTGACCACTCCCATTTTGAGCATTCTGATTTTGGAAAAGTTGGGCGGTTGCTCTTTGCGGCCGCGGATAACGTAAAAGGCTCCAGGCTTGCCGGTAACAGGGATCGTGTCGTTAAAAACCGAGTCGACAGGATCGTTTACCAGCGTATTTTTTATTTGCGCAAGCTTTTTGAATTCGATGGGGCCGACGGTATAGAAAGTGCTGCGGCCGAAATTTATGGGGCGGGTATACTCATAGTAGGTCGAATCGTCTGTGCCAAATTTGAAAGAGAACAGCAGCGAATCGTGGTTGGGCATTGATTTATTAAGTAACAGGAATGACATCGTTTCGTAGGCGGCAAGGTTGATCTCGCGAAAGGGACTGAGTTTGCGGATCGATGCTTCTTCGGTGTATTCGAGATCTTCTATGTCAAGAACCAGCGTATATTCGCGATTGAAACGATCCGAGCCGCTTTCATATTTCTTGAAAATGTCCGGCGTGTTGTCCGCTACTGAATAATATTCCGTATTTTCGTCTGAGTTGATAGTTGAGGGGCGAATTTTAATGCGCTCTGAAATAACTTCTTGACCGGATTTGATTTCGGCGGGTATTCCCGGCGTTGCCTGGCCGGGATCAAGTATAACTGGCAAGGTATCCGGATTTGCAAGAATGGTGGGAACTTCCTCCCATTGATTGGCGACAAATTGGATTTGCGTGAAGACCAGTTCCCGTTGTGCGTCAAGCGAAGAATTGTCCTGAAAATCACTCCACCAGAACCGCAGAAACTGGATATTCTCCCATTGCGGATTGCCTATGGTTGTATCCGGTCGGGCCTCAGTACCTACCGGTATTCGTATCTTATACCAACCGGCACTGGCTATTGCATTGGAAAGCGTATCGGTATAGGGGGATGAATTCAGCGCCGCAAGGTCAATTTCATAACTGAAGTAATCGTTTTGCTTGCGAAAACCATCATTGTTGATGTCTTCGGAGGTAAGTCCGGAAGGGTCGGCCTGGGTTCCGTTGACCTTTATCCTGTTTCCGAGATTTTCCCGATTGTATTCGCTATAATTATCTCTGCCGGGATCAAAATAAACGGAATACGTATCCGGATTGGCGCCGGAAGCGCTAAACAGCGTATCCCAACCGGTGAAGCTCGCATTGGGTACAACATAAAATTCATTTTCATCCTCACGTAAATCTAAGCCGATATTCTGTTCGCTGGTATAGGAAGCTTCCTGTTGTTCATTATCCCACATACCATTAGGCGGTCCGCCGTCAATACTTATGTCCTCGCTTATCAGCCCCAGATCGACATATAGTTTACCCTTACCATTTCCGACAGAGTTTATATCAGCATTAACGTAAAATTCCAGAAAACGGTCTTCTGTTCTATCTGTCGAAGAAATCGAAGGTGGAAAATAGTAGGTTATCCCGGCCCAGGGATACCGATACCTGGAGGTAAGCGCCGAGCTGTCACTTGCGGGCTGGGTCACCAGCCTTAAAACAGGCACTTCCTGCGTTGCCCACTCCCTTGCCCGGTCTTTATCCAAAGTATCTTTTCCATTATTAACGTATGGATTCTGAAAAATTTCTTTATTGATAAAATCTTTTTCATTATCCGACGAAATCGGCTGATACCAGTACTGGTGCCATGCCGGGGGATGAAAAAGCAGTTTGGGCGCCACTATCCCATTGCTCAGCGTTGTGTCCTTCAAAAACAAAGCGGGCGGTGAGGCTTGATGCCAGGCATTATGAGAGGTGCCAATCGGATAATTTCGGTCGGCCGCATCGAAATTGTCTACAAACGCTTCCCCGTCATTGTCTTTATGTACATCGATCATTCTGCTGTGCGCAGCTTCAAACTCGACATTCAGGCGGGAATCTACATCTGTTTTAATTCCCGGCAACAGATTGACGGCCCTCGTCATCCATTCCGGTTCAAAATTGAAATTCGAATTCACATCGAGCAGCAATTTCGAATATGCTTCCTGACCCACACGCGGCACTTCATTTTTAGCTGTTTGCAGCCGCCAGAGTACGGAGGTGCCGATTTTGCTGTTTTCCCCAATACCGGGCAGGTCCACCTCGCCGCGCAATCCCATAAACACTTTCTTTTCAGGAATGAAAAACGATTCCTGCTGGTAGGTGACTTCGATTTTATTTGCCTCGCGAGCACGGATCGAAATCAGTTCGATTTCACCCATTTCGTAAAAGATGGTATAATCTTCATTGCGCTTTAATTTCGTCGAACCCAGCATGACCGCCTCGGTATTGGGAATTACTCCCCAACCAAGACTGAGTTTGGTTTGGCGTTGCGTATAGGAACCTTTAATTCTTATTGAATACTTTGGTTGCAAATTGGTAAATTCGCGATCGTTACGCTTTAACTCGTAGATTTGCGGATGCGTGTTATCCTGGCCGAGATCAGGATTGGTGAACGGATACGTGCCGTAAACCGTAGAGTCGGAATACGGCGGAACTATCAGGAGACTGTTTTCTCTATCAAATATGCGATTGTCGGATCTCGCTTTTTCGTTTGCGTCCGTCAACCCGAGAATTTGCGAGAAAAATGTTCCGTCATCCGATTTTTTGGTATTGTTGTTGCCGTCTGAATAGCTGCGTTCAATTTCAATTTCTATATCTTCTTCATCGGATCGGGGTAAATCATATACATTTCTCCACATCAAGCGAAATTCCATGCTTGCAGTATCTATCTGGATATCTTCTCTTTTCAGAATCCATAATGAATCCATGCGCGCCAGGCCATCAACTGAGTCAATAATGGTGGTGTCTCCCCTGGTGGGCACCAATGCCGGATTGGCAGTCGACATATAGATGCCGATAACATCATCAGCCGTCACCGAAACGGTATCAAAGCGGATCCAGCCTTCTTCCCAGTTGACATAGTAGCCGTCCCGCGGAATCAGCTTAAATGGATTTGCATATGCAGCATTGTCAACATATCGGTAAATAGAGCCCACATCCTCTTTAACCGTTTTTTTAATATTCGTCACCTGACGTACCATTTTCCACACCTGAAAATCCCTTTCAATTTCAGGCTGATTGCCCGAGCCCGGCTTTTGCCAGACCTGATAGTAGTTGTTCTGGTACAACGTATCGAGAAAGTAAATTTTATGGTCCTTGTAGGCCAGTTCCGAACGATCGCTCTGGTCCGCTTTTGATTCGTTGGGATAAAAGGTCGCTGTCTTTGCCTTACCTTCTTCATGGCTGAGCACCGAGGTCAGCCGCAACGGACCGAATTTGGATTTGACACTGATTCCGAAAAGCCCTTCATGTCCTTCGGCATAACCCGAAAGCCTTGTGCCCGGGATCTCAAAACTGGTTTGGCCGGCAACTACTTCCTGAATAATTTCATCTTCAAGCTCATTGCCCTCGCCGCGATACTCCAGCTTGATATCCTGCAGGTTATCCGAAAAGTTGACACCTTCCTCTTCGCTGCTGGTATGCATGTTAACCCGAATCAGTTTGCCGATAGAGCCGTTAACCGTCAGGTTATACCGGTTTTCGAAATTGAGCGAATTGGCTCGATTGTCCCGGTCACTGTTTACTCCCTGCTGCACGACATCATCAGTGCGATACGAAATCTCTATCTCTTCAAAACCGGTGATGGATAATTTGGGAGGTTCTTTGCCGAGAATTCGTTTGGCAACCGGATTCTTCACCCAGTACTGATCACTCAGCGACCACTCCAGCCGCAGCGACCGATCTGCAGCGGCGGCGCCGCCGGAATAACTTGCGCACTGTTCAAACCACAGTTTTTTGAGCACGTGTCGCTGGCGGCTCTGCAAGTATTCATCGAGCTCATCATAATGAAATTCCCAGATCCTGATGCCCATTGGATCTTCTTTGTAAAATGAAATGCGACGCTTTTCAAAATCGATGTCAATTGTTTCTTCCACCAGTGACGTTTTGAGCTGCAAAACCTGTGGATCGGCTACGGTAAAAGCATTATATGATCGAACTCCCTCGGCCAGTGGATAATAAATTGACGACTGCGGTGTTTCCAGAACATATGTTTGGGCCAGAGCAGATTGAAAAAAGGCAAAAACAAAAGAGGCAATCGTGGCTTTGGAAAGATTCATTGTTGTTTCTGGGTGCAGTTAGCGCTTTTTATGGTCTTTTTGATTTCGTATCAGGTGAAGGTATATTGCTGTCTTTACAGCATCTGAAGCCAACCGGATTATGGCGGTTTTGTGGAAAGTAGCTATACCGGCTGTGGAAACACGAGCTTTCCGAGCCGGTTTTCCAGAAGCCGCCCATAACCTCATAGCGTGACGGATTTTGCGTTGAGCGTGTATTGGTCCACTCCGCCAGATTGCCCGACATATCGTATACGTCAAAATAGCCGCGGCACTCCCGATAGGTTCCGGATTTGTGTGCTGATGTATCCCGGCTGACACAGGCGTTCTTTTCATACACACCGCCGTAGGGATAACGGGTGCTTTGGGGGCCCGAACAGGCTATAATCCACTCATCCTTTTTACACAAGCGTTTCCCGACCGAAAAACAGGAATCAATCGCATGGTACAAAGAGACAAAGGCTGTTGGTCTGACGTTGAGCTGATTGGGCCATTCGAATCTGTCAATACAGAAACTGGTTTCGCCTACCTTGACATGAGCCATGTCGTCCGGACAGTACTTTGACCTCGGAAAGGGCTGAATTTCATAATATTCCTTTCTGGTTTGCGCGTAATTCTGGCAACTGTCAACGCCTTCGTAAACAAGCGTGGCCGACGAGGTAATCTCGATGGCCCTGCCGTCATATGGGGTCCAGGCCGGATTGTCCTCGAAACGCCAGCGCATCACGGCCGGTTCGTTGGTTACCAGCACAACCGACACAGGACCATAATGCATACCGCCGGAAGGGTCCGGATATACCCAGGGCGGGACAGAATCCCGGTCGCAGGGCGTTTCGGGTCGCACGGTGGAATCTGCCGGTACCGCATCGACCGTGTCTGTGACGACTGGTATCGTGTCTGTTTGTCGAGGTGCGGGAGCTTCGGGGATTTGCGGTTTGAGTACCGTGTCCTTTACCGCCGCATCCGTAGTATCTTCCATGAGGCTATCCGGTTCACCTGGTGACGGAGATGGTAAAACAACATGAGGCGTATCAGGCGCCTGCGGTTCGAGCGGCTCTTGACGTGTACGATAAGCCAGGTATCGCCATACGAGCACGAGCAGAAAGAGCAGCAGACACGCCGCTATAACACTGCGTTTCAGGCGCCGTTTTTTCTGCATTACAACCGCCGGCGCAAGGGGAATATAGAGATTAGTTTATAATGAAACATGACCATTTTCAATCCACGCCATTACTGCCAGCATATCGCAAGAAGCCGCCACATCATGCACGCGAAACAGCTTTGCCCCTTTGAGCCAGGCCGAAGCGACAGCCCCCAGAGAACCGGCCAGGCGACCTGCAGGTTCTTTGCCGGTGATCCTGCCGACAAACGACTTGCGAGACACTCCCACAAGTAACGGATAGCCCAGCCCGGCAAATTCATTCAGTCTGTTGAGCAGGGTGATATTATCCTCCAGCCGCTTCGCAAAGCCGATTCCCGGATCGACAATGATGCGTGCGGTTTCCACGCCCGCTTTCCGAAACATACCAATGGAGGCAATGAGTTCTTGCTTGACCTCCGCGACAACATCTTCATAGCGGGGATTGCTCTGCATGGTAGCCGGTTGCTTGCGACTGTGCATCACTATTACGGGGCAGTGCGCCTGCGCAACAAGCGCTGGCATCTCCGCATCAAACCTGCCGGCACTGATGTCATTGACCCAGTGTGCGCCCGATTCCAGCGCCCGACGGGCTACCGCCGATTTCGTCGTATCGATACTGAGGACGGTGGCAGGATGCGTGGTTGCCAGCTTTTCGATTAGCGGGATGGTACGTTGGAGTTCCTCCTCGCATGTCACCGGCGTTGCGCCCGGGCGGGTCGATTCCCCCCCTATGTCGACAATGTCGGCGCCCTGCTCGATCAGACCGACGGCATGTTCGTATGCCCGATCCAGGCGGATATACTTACCCCCGTCAAAAAAAGAATCGGGCGTAACATTGACAATGCCCATTACGGCAAAGGGTTGTTCAAGAATGGAACTCAACTGTCGTATGTTCATGCAATCTGCACTGCCTGGTGAGTCACTTCTCACACTAATTCAACGGCTTATATAAATTGCTTTTTGGCGACGGCAGCAGCAAGTTCAGCCCTCTTCCTGCGGGCGGTCTGTTTCGTCCTTCGGCGAAGTTCCCGATCCCCCCGAATCGCCGGACTGCGCATCGTTTTGCGAAGGATTTTTATCCGCCGGTTGCGCGGTCTGCGCGGAATGAAGTTCTCTTTGCTTGCTCAGCTCCTTTTGTTTTTCCTCGTAGGTTCTGCGGTCGAGGACAGAACGAGTCTTTTTGGATGATTCGAGCTTTTCACCTTTAATCACTTTCTGGATTTCTTCATAGTCTAAAAGCTCGTGTTCGAGCAGGGAGTTAGCAAGCCGTTCGAGCTCATTGCGATGGTCGGTGAGAATTTTTTTGGCCCGATCGTGTTGTTGATCGACAATGGTGCGCATAAGCAGGTCTATTTGATCGGCGGTCTTGTCGGAATAATCGCGTTGGCGCTGAATTTCGCGACCCAGGAATATCTGCTCATCTTTTTTGCCGTAGCTGAGCAGCCCGAGCTCTTCGGTCATGCCGTAATCGCAAATCATGCTGCGTACGATGCTGGTCGCCTGTTTGATATCGCTGTATGCGCCATTGGTCTGAGTGTGCAACGCGAGGTCTTCGGCGACCCGGCCGCCCAGCAACACGCAAATCTGATCGATCATGTACTCTTTGGAATGGGTCAGTCGGTCCTCTTCGGGAAGTGAGAACGTGACCCCGAGCGCGCGCCCCCGCGGAATAATCGTCACTTTGTGAAGCGGATCGGAATCGGGGCAATTGAGATTGCAGATCGCATGGCCGGCTTCATGGAATGCCGTGATTTTCTTTTCTTTCTCGGACATAACCATGCTCTTGCGCTCGGCGCCCATCAGGACTTTGTCTTTGGCTTCTTCAAAGTCGAGCATGGTCACGCTTGATTGACCGAATCGTGCGGCCATCAAGGCGGCTTCGTTGACAAGATTGGCCAGGTCCGCCCCGACAAATCCGGGGGAGCCCTTTGCGATCGTGTGTAGAGAAACGTCCTCGGCAAGCGGTATCTTTTTGGTGTGAACTTTTAGTATCCCTTCGCGTCCCTTGATGTCGGGTACATCAACGATAACCTGCCGGTCGAAACGTCCGGCGCGCAACAGGGCAGGATCGAGTACATCGGGGCGATTGGTTGCCGCAATCAGGATTACGCCCGAATTTTCTTCGAAGCCGTCCATCTCGACCAGCATCTGATTCAACGTTTGTTCGCGCTCATCATGCCCGCCACCAAGTCCCGCACCGCGCTGACGACCGACGGCATCTATTTCGTCAATAAAAATGATGCAGGGCGAATTCTTTTTCGCCGTTTCAAACAGATCTCGCACACGTGAAGCACCGACACCGACAAACATCTCGACAAAATCCGAGCCGCTCATCGAGAGAAAAGGAACGCCCGCTTCTCCGGCCACACAGCGGGCCAGCAGGGTCTTACCGGTCCCGGGGGGGCCCAGCAACAAAACGCCTTTGGGAATCTTTCCCCCGAGCTTGTTGAAACGGCTGGGGTCTTTGAGAAATTCAATGATCTCCTGCAGCTCGGCTTTTGCTTCCTGCACACCGGCGGCATCGGCAAAGGTATTTTTAGGCCGGTCGATATTCTGCATTTTTGCGCGGGACTTGCCGAATGAGAATATACCGCGCTGCCCGGCCTGCATTTGACGCGCCATGATCAGCCAGAATACGGCAAGCAGCAACAGCCACGGCAGAAATTGTATCAGCAGATAGCTCAGGTTAAATTTTTCTTCTTCGAACGTATACGGAAAGCCCGCTTCGTTCCAGACGGTGATCATTTCGGAGTCGATAAACGGCAGGTTGACGATAAATTTGTTGCTGGGGGGGCCCTGCTTGATTTTGCGGAATCGCTCCAGGGATTGCTCGTTTTGCACCCTGCCCTTCAAAACGCCGCGATTATATCCCTGATGCACAACCGTCGCCTCGACGATACGAATGTTTTCGTCGGCGAGAATTTGCTGAAACTGACTGTATGAAATTTCAATAACCCGCATCGAGCCGAATTCACGCGCCAGGTGCAATCCGCCCAGGACCACGGCGGCAATTAAAATCCATACAAATGTGGTGCGTAACGGGTCACGCGGACCGCCGGGTGTCGGTTTTTTCTTGTCTTTGCCGTCATTGTCCCGGGGCTTGAGTTTAGGGACATTGAACAGGCCCGGTTTCTTTTTATTACCATTTTGCTGATTGTCGTTGCTCAAAAAGACCTCCTGATAACGGGGCAACCAGAGCTGCCGTGCCCGTGCGCAAAAATAAAGATGTGCAACATACAGTAGCGAGTACGATTATGCCGCAAAATTCAGTTTAAAATACATTAATAGAGCGAAAAATATTGAGTTGACCGGATTTTCAGCCAATCAGGTCAATCGTTTCATATTGCAGGAATAAAAACGATCGAGTGGTTTGGACAACACGGCAGGTGTGTGAAATTTGTACGGAAGGGATCCATACCAGCGAATTCGTTGCATCAACCACAACCAGCATTTTTTCTCTGGCATGCCGGGAAATCTGGCGTTTTTTCAGCCAGGTCAAGCCATTACCCAGTCGCCCTGATCCCAACGGCCGGAAAAGATCATCGCGCGCGATCATGCGCACAGTCAGGTGGCCCGAAACCGCATCTGCATCGAGCACGACGTTGAGATTATCCAGGCTCATCAGGCCGGCCGGTCTGGAATTCGTAATCCGGGCGATGATGCGAGCGTTGCCGATGCTGGCAGTACCGGGAATGTGCAGCGGAACCGGTACGATGTGGCGCTGTGGTTGAGCTGTCCTCTCCAGAATAACACTTGAGTTGCCGGGAAAATAGCGCCATCCTCCGGGCAGCAGAAACTCTCCGCTTTTGCGTGGGAGGTTTGAGAAAAACTCCCGTATATGAAACGCACAGAAATCGATATGCAGGCCGCGCCACATTTCTGCAAGAGCCTACCGGGCATGCGTCTGGCTGATACATCCGGATTTATCAATCGCAAATGCCTCCGGCGCTGTTTGCCTGGTATATTGTCGGCGCCACTCGGACAGTTCCGGTTCGAGCTGTGCCCAGACGTATTCGGCCTGATCGGCAAGTTCGGCGATATTCACGATCGATCCGGGCTGAGCCAGCTCAAGATCTGCCAGTATCCCGGCGCGGATGCGATTTCGGGTATAGCGTGTATCCGCATTGGTCTGGTCGGTGCGAAACGGATGCCCCCGCTTTGCAAGCCATTGTTCGATTTGCGCACGTGTGATATGCAGCATAGGCCGAATCACCGCGTCCTTGCGCCCGGGTTTGATACCGCAAAGTCCTTTGATACCTGTGCCTCTCGTGATCCGCATCAGAATTGTTTCGGCCTGGTCGTTTGCCGTGTGGGCGGTAGCAACAGCATCGTAGGAGTGAGCCGCCAGCAATTCCTGAAAATAAGCATATCGTGCGTGCCGCGCCCATGCTTCGATTCCGCAAGATTCGAGCGATTTGCCGCCCAGCCTTTTTTCGTAATAACACAAAGCGTACCGTTCGGCATGCCGTTTTACGAATTCTGCGTCGGCCTCGGACTCCCTGCCGCGCAGGCCGTGGTTGACATGGGCCACACCGACGCGTTGCAGTTTCAACTCGTTGCGCAACAGGTGGAACAGGTGCAGCATGGCAACGGAATCGGCACCACCACTGATCGCCAGCAAAACGTTGCGTTTCGCGCCGATCAGTTGCCGCGCGTCGCTGACAAAGCGGTCTTCCAGAGCAATGGATTTCATGGTGATGGGACGCAGAGCGAGGAAAATAGCAGCGCAGGGACTCGAACCCCGGACACTCGGATTATGATTCCGATGCTCTAACCAGCTGAGCTACGCTGCCCGAATAATGCAAGATTAATATAGCATGTTTGGTTTTTTTTGTCAATGTAACCACGGTTAATTCCTCATTTTGTACCATATTGATACAGAGGAGCGGTGGATTAAACGGTTGAGCCAAATTTGGCTTTTCGCAATTTTTTTTGCCTTGTGTAAACATATCAAAAACAGTCACATACAGCCACCAATGCCGTTTTCAGGAAAAAATTGCTTGACTTGAAACTCAATGTCGGATACAATTACTCTTTCAAAAAAGTGTAAAATTAAAAACACCATTCACTTTAACGGTTAACCAACGGGGGCTGTATGAGATCATCCCTGCACAAGTGGCAAAATGCCATAGGCTTAGGAGTAGTTTCACTTTTTCTTTTCGGAATGTGTTCGAAAACCGATGAAGAAACAACCGCACCATCGAATCAGAATCCACCGCCGCAACAGCAAACGCAGCTATCGATCAATGTCGGATCGGATACGACACTGGGCTCGGCTGCGACTTCATACAGTCTTGCAGGATTGATCACCAACCCGGATAATGCAACGATTACCAGCTTGACGGTAAACGGAGCGGATGCTTCGGGCAGTCTGGCAAACAATGTATTTACTTCGACCATAAACCTGGCCTCCGACACAACGCAGATAATCGCCATTTTGTCGGCCAACGGCAAATCCTGGGCCGATACCATGATGATTTATCGCGGTTCACCCGTATCTCAAGCCGGCATGGCCAAGATCTCGGGTACATTGATGATGGAAGGCGCCGCCGGCTCACCAAAAACGCTTGCCAAAAAGGTCGTTGCGCAAAACGCGGCCGGGCAAACAGCAGTAGTCAACGGTGTCATCCCCATTACGGGCGCCGACATTATGTTTTACGATGCGTCGTCGGTATCAACCGATTCAGACACTTCGGTAAAGTCAGACTCGCTCGGCAACTGGGAAGTAGAGTTGCCCGAAGGCAATTATTTTGCATTTGCCGTCTACTTCGACAAGGAAAATCTCGAAATTGTTACCGCCGCCATGGCGGATATCGACGCTGTTGCCGACAAAGTCACCACAACCGATACCGCCACGGCCATCAGCGACGACGTCAAGCCCATGCTGCTGACTTTTCTGGATGCCGTCAAAGCCGATGACGACGGCCTCTTTCTCGCCAATGAAGTCCCCCGGAACCTGCCGATCGTGATGTCGTTTTCGGAACCGATGACGCGCAAATCCGCCGGCGACTCGGTATCCGGCATCATTCTGGGTGAAGTCGATGTCGACAGCTCCGATCTGCCGCTGGTTGATACCATTCCCGCAAAGAAGCTCTGGGGGCCCAACGGCAAGGAACTGCGTCTGATGCCATTGACGCAATTGACCGTCGACAAAACGTATAAAGTCGTAATCCCATCTTCCATCAAGGACCTCGCACTCAATAAACTCGATAATGCTTACTCCGGTGTATTCGACGTTATCGAAGCAGCTAATCTGCCGCCCTTTGCCGTCAAGAACACGTCACCAAAGGGTGGCGACACGATCAGCTTGGGCATGCCGGTAGAGATCATTTTCACCCGCCCGATTGACATCCTCTCGCTAAACAAAAACTTTGCGCTTGCACCGGTCGACACGGGAGTAACCAATGTCAAGGCCTATTTTGAATCAAAAGGTTCCGCGGCCAAACTGCTCAACACGACGCCGTGGACACAGGGCGCTGCCTATAAACTGACAATTGCACCTCAGACCAGAGATCTGATCGGCGACTCTCTGGATACGACAATCGTGCTGACCTTCACCATCAAACCCAAAGACGCCTTCCAGCAGAAGGCCGGCGCCGAGGGTCAGATTGCCGCGTTCGTCGAAAACTTCATGGGCGCTTTGATGGCCGGCGAGATCGATAAATTCTCACAGGCTTTCCATGCCAATTTCGAGCTGATCAGTTTCGAGCCGGACTCGACCGGGCAGGTCAAGGAAGTGCGTATGATGCGCGACAAATTCCTGGCCGAGCGCCGTAGCGACATTGACCGCACCGAAATGCTGGCCAAGCAGGGCATGATTGCACCGGTCTGGCACAATATCAGCGACAGCACTCGTAACTACCTGTGCTGGAAACTGGTCAAAGACACGACCGTCGTTTACTTTGAAGATCTTGGTCCCGGCATGAATGTCGGCGCCGTGCCGCAGGTCTTTGACGCCGATTCCAATAACGTCACCGATTCGGTTGAATTCATCGACCGGGGGATGGTCTACGACGGCGATACGCTCTTCTACGCGCCCGATATGAGCAAAGCGTTCATCGACGCAGGAACGCGTTCGGATGATCCGCGGATTTTCGGCAAGCTGCTCAAGGAGCAGACCGACGTCGAAACGCAGGAAGTGTTCATGGAAATCAAGCAGCACTTCAAGATCAAAGCCATTAACGTTGAAACCGGCGGCGAAGCTGCTCAGGTGATGTTCGAGCTTATCGAAGAGATCAGGTACAAAGACGGCAAGCTGCCCTTCCCCTCCGATCCGAATAATCCAACACCCGATGTTGAAAAACACGTAACCGCCATTCAGACCAAGGTCAAGCAGGAAGGCGGCAAATGGTGGGTTGTTCAGATGGTTTCCAAGGATATTTTCCAGGGTGACATCCAGAACTTCAATCAGGCAACCGTTGATACATCCTCAGCATTCCAGATTCAGAATTTCGCCCAGACCGAAGCAATCGAATACGTCAAGCCGCTGCACAAGGCCACCGGCGTAAAGACTCCGATCACACTCGAGTGGACTGCTGCCACCGACGCGCAGGGCAATCCGGTCGGCGGCTATCTGGTCGGCCTCTCCAATGAGATGAGCGGCGGCAACAGCGGGTTGCTGATGTATACCCGTCAGACGTCCATCACCATCGACTCCGCCGGTAAAGCCGACAGCAACACGACGGTACTCAACATCGATCCCGACAAGGTTACCGTGCCGTTGCCGTTCTTCACCTCGCGCCTGACGCAGTTTGATGCGACCGACAGCGCCATCTACATGTGGAAGGTCGTAGCACTACCCGATACCACCGGCTCCACTATCGGCACGGGGCACCTGCAGGTCATTGCCGATTCGGATTTCGGCACACGGCACGGCGGCGGTCCCGCTGCATTTACCATGCTGGCGGACATGCCTGATATTTCACAATTCAATTTCGCACCCCAGCCGGGCCCCGGCGGACAGCCCATGGACAACATGTTTGCCGACAAAGACGGCGATTATTACCCGGACTGGATCGAGCGCGCATTGGGCACCGGGGTAGATGATCCCGGATCGTTTCCCAACTTCACACTCGATGCCGACCTGGACGGTGTTGCCGACTTTCTGGAAAAAGCCGCCGGCAGCGACCCGGACGACAAGGCAAGCGTGCCGCCCGATGCCGACAACAATGGCATCCCGGATACCTTAGAACAGCGTCCGGAATGGGATCCACGCCTGTCGATCGATGACGACAAGGACGGCTACCCCACCGAAATCGAGATGCTCTTCGGCACCGACCCCTGGAATCCCGACAGCAAGCCGACCAGGCAGGTCAAGCCTTCCGTTCCCGACGGAACGTACAAGGGGTTCGTGGAATTCCACGGCGGCAACACCAATGAGCAGCGCAAAATCTATCTCACCGTCTACAGCGATTCAAGCGGAAAAGACTGGGTCCAGATCGACTCGACGGAAATCAAGGGCCTTGCACGCGACGGAACAAACCTTAGAGCCGAATTAAAGTTTGTTTTTGGAGAATGGACTTTCTTTGCAGAGTTTTCCAGCGGCATCAATGCGGGTAACTATCTCAAAGTAAGGTTCAAGTCGATGGGTCAGGAAATCAGTGGCCCGGTTGATCTGGCCGACATGGTAGGCGGCGGCGGTCCGTTTGTCGGACACTTCGTTGCCTCCTCCGACCCGAACTTCGATTTCTCCAACCCCGCACCCGCGCCGACGCCGGGACCCGGTGGCCCGGGAGTCGTAGATCCGAATAATGTCAACCTCGGACCGGCCCCCTCCGATTTCATGACCAAACCCGACACCGGCTTCATGGATATCTACCTGACGATCCAAGCCGACTCTATGGGCGGTCCCGCAAAGCTTACCCTGATCATCGACGGCGACACGCTGGTTGATCCCGAAGGCTTCTGGCAACCGGGACAATGGCCGGCCATCTTCTTCAAGTTCGAAGATCAGACGGCCGGTGAGCGTCTCGACTTCGACGGCAACCTGCATCGCAGCGGCGATCCGGCTTCAGGCAATGATACGCTCGTGCTCGTCGGCCCTCTGCGCTATGAGAATTTCAATGCCGGTGAATTCAACCACTATGATTTCACCCTGCTGAATGCGAATTACGGCAACGTCAAAGCGCCGACCGGTACCTGGACCGGCTGGATCAAGCCGATTACCAATATGGGACCTCCGCCGAATAACCAGGGCCCCCTGCCGTTCATCGGCATGAAGACGGCGGTTACGACCGCAATGACGGCAACCGGCGGCAAAGCCAAGATTCTCAAAGACTCTACAACCGGTATTCTGGACATTATCGACACCTGGCAGGATAACGGCAATATCTGGCACTGCATGACTTCCGACAGCAGCAAGTACTTCATCATGGAAGATCCCATGGATCTAAGCAAAGTGCTGGTCGAAGAGGTCAACGGCCAGAAGGTGATCATCATCGGAACCGACATGGGCGGCAGCGGCATGATGGGCCCAATGCCCTTTGACGGGCCGCAAAGTGATATCACTGCTGCATTGCAGGCATCCGGCAACATGGTCTGGGTCGAAGCGCCTACGCCGTGGGAAATCGAAGTCGATCCGGCCTCCTTGCAGTATGAAGCCGACACCATGTCAACCAAGCCGGGTATGTATGTGATAGGTGATGCGGCAAATCAGAGCAAGGCTTTTGTCTTCCTGGCTGATCACGTCGATCCGGCAAAGCTGTTCATTCACAACGGCAGACCAATGGTTATGGATGCCGGCGGCCATCAGCAGCAGCCGGGTGACACCACGCAGCATAACAATCCCGGCCCTCCGCCAGCGTTTGAGGGTGAACAGACGAAGATCGACGCCGCACTGCAAGGGTCAAACAATGTTGCCGTCGTGGACGGAGCGGCTCCGCGGCAGGTAACGCTCGACGCAGCAAGCGTAATCCTGTTCACCGACCCGCAGGACTCGTCCACACAGGTCTGGATTGCTCACGACGCAACCGATTCCACCAAAGAATTCTTGTTTCTTGGCCAGCACAGCGATCCGATGATGCTCCAGCTCAAGAATAATATGCCCACGGTGGCAGAATTGCAGCAGCAACCCGGACCGGGACCCATCGATACCACACAGCCCCCGGGTCCCGGGCCCAATCCGGGCCCCTATGCAGGCGCGCAAACCCTGATCGACTCGGTGCTTGTGGCAACGCAAAACACCGCCGTCGTCAAGGATTCGAGCGGCGAAGTGCAGATTACCGTCGATGCGGCAACGCTTACGTCAATGCCCGACCCGCATAACAGCAGCGCCGTCATCTGGCTTATCGAAGATGCCGCCAAACCAGGAGAACCGTTGGTCTTCCTGGCCGACCCAGGCGATCCGGCCAAACTGGCGCTGTCAACCGGCGGCTATCCGGTCCTCATGCCGCAGATGGCTCAGCCGACCATGCCGTAGCAGGGGAGTTCAGCTAAACTGGGGAATCACGGCGAAGCAGGTATGCTTCGCCTTTTTTTGTTGCTGCCCAAATAGTCTGCCGCTTGAATATTGAATTCGTATATGCTATCCAAGGAGTGTGATAATATTTTTGTTGAATGTGCTTTTGCCGACAACGGTGATTATTTAATCACTTCAAATATTAAACACATTCAAAGCGGGGAGCTCTGTTGAATGTACAAAAAACCATAATAAAAAATACCCTCGAGAACAGTACCCTCCCGGGATAACCGCTAAGATTGTTCCCTGCCATAGTCCGCAATAATTTGCAGCGCCTTCTTCAGCACCCCCTCCGGATCCGCCGCCGCGCACAATTGACGAACCATACACACATTGCGTGCCCCGGCGGCAAGCACGTCGTGCAGATTCGCCAAATCAATCCCTCCGATACACACGGCCGGAACCGTTGCCCGCAATACCATTTCGTGCATGGTATCAAGCCCCAGCACCGGGTCGGGAAGTTTTTTGGTAGGTGTTGCATACACCGGACCGATGCCGATATAATCGGGCTGCAATGCACACGCATCTGCGGTCTGCTGCGGGTTATGGGTTGACAAACCGACAATGGCGTCATCGCCGACGATTTCACGTGCCTGAGCAAACGGCATGTCGCTTTGGCCCAGATGCACGCCGTCCGCACCCACCAGCGCGGCAAGGCGCGGGCTGTCGTTGACAATAAGCCGGGTTGAGGTTCCCTGGGTCAGGTGACGCATTGTTTCGGCCTGTCTGACAATTTCGTCATCCGCGGCATCTTTCATGCGTAGCTGCACAAACGGAACTTCGTGATCGACAAGCAGCCGGGTCAGGTATTCGTAGCCGCGCGCCGGATTGGTAAGAATGGCGTAAAAACCGAAGTTGTGGTTGACATTCATGTGAGGCCTTCGATGCTATAGGTGGATATCGTGTCGAATTGAGCCACGACTACCGGGAAAGCGTGACAAAAGAGACGATCCCGATGATTCGAATCACTCTCCAATATAATACCTCATCTCTGTGGCAACCAGCAGGCCGTCCTTGACCAGTGCGTACAGGATACGCTCCGTACGTTCGGTGCGCACTCCGATATGCTTGACAATTTGCCGGCGTGTCCGTGATGTATGCTTGAGCAGCAGGCGTAGAATTTCACCCCGAATCTGACGGTCCGATCCGTCGAAACGACTCTGAGTCTGGTGATGCACGCTGCGGCGTGAGGGGTTGCCGTACCGCTTTTTGAGGTACACGCCGTAATCCATCAACGCCGAGTACCAGGTGCGTGGTTGTCGCTTGTCAAGTGTCTGCGCAACCAGGGGCAGGAGCTTCGCGTCTGAAATTGCGGACTGGTCTTCGAAAAAGTGATGCAGGTAGACGCTGCGAATGTTTGTTTCGATGAAGACAACCGGTTTGTCGAAGGCGAATGCGGCTATCGAGCGGGATGTAGCCGGGCCAATACCCGGCAGCGTAACGAGTTCGTCGGGCGAATCGGGCACTTTGCCGCCGAAGCTCTCTGCAAGCGTCGCTGCACATCGTTTCAGGTTCATGCCCCGGCGATTGTAGCCCAGCCCCTGCCAGGCCGACAGCACCTCATTCATCGAGGCTGCGGCCAGGTCGTTGACGGTGGGGAATTTATCGATGAACGCGAGGAATTTGCCAACCACCCGGTCGACCTGCGTTTGCTGCAGCATGATTTCGGAGACAAGGATATGATACGGCTGGCTTGTGCGACGCCAGGGAAGGTCCCGGCCGTGATGGTCGAAGTAAGCGTAAACCGTTTTGCGGAACGCGCGGATATCGCCGGGGGTGAGTCTGGAATTCATGTTGTTTGCGGCACGTGGATTTCTACGTATGAAGAATCACATAAGCATTGCGGCGCCCAATCGACGTCACGGCGCCAATCTCAAAATACTACTTTCAATTGCCCTGCACTTTCAGTATTTTATTGACGTGATGAATATTGTAATGTATCCTCAATAAAGAGAATCGAATGCGTATGTTTCGAAAAAAACGAAAATCCTGGTATCTGCTTGCATTCTGGGCCCTTTTGTTTGCCTGGTTTCTCTACATGGTTGCCCGCATGTTTCTCAAAGCTTCCACCAGACAGCTCAACAAAAACAACGGACACAACCCCTGGATGAACAAAAAGTTCTACAAGCAGATGAAAAAAGATCCCATCAAGGCATTTTTCGTGTAAGCACCTTTCTCCACACTGCTGCTCACTGCTCGCCGTCGCTGACAAACGGCTTTGTTTTTCCTGCATATTCTACTTGACAAAAGTGCCTCTTCGCTGGTAGAATTAAGGTGTTTTCGGCGGACCTGTGGTATTCACCCGATCGGATCACCATGCCAAAAGAAATTTACCTGTCATCCCGGAAAAATGTTGCGCGCGACAAGGACGACGTTGTCAAAAAAATGGGCAACAAGCTTGCCGGCGGGGCAACGGTTTTTGCAGCAAAGCGACGCAAAAAAGCAGCACAATTCACCAAGCGAATCGCACTCGCCTCGACGGCTGTGCTCACCGTCATTCTCGGCGGCATTGCGATCTGGCCGCTGATGAACAAGCCCCGGAAGGAAAAGACGCCCACGACCCGGGCTGTGGCAAAAAAATTCTATCAGCCGTCGAAAACGCTCGAGACGGCGTTTAACGCCAGTGAAATATCGGTCGATCAATATTCGACGTATCTGTTCTATCTTCTGACCAATTACGACAAGATACCGGCATACTACAAAAAGGGCATTCCACAATTTACGTCTCCGGAGATATTCGCAAAGCTGGAAATGCTCTGGCCACGCCTTGCGCAACAGACCAAAAGGGAAATTGCTTCCGGCCTGCCCTCCTTTGCAAAAAAAATGGGCTATGCCGGGTCGCAGGAAAGCTCATCGGAAGCAGGCGCTGAAGAATATCCGGCAAAATTTTATTGATTGCGTCCCAACGGCTCAATGCAACTCCTTGATTTATCAGCATGAAAAATTCAACCGCTTAAACAAATTGCTTTCGGAAATTCTGTTTCCGTACAAATTCGAAAAATCCTGCTACAATTAAGTTGATTTTCGGAAAAATTATGCGAGAACTATGCACACGAAAAACCAGACAGGAAGACGCGCCAGCCGGCAACAGCGGATTCACGCTGGTCGAAATCATAATCGCCATGTTTGTGCTGACAACGATTGTTATCTGCCTCAACACCTACATGCTTTCGTTTGTTCGCTCGAATGTCTCATCGCGCGAAACGTCGGCGGCGACGGCGGAAGGTAACCGGATCCTGGAAAATATCAGAATGATGAACTATGAGGACATCGTATCGGACAGCGAGACGGCCAAAGAAAAATATTATTGCGTATGGACGGTCACCACCGAGACGGATAAAAAGACAATCGATGTCACGGTCGCCTGGCCGCCGGCCACCATGCGCCACTCGGTAAAACTGTCAACAATTATCTCGAAGCCGTAAACAAGATGAAAAACAGACACATGAATCTCCGGGGAATAACCGTCATTGAGCTGCTTGTTGCAATTGTGATAGCGGCAGTCGTAACCTCCGGAGCTTTATACGCGTACAGAAATTTCACTCAGCAGCAGCACAAACAGAAAGCCCGCGCCGAGCTTGAAACGCAGCTACAACGAATACGCCTCTTTGTCGAAAAAGATTTGCGCATGGCGGGATATGGATTGAGCGGAAACGGTTTGCTGCTCAGCAAAGAGACCGGATCGCCCGATATGCTGACAATCCTGTCCAACCAGTCCGCTACGGAAACGCAGGTAAACTCCGGATTAAGCGAAAACAGGCTTTCTTTCGACCTGTGGCAGGCAGAGGGGATCGAAGCGGGAACCTGGATGCAGATTGATGGTTCGGAAATTTTGTATCGCCGCATAGAATCCATTACCTTCATTGAAGACGAAGGCTATCGGGTTGTATTAAATGAAGCGATTCCTGAAAATGTTGCCATTATCGCAGGTGATCAAGTCAAGTTTTATGATGGTGTGAAATACTGGGTCAACGCCGAAAGCGCAGTCATGTACCGGCAGGACAATACATTGACTCAGACGTTCGAGGGAATAGAAAATTTTGGCGTCGTGCCCTGGGATGCAAGCGGCACGGATGTTTCCGGCGAAGTTGGCAAAGCCCGTACCGTGGATGTCAGCTTTTCCGGTGATATTGCCTGGAAGGATCAAAGCTTCGAGCTTTCCGAGGATATTTCGGTTAACCTGAGAAATTACTTCTAAATCGAGGAGAGGTACCATGATAGCTATCCTGAACAGCAGACAAGGATCGGCTCTTTTAACAGTCGTCATGATTGCCCTAATTGGCGGTCTTACTGTTTCGGCAACCATGCATTTGACATCGCGCAACTCGAAAGCGACGCGCAAAACGCGAGTGAATGCCTCTTTGCTCAACATCGTCGAAGCAGGCAAAGAGCATGGGCTTGCCCTGCTGCGTTCGGGAAGCATTGATCCCGAAGCAGGATCGACCATTGCGCTTTTGCAAAACATCCCCTTTGACAACGGCACTTACTCGGTAAGCTGCAAGGCAAATGCCGATGCGGACATGATCTGGCTCTCGGCCTCGGGAGAAAAAGAGGGCATATCCAAGCAAATCGAAGTTGCCTGCATGGTCGGTCAGGACGGGAATTCTCCGGTCGACTTCGAGATTGACGACGGCGAAGTTGTTCCGCAGGAGCGGTTCAAAGCTTCGGCAACCGTCATTGGCGCGGCCATGAGCTATGGCGGCTACTGGGATATGCCAATCACCCTTCAAATTACTATTGCCGGGCAAACACTCACACCGTTCGGAGACTGGGATTACGCTCAGGACGGCAATGTCAATGATGACGAAAATCCTCGCTATTATGAATTTCCCGACGCATACGGTACCGGAGAGGCCGTATCGATACAGGCTCGCGCGTGGAATAAAAAGAGCAGCAGCTATGACGGTAGCTCAAACAGCCACTGGGAGCTTTACAATAGCGCAAGTTCCAATCCGCACACTAGCCGGGTCTGGGTGCTGCGCGATGGAGATGACGTTCCCCAGGTATCGGGATTTCTCGACCAATCAAGCATCCAAGAATATGTTTCCGGCTACATCGAAGACGGCAAGATCACTCTCGAACAAAATCAGGCTATATACTTATTCGAATTATGCTCCAACTGCAATCTCGGCTCTTCTGATGCCGCCGACTTTCAGGATGCGGTTGTGCTCATAACGCTGGTGCCGGAGGATGAAGAGTTCATTGCAAGCGAAGGCGGTGGCGGCGGGCAGAGCCAGAGCAAAGTGGAAGCCGAAGACATGACCTTATCCGGCTATTATGCAGAAAACGAATCAAACGCTTCGGATGGTCGGCTCATCAAGCTTTCGTCATCCTCCGGCTATGCCTCATTTACCTATTCCGGCGCGCCCGGAACCTATGACGTCGCTGTGAAGTATATCGATGAAGATGACGGAAACTCGACAATGGCGCTTTATATCAACGACATTCAGCAGGGAAGCTGGAATGCAAACGAGACAACCAGCGGCTGGGTCTATCGCAATCAGACCTTCGAGGGCGTCACCTTGTCGAATGGTGACGTCATTAAGCTTGCCGGCAATTTGAACAGCAGTGAATATGCTCGCTTTGATTACGTCGAGATCTTTGCGACCTCTTCAAACAACGACTGGAAAGAAGCATTCACCCTGAACAACGGCACGACCGTCGATAACGGCTCGACCGCCTGGACGCGAACCAAAAGCGGCAACGGCAGTGCATCGGTGCAGAACGGAAAATTCACCGTTGCCGACGGTGCCTCGGCAACCTGGACATCACAGGTCATTGACATTTCAAGCACCGCGGAGGTTGATATTTCGATCAGCATTTCTGAAAGCGGTGATCTTGAAGGCAGTGGAGAATACCGAGACTACATCAACCTGTACTACAAGGTGGACGGCGGTTCTCAGCAGGGCATCATATCAAAATCCGGCAACTTCGGTTCTGCAACAACAACGGTTGATGATGTTGAAGGCAGCACAATTCAGATTATCGCCGATTTCGTTACCACGTACTGGGATGAAGAAATATTAATCGACGATGTGACTGTAATTATTCCGCAGGCCGAAGAGGAGCAGGATACTTCGGTGCCGTATCAAATCGTATCGTGGCGTGAAGTGCGCTAAGCAAATTGCTACCCGGTCAGCAGATTCGAGCCTCTCTGCATATCGAATGTGAAGGGGCTTTTCTTATGGGCAAATGGTGATGCGTCTCATCTATTGTTGACAGTAGACCACACACCCATACCCGTTCAACGCCACTCGCCGGGATTCGCAGGTAAGCGTTTCGGGCGCCACAGCATTTCCCGCGCCATGCCAGGGCGGCGTATGCGCGTCGAATCGTTTGTGCCACCCCACCGTCGTCTCGAACGCAATCTCGCAGATCGAATCACCAAAATTGAAAAGGCAGATCGCCGCTTCGGTATCATGCTCGTAATACAGCTTGACGGCCTGGGTTGCATTATAATGCGTGGCCTTGACACGCCTGCGCTCGGCCGGCCCGATCGCGGGGCAGGATGTGCGAATCCGGATGAGGCTACGATAGAAATCCAGCATTGTCGCCGAAGCGCCGCGCTGCTGCTTGCTCCAGTCGGGCTTTGAGAGCACCAATGCCTCTTCGGCAAACGCGTCGGGCAGCTCACCGGCATCATGAAATCCGGCAAACTCACGCCTGCGTCCTTTACGCACTGCTTCTTTGAGATGTTCGTCTCCATGATCGACAAAATAGAGAAAGGGGCGGTCTTCCCCATGCTCTTCTCCCATGAACAGGAGCGGGATGTAGGGAGACAGCAGCACGGCCGCAGCGGCCAGCCGGGCACGGGGCGCATCGGTCAACGCAATCAGCCGTTCACCCAGCATGCGATTGCCAACCTGATCGTGATTTTGTGAGGCTACCACAAATCTGCCGGTATGGAACCGGGATGCGTCATTGCCGTGCCTGCGTTTGCGAAAGTGCGAATAGTCTCCGGCGTAGACGAAACAGCGCTGCAGTGCCGTTACCAAATGCTCGACGTTGCCGAAGTCCCCGTAGTATCCCCGCAGCTCACCGCTCAGCAGTGCATGCAGGGCATGGTGAAAATCATCGCTCCACTGGGCGTGCAGGCCGAAGCCGAGCTGTTCCCGATCGCGCAGGACGCGCGTGTCGTTGAGATCACTCTCGGCAATCAGGTAGCGGGGGCGCTCTTTGGCGGCAAACTCACGCTCGACGGCCTCGGACAGTCTCAGCAGGAAGGGGCGCGCACCAAGATCCGCAATGGCATGCACCGCATCCAGTCGCAAGGCGTCAAAGTGAAAATGCTTCAGCCAGTACCGGGCATTGGATACGAAGTAGTCACAGACGCCGTCGCTGTGCTCTCCGTCGAAGTTGAGACTTTCGCCCCACGGTGTTTTATAGCGGTCGGTAAAGTACGGAGCGTAGTCACGGATGTAGTTGCCTTCCGGACCGAGGTGGTTGTACACGACGTCCAGAATCACCGCTAGGTTGTGCCGGTGGCAGGCGTCAACCAGCGCCTTCAGCTCATCGATGCTGCCGTAGGAATTCTGCACGGCGAACGGATACACGCCGTCATAGCCCCAGTTGCGCCGGCCGGGAAATTGCGCCACCGGCATGATTTCCACCGCGGTGACGCCAAGCTCGACCAGATACGGAATGCGATTGATTGCGGCGGTAAAAGTGCCCGCATCGGTAAAGGCGCCGACATGCAGCTCGTAGATGATGTAGTCGTCAAGCTTGGGGAGAGATGCGGTGTGGTCGCGCCATTCGAATGCGGCGTGATCGACAACCATCGACGGGCCATGCACGCCTTGCGGCTGGTAATGGGACGCAGGGTCGGGCCGTTGGATATCATCATCGAGGATAAAGGTGTACAACGCTCCGGGCCGGATGTTGTCAACCGTGCAGAGCCAGTACCCGGACGCGTCACGCGACATGGGCGCGACAGTGTCGAGCGGGGTATGCAGGTGCAGCGCCACATTGGAACGCAACGGCGCCCAGACGGTAAATGTGCATTCGCCTTTGGAAAGATATGCGCCGATGTGTTGCATGTGGTTTTTCTCCGGGCTGGATCGAGTGATACGATCAAAGTGCTTTCAGCCACCTCCGCTTTGCGTCCCGGAAGCGGCCGGGTTCTCTACCCGGCAATATACTTTTTTAAAAGATCGGGATCAAAATTTAAAAGACCCCTGCCCTTCTCCCCGGGCGAGAAGAAGGTGTCGCAAGGACGGTTGGGGGTGTTCAGCAAAAAGGCACTTCACATATACAAAAAGCTTTGCGCCAAGCCCGGGCATTGTCCGCAGAAACAGCAATGCGTATAACTATCCTCCGGCAGGTTTGTCTGTGGCGGCGGCAATTCTCGTGCGTGCCAGCTCGCAATACTGTTGCGAAATGTCGAAACCCACATATCGGCGGTTGTTCTGCACAGCAGCAAGACAGGTTGTTCCCGAACCAGCGTACGGATCGAGGATGACGTCTCTACGGTAGGAGTATAGTTTGATTACCCGTGCCGCCAGATCGACCGGAAAAGGAGCGGGATGGCCGATCCGTCGCGCCGATGCGGGCGGGATATTCCAGATAGAGAGGGTACCTGCCATAAACTCATCCCGGCTGATATCGGAAACCCCCTTGTCGGGACGTGAATAGGATTGCTTGGCAAACACCAGCAGGTATTCGTGAACATCCCGCAACCGGGGCGATTTGGCGCTTTGCCAGCTCCCCCACGCGCAATTCCCGCCCGCGCCGGCAGCTTTCTGCCAGATAATCTCACCCATGGGTAAAAAGTCGAGACCGGTGTGAATGTCGTAAAAAAATGAATGCAGCGGGATATAGGGCTTGCGACCGAGATTGGCAATATTGATCACATACCGTGCGCCGGGTCGCAGCACCCGGTATACCTCACGCGCCGTGGCGCCGATCAGGTCAAGATAGCTGTGCAGGTCGAAATCATCGTCGTATTCCTTGCCCACATTATACGGCGGTGAGGTGAATGCCAGGCCGATGCTGTTGGCGGGTATAACCTGCATATCTGTGGACGAATGGCACTGTATTGTATTGGTCCACGCACCCACAACGGGAATGGCTGTCTTCAGTTCCTTCTGTGCAATCTCCTTAGCGCAGAAACCGCAATACAGGTTACGCCCGTAAAATGCAGACGCATCATGCGCCTCGCGTTTTGACGTACCGAATGCCGACGTGCGGGTTTTATTCATGCGGGAATCCGGATGAAGCGTGGGATTTACTGCTTATTCGCAGCTTTTTCGCACTTTTTAACGGCAGGAATCTGCCGGGTGGCTTTGCCCTCATGACCTTTGAGATACATGGCCCCGCCAATCATCTCGAATTCAGATTCCGGGACAATCGTCTCGCCGCAATTGCAACTGCACGGCCCCCAGTTACGCGTTGCCTTCATGAAGATTCCTTTTCTTGCGGGTGATGAAAAGACTGTCGCATGTAAAAGTACTTTGCTTCCGGACAGGACACAAGCTTCGTATACGTGCGTTGATTCCGGTTTCGAGAAGGATGGGTGAGAATCATGTGGTTTTTTGCGCGATTGTGCATCTCTTCGGCCGGATGATTGCCGATGCAGGATAATCACCGCTCCCGCGTGCCCGCGATAAACTCCTCAACCATCAGCCAGGCTTCGTCGTCGCAATACTGTTGTGGCGGATGCTTGCAGAGGTAGGCCGAGGCTGAGGTGAGCACGCCGCCCACGCCGCGATCAAGCCCCAGCTTGCAGCACCGGATCGAATCGACGGCCACCCCGGCGGAGTTGGGGGAATCCTCGACCGACAGGCGCAGCTCGAGGTTCATGGGTACGTCCCCGAAGAGCCTGCCTTCCATGCGTATGAAACAGACTTTATTGTCATTTTGCCAGGAAACGTAATCGGACGGGCCGATATGAATATTGCGGTCGTCAAGACGATCGGCGGCGACGGACTGGACGGCTTCGGTTTTGGATGTTTTTTTCGAAGAGAGCCGGCTGCGGTTGAGCATATTGAGAAAATCGGTATTGCCGCCGGTATTGAGTTGATAGGTACGATCGAGTTTAACGCCGCGCTTTTTGAAAAGGTTGGTGAGCGCACGGTGAGTTATGGTCGCCCCGAGCTGTGCTTTAATGTCGTCGCCGATGAGCGGAACCTGCGCCTCTTCGAAGCGTGCGGCCCAGGCTGGGTCGCTGGCGATGAACACCGGGATATTGTTAACGAATGCAACTGCGGCTTCGAGCGCGCATTCGGCGTAAAAGCGTGTGGCCTCTTCCGAGCCGACCGGCAGATAGTTGAGCATAATTTCGGCGCCGCTGGAGCGCAGGATTTCAATCACGTCATTTTTATCGGGTTGGGAAGCATCCGCCGGTCTGATCGCAAAGTCATCATCGTATGCATCAAAGTGCGCGGAGCAACCGTCACAGATTTTTCCCATGCGGACGGCTACATCAGACTGCGGCAGACTGCGGTGGAAGACCGTGGTGCAGTTTGGCCTGGCAAAAACGGCATCGTTCAGGCTGCGCCCCACCTTGCGTTTGTCAATATCAAAAGCGGCCGCGACTTCGATATCGCCGGGAAGGTAGCCGCCCAGATCCCAATGCATCAGCCCGATCGCCCGTGCCGGATCGCTGTTTTTATAATAGGCGATACCCTGCACCAGTGAAGACGCACAATTTCCAACACCAACAAGTGCAATTCGAATCTTTGCCAAGGCAACACCTCCACAGTATGAGAAAGCGGATAACGCATACGCGCAGCGAATCCTGCGGGTTGAAAAATACAATCGAACCGCTGCGCCGTCCACGTCGAGAATCGCCTTCAGCAAGCGGCAGGTCACGCTCCCGGCTTGTCAAACACCATTAAAAAAGGCAAGGCCGGGCGCCTGGTTGTCCCGAAAAGAGATCCCGTCAAGCAAGGGCGCTGTTTAAAACGGATACGGATTCGCCAGCCGCATGACGCCGCGGGCGGTTCCGAAATACATATTGCCGGCGTCATCAATTGCCAGTTGAGATACCGAGGCGGCCGACACGCCGAGTTTATCGGGGTCGGTGACCCATTCCATACCATTGTATTTGAGCAGGCCCGAATCGGAGCCGAACCAGACACGCCCCTGTGTATCGGCCATAATTGAATTAATGCCTTCCTGAATGCTCATGAAGACTTTCCACTCCTTGCCGTCCCAGCGATTGACATCCCCTTCACCTACAGCGGCCCAGATTCGACCATTGCGCCGGTCAACCCCCAGCGCGAGCGTTTCATTCCAGCTCAAACCATTTTGCATGGTATGGCTTTTCCAGGCGGCCCCGTCGAACATGCTGATTCCTTTATCGGTGCCCAACCATGCCCGATCCTTCATATCAATAATTATCGCCGTGACATTATCGCCGACCAGCCCGTCTTTGGCAGTATAAACTTTCCATTTTCCGCTCTGATAGGCGGCGGCTCCTTTGGGGGTTCCAACCCAGACCTTGCTGCGGGCCGGGCGCACAATCGATATCGCATTGTCGGGTAGTCCGTCTTCGGTGGTAAATACCTGCGTTTTCGAACCTTTTTTCATGGCAACGCCGTCAACCCCACCGAACCAGAAGCCGCCCGTGCAATCGGTTGCCATGGTAGATATCCCGGCGGTGGGCATACTGCCAATTTTGGTATACGGAGAAAGTGTACCGCGTTTCATGTTCACTTCCGTCACCTGGCCGCCCGCGGCAATCCACAAATCGCTGCCTTTGAAGCAAAAGGCCGTTACCGGCGCTTCGGTCGGATATGTGCTCCACACATAATCCTGTTCTGTCGAAACGATTGAGTCCTGAGCTGCGGCGCAGAGTGCGAATAATGCAACAACGGCACTAATACGATTAAGCATAGAGCCTCCTTGAGAAGGTTTGACAAGCATTGGGGTAAATAGCTCTGCTGATAAACGTTGCAACAACGCTCAGCACTATCAGGAAAATAAATATCACCATGCGACATTAACAATCAGAGCCCGGCAACGGTATACTTCAGTGGTCCGGCCAGCGCTTTATAGGTCCAGTAATTGCCTAAAACTTTTTTGGCATACTTGCGGGTCTCCGAAAAACCGATATTCTCGACAAACATGTCGAATTCATCGTTGCTGTTCATCCGTTTCCACTTGCGCGCATTTTTTGGTCCGCCGTTATAGCCGCAAATGGCAAGCAACTGATCGTCCTTGAACTGATTCATGAGCTTGCGCAGATAGTAACATCCATAGCGTATGTTGAATGCGGGGCGATAAAGCGAGTCCTTGACAAAGGCTTCACCCAAATCGTCGGCAATCTCTTCCCCGGTGTAAGGCATGATCTGCATCAGACCGACCGCACCGACCGGCGATTCGATTACCGGATCGAAAATGCTCTCCTGGCGCATAACTGCGGTTACAAAAAACGGATCCAGTTGATACGTGTTTGCGTTACGAACAATGTGTTCTTTAAAGGGAAACGGATAGAGG
>WJLW01000049.1 GCA_014728295.1 Chitinivibrionales bacterium | reverse complement strand
GCAGCAAGTCGTATTCCCGCTCCGTTCTGTCAACCAGCAGGTGCTGTATTTTCCATGCCCGCCCTTTCAGGTCGAGCCCCCGGATATATGCGCTGTTTCTCTTTGTCAACTCATCGAGCATCCGTCTCAGCGCCGGCGGCACGGTTGTTGAGTTGCTCGCCGTGCAAATTCGTCCAGAGCCCCTCGACGGAACGTAATGACGCGTCTCAAGCTCGTCACCCCGATCTTGATTTGCGTCTCTGATACGCGGGTAATACGATGATTTCCAACTACCGCGATCAATGTGCTATTTTCAGCGTAGCGTTTATTATATCCGGGAGCAAATAGCATGAATCACGAAACGATGCAACACCTGCAGGCAATGGCAATACGGGTACGCGAGTCAATCATCCGCATGGCGACCAACGGCGGCTGTTTCATCGGTGCGTCGCTGTCATGCACCGATCTGGTTGTTTATTTGTACACCCGCTTCCTCAATGTCAACAAGGACAATCTGGAGGATCCGCAGCGTGACTATCTCTTTTTGTCCAAAGGGCATGATGTTCCGGCATTGTACGGGACATTTGCCGAGATCGGGATACTCGAAAAAGACCGGTTGCGCAATCATTTAACGGCGCGGGATGACCTGTATTTGCATCCAAACCGGAATGTGCCGGGAATCGAGTTTCACGCCGGATCGCTGGGGCACCTGTTGTCGGTTGCTACCGGGGTGGCGCTCGATTGCAGGTTGCGGGGGCAGGGCAATCGAGTGGTAGTAATCACAGGAGACGGCGAACTTGACGAGGGATCGAACTGGGAGGCGTGTTTGATCGCCGCCGCCCAGAAGCTGGACAATCTGGTAATTGTCGTCGATCGCAATGCGTTTCAGGCAAATGTTGAAACCGAAGCGTTGATTCCGCTGGAGCCGCTGGGGGATAAGTTCGAGGCATTCGGCGCAGGTGTGCGCAGGGTTGACGGGCACGATTTTGCGGGGATGGATGCAGCGTTTTCGGCGGTTCCGTTTTGTGGAGGGAAGCCGTCGGTCGTGATTGCGGATACGGTACGCGGTCGGGGGGTCCCCAGTATCGAGCGCAGAGCTGATCGGTGGTTTTGCGATTTTACGGCCGATGAGGTTGAGGCGCTGGTGCGGGAGTTGCATGGTGAGGCGGGGGCAGAATTGACGTCGGAGACTTTAATCGTGAGATAACGGCCGACACGCTTCGATGGTACACGCGTTGTGAAAATGCAACACATCAATTAGATTTTCCAGTCGACATAACCAGCACTTCTCATCCAATAAGCCGGGCACTAAAATGACATACCAGCACAAACTGAAAGAAATCGTCCTTTCCGATCCAAAATACCTCGTCATGACCGCCGAGAACCGCGGCCCTCTCCGAAACATTATCGATGATCTTGGAAGCCGGTTCCTTGACGTCGGCATCATGGAGCAGGGCATGATTGGAACGGCCGCCGGACTGGCATTGCGTGGACGCGTCCCGATTGTACACTCCCTGTCATGCTTTCTGACGATGCGGGCATTTGAATTCGTGCGCACCGATGTCGGCCTGGGCAAGCTGCCCGTCAAAATGACGGGGACCCTCGCCGGATTCCTCTCCGAAGCCAACGGGCCGACGCATCAGTCAATCGAGGACATCGGTTTGATGCGCATGATACCAAATGTCAACATATTCTGTCCGGCCGACGAATTAGAATTATGCGAGGCACTGCCGATCATCCTCGAGTCGCCCCAGCCGTGGTACATTCGCTTCAACCCGCGGCGACCGGTGGAGCGGGCGACGGTTGCATTTGCGGTTGGACAGGCGGAAGTGGTGCGCAAACCAGGCGAGGTTACGATACTCACCTACGGAGCGTTATTCGAACAGGCGTATGCTGCAGCGCTGCGGCTCGAACGCAACGGTATCTCAACCGGACTCATCAACATGCGCACCTTGAAGCCGGTTGACGAATGCGCAGTTGTCGCTGCAGCGAAGGAATCCGGGCTGCTTGTCATTGTGGAAGATCACCTTTCGACGGGCGGGTTGTATTCAATTGTATGCGAGACACTGGTGGCACAGAACTGTTGTTGCCCGGTCGTTTCGTTGTCCCTGAACCAGCGCTGGTTCAAGCCGTTGCTGTACCATGACGTGCTTGACTTTGAGGGATTTAGCGGAGAGAAGCTGGCAGAACGAATAGCTGCTGCGTGGGAAGGGCTTGCATCGCAGGAGCCGGGATAGACCTGCCATCCACTGAATACATTTCATTGCGCGAGGCACGCGTGCCTCGAGGTGGGCCGTTGCCGCTTTCCATGAGCAGATGTTTCACCGGCCGGAAGCGCCGTGTCGAGCTCAAGCCGCCGGATTTGAAGGTTGCTTCCGTTGTACCCCAGCCGCGTGCCGCCGCCTCGAGCTTGAGTTGGGTAAATGCCGTTTTGTCACTGCCGCCCCTCGTGCGCATGCCGAGAGAGCCGAGATAGGCGGCAAACTTGTCTGCGTTGGGCAGGCCACTCATGCCATAGGCAACCACCCATTGTTCAACGATCGCGCTGTCCTGATCGTGCATCCAGGTGAAATCAATCAGCTCGACCCGGTCTTTGTGCGTATCCCACGCATTGAACATCTCGATGATGAATTGCTTTTGCTTTTCCTGCGAGCTGTTGCAGAGCGCCGAAGATGGATAGCCGGCTTCAACGAAATGAATTGGCTTGTCGGGGTAAAGGGAGAGCAGCGATTGAAAATCATTGGCAACGACTACCGGTTCCCGCACGGTAAAGTCGATATTGAGCGGGTAGTAGGTGACTGCGATGATATCGCTGTTGTGGTTGATCGATTGGTAGCGTCCCGCGGTCCCGGGTGTGGTCATCGCGCCCCACATTCCGACCGAACCGACGCGCATGGAATTTCCCCAGATACGTTTGATATGCAAACGAGCCGAATCGTAAAATGTCGTAAATCGGTTCCATTTCGCGTCATCGGTACCGAGATAGGCACTGATTTCGTTGCCGACATGAATAGCCCTGACCTCAGTCGAGTCCAGGTGCGCCTTGACGGAATCCAGCAGGATTTTGAAACGCTGAATGACCTCGTCGTCATCTAGAGGCTTGCCGCTGAGATCGGGTGGCAGTGTAGGTTGATTGGTGTTGATGGGACGAAATATGAGCGATACGGGCGATCCCATTAACGGATAGAAGTAGTTGATGAGATCGATAATCGAGAAATCGTAGCCGTTTGCCGTGTCAAGATAATTCCAGTCCAGCGACTGTTTGACTTCCCCGATGCCGATGTCCTGCGCCAGGCTAAATGCGGTTGGGTAGTCAACGCCCTGCCCCTCGTTTACGTCAATCGAAAGGATGCGATTGGCTTTGTGCTCTTGCGCGAGCAGTGAAGCTGCTGCCAGTACGACGAGTAGTATTAGGTAAGAGTGCCGGTGCATGATGGCATTCCTTTCGCGAAAACCGTATCGTGGAAAATACGTTCCGGCTTATGCATACGGAGTTGCCTGGTCCCGCTTTGCGGCTCAAAAGTAAGTCGGCGCCATGTCGAGTGTATATTCCAACTGGACCGTATCACCATTTCACAAGGAGCAGAAAATGGCGTTCAAGGGATTTCCACAGGAACTGATAACCTTCTTTGACGACCTGGAAAAGAATAACAGTAAAAAATGGTTTGACGCACATAGACAGGAATATGAAGAGTTTGTCAAGCTTCCCGCCGGTGAGTTTACTGTTGCGATGGGCGAGAAGGTGGCGTCAATCGCACCCGATATCCAGGCTGTCCCCAAAGTAAACCAGAGCCTGTTTCGCCTGAACCGTGACGTCCGTTTTTCAGCCGACAAGCGCCCCTACAAGACAAATCTGGGCATCTGGTTGTGGGAAGGAACGCGCAAGCGCATGGAGTGCCCGGGCTACTACTTTCACTATGCGAATGGACAAATTATGTTTGCCGCCGGCTTGCACATGATGCCAAAGCATATCCTTGCCGCGTATCGGGATGCGGTCGTCCACGCCAAGCACGGCCTCGCGCTGAAAAAGGCGATACGCAAAGTTGAAAAACTCGGCTATGAAGTGGGGGAGAAGCAGTATAAGAAAGTGCCGCGCGGCTGTGATCCGTCTCACCCCAATGCCGATTACCTGCTGTTTGGCGGATTGACGGCCGTAGTTGAGCGGCCGGTCTCGGATGAATTTTTTACCAGCAAGATCGTTACCCTGGCGTTCAGGCATTATAAGAACATGTCGCCGTTGAATGAATGGTTGAAAGAAGCCATTGTGTAGCCGCAACAGGTAAATTATCATCAGCGGGGTGTGCATTTTGCTGCAATATCGGAAATACATCCCTTGACAGCGAGCAATTTTTTGCCGGGATAAATCGGCAGTTATTCTGGTTTTTGCGACGCGCATCACGTATACACAAATTTGGCGACTGAATTAATCTTTTGGTATATTTCATATACAGAACAAAATAGCCACATTTAAAATGTTGCTCCACACGATTTGAGGCTCGCATGAAGATACTATTCATTGACATTGATACACTCAGGCCCGATCACCTCGGCTGCTATGGTTATCATCGCAACACTTCGCCCAGTATCGACCGCATAGCCGCAGACGCCATCCGCTTCGATCAATGTTATGTTCCCGACGCGCCCTGCCTGCCGTCACGGGCCGCCCTGCATTTCGGACGGTTCGGCATTCACACCGGCGCCATTAATCACGCAGGACGCTACGCCGACCCGCATATCGACAATCAGCAACGCGGCTTCCAGACCAATCCCAACCGCCGCCAATTGACGCATTGCATCCAGAAAGCCGGTTATCACACCTCAACGGTCAGCTCGTTTGCCGGCCGGCACAGTGCTTGGTGGTTTCTGGCTCGGTTCAATGATGTGTTTGATTGTGGACGGTGCGGGGGCGAGTTGTCATCCGAGGTCCTGGATCAGGCGCTTGAGTATATGGATAAATACCGCAACGAAGAAAACTGGTACCTGCATTTCAATATCTGGGATCCGCACACGCCCTATCGCGTACCCGAAGGATACGGAAATCCGTTTGAGAATGATTCGATTGCCGGCTGGGTATCGCAGGAAATGATTGACAAACACCAGAATTCATACGGCCCTCACTCCGCCAATGCCGTGCAGCATAATCCAACAGCAGAACCGTTGCCCAGAGAGGTTTCTCAAATACGAAACCTTGCTGATTATAAAAAATGGATTGACGGCTACGATGTCGGTATCCGGCATGCGGATGATGCGATTGGCCGGTTGCTGGCCAGACTTGACGAATGGGGAATATACGAGCAGACAGCAATTGTCGTTACCTCCGATCACGGCGAAAATCAGGGCGAGCTGAATGTCTACGGGGACCACCAGAATGCAGATTTGATCACGAACCGGGTGCCCATGCTGGTCAAATGGCCCGGCATACCGCCGCGCATCGACGATCGGCTGCATTATCAATTCGATATCACCGCAACCATGTTGAGGCAGTTGGGTTGCCCCATCCCCGAAAAGTGGGATGCCGGACCGATTGCCGACTCACTTGCAGAAACGTCGACTACCGGCCGTGATTATCTCGTTGTAAGCCAGGCGGCCTGGAGCTGCCAGCGTGCGGTCATTTTCGACGAATACATCCTCATAAAAACTTATGCCGACGGTCTGAAAGAATATCCCGAGCTGATGCTTTTTCATCGCTTTGACGACCCGCACGAGTTGCACGATCTTGCCGGGGCGAAACCGGATACCGTTCGTAGAGGTTTGCAACTGCTGCAGCAGTGGATCGACGAGCAGATGGATATCGCCGATGTCAAAGAGGATCCCATGCTCAAAGTCATCCAAGAAGGCGGACCGTCGCATACCCGCTATCGCTATCAATTGCTGGTGGACTATTACCTGTCAATTGATCGAGAGGATATCGCGCAAAAAATGATCGCAAAATATCAGGACAATCCCTTGTATCACTGAAAGCAGCCGGGGATAAAATCCCATTTACACTCCCGCGCCATCGTGCTATAATTATCCAGTAATTATCTAGCGTACATGCACTTCCCGTAACAATTCAAGAAATTGGCATTATGGAAGCTGAACTAGCGCGGGAAATTGTCAGGCGAAACTGGGCTACTAAAGAGCAGGTCATGGTGTGCTGGAACCGGATTACCAATGAATCTTCATTCAAGCACCTGCTTGCCGAAAACGGTATTCTTACTCCACGACAGTATGAGCAACTGAAGCATGCGCTTACCCATGGTACCGATATAGTGGAACAGCAGCCGGAACCGGCTTCATCTTCGCCCTCTGTTGCGCAGAGTCCGGCTGACAGCGTGTCGAATCATGCAGCACCAGCACCGGAGATGAAGCGGGCGGAAAGCGCCAACGCGTCCCGGCCTATTGTGGCGAATGACTCTGCTGCGATCGAGCTAAAAGGCAGCGGGCCGGTGGCTCCCCCGAGTGCCGTGTCGCCGGCAAGCAGCTTTGATGAAATCCTGGCATTTGCCCGCGCCTGTCATGCCAGCGATATCCATCTGAGCGTCGATAAGCCGATTATGATTCGCCATGCCGGTGTACTCAAACAAGCCTGCAAAGAAATGCTCACGGCAAAGATGCTGCAAGCCGGCGTCGAAGATGCTCTACCTATCGACGTAATGGAGCGATTGAATGCCGCCGGGGATCTCGAAGCCGTCTATGCCTTGCCGGAATGCGGGCGCTTTCGGATTACCTTCATGAAGCAACGTCATGGCATCGATGTGACGGTCAGGGTTGTGCCGCTGAAGGCTTTTACCTTTGAGCAACTGGGATTACCCGAATCGTGCCGCACCTTGACAAAGTGGGCGCAGGGAATGGTACTGGTCACTGGCCCGGCTGGTTGCGGCAAGTCAACGACACTGGTCACCCTGGTCGAGATGATCAATCAGAGCCGCAACGAGCATATCATTGCCATTGAAAATCCCATCGAATATGTGTATACACCGGCGTGTTGCAGAATCACGCAGCGCCAGGTTGGTATGCACACCGGCAACCAGGCGGCTGCCTTACGTGCGGCATTGAGACAGGACCCCGACATCATTGTCATCAGCGAATTGCGTGATCTGGAGTCGATACGCCTTGCCGTCAGCGCGGCCGAAACCGGGCATCTGGTTTTCTCAACCATGAACACAACCAATGCATCGCGCACCATTCTGAGATTGATTGATTCCTTCCCGCCCGGCGAGCAGGAAATCGTGCGCAACATGGTTTCAGAATCACTGCGCGGTGTTGTTTCGCAGCAGTTGATACCGCGTGCGGACGGCTCTGGGGTTGTACCTGCGTTTGAGACTTTGATTGTAACCACGGCAATATCAAATATGATTCGCAAAAATGAAATGCATCAATTGGCAAACAACATGATTATGGGGCGCTCTTCCGGAATGGTTATTCTCGACGATGCACTGCGGATTTTAGTAACTCGAGGAATCATCAAACCGCAGGAAGCTTGCAAGCGCGCAACCATGCCAAAGCAATTCGAATCCATGCGGGCGGGACAGTAGATGGCTCAAATCGATTCACTTTTCCGGGCAATGCTGAAAGTGGGCGGCTCTGATTTGCACCTTGAGCAGGGGCAGGTTCCCAAAGTCCGTTTGCACGGTGATTTGTTGCCAATGAATAACGTTGCCGCAACGACCGGGGAGCAAATGGAATTGCTGCTGCAGGAAATTGCCGGAACGGATGTGTGGGACGCGTTTGAAGAAACGGGCGATGCCGACTTTGCCTATCAGATGGGCACGGAAGCACGTTTTCGCGCCAATTATCTGAAGCAGTTCTCCGGGTACGGCGCCGTCTTCCGAGTTATTCCTTCCGAGATTTTATCACTGAAACAAATCAATGCGCCCTCATCGTTTCAACAGTTTGCCGATTATCATTGCGGCCTGATTCTCGTAACCGGGCCGACCGGTTCCGGTAAGTCAACCACGCTGGCCGCCATAATCGACCATATCAACCAGACCGGATTTTATAAGATTATCACCATCGAAGAGCCGGTTGAGTTTGTCCATACCGGCAAGCGCTCAATTGTTGTGCACCGGGAAGTCGGCCTCGATAGCAAAAGCTTCAGCTCGGGATTGCGCGGCGCGATTAAAAGCGACGTCAATGTCATTCTGGTGGGCGAGATGCGCGATGAAGAAACCATTGAACTGGCGCTGCAGGCGGCCGAGATGGGAATGCTGGTATTTGGCACATTGCATACAAATTCGGCCGTAAAAACCATTGATCGCATTGTCGATGCATTTCCCGCCAAAAAGAAGGCCCAAATTCGACCATTGCTTGCAAATACGCTCAAAGCCGTTATCTCTCAGCAATTGCTCAAATCCGTTGACGGCAAACGGCGCTGGGCTGCCCACGAAATCCTTTTGTCAACCCCGGCACTACCGCCAATCGTTCGAAGCGGCGAGACGGTGAAACTGGCCAATCTCATGCAGACCAACCGTCAGCTCGGCATGATTACGATGGATGATTGTTTGCTCGATCTGGTCAAAGAAGGCAAGGTATCTAAAAAGCAGGCCTACCTCAAGGCTTGTGATAAAGACCGCTTCAACGGTGCCGATTTCTCCTGAAGTGACTGGGCAGTCGGGGTGAAATTACCTGATGGAATCACGAGGAAGGTTCCCTTCACGACCTTCCTCCTGTGTCCGGGAAGAAGCTTCGCAAAAGGTGTTCAGCAAAAAGGCTGTGTAATCAGTTTCGTTTAAAATTATACTCATTGCTGCACATTAAGCCCATTCGGTTTCCTGTACTTCATTTAAGTATCCTTTACTAGTTTCAATAAAATAGCAAGATAGGGCTTCTTTGTTGATAAAATCAACTGAATATGTCAATTTAACTTTGATCCGGTAATAACTATATTTAATGGGCCCTATAATTGCTTAGATAAGTGTGAAATGCGGCGATTATGTTGAGTTTTCCCCGTTTATATACATAATTGTCGTGCACTAATTTTGTCGCAGCATGGATTCTTATGATTGATAAGCTGTTCGAACACGCCAATCCGCTGTTCACCCTGAGTGTTCTCCTGACCGTGGGTTTCATACTCGGTTGGCTTACGAAGCATATTAAATTGCCTGCCATTATTGGCCAGATTGCAGCCGGTATCATTGCAGGGCCGCATGGCATTGGATTATTTGACGAAGAAGCGTTGCATCATTTTGGGCCGATTACCGATTTTGCGCTCTGCATTTTCGGTTTGACGCTGGGGACACATTTAATAGTGCGCCAGTATCACAATGCATTCAAGCGAGTGCTCACTATCCTCGCCAGTGAGGTCATCATTATCCCCACGTTGATTTTTGCCGTACTGTATTGGGGATTGCCGCTTGTAAATGTTCAGGTTTCATTGCCCAAGGCGTTGCTTCTGGCGGCAATTGGCTTGACGACCTCTCCCAGTTCGATAATTCACTTGATCGTACATGCGCGTGCCAAGGGAATTTTCACCAAAACGCTGGTGAGTGCGGTCGCGCTTAATAATATTGCCGCGGTCGCGCTTTTTTCATTGATGCTGCCCATTTGCCTTTCGGTCATTGACGGCGGACAGAATCCCGGACTCTGGGACTTCGTGTTTGCGCCGCTCAGGGTGCTGCTGGCCGAAGTTTTGCTGGGTGGATCGATTGCGGCTGCGCTGCTGTTGTTGACGCGCAGGCAGTCATCCCTCACCGTGCACTTTTCCTATCTGATCATAGGTTTGATGCTGGTTGCGGGTATTTCGGTATCTTTCAGGCTGCCCGGTTTTCTGGGCAGCATGGTTCTCGGCTTTATCATCAGCAACTATTCCGCCAAAAAGCATTTATTGCTCAAATCTTTCTCCAATATAGAGACCCCGATCTACGCGCTCTTTTTTATCCTTGCCGGAACACACATTGATTTCGGTATGGCGATTACTGCCGGGGCGGTCGGCGTGGCCTATTTACTTTCACGAATCGCTGGTAAATATATTGCTCCAACGATCGGCGCACACCTGGCCGGGGTACCCGCAACCATTAAACACAATATCGGTTTTGCCTTGTTTCCGCAGGCGGGCATTGCAATCGGCTTCACTCTGGTGCTTGACAGCTACAATGAGTTTCAGGCGTTCAGCGACTATATCACGACGATCATTCTGGGATCGGTGGTTATCTATGAAACAATCGGCCCGGTTATTACCAATTTAGCCATACATAAAAGCGGTGAATCAAATAAGGCAAAGACCCGGTTGCTTGACTTCCTGCATGAGGAATACATCCTTGTTGGCTTGCAACAGACAAACAAGTGGAAAGCGCTCGAAGAGCTTGCCCGGTTCATGCATCGTGTGCATGGGATCAGGGAGACTTCGATGCAGGACCTGATCAAACACATACGTGCTCGCGAAAAGGAGATGTCGACCGGTGTTGGCGACGGCCTGGCCGTACCGCATACAATCATTGAAGGCGGCCCGAAAATCCGGGGAGTGATCGGCATTTCGCATAAAGGTATCGATTTCGACTCAATTGATGGCGAGCCGGTATACCTGATTGTGCTAATTGCAACACCCAAAGCTCATCTGGATCAGCATTTACATGTGCTGGCAAGCATTGCAAAAATTTTTGCGCACGATCCCGAGACGCGGCGACAGGTTTTCCACGCAAAAACTCCTGCAGAAGTACATGAGATACTCCAGAGCGGACGCGCCGAGGAAATGAATATTTATCTCGAACAGGAACTTGAGGAATAACTCACAATGTCCAAAGACAACCCGGACGTCAATTCGCTGGAGCAGATTGCTCGGCTGGAAGCGCAATTCGATGCAGAACTACAGGCTGCACAAGCCCGGGCCAAGGAGTCGGTTGCCCACGCGCACAGGCGTTGCCGTGAAAGCATTGCCGCGCAGATGGAGCGATTGACACTGAACAGCCGGGAAACAATCGAACGGGGAATGGAAAAAATACGCAGCGAGCTTTCCCCGATTAAAAGTGAGTCCCTCGACGGTGAACGCGCTTCGGATGAAATTGACCCGAGCAAGCTCACGCGGATCGTTAAGAAAATCGTTGACGAGGTAGCACCCCTATGATCGTTGCCATGCAAAAAGCCGAGATTGTCATATACCACGAGCATTTTGCAGCGGCGCTTGCGGAGTTGCAAACGCTTGAAACGTTGCATCTGGAAACGGTCCCCGTGAAAGGAGAGAGCAGGCAGCACACTTTCAATCGCATGCACCTGTCCGATGCAGACATTATCGGACGTGACCGGCTCAAAGAAATCATTGAGGCGTGTGATGCAATTATCAAAGCATCACCTGTTCCGGCAGCAACGATTCCGGATCAGGGCATGCTGCTTGACATAAAGAACAGTCCGCCGGAGCAGCGCCTGGCGCGTATCATAAAAATCCGCCGCAAGGTCACTTCCCTGAAACGTCGGTATCGCAATATGGAAGAGGATCTGGCGACACTCGACCGATATAAAGAAGTAGCTCATTTTGCCGACGAGAAAAATGTTGACGAAGGAGATTCTTCCTATTATCTATTTCTCCTGCAGAATACAGAAAATGCAGCCAGGCAGAAGCTTGTCGAAGATGTTGTGCAATCCGGACTGCCTGCCGACGATATAAAATTTTTTGATTTGAGCAAAGATAAATCCCTGGGCATCATTATCAGCCCGGCGGACAAAATCGAGCAAGTCAAGCATATCGTCTGGGACGCAGGCGGTGTCGAATTTTCATTGCCGCCGCATTACCGGAGTGAAAACCTGAAAGAAAGCCTGCACTCAATTGAGCAGGACGTGGAGCGTCTTCCGCGCACATTGCAATCCATCAGGTCCGAATTGGATGCCGTCGGCAAGCAATGGGGACGATATGTAATTTCCGCCAGAAAGGCGTGTAACCTCGATATGCAGCAACTGGCCGCCACCAGGCATTTTGTCGAAGGTTCTTTTGTCAAGGTACTGCATGTCTGGATGCCGGTCGGCCAGGCCGAAAAGGTACAGCAAACACTTGCAGAGGCAACGCTGGGAGCGTATACGATGCGCATACTCAAAAAGGGCTTTCGCAGCGAAGAAGCCCCGGTGGCACTTGACAATCCGGGATTTGTGCGTCCGTTTGAAGTGGTGCTTAAATTATTTCCGCCCCCGACGCACAAAACTTTCGATCCCTCTGTGCTCAATATGCTGACGATTCCGATCTTTTTTGGATTTATCGTCGGTGATATTGCTTATGGTTTGATTATTATGGGTGCGCTGCTGGCTATCCGCAACAGGTTTCATGCCAATGAAGATGTGCGTGCAGCCACCACCGTCGGTATGTATTGCGGTATATCAACGATTATTTTCGGCGCTGTCTTCGCAGAGCTGTTCGGCAGCTTCGGGCACCATGTGCTGGGATTGTGGCCGCCGCTGTTTAATCGTGAAGATCCTTCGTCAACGGCTTTGTTACTCTTGATAACAATTGGTATCGGCGCTCTCCATATCGGCATGGGGACGCTGGCCGGCATCTACAATGCGCGCAAATTGCAGGATTCGCATGGATTATTAGATCGAATTGGTCAGCTACTGTGTGTTGTCAGTTTTGGTTTCCTGGCATTGGGTGCGTTCACTTCCGCCAATAGCCATTATATTGTAGGCGTATTTCTGCTGTTGACCGGACTGGTGTTTCTCTATCTTGGCCAGGGAGCGCTGGGCGTACTTGAAATTACCGGCATGGCAACCAATATACTTTCGTATTCACGGCTGATGGCGCTGGGTGTCGCGTCGGTGGTCATTGCCCGGGTAGCCAATGAGATGTTTGCACAAATCAATACGGGATTGATCGGCTTTATCGTCGCGCTGATCGTTGCAGTGCTGATCCACGGCCTCAACATTGTGTTGAGCATGTTCAGTCCGACGATCCATACGCTTCGCCTACATTATGTAGAGTTCTTTACGAAGTTTTATAAAACCGACGGGCGCAAATATGTGCCGTTTGGTAGAGAAGTGCACAATGAATAATGCATCAGATGTATTGATCTCGCTCAAAACACTTTACCTTCTCAAGGAGGGAGTCGAATGCAGACACTTTTTCGTCGAACCTGGCAATTCAGCTCACTGACTGCCGTGACGGGATTTGCCGTTATGGTGTTGCTTGCATCGCACGTCAATGCCGAAAGTACCGAAGGCGAAGCAACCGAACATGTCCAGGAGGCCAAGGAGAATCCAATTTCGGTTGCTGTCAAGGCAATTGCGGCTGCACTGGCAATCGGGCTGGCGGCCATCGCTACGGGGATTGCACAGGCCAATATCGGTGCGGCAGGAATCGGCGCCGTTGCCGAAAATCCTAAAAACTTCGGTCCGGCCCTGGTATTTCTGGCATTGCCGGAAACATTGTTGATTTTCGGGTTTACTGTTGCGGCAATCATACTTTTCATATTCTAGAAACAGACACGCTCATGCCGTTGGAACAGCTTACTCAGGATATTCGCAAGCAGGTTGATTCACAAATCGCTGAATTCGAGCGCGAGGCGCAGGCGCAGATTCGGCAGATCGAGGCTGATGCCGCCGCCGAACTGGAAAAATCCCGCCAGGCGGAGGAAAAACGCGTAGCGCGGGAGTTGAAAGAATTCGAACGTGCACTGCGTCACCGCCGTGAAAGTGAGCTGCGCAGATATCAGCAGGCACGGGAACTTGACATAATAGATCAGGTGTTCAGTCGTGTCGAGCAGGAGATCGCTGATCTGCAGAGCAATCCTTCCTATTGCCGGATGGTTGAGCATCTTTACCGGGAAGCACTGCTGGAATACGAAAGGGAACGGGCGGATGCGCCGGTTGTCTGGGTCGCCGCACAAGACAGGGAGCTTGCAGCAACGTTGCCTGTTTCGAAATCACACTTGCAAACACAAACCGGTATTCGTAATGGCGTAGTACTTATCAGCCCCGATGAAAAGCTGCGAATTGACAACACACCCGCAGCACGTCTGGTCCGCGGCAGAGACTTTTTTTTGCAGATGATCAAAGAGGAGCTTGATTGCTGATATGTCTATCGCAATGGTGCATGCAAAAAAATTCGGCAGACGTGATTACGCGTTTATGTGTGCGCGTGCTCGATCGATGATGGCGTCACTGCTGCCGGTACGTGACTTGCGCCAGATCGAAAGTTATACATCATTAAGCCAGATTGTGGATTTTTTGATGGATAGCGATTACGCGCCTGTTCTGGGTCGGTATCTCAAAGACGGGCAGAGCGTGAATGAAGTCGAGCGTGGTATCAATGCTTACTTTTTCAATCAGGTGGACCGGATGGCATCCGGATTCAAATACACCATTGCGCAGCTTGGGCCGATCATTTTGTCGCAATGGGAGTGTCACAACACGAAAGTAGTGCTTCGCGCCGTTATGCGAGAAGGGCACGCTCGATCGGCGGGACAAGCCCTGGCGCCAATCGGATCGTTTGCAAAGATATCCCGCAACGATCTCGACGCGGTTTGCTCTGTGGCAGACGTGTGCGCGTTGCTGCTCGCGCACAATATAAAAACCGCCGATCACCTGCAAAAGGGGCTTGAGATTTACAAAAGCAATAACGACCCGCTGGTAATCGAGCGGGAAATTGACAAGCACTATTATGAATCGATGCAGAGCGGCTCACCCCTGCTCACCAATTCGAGAGACAGCCGGATACTCAAACCGCTCGTGCAGTTTTTAATAGATATAGCCAATATTCGCATGGCAACACGCTTTATCAACCAGCGCGTGCCCGAAGAGCTGGCGCAGGCGCTTTATGTGCCGGGGGGGACCCTGGATTACCGGCGCTTTCTCGCCCTGATGCAGGCGGATGCTATTGAAGCACTGTATGATGCGCTCAAAGGCCATCCGGTTGAACCGGGCCTGCAGGATGGTATGTTTGCATTCATCACGCAGAAAAATCCATCCATATTCGAGCGCAGATTTGACAAAATAGAGATTACGTATAAAAAGAAACTGGCTTTGATTCATCCTTTGTCGTTTGCGACACCGTTGTATTTTCTCATCTTGGCGCGCAATCAAATGATCAATCTGCGCGTACTGGTGCGGGGCATTGCCTTTCAAATACCGCTTGGACGGTTGCGGGAGGAATTGATTTATGTCTGATCTGGTGATTGTCTGTTCATCGGTTATGGCCGACGGATTTCGACTGGCCGGTCTTGAAGTGCGTGAGGCTGAAAATGGTCCGGAAATGCGCGCCCACCTATGTGATATGTCCGACAATTCCGTTGTCGTCGTTCCCCAACAGTTTGTTGATGATCTGCCTCAGCGAGACCGGCAGGACCTTGTGCAGGCGGATAAGCCGCTCATTATCCCCGTTCCCCTTGAATGGCGGGCTGCAGGCGATACCCGAAAGGAATTTGCGAACATGATCAAAAAAATCGTCGGATTCAAGATTCCCCTGACGTCACAGGTACTCACCGGCAGCCGGGAAGCGGGCTCGTGATGAACGATGCGGCAAAGGGCCTGATCGTAAAGGTTTCGGGGCCGGTGGTTGTTGGCAGAAACATCCCGAATGCTCGTCTGAACGATATCGTGATGGTGGGTAATGATAAGGTGCCGGGCGAAATCATCCGCATTGACGGATCGGATTGCTCGATCCAGGTGTTCGAAGATACGGGGGGTGTTTCGCTGGGCGAGCCGGTCTCCAATACGCATGCGCCGCTTTCGGTGACTCTGGGGCCCGGTTTGCTGGGAATGATGTATGACGGCATCCAGCGCCCACTCGAAATGTTGCGCGCCATGAGTGGCGACTTCATCCAACGCGGCTTGAGTGTGCATCCGCTCGATAGTGAAAAGCGATGGGAGTTTACTGCAAAACTCGAGGCGGGCGACAAGATACGTCCGGGCGCCGTGCTGGGTGAAGTGGAAGAAAAGCAGGGGCGCACGCACAGAATTCTGGCCCCGCCCGATTGCGAAGGGGTCATCGGCACGATCAATTCTGGTTTATTTGCTATTGATGAGGTGATCGGCACTTTGAACAGTGGCCGGGAATTGAAACTTGCCCACCGCTGGCCGGTTAAGCGGGCGCGTCCGTTTTCCACCAAACTTGATCCGAAAAAACCGTTTATCACCGGGCAAAGAGTGCTTGATTCGCTGTTTCCAATCTGCCTGGGCGGCAGCGCCATTTTGCCCGGCGGGTTCGGCTGCGGCAAGACCGTCGTCGAGCACATGCTGGCCAGGTATTCGAATGCGGACATCATCGTCTACGTGGGATGCGGAGAACGCGGCAATGAGATGACCGACGTGCTCACCGAATTTCCCCGGCTGGAGGATCCCAATAACGGTAGACCGTTGATGGAGCGCACCGTGCTCATTGCCAATACATCCAACATGCCGGTGGCCGCGCGTGAAGCGTCGATTTATTGCGGCGTAACCATCGCCGAATACTACCGGGACATGGGCTACGACGTTGCCGTCCTGGTCGACTCATCGTCGCGCTGGGCCGAAGCCATGCGCGAGATCTCATCGCGCCTCGAAGAAATGCCCGGTGAAGAAGGCTATCCTACCTATCTGGCAACCCGGCTGGCCGGTCTTTACGAACGTAGCGGACGCGTCACTTGCGCCGGAGATCCCGAACGTAAAGGATCCGTCACCATTATCGGGGCAGTCTCTCCTGCCGGTGGCGACTTTTCCGAACCGGTAACGCAGAATTCGCAGCGGGTAGCTGGCGCACTCTGGGCCCTCGACCCGACACTTGCCTACCGGCGTCACTTTCCTTCACTGAACTGGAATCGCAGCTACTCACTTTACACCGTGCAACTGGAAAACTGGTTCAGGGAATCGATTTCGCCGGAATGGCAGGAACTCGTAGCATCCATGCAGATGATTTTGCACAAAGACGGGGAGCTGCAGGAAATAATTCAACTGGTCGGCCCCGATGGCCTTGAAGATTCCCAACGGATTACGCTTGAAGCCGGTCGGGCCGTTCGTCAGGACTTTTTGCAGCAGAATGCGTTTTCCGGAATTGACGCTTCGTGTTCGCTGAACAAGCAGCGCCTGATTATGAAAGCTATTACTTTATTTTATAAGCAAAGCCTCAACGCCGTCGAGCAACGGGTGCCGGTTGATAAGATACTTGGCATACCGCAACGCGAAGAGCTCTCACGGCTCAAATCGATTCCGGAAAACGAAATTGAACAGGCATGCGCCGCATTTCAATCCGGACTTGCGCGTGAATTAACGGCCCTTGCCGCCTAGGTACACGTATGAAACTTGTAACCAGATATTATCAAAACGTCAGGTATGTCTCCGGACCGCTGCTGTTTCTGGAAGGCGGCCGGCACTTCTGCAACGGCGCTATCGTTGACATCCTGTTGCCGGACGGTGAGAAGCGTACCGGCCAGGTGCTCGAGATTTCCGAGGAGCACACCATCGTACAGGTGGTGGAGGCAACCGACAGAATTGGTTTGCAGGGAACCGCAATAACCCTGCGTGAAAGTGCTGCAAAGCTCAAACTATCACCGGCGATGCTGGGACGCGTCTATAACGGCAGCGGGCGGCCCATTGACGGACTGGATGAAGGGGTCTACGCTGAAAAACGTGACATCAACGGCGCGCCCATCAATCCGGTGGCCCGGGCAAAGCCCGATTTGTTTATCGAAACCGGCATAACGGCAATTGATGCGTTCAATACGCTCGTGCGCGGTCAGAAACTACCTGTCTTTTCGGGGGCGGGATTGCCGGCAAATGAAATTGTCAGCTTTCTTTTGGAGAACGCCCGCAGCGGCGGCGATGACGGCAAAGACGACGAATTGGTTGTCGTCTTCGGCGCCATGGGAATAACCCGGCGGGAAGCTGCTGCATATATGGACCGTATCCGCATAAGTAAATCTGCCCGGCGTTTGATCACGTTTATGAACCTGGCCGACGATCCGACTATCGAGCGGCTGATCACTCCGCGCTGCGCATTGACTGCTGCCGAATATTTTGCTTTTACGCTAGGCATGCACGTGCTGGTTGTATTGACTGATATTACCAATTACTGCGAGGCATTGCGAGAAGTGTCCGCGGCGCGTGAAGAAATTCCCGGGCGACGCGGCTACCCCGGCTTCATGTACACCGATCTGGCATCGTTGTACGAACGGGCGGGGATTATTGACGGTAAACCCGGGTCCATCACGCAAATTGGTGTTTTGACCATGCCGGATGACGACATTACCCACCCGATAATCGATCTGACCGGATATATAACCGAAGGCCAGATTGTGCTTGATCGCCGGCTTCATCGCCGCGGTGTCATGCCCCCAATCGATGTATTGCCCAGTCTGTCACGCTTAATGAACAACGGCATCGGAAAGGGCAAGACGCGTGAGGATCATCGCGATCTGGTCAACCAGCTTTACGCATCGTATGCCAACGGCATCGACGTGCGTCGCCTTGCCTCTATCGTGGGCGAGGAAGCGCTGACGGAACTTGACAAGAAGTATCTTGACTTTGCACATCGATTCGAGACCGAGCTTGTCAATCAGGGGACCCGCAAACGCAGCGTGCTGGAGTCGCTTGACAAAGGCTGGGAGCTGTTGCGGAGTATTCCCAAAAGCGAATTGTCCCGGGTCAATAAGGAACTGATTAACAGATTTTACTCCGAAATAATGGAAGATGGAACCAAAACGCCTTTTTACTAAATCGCGAGGTGAAAGATGACTATCGCATGAACGAACACGTCAGCCCGACACGAATGAATCTTTTAGCCACCAGGTCTCAGATTCAACGCGCGAAACAGGGCGCCGATTTGCTCTCGCGCAAGAAGGATGCGATGTTACGCGAATTTCTTGATATCGTGGGGCAAGCCTATCGCTATCGCACCGAGCTTCAGGACAAGCTTCGCAGCGATGTTGCATCGCTCATCGTCTCCGAAGCCATGGCGGGGCAGCCGGCGGTATCTGCAGCCGCTCAGGCCACACGGCAGGATCTCAGGCTTTCCGTGCAGAGAAAAAACTTGTGGGGTGCGCACACCGTCTCGCTTGCACATCAGTTCGCAGAACGTGACTCTTTTACGCGCGGCTATTCTCCCTCGTCAGTCAATACCGCCGTTGACGAAATTGCTCAGCGCTTCGAAAAAATCGGGACGACCTTGCTGCACCTGCTACCGCTACAGGTCAATCTGCAACGCATCGGCGCCGAGATAAAAAAAACGAATCGCAAAATTAATTCGCTTGAGCAGCGCCTGCTTCCACAGCTTGAGCAACGTGCCGCCGCTATCACGCAGGCCCTGGAAGAACGGGCACGCGAGGACACGTTTCGCCTGAAGAAAATGAAAAAGAAACGAAAGAAAGGGTAATGCGTTTACTAGACATAATAAATGGTAATCTTGTCATACCGGAACTCAAGGCCCGCGAAAAATATGAGGCGATTTCGGAGATGGTCGATCACCTGGTCATGAATCATGAAATACGCATGATCGATCGTGCCATCGTGCTGGATGCCGTTTACGAACGCGAGCGCTCAATGAGTACGGGGATGACCGACGGGGTTGCCATCCCGCACGGCTCAACCAATGCCGTAGAGGATATTATCGGTGTTCTGGGCATATCACGTGTCGGCTTGCCTTTCGAATCGCTTGACGGAAAGAATACGCGCATTATCTGCCTGCTGATCTATCCCCAGAATACTTTTCGCCAACATGTGCGCACCCTGGCGGGCATTGCGCGGCTTATGTCTCAGGAAGATTTCAGGGAAAAACTGCTTGGGGCCCGATCGGAAGATGAAATTATCGCCATTATTGAGAAGACGGAGGGCATGTCGGCGTAGCGTCACTTTTTTGGTGCGGGACCATGCCAGATAACGCGCAAAGAATCAAGCCGCAAACCGGAGGTGCTCAGGTAGCGATGTAGTTCGTCTCTCTCTTGCATGCAAAGTTCGATTTCTTCTCCGGGAACGGCTGGATTGACCTTGTGCAGCCAGGTAAGCCGGTCGATTTCCGACTGCAACGTGCTGTTCATTTGAGCTATGGCCGCGCGCATCAGAGGTTCGGCCTGCTCGGCGGCATACGCGCGGCTTTGCTCGGCCATTGCGGGAAGCACTTTTTTGACCAGGTTGTTGTTCGACAGCAATCGGCTGATGGGCGCATTCTTGAGCGAGCTGCTGAATTTCACGCTCGGATAATCCTGCGTAACATTTCGCTTCTGATGATCAACAACTATACGAATTGATTGCGCGGCAAGGTATTTATACGCCTGATATCGCGGGGGAGCTATGCAGTCAATGATGTAAACCGCCTCGAGCAAAAATAGCTTGTTCTGCGGATCTTCCAGCAGGCCGAATGAAGAGGTCCCCTTGTCGGAAGAGAGAATCATATGCAGGCCGCCGGTGAGCATCGGGTGATCGCAGGTAATGAAATCGGCATCTTCCCGTTCCAGGGCGGTCGCGCGGTCGTCGGTGATAATCGGCCTTTCGCCGCGCGGCAGCGGAAAGCCCGGATCGGTAACATATTGCGTCAGCAGCGCGCTTTTGTGTTCTCCGGCATCCTCAAGTGCAACGCCGAAATGCGCGAATATTTTCTCCATGATCATCGGCAGCACCGGATCACGTTGCATGCCGGCGATTTCATCGGTCAGATGGTGTGCAACTTCGGCGTTGAATGACGACAACTCCAGCAGAAGATCACGTCCCTGCAGAATGCGCCGATGAAATTTTTCCGCAAGGCGTCGAGTGTCGGCCAAAAGGCTCTCGATTTCTTTGTGATGAGCGCCAAAATTGTTCGCCGCGAGCTGCATGAGCCGGTCCATTTCCGGTCGCTGTGCGTCATGGACGCGACCTGCTGCAGCGATGTTTTTTTTCAGTGCGTTAAGCCCTTCGTGATACCATCTGACCAGCAGCTCCTGCACGGTGTTTGTTACATACGGGATGTGCAGGTAAATCGTGTCTTGTTGACCGATGCGATCCAGCCTGCCGATGCGCTGCTCGAGTACTTCCGGCTCACGCGGCAGGTCGAAGAGAATCAGGTGCTGACAGAACTGAAAATTGCGGCCTTCGCTGCCGATTTCGCTGCTGATCAAAACATTCGCGCCTTGCGGATCGGCAAACCAGGCGGCATTTCGGTCGCGCTGCAGTATCGTCATGTCTTCATGAAACAGGGCCAGATCGCAATTCAGGTGAGCAGCGATTGCTTCCTGCAGCGAGATTGCCTTCTCCCGGTTGTGACAGATAATCAGCACTTTGCGTGCGCGCTGCTGCTCGATGAACTCCTTTATCCAGGCAACGCGTGGATCGTTGCGCGCAACGGTCGCGTGGCGTGACTGGTATTCGAGGTTGACGTGGAAGATTGTCTCTTCGGCGCCGGACAGGGGAATAATTTCAACGACGCGTTCCGGAAATCCCAGCACGGCTCGACGCGTAGTGCGAAAGACGATCCGGCCGGGGCCGTAGCGGTCGATCAGTTCGGATAGTTTCAAATGCAGCATTGCGCCCGGGTTGTGGTCATTCGCATCAAGCAAGTTGGCAGGAACATCGATACGCAGCTCTGACCGGGTGGCGCCGCCATCTGTGCTCTCCTCTTTTAAAACAGCAGTTACCAGGCCGGCCAGTTCCCGGTAACGCAGGCTTTCGGCTTCGTAAGCTTCGTAATCGCCATAGCGCTGGGGATCAAGCAATTTCAGGCGTTCGAAGTGACTGCGTCGCCCAAGCTGTTCCGGGGTTGCGGTGAGTAAAAGTAAACCGGGGCTGTGGGAGGCCAGACTTTCAAGCGCATGAAACGCGGGTGTAGCGGCCCGAATGTGGTGGGCCTCGTCCACGATAACCATATCCCAGGTCGCCTGCGCTGCGAAATGTCCGATCCGGGTATTCTTTGCAATCAGATGTACGTTGCAAAGCCAGAGCTGAGCGGAATCGAAGGGATTGTCTTTTCCGTCAATGTCGTCAAGTTGTTGCTTCTCGAAGATGCGAAATGTAAGATTGAACCGGCGCAGCAGCTCGACAAACCATTGGTGCACCAGTGCACCGGGAACTATAATCAGCACGCGCTTAATGCGGTCGGTTGTCAGCAGTCGATGCACAACCAGACAGGCCTCGATCGTTTTGCCCAGTCCCGTTTCATCCGAGAGCAGCGCCCGGGGCAATCGGCGCGAAGTTATTTCATTGGCAATGTATAATTGGTGAGGAAGGAGCTCGATTTTTCCGCCCATCAGACCACGGCCGGGCGCGTGAAGCAGATGGTCGCAAAACTGCTGCAAACTTCGGCGCAACGAAAAATCCGCTACATCATCGGCGATACCTTTCAGCAGACGCTGCAGTGGTCCCATTGCCGCTGCCGATTCGGCGATTTCGGTCTCACTGAGCGTTGTGTCTTTACATGCGTAGGTATAGAGATCGTTCTCCTGGGCAACCGACACAATTTCATGCGCTTTCCCCGCACGGTCCTGTACGCTCATGCCGACGCTCAGGCAGACCCTTTTGAGCGGGGCATTTCCGGCCGCATAGGCAATCGGCTTATCCGCTCCGGGAAACTGGACCTTAACCATGCGGTTGCTGCATTCTATGATTATACCCAGTCCGAGTTCCGGTTCCAGCTCGCTGATCCAGCGCTGCCCGCGCTTGAAGTGTGTCTGCAAGAATATTCCTTGTGTGCCGAGTTACAAACCGAAACTTCTAATATAGTACACCCCAGAGGGCAGCGCGAAGCCCCCGCCGGTTGACCTTCCTCCAAATAAGGAGAAAGGAAGCCGAATCATATTTCAAATACGGGGTGTTCGGAAAAGGTAAGAATTTCTCTGTTTTATGTGCCCTGTTCAGGCTGAGCGATCGGCAAAATAATCAAAAAGCAGGATAAATACTTTTGATATTAATTACACTAATTACCTATATTTGATGCTGAGATATTGAAAGGAAATTCATGCCCGTAAATGCGCAGCCTGCTGTGGCTAAATCGCTCAAATATATTGAAGAATCGCTTGCCTCCGGCCGCTTCGGCTCCGCAATCGTGCTGCCCTCGGTCAAAACGCTCGCCGACTCTGCGGGAGTATCGATTGCTTCCATGCACAAGGCAGTCAAGATCCTGCTGCAAAGTGGCCTGATCACCGAAGATAACAAGCATAACTATGTCGTAGAGGCGCAGAAAATGTCTCCGGCATTTGAACCGTCATTTGCCGATAGGTTTACGGGAGATGACGGCCAATCTCTGCAGGCCGGCCATCGGCGTCTGGCCGAGCGGCTACGCACCGATATTCTCAATGGGGCTTTTGATCAGCAGCAGACCTTGCCTTCCTACAAAGAACTGCGCTCCCGGTACCGCACAAATTTCAGAACGCTGAAGAAAGCGCTCTGGCTGCTGCATGAAGAGGGTTTGCTGGTAGCGCATAAGCGTACATATGCGGTTTCCGGCTACAATCCGGAGATTGCCGAACGAAAAATCAGGCTGTTTGCTATGGTGGATACCAGCCGTCATGTGTCGCTTGAGCAAATCAGCCAGAATTTCCTGCGAATTTTGGAGATGGAGTGCAATCTGGCGAAGGTGAAATTTGAGCTGATCGGTTTTGTTCCGGTGATCGGCCCCCCTTTTGAGGACGCTGCCACAGACTGTATGTTTGTTGTACCGGGCAATGCTGATCTAACTTCCATGAGTGATGATGATGATACGCTTGGCTATGTCTTTTTGCGCGTTGCGGTGGTTGCAAATGATGAGCTTATTTTCCAATATTTATCCAGAGTGAACAAACCTGTTGCCGTACTCGATCTGACGCAGGATATGCGGCTTCCTGCACACATGCAAAAGAGAAATGTCCGTTTGTTTTCTGCCGCTGTGTCGCCCAGGTGTGCAACCAGGACTGCTCATTATCTGTTATCTCTCGGCCATAGAAAGATTGCCTACATTTCTCCCTTTCACCGCTCGGTCTGGTCTCGCAACCGGCATGCCGGGCTAAATGACGTTTTCAAAGCTGCAGGAAATGGTTGTTGTGTCAACGCGCTTACCTGGGATAATCCACCGAATGTGTATGGTTTTTATTTCGAGGAAGCTACCCGGCTTGCGGGTTTTGAAGCACTGCAGCTTTTCTATGAATCCTGGAAAAAACGGATCCCAGAACAATTCGCCGAGAATATGGATCCGTATTTCGATTTCGAATTGCCGTATAAAGTAACGACCGATTCCTTGCTGCAGGTCAAGATGGAAATGCTTTTTCGACAAGCCCTCGCCATAAAGGAATGCTCTGTGTGGGTATGCGCAAATGACAAGATAGCGCTTTTTGCAATTGCCTTTCTCAAAAAAAGAAAACTCTTCCCTCCTCGACCGATATCGGTTATTAGTTTTGACGATACGTACGAAGCGCTGCAAGCCGGATTAACCAGCTACAATTTCAATCTTCGCTCAATGGTGCATCGCATACTGGGCTTTCTCAACAATACCCGAACGGCGCCTCAATCGCGTAAGCCGGTGGAAGTTGACGGGATGATTATGGAACGATATTCAACTAAAGCGCGATAAAGCCGATGCACATGACCTGTCAGATGCCGAAGTCAGTGTTCGGTCAGGCCGGATCAGATCCTGCAAGCCCTTGCGGGTATTGGTTGGCGAGGAAGAAGTATACTATTTTTATACTCGAAACAGACAAGAGCGGTAATGCCGGATATGAGTACTGCTCTCCTATCTCATCCAGAAAAATCAAAGTGAAGATGCGCGTATGTTCAGTTCCGATAACGACGAACGCTATGTATCGAAAGAGGACTACGAAGAAAACGTTCACACTCAGATCGATATGTCAACCGAAACACTGCGCCATATTCGGGAGATAAGCGGCAGACGGGACAGTATTCTCAAACTGGAATTTTTCTTCTACACCGACGAACAATCCAAAGCTGAATTACTGGCAGAGCGTTTGCGGTCGATGAAGTACGAACTCAGCGTTGATTCATCCGCTGACGAGACGCATGATTTTTGCATTTCAGGCTGGTCTACCGATATGCAGATGAACGGAGAGATTTTAGAAGTTTGGGTAAGAGAGATGTGTGAATTGGGCTATGAATGTGATTGCGAATTTGACGGCTGGGGTACGATCCCCGATCAGAACGACGACAATACGGAATCATGAATGAAGGCCGCGATATTCGATCTGTTCGGCACGCTGGTACCCTATGTTGGCCGCGCCGAATTTGCCGAATCGTTGGCATTGACCGCAACGGCGCTTGACCTTCCTCCCGAGCGGCTGATTGCCGACTGGTGCAACCGGCAAAGATTTCTTGCGTGGATGACAAACCCGGATTCTTCCGAAGAAAGGATCCGCAAATATGTCGATCGCTGTTCATTGAAGATGACCGCACAACAGGTCTTGCATGCTGCGGATACTCTGCGTGACGCGCACCGTCAATGGTTGCGTCCCTTGCCCTCATCCCTGGCAACGCTGCGCGAGCTTGTGAGTCGAGGCTACCGGTTGGGGTTGATGTCTGTCTGCTCAAAGGAGGTGCGTGAAGTCTGGGGCGAAACGGATTTCGCAGATTGTTTCGATGAAGTAGTCCTTTCCTGCGAACAGGGCGCTACGAAAAATACCCCTAAGCTTTACCGGCATGCGTTGTGCAAACTCGACGTCCCGGCGGAGAATGTTTTCTACATTGGCGATACGCAAGAGGAGTTGGGGATGGCCCGGCAATCCGGTATGAAGCCCATATGGATGCGGGCACGGCACACGTTTCAATGGGATGGATGGACGGTGCTTTCACCCCTGCAGGTGCTTGACTATCTTCAGTAAATCGGCGCCCTGCGTTAGGTGCACAAAAAAAACCGCAGGAGTAAACCCCTGCGGCATCTCAAATCTCAAATTGTAAACAACCGTTACAGCTTCTGGATCAAGCAGACACTGCTTTTCACGTGCGCGGGCAGCGAAACGTTTACTGCTTTTTTAATATTGTTTCGCTCGAATTTCCACATCAGGCGACCCTGCGCTGAGAATACTGCAAATCCTCTGATGCCTTTGGGTACGGTGATAACGAAATTGCTCGCCATACCTGGCATATAGGTGAAACGCTTGCGGTTGAAAAGCGCGTAGTGCTGTGCTTCGAGTCCTTTTTTTACCGCAGGTTTGGGATCGTAGCAGACGTTGGGAACGTTGTTGTTGTCGGGATATTGTGCACTGTAAAGCGGGATGGCTCTGCCGACCACGCCGGATTGCTTGCCGGGAAAGGCACTTTTTCCGGTTTGCGGATCCCAGCTCATCGAATCCGTGCACATCGTTGCGCTGGCGCCAAATCCGGCGCGACGTTCATGAACATGTACGTTATAGCCCCGGTTGCCGTTCGACACTTCATTGAACACAATCGAAGCAACTGCGCGATCAATCAGAAACATTGGCGTTAAACCTAACTGAGATCGTGAACGGTTTGTATGGCTCAATCCACCCAGAACTTCCGTCATTGGGGTCGGGCCATCCTGCCAGGCTTCTGTTTTAACTATGCAGCCGCCTGCTTCTGTTTTCAGTCCGCAAATCCAGAGATGAGCCCCGCCATTATAAAGCTTTGACATTGTTTCTGAGATTTGCCAGTCATTTTCGACGTTGCAGCCGTGCGCCCAGACTTTGCCTCGCTCAAATCTCCAGTCGAAACCTCCACAATTGCTGAGAAAGAGTCTGGCATTGTCACTCTTGGTGACGGGAGCAAATCCACAATCGAGCATAATAACGACCTTGTCGGCCAGGAGATGGGCCGGCTGAGCTTTTGGAGCAGAACCTGAACTCAGCCCGTCAATGACGAGTGTGTCATGATTGCCGTCAATGATATGAAAGACGGGCTTTACATCAGTATGCATTCCGATAAAAGCAGGCAGTTCCCTGCCTACCGATGCGCCTTTCCAGAAACCGATGAGAAACTTGACATTTCCGCCGACCTTTATAATGGAATCGCTGTTTATTGAATACCCGCCACGCGGAAAATAAACGGTAGTTGCTCCCGAGTTTATTGCATCCTGAATGCCCTTGAAATCATCTCCGGCACTGTCGGGGATTGCTCCAAAATCCACGACATTGGCCCAGTTGGCGGTATCAGTCTCCCAGGGGATATAGGGGGTAATATGCTTTTCGAGATTGAGCGAGGTTTTTTGCGTGCCGTAAAAAGAGACCGGCTCATGAGAAACGAACTCATTTACATCTGGGCCGTCAGCATTTTGCTTGTTGCCGCCCTCATTGTAAATAGCCATGCTGTAGCCGCTGGTCGTCACATTCCGGGCAAACAGGGCAGCCTCGTTGCCGCCGGAGGCCAGATTGCGAATTGCCGGTACCGAATCAGCGCCGGTTCCACCCTCTAAAACTGCGTCAATCAAGGTCATGTTGCCCCAGTAGGGATGGTTCTGGATAGCGCATACATTGTTGTAACTTTTTAATCCGTGAATCGATACGGTCTGGTTGACGTTTTTAAAGCCGATCTGGCGCTGGTTGCGCAGCACAATATCTTCGAATGCCATGCTGTTGACCGCGCCTTTTCCAGTGTAGATACCGATGTTGAATCCGTCAATTTCTACTTTGTAAAGCAGGTTGGGTCCGTTCTGAAACACAAAGCCCATATCCACACCGAACATGCCCTGGCCATCTTCGGAGATAATTTTGACATTGCGCATAGAACCGTCGTTATTTGCGTCAAACTGGACGCCAATTGCACCGACATTGCCGCTTCCGGTATTGATGGTCATGTTGATAATGTGGTTCTGGAATGCCTGTGCGGCGACACTACCTGTTCTTATCACCGGGTAACCGTTGTCATTCTGTGGCGGCACCTGGTTATAGCCGGGACAATTATCCTGCAGCTTTATTATCGTGTTGTCTCGATCTTGTCCTATGAGCTGAATTTTGTTTTTAGGATAATCGTCCTGGCCCCATTTGATGGTGTCGGTTACGAGGTACGTTCCATTGGGAAAGTAAAGTGCTCTCCCCTTGATATATCCGGCGCTGTCCGGATGGAGGTTTCTATCTGCTATGATCTGATTGATGATGTCCTGGACCGGAGTTGCTCCGGAATTGTCGGCACTGTAGGGCGGCTCGGTGACAGTAATTACATTTGCATCACCAGGGAAAATCATTTCAAAAGCCGATCCGGCAGATGCGATAAGCAATACGGCCATAGACATCGTGAATGCTCTAGTGAGTATTTTGCTGTTCATTTCACTTCCTTTTTTTATCTGATCATGAATCGGTAAAGGTTTTTATTGCCGTCGGCGAATGATATCGTTGCCAGATACATTCCTTTTGCCAGCTTATTGCTGTCTAAGGTCATGGTTGTGGGGCCGGATATAGATTTTGTGTAAATATGCTGCCCATTGATAGCGTGCAGGGAGAGTGTATGCATACCGGCTTTATTTACGATAAGTCCGGTTTTGTCGGCATTGATGAGAAGCGATCTTCCGCCCGAGGCGTTGTACAGATTCCGGTGTACGTCTGTCAGCTTGGGGTTCTGGCTCAAGTGATCTTCGGGATTTAAGGACGCGTCATAGTAATGCAGAGCATCGGGATCATTTGAAAAAACGACCCAATGATAGGCGATCACCCCGCCACTGCTTGATACGTCTTCACTGGTACGCAGGTATACATCGTGAACTCCCTGAACAAGAGCTGAATCTGTTGCATCGGTTGTGGCCGGTATCGGGGCTTTGCTGTGAACCGGGTATTTGGTGACCATACCATGCTCCCATCCCAGCGTACTAAAGAGGGACATACATTGGCACCCGGTATTCAAAATATAGGCGCCGTCTGTAGCGGCACTATCCTGTACAATGCTGTCAAGCACAAGATCGATTCTGCCGGCGCCGCCCAGATTATAAAGCGCATACATGTATTTGTAACCGGAACCAAAATCGATATCTTTGAATTTTACCCAGCTTCCGCTGGGATTTTGTACCAGAATACCTTGATTTGCGCATTTGTACCGCAATTGCTGTCCGGACAATTCAGTCATCGATGTATCGCAGGCGAACAGCGTATCGCTTGCTGGAGTCGCCGCCCACAGGATCTGCGGCAGCAGCATGGCGCAGATTAAGGCGCTCTGTGCCTTGAAACGAGCATACTTTCGGTGCATTAAAGCCCCCTGTAGATGATGGTGAGGTAATTGTTTCATTTTCTGCTGGTAATGAGATTTGGTGTCAAAATAAATCGGGGAATGGCCAGATATGGTCAAAGCAGATTGCAGGTATCGATGCACACTACCTTCGAATTGCAAGCAGCTTCGTGTGAAAATGAGTCCCCGTCATGAGTTAAAGAACCTGGCTCTATTAATATATATAAACTTTCCGGTAAATACCGAATCTTCTTGAAGCATGAAGGCTATTAAAGCCTTTAAATATGCATGTAAAAGCAATTATTAGACACGTGAACCACGCAAAATGGAACCGAAAAAAGCGTTATTGTTCAGAATTTAGGTAATCGTCCCGGCGCAAATTGCCGGAAGCTGCCTGTTTCAAATCCTATTTACACACGAGATCGACAGGTACCCGGCGATTGTCCCCGAGGCTGGAATCAGCGAGCTTCCGGTAGATACACGCCTGCCCGATTATGCGAATCCGGCTTGCCGTTCCATGCAAAATGCGCACTGGCCTTCGCAGTATTATCGGAGAAGGATAACTTTTTTGAGAGATTTACACAGGCGATAAAATAAAACTCTTGACAACGGTTTACCCGAAAAGTTTGGTCAGTGAGTTGATGCAGGTGTATGTGGAGTCACACATGCCGAAACGCTTGATGAGCACTGGCACGATTCCTGCCTGCTGCGCCCCGTAATAATCTTCCTTGATCAAATCGCCAATGTGAAGCGCTTCGCGTGGCAGGCAGCCGGCCTGGTGCAGTGCATGCTTGAAGATGTGGCCGTCCGGCTTGGCTGCGCCGAGCTGTGCCGATACAGACAGAGAGTCGATGTAGTGGTCAAGTTTGAGGTTGCGCAGCAGCACGGGCAGGCGCGAGTCCCAGTTTGAAACGATGCCGATGTGCAGGCCCCGGGCTTTGCCTGCTCGCAGGGCCGGGATAACATCATCAAACATACGCCACGCGTCCGCCTGCGCAAAGGCGTTCCATACCGATTCGAAAAACGCGTCAAACTGTCGCAGCGGCGTGAGTTGATGTATGGTATCCTTGACAATCGCAATCCACCAGGCCTTTTCTTCCTTTTCGCAGTCGAGCCGGTGAGGTTTGCTTCGGGCAAATGCCTGCTTGAATGCCTGCTGTGTTTGCTGCGGATCGATGTGCATACCGAAGCGCGCTGCATGGTGGGCATAGAGAGCTCCTACCGATGGATGCGGCGTCAACAAGGTGCCGCCAACATCAAAAAAAACTGCTTTGCATGAATTCGTCAGTGCGTTCATATTCGGCATCAAATATATAACAGGGCGCCTTAGCGAATGAGAACTGCAAGCCGGCGAAAAGTGACTTGCGCAACAGCAATTTGGCCATGCAGGAATCCCTGGCTTATTTTATACAAAATGAATGTGAGTTATCTTTCTGCAGGGCTGATTGTGGCGTCCGATCCCAAAAGTCATATCTTCTTTGCAGGCGGGCTTTATGCTTAGCGTGCCGAACCTGTTGAAGGAAGCTTGAAACCAGTTCACACTTAGCGTCAGGAGCCAATATGGCAGCACAAGTCGGCGACAAGGTAAAAGTCGCATACACAGGAACTCTGGCTGACGGAACCGTCTTTGACAAATCGAAAGGGGAGGACTTTCTCGAATTTACTATTGGAGACGAGCAAATTATTCCCGCATTCGAGCAGGCCATTATCGGCATGGATGTTGACCAGGAAAAGCAGTTTCAGATACCGGCCGCAGAAGCCTATGGCGAATACAGCGAAGATAATGTCGTTGAAGTTACGCGCAGCAGTTTGCCCGATAACCTGGAACCACAAGTCGGACAGAAGCTCGAAGCCAAGAATCGCGAAGGCGATCCGGTAATTGTCAAGATTGCAAAACTGGATAAGAATACTGTAACGCTAGATGCAAATCACGATCTGGCGGGCAAAGATTTGAATTTCGCCATCGCATTGAAAGGGATTGGAGAGGAATAAAAATTACGCCTCGCCAGTAGGCCCTCCCTGACGGTCGTTGCTCGCATGGGGGTAGCGTAACAGTTTGATACCCCACTCCGAGCCCCGTCAGGAGTGCCTTATTTCCGCCGCTCATCCTGTGGAGTGCTTCGCGTGCGAGCTATCCTGGACAAGCTTGAAAAAAAATTCGGCAATGTGTGCATTCCCAATATCACGATATACCTCATTGCCGGCCAAGTAATCGTATTGGGGCTGATCAGTTTCAATCGCTTTCCGGTTGAATTGATTATTCTTATTCCCGAGAGAGTCCTGCAAGGCGAAATATGGCGTCTGGCCACCTTCCTGATTGTGCCGAGTACCATGAATCCGTTGTGGGCGTTCTTTGCCTGGTATCTGTTCTACTTGATGGGTTCTGCACTCGAGAATTACTGGTCGAGCTTCAAATACAATTTTTATTTATTCATTGCCTACGTTGCAACGGTTAGCCTCGCCTTCATATTCCCTTACTATCCGGTAGCCAATAGCTACTTATATGGTTCGGTGTTTCTGGCATTCGCCTTTTTATATCCCAATTTCCAAATTCATCTGTTTTTTCTGTTGCCGGTGAAAGTGAAATGGCTGGCTCTGTTGACGTGGGCCGGGTATGCGCTTGGTTTTATCAACGGCAACGGGGCAACCCGTTTGACAATTGTCGGTGCGGTCAGCAATTATCTGCTTTTCTTTGGCACTGACATTTTCTATCGACTGAAAAGCGCCAACTGGAAGATGCAGAACAAAGCCAGGCAAGTCACCCGCAGTGCCGGGCCGGATCATACCTGTGTTGTCTGCAGCAAAAACAGCAATGAATTTCCCGATCTTGATTTCAGGTATTGCTCAAAATGCGAGGGACAGCAATGCTATTGTCCCGATCATTTGCGCGACCATAGGCATGTTGTCAAGTAAAAGTGCATGCCGCAGCTATTCGGTGATTCAACGTTTTGCCGGAGTTAATCTTTTTTGATGGGAGAGTACCGGTGTTCGATTTCCTCTTTACCGATCGCGATTCGGGCATATTCCGCCAGGTCCCGCTCGATGTGAAAGGTAAGCTGTTTACGAGTCCGATGCCATTTGGCGCTTATGATCGCGGCAACCGCCTTTTGAAAATTTACAAAAGGAAAAATATCGATCATGTTTTTATGCTCGTAACCAAGGAAGAGCTCAAAAAGAAAGCTAAACGGAATGTAAAAAAGTCGTATGTCCGCAATAACATGACCTATTCTCAATACGCTTTCAAAGATTTCCAGGCGCCGTCGCTTCCGGTACTTGCCGATCTGGTAGCCGAAGCACGACTGCGTCTTCAAAATCAAAATGTTGTCGTGCATTGTCATGCCGGCGTGGGCAGAACGGGCGTGGCTGTCTGCTGTATCGTCAGTGCGCTCGAGCGGGTTGATGCCCAACGGGCCCTTGACCGTGTTAAACAGCATGTGTCAATTAACATGACAGCAGAACAAAAAAACCTGGTGGCTAAATTCGCTGTAAATGCTTGAAAAAACAAGTTGAGCACAGAATTCTATCACTGCTTGGATATGGGATTGTCAGGTGAGAGGCGGTTTCTCCGTCCTGCTTTGTGCTACGCGTGCCTGAGGCATATAGTTTTGTCAGAACGTGAAGCAATTTCAGCTTTGGCTTCCAGACATTGCTGAAACGAAGTTTAAGCAGGTTGGTTCGTCCCAACGCTACAGCAAATGCAGGTAATTTCCCTGACGTATGAGCACAAGCGATACGATGGCGATAATGGAGCTTGAATACGAAGCCGGCAGATACGAAAACGTAATCACCCTTTACAGCCGGCTCAGCGAAGAGGGCTCCCGTGCGCTGTTGCCGATTTTGTATCTGACGCGGGCCCGTGCGCATTTAGGCAGGCTGAGCCTGGAGTATTTTGAGAATCACTGGCTTAACGACGGAGAATTTTTGTATTCCTTCGCAGAGTATCTTTACCAAAGAGAGCGATATAAGGTTGCCCGGCAATTATTGGCGCGAGCCGGCAGCACGCAGGCATACTTGTGGTCACAGGAGCTACTCGACGAGAAAATCACGGAACTGCATGAGAAATTGGCGCAGAAGTAATCTTAATAACGGGCTGACGCCGTTGTGAAGTCCACCGGACGTCTTATTCCACCCGCATTGCCGCGGGTTTAGTATGCCTTTGAAATAAGCCGGTATCATAGTGAGCGAGAAGCCTTTCCTGAGCGGCGGTACGTGCATTATTTTTGTTTAGAGATACGCAACCTCCGTAGGATCTGCCGTTCATTCCGACTGATTCCGATATATTGATACTTCCAACCTGACGGGAGCCCCCGCTATGAGCACGAACAATTCCTGGATTTGCAAAGTCTGCGGATACATTCACGAAGGTTCCGAACCACCTGATGTCTGCCCGGTTTGCGGTGTGTTCAAAGAAGAGTTTGCCCCCTATCAAGAATCAAAAGCGGTCAAGAAAGAGGCTTCCGGCCAATGGCGTTGCATCATTTGCGGCTATATGCACGAAGGCGCCCAACCGCCGGAGACCTGCCCGCTGTGCGGTGCTTCCGCCGATAAATTCGAAACGGATACCGCCGCAAAGGCAATTATTTCCCGGCCAAAACGCAAAGAAACATACGTTATCGCCGGTGGCGGGGTTGCAGGAGTTAGTGCTGCTGAAGCGATTCGCAGTTGCAGACCGGATGCTGAAATTAAACTTTTTTCGAAAGAAGAAGCACTGCCATACTATCGCATCAACCTTACCCGTTATCTTGCCGGACAGGTTGCTGAGAAGATGCTGTCGCTGCATCCCCGGCAGTGGTATCATGAGCACGGTATTGAAGTGCAAGGCGGAGCCGAACTGACTACCGTCGACCCCGAGCATAAGATGCTCCGGCTCAAAAACGGCGAAGATGTAGCATACGACAAGCTTGTTCTGACCGTTGGTTCGCACCCGTTCGTGCCGCCGTTTGCCGGGTCGCATCGCGACAACGTTACGCCGTTTCGCAGTCGCACCGATGCTGATTTTCTTATCGAGCAGGGCACGTCATCAGAGACATGCGTGGTTGTTGGAGGCGGCCTGCTTGGTCTGGAAACGGCCGGTGGGATCGCCAGGCACGGTGCAAAGGTTACCTTGCTGGAAGGTCACGACTGGCTGATGCCGCGGCAGTTGAATGCAAAGGCGGGAGCGTTGCTGGAAGAAAATGCCAATCTGGAAGGTGTACACATTCGAAAAAACGCACGCGTCAAAGAGTTCGTCGGTGATGAACACGTACGCGGCGTAATGCTTGATGACGGCACAACATTGCCTGCGGAGCTGGTGGTGATTGCAACCGGAGTACGGCCCAACAGCTATATTGCGCGGCTGGCCGGTCTCCATGTAGACCGGGGCATAGTTGTCGACGATTATTTAGCCACGTCACACCCCGATATCTTTGCGGCCGGCGACGTTGCCGAGCATCGCGGCGAGCTGTACGGGCTCTGGCAGCCGGCGCAGTTTATGGGCAAGATTGCCGGTTTGAACGCCGCGGGAACCAGAACCGAATTTGGGGGCATACCTCGTTCGCATACGCTCAAGATACTCGGGACGAAAATGTTCAGCATCGGACGCATTACCCCTGAAGACGGGAGTTACCGGGCAATTGATCAAGAGCATGACGGCACATATTCATTTTTTATGTTTCGTGATAATCAGTTGGTTGGGGCTATTCTACTTGGGGACACACGTGCATCAACGCGCATAAAGAAACTGGTCGAAGGCAAAACAGACTGTTCCAAATTACTGGCCGCAAATCCGGGCGCTGCAGATATAATCAACGAATTGCTGGCCGGATAATGCTGTCTCAGGTATCCCCGGTACTTTTCAGATCGGAGCCCTGCCGCCAATTGTCAAGGTGTGTGTTAAAGTGCAGTATTTTGTTTTTGAGTACCACAGCCTGAACATACTTAGCCGTGAGAAGTGCTATGCCCCCATCTACACGCCCGGAATTTGAAAGCCTGAAAAGAAAAATTGACAGGCGTGACCCGCATGCCGCAGTATATGCGCACGAGCTTTTTGATAATAACAAGGCTCACGAAAATGTTCTCGTCTGGATATGTGGATGCATTTTTGAGCGCCGGGTCATTGAAGCGTATGATTTGCTGCTTCGATTTCTTGATGTTTTTCCCGATTCTCTGCACCCGGTACGCGTCATGGTTGCGGATGTCTGGGGTTTGGCAGGCAATGTCGATTCAACCACCGAAGAGGCGAGAACCTACCTGCGCTGTGTCAAAAATGCCGGGCTGCTCAATCAGAAAATGACCGCGCACAAATATGTCGGCCTTGGCGCATCAAAAGCATTTCGCATCATGCCGTCCGTTTATATCGATGCCGGGGCACGATCGTATGCTGTGCGCGTGCTAAAATACGCTCTCCAGTTGCCGTTGGTGGATGAGTACCGACACATGATTGAGCAGGAAATCGAGATTGTGTCGAGGGAACGGGATCGCGCACCAAATCGTGCGCGTGATGATCAGTGGGAAGCGTTCTTTGCATCGGGCAACTATGCCCGCGAATTGCATGATTACTGTTTGCATCAAGGGTATAAAAAGCTTGCTTTGCGAGTTGGTATTCTGGAGGGCTATTTTCACTTTAACAAAATTGATGCAGTTACCCAGGAGGAAATGCTGCTCCTGCCGGTCCAGGGAGTAATGCGAGGTGTTGACGAGGTCGTTTTCACACTGGAATGAAGCTGCCTGCCCTTATTGTGGCGTATATGAGCAAAGCTGGACGTTTCGTGCCTCGAATAATACATGGGAAAGTAATCTGCAGAAACGATCATTCTTGACAAGAAAGAATTGTTTGGTCTGCTTGTCGAATGGTATATGCCTTTCCTAATTTCTTATTTTAAGTTCCCAAAAAGTTACCAACTATTGCATATAAACTTGAAATTAGTCATTTTAATAAGTATTATTAAATTGATTGAAGGTGCTTTCCAAATAGTATTACCAGTATCGGCAATCCATTAAAAAATTTACAAAAGAAAGGTTTATCATGCCAAAACTAGCAGATGCACTTAAAGCAGAAATAGCTCGTATTTGTCGCAAAGAAATAAAATCATCACTTGCCGGCCTGCAAAAATCCACCAAAGAATTGAGAGCATCTGTGCGAAGCTTGCGGGATGAAATCAGCCAGCAGAAAAAGTCAAGTAAAGCAATTGTCAAGCAACTTGACATCGAAGAGCCCGCAAAGCCGGAAGACAGCATGGAAGATTATCGCCTTACCGGCAAAGGGGTTGTTGCTATCAGAAAAAGAACCGGTTTGTCGCAAAGAGAATTTGCCCGATTAATCGGCGTAAGCATGAATTCGGTGAGTCTCTGGGAAGGGAAGCCGGGCGTGCTGAAACTGAGAGGCAGCAACAAAGCCGATATCCTTTCTCTCAAAGGCGTTGGAAAAAGAGAAGCCCAGAAACTGTTGGAGGAAATGGAAGCGAAGTAATCCCCGCGCTTCGGGCAAGCTGCTTTTTCGCAAAACATTTGCCTGAATTCAGCCCATCGTAACACCCCATGGGTATCCTGTTTGCTTGAGGTTGCCAGTCTCTCATGGTCATCCGGGCGAAAGTGTTGTATAACACGGGCATGGGCCGACGGCGGAGAACTGTGTTGAGCAAGCAAAAAAAAATTAGTATATTAGTAGGGTTTGTCCATAATTCCCGTGCAGATTTAGTACCGAATTAAAGGGGTAAGCCTATCGGGAAACCGGGCAAAATTACGTCCATACGAAATAGCGCAACTAGTTAAATCTAACCTATTCTTTCCCAAGGAGTTCTCATGAAGCTTGAGCTCAAAAAAGGTGTTGAGATACTTGCTGATGTCGGTGGCATCACCTCTGTTGATGAGGCAAAAGATCTCATCGAATCAAAATGTGACGATGCAAACAAAACAAAGCTGGCAACAATCAACAACGAAGATGCAATTATCAAGATTGGTAATGCCGCTTCGATGATGCAGCCGGATTCGATCTGGTTCAACAGCGGATCGGATGAAGATCTTGCCTATGCCCGTTACAAGGCGAAAGACAACAATGAGGAATTCGAACTGGCCTTGCCGGATCATACGTGTCATTACGATCTCCCCGAAGACCAGGCACGCCTCGTTAAGCAGACGTATTACATTGTCAATGAAGAGGAAGATATCTCGGTGCTGGCAAAGAGACAGCTTCGCTCCGAAGCACTCGAATACGTCAGGGAAAACATGAGCGCTATCATGAAAGGCAAGCAGATGACGGTTTCTATCTGGAACCGTGGTCCGGTTGGCGCCAAAGCGGCTATTCCGGCGATCATGATCACCGATTCATTTTATGTTGTTCATTCCGGAAACATTCTCTATCCCAGTGCTTTCAAACACTTTGACGAAGAATCGGCCCGCGCCGGTTTGTTTTTCACCAATTGTCACAGCTATGGACGCTTTAAAAGTGAAGATGTTCCCAAAGCCCGCATCTACATGGACCGCAGTTGGCAAACGACTTTTTCCATGTACTGCACCTACGCCGGGAATACGCTGCTGCTTAAAAAAGGCAACCACCGCTTTACTGTTGACCATTGTACTTATGAGCGCGTTGAAAGTGAGCTTTCAGAACACATGTTCATTACCGGTATGACCGGGCCGGGCGATCGTAAAACCTTTATAGCCGGAGCTGCCCCGTCAGGGTGCGGTAAAACAACCACAGCCATGGTTGGCACCGATTTTATTGGCGACGATCTGGCCCAGATGTGGATTGAAAGCGACGGTACGGTGCGCGGCGTCAATCCGGAAGTCGGTATTTTTGGTATTGTGCGTGACGTCAACCGCGAAGGCGATCCGTATTTGATGAAGGCGCTGCGTGGCGATATCCCGGCCGAAGTGATTTTCTCGAATGTTCTGGTAACCGAAGACGGTACTCCTCGCTGGGAAGGCGACGGCGATCCGGAACCGACTAAGGGCAAGCACTATACCGGTACCTGGGAAACCGGCAAAAAGGACGCTGGGGGTAATCCGGTTCCGTTTTCGAACAAAAACGCACGATGCACCTTAAGTTGTACCGATATAGAAAATTATAACAATGAGCTGGGCGTTGATCCGGCGGGCGCGCCGATCAAAATAATTACCTACTCCGGACGTGACAGCGATACCAATCCGCCGGTGTGGGTTGCTCAGAATCCCGATCAGGGCGTTATTATCGGTGCATCCATTCTGTCCGCCGCTACGGCAACGGAAGTGGGAGCAATCGGCGTCAGCCGTCAGCCCTGGGCGAATGCCCCGTTTGTTCCCGGACCGCTGGCCGATTATATGGATGCCCAGTTCAGGTTTTTTAATAGCGACAAAATCAAAGAGAAGCCGATTATGGCCGGACTGAATTACTTTCTGACTCTTGGCGCACGCGGCGGTGATCCGGCCGATACCAGCCTGATTGGCGAAAAGCGTGACGTTAAGGCCTGGCTGACGTGGCTTGAGCTGCGCAGTCATGGCGACGTCAAAGCAATTAATACGCCCATAGGTTATCTGCCGCTGTATGACGACCTTAAGAAAACCTTTACCGATACGATTGGCAAGGACTATACCGAGGAGCTTTACAAGAAGCACTTCTCACTGTACGTCGACAACATCATTGCCCGTATCGAACTTCAGGAAGAGGCGTACGGCAAAGAAAAAGACTGCCCGCAACGCATTTTTGAAGTATATGAAGAGCAGAAAAAAGCTCTTCAGCAGCTTAAAGACACCTACGGTGCAATCGTTGCACCCGATCAGCTCATCGAGGCCGGTGGCGTCGAATAGCTTCTTGTTTGGGGACACGATAGGTACAGGTCGCTTCTTCATGAAGCGGCCTTTGTTTTATCGGCCAATTAAGCTATGTGCACCGGGAAATGCCACAAGAGCATTTTCTGCGAAAAAATATAGACATGTGCAATCATAGGGGTGTAGAATATGAGCAGAGATATCGCGCTGGATTTAAGAGGCAAAGTTGAGGCATATTGCGAATGAAAACGATTCTGATTGTTGACGACGACGAAATCATGCGCACCATGCTGCAGGACATGCTCGCCATTGAAGGGTATGCCGTCGATTGTGCGCCAGATGGGGCGGTAGTTCAGCACATGTTGAAAAACCAAAGCTATGATTTGATTGTAACCGACATTGTCATGCCCGAAAAGGAAGGTATTGAAACTATAATACACATTCGCAAAGCTCACCCCGATTTGCCTGTCATCGCCATTTCCGGTGGCGGACGAATGGCTCCGGGCGATTATCTCGAGGTGGCACAGGGATTGGGTGTAAATTTCACTTTTGCCAAACCACTTGACAGAAAAGAATTCGTTGCAGCGGTAAAATCGTGTTTGGGTGAATAATACCGGCGGAAATCCTGCTGCCGCAAGTGCGCTGCGTGAGGCAAATTCACTGAAGTGCGGAATTACGGCCCGGGTGCGCGGTAGCTGCTTCCTGTCCAGTGTTCATAATGATTTTCGTGGAACGATTTCATGGACGGTTTGCGACTCATCGCAACCGTAAACAGATAAATGAATCGAATCCGAATAAATCTTGGCATTTTCCATGTCGTAAAATACACCCCAGATCTCATACTTGCCGGGTGCAACCAGTGCCGACCACTTGCCATTCACATCGGTCTTTGTTGATTTTTCTGCGTGTTCCGCTACATAATTGCTGTCCGTCGGATAGAGGAGAATATCGGCGACCGGCCCAAGTATGCCGTGTATGCCGGGCTGATCCGAGTGGGCAATCTCTATCGCGTCAAGTGCATAGCGTCCCATAACCAGTACGCTGTCGAATTTTTCTTCGCAGATGTGCGACGTGAGAACTGTCGGTTCATCGCACATGCACAACAGCAGTGCAAGCGGAAATGCCCAATATTTCACCATTGTCACCAGCTTTTTTAGCGAATGGTACATAGCTGCTATAATTCTGTGATTCTGTTGATGGTTTGTCAACATGAATTGCCCCGTTTATACTCCAAAAGCTCATTTGTTCGGCATTTGAGCAATTCAACGGATAATTCGTGCATATAGTGTACTTGAAGTTTGTTCATGCCCAATCTATTGTATATCTTTAATCTATTGATACTTTCCAAACCTTAAACAGGAAGTATGCATATGTCCGGCAAAATCGCTCGATTCGTCTGTTTAGCAGCGTTGCTGTACATGATGGTGTGTTGCGGAAGTAAAGATCCCCGTGATGTATGTCGCAATTGCAAAGCAATCATAGAATATGCCAATACTGCAAGCATGCCGGTTGAGGTGCAGGTAAAAGTTAAAAGCTACGGACAAACTCAGCAACGCCAAGTCAGCATTCCGGCCCAAAACTCCGCATCGCATGAGTATTACTGGGACGGCGTTGGCCATATCCGGGCGTCGGTAACCTTCAACGGACAAACGCAGAGCAAGTTGCTGCGAAATGAACAGGCGTGGATGATTGAATTTAATGATCGCGGAGTTGATTGGGGACTGCAGCGTGAAGCCGGCTCTTCCGCCGAGGCTGTCGGCAGTACTTCCCGCAAATAAATTCCTTGCTCCCGGCGCAGGTGTTTGTGCTCCGGTTTTCAGTACAGCCTGTACATCCGAAAGAGTTATTTTTCAGCTATGCTCACGCGTCTACTGCTTCTGTTCACGTTAGTTCCCCTGCTCGAGCTGTACCTGCTTTTTAAATTTGGATCCTATTTCGGTTTTCTCGTGACAATTGCAGTCGTGATTGGAACCGGAGTACTTGGCGCCTGGCTGGCAAAACAGCAGGGATTGGTTGTGTGGCTGCGAATTCAAAACGAAACGTCCCAGGGCCGGTTTCCGGCTGGCGAGCTTATTGACGGACTGCTGTTACTGGTGGCGGGAGTAGTTCTGCTTACGCCCGGTATACTGACAGATGCTCTTGGATTGCTGCTTCTTTTTCCCTCGACGCGCCGGGCGGTAAAATCCTGGGTTACACGCAGGCTGCAAGATATGATGCGGGATGGTAATGTGCATATTTCGGGATTTTTTCGATAGAGCCGACGCGACGTCGAAACATCGTTGCGTCATTTCTAAAACTTGCTGCCGACTGGCTCAGAGTGGCGTTCTGAAGAGCACTTTCGGGCCGTTCTTTCGTCGCTCTATCCCGCTCAGTCCCTTTGAATATCGGGATAGCCTCGTCGTTTAGGGGTTGGCCGAAGTCGTGATCCTGCCACCGTCTTCATTCTTGATACGCAGCCCTTTTTTTACCAGAAAGTATCCTGCCGCCAGTGCAATGGTAACCGAGGCGATGCCGACCATCATCTCAAAAGTTACCGATTTGTAGTCAAGAATTATAACCTTGCGCGCAACGGCGATAATGGCTACCAGCAAAACGACCTCAACATGTATCGCTTTTTTGGTAATGTAGCTTTTGAGGGTTTCCAGCAATTCTACGCCAATGAGCACCATCATGAAAAATCCGAAAACCTCCACCAACTCGCTCAGATTGAGCAATCCGATCGGTGGACGCATTACTTCCGTAATGATGATGACTCCCAATTCAATTGTTGCAAGGAGTACGGCGCACATCATCATTACGACCAGCGCAATGATAATTAACGTTTCGAACTTTTTCAGCAACTCGGCTATTTTCAAGCTTGTTTATTTCCGTCCCGGCTGTTTTTAATCACAATCGCAAAATAAGCAGCCACAAACGCAAAATAGGCTATTGCCATGACTACTACCGATGTGGTTTCATAGGTATCCATGTATCAATCTCCCTTATTGCATACAACCTGCAGGTAGGCCATACCGGTGATCAAAACGAACAGGACGCTTGAACAAGCAGCCGCCAATGCATACATTTGCAATCCTTTCTCTGCCGTTAAGCCCAGATTTCCTCCGGGCTGTCAACTTCGCTGAGAAGCTCGTCCACATTTCTGCTTTCGTCGGCTTCGTTACCAAAATTTAATTCGTGCACATCCTCTTCGGCAACGATTTCTTCGTCAAAAGCATCGGGATCCATTAAAATTTCGTCGGCTACATAATCATCATCAAAGTATTTCATGAAACACCTCCTGAGTGGTGAGACGGTTAGCTGATATATTCAAGAAGCGCGTGTGATCCTTCCATCTGGCGTATTTTTTTCAATCCCTGATCTTTTAATTGTCGAACACGCTCGCGCGAAATCTTCAGTATCTTGCCGATTTCGTCCAGCTTATAGGGAACATTGTCGATAATGCCGTAATACAAAGAAACGGCAATGCGCTCTTTTGGCGACAAATTGTTCAACACATTTTTGACGAGCGTCTGCAATATATCCCTGGTTGCCAGCTCTTCGGGAGTCTGTTGCGATTCATCTGCAAGCACATCATACAGGTTGCCTTTTTCATCAACAGAAATCTGTGCATCAAACGACCGGGGCCTGGTAAACAGGCGTGCTATATCATCCGTGTGCTGCTGCTGCAAATGCGCTTCCCGGACGATCTCTTCGGTATGGGGAAATCTGCCGTGCTTTTGTGCAAATGCCTCTTCGCGTTTGAGCAGTTTATAGAGTTTGCCGACTTTGTTTTCGGGTACACGAAACATTCTGGATTGATTGGCTAATGCCTGGAGTATAGATTGGCGTACCCACCACACCCCATACGTTATAAACTTGAAGTTTTTTCGCGCATCGAATCGCTGGGCAGCTTTTATCAGACCCATATTGCCTTCGTTGATCAGGTCCGATAACGGAACGCCCTGATTTTCGTACTTTTTCGCAACATTGATGACAAAACGCAAATTCGATCTGATCAACTCATTACGAGCCTTGAGATCGCCCCGCTGAATGCGCACGGCAAGTTCCTGCTCTTTTTGTGGGGACAGCGGTCGGTATCGGGCAATCTCCTGCAGATATGAGTCATGAATGGTGCTTTCATTGAAATTCATTTTAGTTGCCATGGTTTTCTCTCCACCAGTTCTGGAAATGTATGTTTTTAACTATAGCTGCAACATCAGTGCCAAAATCCGGATGCCTTTTTCTCGCAAAATGCGCAAAATTAATTGCAGTTGTGATCAATGAAATGTTCAAATTTGAAAAAATGCTGCCCGGGTGTTTCAAATTGAAAAAACCGCAGTCGAATATGCACATGTGTATTCAACAGCGACAAAAGCGACAAATCATTATCCTCGTTTCCACCTTTACAACATTTGATCGGATAAGTATAATCAAATAAACCACCGCGGAAAGTTAAATGACACATTTGGCTTTTTTGCAAAGGAGAGGCCTATCTCGCACGAATATCATCTGGATCTTCCGCCCAAAATCTTCAAAGAGAACCTGAAAGATACAAAAGAAATTCTCCTGCAGAAAATTCCACAGGACGCTGCCGTAGTCTATGTTAGCCTGCGGTTATATACCTGCCTGTACAGCACGACAATATCGATACTCATTGCCATACGCAATTTTCTGGTCGGGTCGGATACGTCCTTTTATATCGAGGATATTTCCAAAAAGTGTTTGTCGCAACTTAAATTGATGAATCTGGAGACGATTTTGAAAGTAAAACCTGCCGAAAAATGACTGGATTGTATTGCACGCGACATTGAGGGTATTTTCGAAATGTGACGCCGGATTGCAATATGCCTTGCGGAAAAGCACCATAATGCATCGGCTGCGGTCTGTGTGCATGCCGGAGACGTTGACTTTTCAGAAGGTTGCAACATGTTTATCGATGTTGCGATGTTTCCCATCCTAGCAAAGAGCGGCGTGCTGGAAAATGTGGTGTGTCAATGGATTGATATAAGCGAAATGAAGCGGGCGCAGGAGTCGCTGGCGGCCGAACGCAAACGCCTGTCGGTTACGCTTCGTGTTGCGGCGTTTCGCAATTTTCAAACTCCGGGAACGCTAATCGCTGAATTGGGCGGAAATCTTCCAATTGTTAGGCTTTGGTAAGCGCCGGTGACAATTAAGTTGCTCGAAACACACTTCATTCCCTAATTTTCATGTCACAATTCACATCCGAAATGGAGTATCTGATGCACACAAACTGTCTGTTGAAAATTGGGTTGTTTGCCGTATTCGTATGCATTGATTTGAATGCGGCCTTGAAAGCTGTCGTCGTCAATCCCTACGCGGATGTATCGTGGGCAGCGTGCGGCCGGTACAAAGCCAATCTGCACACGCATACCACCGAAAGCGACGGCAACATGTCCCCCGGCGAAGTCATTGATGCGTATGCCGGAGCCGGCTGCAAGGTGCTTGCACTTACCGATCACAATAAAAACACCTGGCCCTGGAGCTCCTGGGGACGCACACCGTCCGGTGTCGGCATGATCGGTATTTCAGGATGTGAGGCTTCGATTCATGATCACCTGAATACACTGTATTCCGATTATAACGGATCGCGACCGACTATCGAGGCATCGATAACGCAGGCGGCCAATGACGGAGGGCTCGCACAAATTAACCATCCCGGCCGCTACAATCGCAGCGTGTCATGGTATGTCAACCTTTTTGAGCAGTATGACAATCTGTTCGGCATCGAAGTGTATAACCAGGGCGACCGTTACAGCGGGGATCGTGAGTTGTGGGATGATATCCTCAGCCGGATGATGCCGCAACGACCGGTCTGGGGTACCTCCAACGACGACCTGCATCGCATAAGTCATCTTGGGCGCAACTGGCAGGTGCTGCTTACGCCGGGCGGTAGGCTCGACAGCGTTTCGATCAGAGGTGCAATTGTCAAGGGAGCATTTTACGCCTGTTACGACATGTCGGGCAATGGTGCTGATGTTGTTGAGTTAGACTCGTTCGAAGTGGCGAGAGGTGCGGTACGGGTTTTTGCACATTGCGCCGGTGACAGCATCCACTGGATCAGTGACGGTGTCGATATACACCAGGGCGGAGAGATCGCCTTGTCACATGCGTCACTGGGATCGTACCTCAGGGCGGTAATTTACGGCAATAATGGTGCGCGTACGCTTACGCAGCCAATCGGTCTTGATAAGACCGTCGGTATTGCACCTTCACCTGTACTAACGAGTCGCAGCCCGTCCGTTCTGGTAAGGCAACACTCGTACGGCGCCGTGCAGGTACGATCCACCGCTTCATCCGATCCTATTCTACTCGAATTTTTTGATCTGAGCGGCAGATTAGCAGGTTCTGCAAAGCTTCCAAACTCGACCTGCGCCGCATCCGTACCCCTCGAAACAAGCAATTCTGCGCTTATTGTAAGGCTTCATACTGGTGGCCATCGAGTGGTTAGCGAGATAATAGCGCTCAGGTAGAATTTCGACCGGTCCCGGCGCTCCGGGTCAACTCAACTTGTGATTACTCCGATCGTCTGTGCGTAGAACGGGTGTTTACCGGGCGTACATGCCGGATGCATCGCTTTTTACAACGTGCGTACGGTTGTCGGCGCAATTGTACCAGAAGTAAAGCGTGTCGTCAATCAGAGTGAAGCATTCGTCAAGTCCTCGGCGGTTGCCGCACGGATAAATCATCCCGTGCTTTTTTATCGCCTGCCGAATCGATTCCTGTTTCAATCTCCGGATAAGCACTTTCGAATCTTTCTTGTCAAAAACCAGAGCGTTTAGCGGCTGCATTATCTCCTCCTAAATAATATCAAATGCTTAGCCCCTTACAAGCGCAACTGCCGACTGCAATTTTCAGAATAATCGTTGGCGAGGACCTTATTTCAGCACTATACGCCGTGTGATATTAAAGGCTTTTCCGTCAATGCTCAAAATATATATTCCTGCCGCGGGAAGAGTAACTACCTGATTGGTATTTGTTTCCCGGGCGAAAATGAGACGACCCTGAATTGACATAAGCTTTATGGACAGGGGGCTAATTCTCGACGTGGTGATACTTAGCTTATTGCCCGAAAGAGCATAAGAAATTAGCGGTTGAACCTTTTTGTTGCCTGTTTCGAGGACGGTTTGCGGCAGTGAGCCGCGCCAGAGTTTGTCTGCAGCCGGAATATCACCCCATGTATGACCCGGCACCCACGCTTCGCCGCCGTATTCGTATGCGCCCAGGTCGGGAGCCTCACCAATATAGCCGTCGGTAATGCCGTGAATAGCGCGCCCGGCATCAACTGCTGGAGAGTTCGCCTGCAAACGAAAATCACCGCCGGCCGAATCGACGAACTTCCAGTCAACGTACGGTTTTTGCGTGTTTTCGTTGCGAGAGGCTAATAGCGTATTGATTTTGAGTCCTTCCGCAACAAAGCCTTCTTCCCAGCGATCGGCAACCGAATGCGATTTGGTTTGGACATCTGCGAGTAGTGTGTTGTTGAAAAATTCTGCCTTGCAGTACCAGAGCGGTCCGAACTTACCTAGTGCAGGCGGGTTGTCCATAAAAACATTGTGGTGATAGAGCTGACCATATCCGCAGCCGTCATTATAAATGTAGGTGGAAGGTTCTCCAAAGCAGCCCTTGATCCAGTTATACGCCAGTACGAAGTTATAGTTGCCGGTACCGAAGGTGTAGATAAGCCCGCCGTCACCGGAAAGGGCCATTGCATCAAATAGCTTGTTGTAGAGCACCTTCGTATGTGTTCCGCCGGTTATGAGTGAGCGCCCCGTATGCTGCAAAGTGCAGTGTTTTACGATATTGTCTCGCCCTCGGGTTATATAAAGCGAAGAAGCATACGTGTTGTTATAGTCACAGAAGTAAATTGCGCAATTTTCTACCAGGTTGCGGTCGCCCTGCACGATTATGCCGTTGGCCGCACTTTTGTAGATGGAGCTGTTGCGGATAATGTTGTCATTGCCGGTAACCAGGATGCCGCGCTTGCCGGCGTTGACCTCGCTGCGAACGCCCGATCCCGGTCCGCCGCCTTCTGCCCAGGTATGATACCAGTAATGGCTGAGATGGCGGAAGTGGCAATTGTCAATAACACATGCATTTGCGCTGTCGAGGTGAATCGAGCCGCCGAGAATGTGCAGGCCGGTGACATCGATGCAGGAGAGATTTTTCAAATTAAAAGCACGGTGGCGTCGCTTGGCCATTACGGTAAATTGCGACGGATCTTTGCCTCCGGGCGGATAGAAGTAGAGTGTGCCGTCTTTGAGCGCCCACTCTTTTTCGATATTGAGAAAGTCAAGATGACCGATAAAAACGCCGTTGCCGCACCAGCGCAGGCGGTCGGTATGCAAATGTAGAATGGTGACGGGATTGCCGTTGCCGTCATCACCGTCTCTGGAGTGCGTAACAATACCGGCGTGGCTCCACCACCAGCCGTTACCCCAGTAGACAACACCGTTCCAGTAATCATCCGGTTTGCCGTAGAGTACATTGTTGAACTTGTCGACGCGCAGGTGTCCTTCCCATTCGTTGATCGGCTTTCCCGAAATCTGGTCGTAGCAGGTTGTGGCACGTACAACGGGACGCAGCAGATTGTCGACCGGCAAGTTGCGCCAGGGACCGATCGGGCGGATGCCTTTCGGGCGCTGCTGGTCGTTTTTGTAAATGTATTCGACATAATCACGTTCATCACTGAACGTGCGCGTCACGCCCGGTTTATCTTCGGGCCACTCGAGACTGGGCCAGCGCGCTTCGAACATAGCGTCACCATTGACGTAAATTTGATTCTCACCCGGACCGAGATCCCAGTCCATCGGCGCCTTATAAATGTTGCCCTTGTGCTTTGTCCAGCCGCTCAGGGTGTCGGCACAGGAAACCAGGACCTGTTCGCCGGGGTAAGCTTCGAATTGAATCGGTCGCCCCGGCTCTCCCGAACGGGGTGGGACGACTTCCTCAAAGTAAATCCCCTGCCGGATAGCGCAGACATCGCCGGGCTGCATTCTGTCGGCGGCGTGCTGGATCGTACGGAATGGTTGTTTCCGGGTGCCGGGATTGCTGTTGCTGCCCTCCGTGGCAACGTAATAGGTTGCGGCTGACAAAAGTGATGCAGAGAAAGCCATAATCCCGCAGATGCATGGCAGTCGTAGTTTTCTTCTTTGGGCGTTCTTATTCATTGCCAACTCCTTGTGCACGTGTCTCAGTAACGAATCTGGTGTGTATAACCTTTCCACTGGTCAAATAAAGCTGCGCCAGGTAGATACCTTGCGGCAAAGCGCACAGGAGACGATACGATCCGGCGGTGCCTCCGGCAAGCGAGGCCACCAGCTTGCCTGTTGCGCCGGTTATACGCAGCGACTGAACATGCGGATGGGAGATGAGCAGGGTCGTGCCGGTAATGTGTAGGTCAATGTTCTCATCGGGCTGTCTGTGTTTTGCGATGCCGGTGACCGGCGGATCGACCGGGATGTTGTGTCGCTCCCGATGGCCGGCCGCGTACATGACGGCGTCGTACAGCAATTGCTGCACAATCTGCGGATGCTCGAATTCGTTGGGTTCAAAGGCAAGTGATACCGCAAAGCGCGGGTAGGGATCGCCCCTGCGCAATTGATCGGTGCGACAAACCGTATCGCGACAATAACGATCGTAGGTGTCTTCGATAAAGGTAATTGCCGGTAATTTTTCCGGGTCAAGCGCCGTCCCCGTGCCGCGGGCAATAGTGTCGGTTACTTTAGCGCTGTTGACATTATGCGTCCAGGTGGCCGGAGCGTCGGGAAGCGCGTTGACGCCCTGCAGATGACCGGCATGAAGTACCCTGTTGCGATTGATGGATGCAGTATCGTTGTACCAGTCGCCCTCAGCCCGGCATCGTCCCGAACCCCCTTGCGATTTGTAAAGTAGCAGGTTTCGAGGAATCGATGCATCCTGTACGGTCAGGGCGGCAGCATTATGCAGGATTCCGTTGTAGCCGGAATGGGAAGGCGCGGCGGGCAGGGTGTCTTGATCGGGGTGCATGCTGATATACACCGAATCTTGCGGCTCCCACAGCCACATCCCGTAATCCCACGGTTCCCAGCGCTCTTCGATATCGAGATCATATATCTCCCGGATTATGGTCGACTTGGTACCGATATTGACGAATCCCGCTCCCAGACTAACGCACCATCGCACTGCCTTGTGCATTTTGTGTGTATCCTCATTACCACCATTGATGAATATGACGACGTGCGGAGGACGCCCTGGGCCCCACTTCTCGAGCAAGACGCCAATTCCAGCCCCGAAAGCGGCATCATGCTCACTGCCGTCGATTAGGACAACATCTGCTACTTTGTTCGTGTCCAGCGATTTGATAACAAAATTGACCTGCGCTTCAATCGGCTGCAAAATGCACTGCGACGGTTGGCTCACATACAGCACCGCTATGCGCACACTGTCCTCAAAATCGTTGCTTACGCGGATCGGCGCTTGTGCATACGATTGATTGCATAGCTGCAAACACAGGTAAGCAATTGTGCACACAGGAAATATTCCGGTTCTGGAATTCGATTGCATATACGTGACCTTTATGTTTTAAGCGATTAAATGGCGCGAAACTGAGTGTTCTCCCTGTTCCTGGTGTTAGTTACGTATTAAAGTATAGTAAAAAATCGAGCAGAATTCCAAAAATTTACCGAAGAGTGCTTCGGGAAGTCCCGACCCAATCAACAAGAGATTTGGGCAAAATTACCCAAGAAACCGGTACATCTTCTTTGTTTGCCCATCAATCCATCCTGACCGAGGGCCAGACCGTTATCGCCGGCAAACACGATAATGGTATCCTTCAGCAGGTTACGGCGCTGCAGTGTTTCGGTCAAAATACGATAGCTTCGTCGAGATGGGTGATCAACGCAAAGTATCCTGCAGGCGAGAAGGGTGTACTATTTTTAGATGTCGTAGCAAGACGAATGTACCGAAAGGTTTCTGTGAGAGCGCTACTGTTTTTTCTGTTCAACATCGCCGCTAATAGTCTGCACCTGCATGCCCGGTTTGAGCCATGAGTCTCATTCAACCTGACCAGCAGGTTATCTACTGCCTGCATGGCAATTTGCAGGTGCCCGATGTCTGGAGTTGTTTTCAGGACAGGTTGCTTACACATGACGCCATGCCATTCACTCTCGAAAAAGTAGACCTCTGGCATTCAATTGCGTCAAGCCAGGAGGCGTGGGCCGGGTCCTTTTGCGAGGACGTCGCTCACCGATGGGGTGGCGTGCCGCAAGTGCTGATGGGGTACTCCCTGGGCGGCAGACTCGCACTGCACGCGCTTGTGCATCAGCCCCGGCTCTGGCGTGCAGCCGTCATAATTGCCGCCGATCCCGGAACACGTGATGAGCAACTGCGCATATCGCAGAGAGATGTCGATCGTATCTGGGCGCAACGCTTTCTGCACGAGCCACTCGATAAGCTGTTTGACGAATGGGACGCACTACCGGTTTTCGGCGGAAAACACAATCCGATTCGCAGAGACGTCGCTTCCTTTTCGGCACAATCTATCGCCGCAATGTTCACGGCCTATTCCAAAGGCAGCCAAGCCTGCCTGGTTGACAAGCTCAAAACACTGGCAGGTCCGCAAATGCTTTACCTAAGCGGCGAAAAGGATGAGAAATATCGCAATGCCGGTAGGGTTTTGGAGCGGGAGGTCCCGTTCATCAGGCATATCGCCGTGAAAGATGCCGCTCATCGTGTTCCCTGGGAGCAGCCTCAGGCATTTATCGAGGCAGTCAATTCCTTTATTCACGTGCACGGGTAGGGGATTGGCATGTGCGCATTGTGCGGATAGTGATAAACCTGCCTGTCGACATGCCTGCGCTGCCAGGTGTCCTGTAAAAATTTTGCGTGTTGTGCAAGTACATATGCTATATTATCGGGCGTGAGTAGGGCGTAAAAATTTCCCTTTATACTCTCGTGCTTGTTTTGTCGTAGTGCTTCAGGAACAGTCAGGTGTAGTGAATCTTTTGTACTGATTGTGAATGGAAGTGAATATGCGAGGTATGCAGTGTGCCCTAGTGCTGGCGTGGATTGTTGGAATGCATGCGCTCTCGAATGCCGCACCGCAGGCAGACGCCGGCCCGGATCAGACGGTTAATGAGCGCAACATTATTTACCTGACGGGCTCGGGCTGTGCCGGACAGGCCTTAACCTGTGCCTGGCGTCAGATTGACGGAATCGAGGTGGAGCTCAGTAACGAAGCAATAGTGAATCCATCATTCAAAGCTCCCTGGGTGGTGCAGCAGAGAGTCTTGACATTCGAGCTGTCGGTGACCGACGTCAATACCGTCTCTGATTCGGATACGATAAGCATTACGGTGCAGGGCGAACCGGACTACGATGATTATATCGATACGATCATAAACCTCGGCGGCACGGATACGATGCCGTATCGGCTGTTCATACCCCGTTTCTATAATCCCGCACAACAGTGGCCGCTGGTGCTCTACCTGCATGGCGCCGGTGCGCGCGGGCAGAATAATCTTAAGCAGCTTCAGCAGAGCGGTGGTATGCATTGGATACAGCCTGCCGTGCAGAATGCTCACCCCCATTTCGTGATCGCGCCGCATTCCCCGTCCAACGGATTTTGGGCGAATGTCTGCAATCGCTGGCCCAATACCTTGCCCGATCCGCCCAACGGGCCCGGTTCATGCTGGAGCAACGGCTCCAACTGGCAGGTTGATACGACACGCGAAATGGAGCTGGTAAGGCATATCCTCGATTCAACCCTGGCCCGCTTTTCGATTGATGAGAACCGCCTCTACGTTGCCGGCCGTTCGATGGGAGGTATGGGAACATGGGATATTATCACGCGTCAACACGACCGCTTCGCTGCGGCTATTCCTGCTGCGGGCGGCGGTGATCCGGACCGGGCGCCGTTTATTACCGATATGGCCGTCTGGGCGCATCATGGCAGTGCTGATGGAACGGTTCCCCCGCGGGGATCGCGCAACCTGGTGAATGCTGTCTTTGCCGCCGGGGGCTGGCCCACCTATACCGAATATGCCGGTAAAGGTCACGGATGGGTCTGCGATAACACCTGGGATCAACCCGGACTCTACGACTGGCTCTTTTCTCATCGAAAAGGTGACGCCACTCCGCCGACCGCACCCACGTTACTCTCCGTGACAGCTTCCGGACAAACCGGTTTCGATCTGGCATGGACCTCCGCCGCCGATCCCGAAACCGGGATCAAAGCCTATGATATCTTTCGCGACGGCGTACGCATCGATACCACCATTGCCTCGCTTGTCTACTCGGATCAGGGACTCGATTTCAATACCAGCTATACCTATGAGATCAGAGCTGTCAATAAATCGCTGCGAATCAGCTCCAAAAGCAACGCCATAACCCGCTCGACCTTTTCTGCCGCCGATGTTGCTTTCCAGCAAAGTAGCGGCTCCGACGGCCTTGTATCTATCGAGGTCGAACACTACTACGCCAAAGCAGGCGGCAGCGGGCATGACTGGGAGCCCGATGCAACCACCGGCTATTCCGGCGACGGCGCAATGATATCGAATCCCGACAACGGACTGAATATCAACACCAACTATGCCGCAAACAGTCCGCACATGTATTACTATGTCAATTTCGTCAAAACCGGTACGCACTACATCTGGCTGCGCGGCATCGGTGATTCCAACACCGGCGGGGTCAGCAACAGTTGCCATGTTGGCATTGACGGAGCGCAAATCGCCGGTAGTGACCGTATCTCCGGCTTTGAAGAATCCTGGTCGTGGATCGATACGACTATGGACGCCTACCTCGCAACCGTAACTGTTCAAAGCACCGGCATAAAGCGCGTTTATGTTTACATGCGTGAGGACGGCCTGATCCTGGACAAGCTGGTGGTGACCACCACGCCTGATTTTGGCCCGACCGGCGCCGGCCCCGTCGAAAGCCCGCGCATGTCGCCGCCGGACAAGGGAACCCTCACCCTGCAGGGGCTTGATTCGGAAGCGGACGCGTATCTGTACGCCGCATCCGGCTGGTACGGAGACCATATGCTGGATGGGAATGGTACGATTGCCGGCCTGTCTGCAGGCAACTACCGGTTGTGCATACGTCAACCAGGCCGGAGAGACGAATTTCTTCCCGCTACAGTAGCGGCCGGCAAGAATACGCTCATAACCGTCACCATGAAAAACCCGGTGGCGCTGAGTTTTGTTCAACCGGACACAATAACCGCAGACGGCGCCCCACTCAATGCCGGAGTTTATTCGACTTCGGTATGCGGTGATGTCGATAATGACGGTGACGGCGACCTGCTTTGTGCACGCCGGGATGGTGCGGTTGATATATACATATCTGGCGGATCGGAATTTGCGTTTGCCGCAACAATTAATCTCGGCCTGACTGGTGTTCACTGCATCCGGCTGGTCGACTGGAATGGCGATAATGTCTCCGATATCCTGACGGCCCAGATCAACGGCGATATCAGGCTTTCACCGGGAAACGGCAGCGGCAACTTTTCTGCTTCGACTCTTGTGCACGGCGCGTCGCTGGCTGTAACCGGTTTTGATGTATGCGATCTCAACAACGATCATCAGCCCGATTTTGTCTTTGGTCTGGCCGGTGGTGCGCTGGTTAAAGCCGTGAATAATGGTGCGGGCTGGGATCACGCGTATATACACATTGCAGGCGGGGGAGGGGTTGATGCAGGCGACAGCGCGGCTCCATGCCTGCTGGACGTTACCGGAGACGGAATTAGCGACATTATAACTGGCCGGCATTCCGGAACACTCGACCTGTATGAGATGACCTCCGCAGGAGAGCTGATAAACCTCGGGCCTTTAAATGTTTTCGGTCAGGCCTTGACGTCTTCGCAAAGAATCTGCCTCGCATCCATGTATAATCAACCCGGGGAGCTACCCTCGCTTGTTATCTCCGGAAGCGAGGGGTACGTGCACCTGTCGGATGCCGTGCTGCGCGGGGACTTTGCGCAGGACAGCAGCCATATTGTTGACGCGAACGATCTGGCCGTGATGGGTGATGCATTCGGAAGTACCGAGGATCAGCCCGCATGGGAGCCTGTCTACAATCTCGATCTTACGCGAAAAGGCGGTAAGCACCTGATTGACGCGATGGATATCTCGGCTTTCGGGGATTCCTACGGGATTACAAAATAGTCCGCACGTGTTTGCGCACATCGATGTCCGTAAGCCTGTTTTTGACTTTATTCCCGCGCCGGTTCGTACATAACATGAAAGGAAGAATCTTGTGGCCGGGTCAAACAATCATACCGGCACTGCAGAATCCGGGATTGTGCTCTATGATGGCCAGTGCCCCTTGTGCTGCGGCGCTGTGAAATTCATTATAACAAGAGACCCACTCAAAAAGATCAGCTTCGCAGCACTTCAGTCGGATGTCGCACATCAATTTCTGCGCCAACGGGGCATCACCGAAATAAGTAAGGGAACTATGTATTTTCTGGATCAAGGCCGGCTCTATTCCAGAAGCTCAGCAGCATTGCATATCGCCCGACATTTGAAATCCCCCTGGAATCTGCTGGGCCGGACCACATGGATCCCTGCGGCCTTGAGGGATGTGCTGTATGACCTGATTGCACAATCACGATACCGGATCTTTGGACGAATGGCGTCGTGCTGGATTCCGCCGTGGGAACACCGCGGGAGATTCATTGATCGCGATCATCATACGTCCTTCCCGGGTTAAACGCAATTTTTGCAATCCCGCTTTCAACGAAATATAGACAGGCAGGTTCTACACGTTAAGCCCGGACCAAGATATGAAAAGTAAGGGATTGACTACCTTCCCCGAAGACCTTTACTTTCAGGAGACTCCGCAGGAGAAGGTGGATGCCCACCTTGCCATACTGCACGACCATAAACGGACGTGGGCCGCACTCGCAACTTCGCACAAAGCCTCACTGGTTGGCGATATACTCAATCGCTTTGCCCAACTGAGCGGGCAGTGGGTGGATCGAAACCTCGCCGCCAAAAAGAATCAGCAGAACGAATCGGGGATTCTCGAAGAATGGTTCGTAATCGCCGGGGTCGCAAAGTTTCTGCATCGTCTGGCAACATCGCTTCGACAAATTGACAAATACGCATCCCCGCGTCTTCCCGCTGCCTTTACCAAAAGCATGCGCAATCGCACCGTTGCGCACACCTTCCCTTCGTCACTGGCAGAGCGCCTGCTGCTGCCCGGCTATCACGTCGAAGTGCATTTCCCCGAAGGGGTGACACCCGCACAGGTAAAGCAACACCAGGCCATTGCCCATCATCAATCCGATTGCGGCGGAACTATATGCCTGGTACTCGGCGCCGGCAATGTCGCCCACCTGGCGCTCATCGACAGTCTGACGAAACTCTTCGTCGAAAATAAAACCGTCATTCTGAAAATGAACCCGGTAATCGCCCGGCTGGGTCCGCTCTACACCCGGTGTATGCAGCCATTGGTTGACAAAGGATTCTTTCGCCTCTGCTACGGAGGCAAGCACACGGGAACCTACCTCGTCAATCATGATCTGGTTGATGAGATTCACTTGACAGGATCGAAAAAGACCTACGAGCACATCGTCTTTGGTGAAGGGCCACAAGCCGAAATACACAAAGCAAACCACCGGCTGCTCAACAACAGGCCCTTTACCGCCGAGCTCGGGAATGTGACGCCGGTAATCATTATGCCGGGTACCTGGTCGGACAGGCGCCTGGATTTTGCCGCCGCCCAAACGGCAGGCTGGCATACCGCAGTTGCCGGATTCGGCTGTCTGTCCCCGCGCGTTATCGTTACCCACCGGCAATGGCCGCTGCGAAGTGCGTTTCTTAAACGCTGCAAACACTACCTTGACAAAGAACCTTTGCGTTCGGCATATTACCCCGGCGCACACGAACGGTTCAATGTCATCAAACAGCTTCATCCCGAAATGTACTGCACCGGATCACCCGTCAACGATCAATTGCCGTGGGGCTTTATCGAAAATGTCAATCCAGCCGCTGAAAACGAGATATGCTTCAAGCATGAATCTTTCTGCGGTATCATGGCTGAAACCGCACTGGATTCACCTTCGGTAGAAAATTTCATTATCGACGCCGCCGGCTTCTGCAACACGTCATTGTGGGGATCGCTGGTTGCATTGGTCGTGGTAGATCCGGATATGCAGCGAAATCATTGCCCGCGGATTGAAGAGATGATTGACCAATTGGATTACGGCTCCGTGATGGTGAATATGTACAGCGGTATGGGACACTGCCTGGCCTGCGCACCCTGGGGGGGAGCGCCGGGAAGAACGCCGTTTGCCATCGACTCGGGGGTGGGAACCGTCAACGATCCGTTCCTTCTTCCACCAATACACAAAGCCGTGTTTCGCGGTCCGTTTACCAAAGCTTACGATCCAATGAACATCACGACACGTAATCGGGTTGAATTCGCACAATCATTTGCGAAATACAACATGAACCCGGCTGCTGCTAATTTTCTCAGGTTGGTTGCAATCGCCGCCAAAAGTGCAATGCAGCGCTCTATATCCGCCTAGCTCTCTCTTGAACAATGTCGTGCAACGGCTAAACTATTTGGGTGCAGCGAACTGGAACCGCCATACTGGTGTTGGCTGTGATCGCGCAAATGAATTGTGTGAAATAATTCTCTCACCGCATCAAGTAGTTTTTTCCCGTAACGGCTGATAGATTTATCGTGAGATTCTGCTAAAAACTTTGTATCCCTTATGAGATGAGCAAGGCAGAATTGGATGCTAATGTCAAAATCTTTCATGTATTTGCGATAGGCACTGAAATAATCACAACCAAGGATACCGTTAAACTCTCTTCCTAAACATCAATCAGCACTTCAGAACCCCGGGAAGGACTAATCTTAAACAGGACATAGAGATTTGAGCGAAAAACCCAATTCAAAAATCACGATTTCACCTGCTTCAATATCGGCGCACAGCTCTGCTGCTTCCTTCGCATCAGAGGAATTGGCGCTTTTCACCAAAGCAAAACGAGGCAAGAATGAATGCAAATCTAAACGCATATGCAACTTTGCCGCGGCTTTGCGTCGTCGGTGTT
>WJLW01000048.1 GCA_014728295.1 Chitinivibrionales bacterium | reverse complement strand
GCGGGGAATACGTAAGAATGTAGCGTATACGCAAGCGAATACCGATGCCGTAAATGATTACCGGCAAAAACTTGAGCCGGATACGCCATATCGCAAATCATGCAGGTTTACCCCGGTTCAAGCCCGGGGCAGGCTCTGGGCGGCTTTGATCCGCTACGTTTTGGAAGTCGATCCCCTGGTGTGCCCTTGCCGCGGCAAAGAAATGAAAATCGTCGTTTTTATCGAGCAAGCAACATTCATAGAAAAAATCCTTCGTTACTGCGGCAAATGGAAAGAAAGCGTGTCGCGCGCTCCTCCTCAAACATCGCATGCCTCCAATGCAGATGAGATTCGTGGAAGCCTTGACTACACGTTTTTCGATATGAACTGCATCTGAAATATGCCTGTTTTTTGAGATCCGCCCAAAAGCCGGGGGACAGGTGCGCTTAAAATTGACTAAAACCGCCGAAATTGGTATACTTCCTGCTATGAGTCAGTCGGGGGAAGAACGGGAAAATGACAAATCGCACGATTCTTTTAGCGGATGTTAATAATTGAGGACTACATTGGGCTCGGAAGCCGAAAAAGAAAATGCTTATCAGTTAAAGATAAAGATTTGGTAATATTATGCAGTATATATTTCCGGCAAAGCACAACGGACCATAACAGCAATGCGAAAACAGCGAATCCCGACAACCCCGTCAACACCGCCCTACAAAAACACCTCTTTGTCTATCGTACGCCGTGTCGACGACCTTCTGGCCCGCATGACTCTGCGGGAGAAGGCCCAACAGCTCTGCTGCATTCTGGGGGCCGAAGTTAACTGGTACAACCATACACCGTTTATTCGCGACGGCAAGCTTGATATGCCTGTTACCCGACGCCTGCTTGGCAATGGGATAGGCCAGATTGCCATGGCCCTTGCATATCTGCCGCCGGTCAAGGGAGCGCGGGCCGCCAATGCAATCCAGAAATTTCTGACAACACAAACCCGTCTGGGCATTCCTGCGATTATCCATGAAGAGTGCCTGCACGGTTTCAAGACAATCACCGCGACCAGTTTTCCGCAGGCAATTGCCCTGGGCGCCGCCTGGGACCCGGCGCTAACGCGGCGGGTCGGCGCTGCAATCGGCGCCGAGGTCCGGGCGCGGGGCTGCAACCTGGTGCTTACGCCGACGGTCAATATCACCACCGATCCCCGCTGCGGGCGCACCGAAGAAAGCTACGGGGAGGCCGTGGAATTAGTTTCACGCACCGCAGTCGCATTTATCAAGGGTTTGCAAAGCAACGGCATCGGCGCTACAGCCAAACACTTTGCGGCCAATTTCGCCGGCGACGGCGGCCGCGACAGTCATGCGATCTATTTCAGCGAGCGCATCATGCGCGAAAAATTCTTTCCGGCATTCAAAGCCGCCATACGCGAAGCAAAGGTGGCGGCGCTCATGAGCGCCTACAACGCATTTGACGGGGTGCCGTGTTCATGCAATCCGTGGCTGCTGCGCACAATCCTGCGTGATGAGTGGAAATTCGACGGCATCACGGTTTCCGACTACAGCGCCGTTCGCCATATCAGCGAAAACCATTTCGCGGCGCCAAACGACGAGCAGGCCGGTCGCCTGGCCCTGGAAGGCGGCCGGACGCAGAATGGATGTGCGCTATGCACAGGGATGCGACCTGGACGGACAATCAACCGCCGGAATTGCCGAAGCAGTCTCGATCGCGCGCGACTGTGACGTAGCGATAGTGTTCGCCGGCAACGGCAAAGCTACCGAAGGCGAAGGGCGCGATCGATGTTGCCTCGACCTGCCGGGCGTGCAGGAGCAGCTAATATGCGCAATTGCCGCCACCAGAACGCCGGTCATTGTCGTGCTGATCGGCGGCGGCGCGATTACCATGGAACGCTGGATCGACCGCGTGCGTGGCCTGCTCATGGCCTGGTATCCGGGTGAAGAGGGCGGGACGGCAATCGCCGATATTCTTTTCGGCAAGACTGTGCCGGGCGGCAAGCTGCCGATAACGTTTCCACGAAAAACCGGCCAACTCCCCTATTCCTGTGACAGCAGGTCCTCCGGACGCAAATACGATTATTTGGATCTGCGCGGCCGGCAGGAGCTTTTTCCGTTCGGGTTCGGCCTGTCCTACGTTCGTTTCAGCTATTGCCGACTGAACGTGACACCCCGTAAGGTCAGTGACGCGGCAACGGTGTCGGTTGATGTCGGCAATCGAGGCACATGCGCGGCCGAAGAGGTGGTACAGCTTTACCTGTGCGCCGGCAATGTGCTGCCCCTGCAACCGCTCAGGCGGCTTATTGCCTTTCGCCGCGTGCGCATACCTGCCGGGGCCACGAAAACCATCAAGTTCACACTCGGGCGGCGCGAACTGTCGACGCTGGATACCGATATGCAATGGCGCATGCAGCCGGGCAACTATCAAATATTGGCAGGCGGCAATTCGCGCGACTGCAAATCGGCACGGTTTCGCATTGCATAAAATAATCGTCAATGTCTGTCGCATTAACCATTGTCCTTCAGCCCGCCTGAAGCGAGCTTGATCGCTCAACAACTGCCCCGAAATCAGCATTGAACGCGTACCGCGTGGAAAGCGGAATATTCTGGGATACAAAACGTGATTGACCATTGCCGAGGCCAGTGCTTCAAGGTTGAAATTATACGATGTTAACTGTTCCTGCAGCGCCAGAACCGAATCATCGTAGCTGACCAGCGCAATACGGCCGGGCACGGCTATGGCAAGGTTCTGGAGAAATGCGCGCGCCCATGCTCCCGCCAGATCATTGCACAGCACCCAGGCGGTAATATCGGTACGCGAACAGGCATCGAAAAATTGTGGCGCTGATCGACCATGATAAACAACCCGATGTCGGGGAGGGCATCCTGAAGCACTGTCCCGACTCAGAGTCGGGATGGAAGGAGCCCATGCAGCGTGGCCCGGCGGCCGGTGCGGCCGGCGAATCCCAGTTGCATATCCCGGATATCTGGAAGTATAAGGCCGAGAAGATGTTTGCCGAACGTGTGTTTGTCTGCTTCGCTTCTGCTGTGTATGGAATATGCACTTCGTGCAACCAAGCTATAGGCACGGTGCCTTCTTACTCGATGAACATAAGATTAACCAAGAGACTGCCGGGAGTATGCGTTCATGGAAGCACTCGGGTTTCAGCGGCGGTACAATGAAGATAGTCGCTTTCATTGAAGAAGAACCGGTGATTGACTCGAAAGCCATGGATGGCTGGAGAGCACGGCGATAGCCGCCCGAAGGGCTGCAACCTGGATGGTTGCAGTGAATTAATTTTGCGGCATTGCAAGCTCTGGAGAGAGGATACTCCGCGGCCGCCACCGCAAAATATACTGGTTGAAAACACCGTCTCTGAGCCGGTATATGATTACTCTTTTATTGAACCGGCCTGAAAATAGCTTCTTAGATTTTACCAGCCTGGGGCATACTATGCCCGGAGCTGATATTTCGCTGCAAAAATGGATATCCTGCTCGTAAAAGACCCCTTACTTGAGTGCTGAATTGTAAGTTTGAGAATCTCTGGACGAAAAAAGTTGATAGTTTTTCACACACAAATGTCGAATACTATATTCCTCTTAGAAAATCAAATTACTTATCAGTTAAATAGCAAACTAAAATAACATATAGATAACTTAATGAATAATAGATGGTTATGAAAATATTATGCAAAATTATGTAAAAGCAGCTAAAAAAACAGCTTGCCATGTCTCTCGCTGTTGACTATATTATTGCTATGCAAAAACGACGGGCGGGCAGGAGATCTGCCAAATTAAATATCAACATTTTCTGTTATACCGATTTCAGGAAGTATCTGGCCGACAGATACCGGGAAATGAAATGGAGCAATCCGAGCTTGACTTACAGACATGTTGCCACACACATTGGTTTCAACTCTCCCGGTTTTTTCACCCAGATTATCCAGGGAAAATCAAACCTTCCCGAATCATCGTCGGCGTTATTCGCTTCATTTTTCGATCTCAATAAAAAAGAAACCGAATATTTTCAGCTTCTGGTCAGGTATAATCAAGCCACCGACCATTTTGAAAAAAAGAAATATTTTGCCAAAATCCTTACTTTGAATCGGGGAAAATTGAAAGAACTGACCCCGGAGCAATTCAAGCTTTTTGACAAGTGGTATTATCTCGCAATCCACGAACTCCTGTACTTCTTCCCTTTCAAGGATGATTACAAAGCACTGGCAAAAAAGCTCAATCCCTCGATAACGCCTTCACAGGCGCGGGATGCCATTCAATTGCTTGCCGAGCTGGGGTTGATAAGTAAACAGGACAACGGCATCTGGACCCGTGCCCATGATTGCAGTTTGACAACAGGATATCATGATGAATCGATAATTATTAATAATTACCTTTTAGAGACAATGGAGCTGGCAAAAGAGGCCATTCAGCAGATTCCGCATTCACAGCGGTCCTGCTCGAGTATCACCCTGAGTCTCTCGGAAAAGGGACAGCAACGCTTGCATAACGAACTGGACATGTTCCGGAGAAGACTTCTGGAGATTGCCCGGGGTGATACCGATGAAGACCGTATTTGCCAGGTTAATCTGCAATTGTTTCCCTTGTCGAATGTTTAAGGCGGAATTATGAGTGGAAAGCTATACTGTTATATTCTCGGATTGATAGCAGCGGCATGGCTGATCGGCTGCAACAATGGTGGGGGGAGCAATCCCGTTGCAGGAGAGCTGGGCCCCGGTACCGAGGTTATCGGAAAAGTCGTTGATACAAACGGGCAACCGGTCGCTCAGGCGCTTGCCGTTCTCAGGCGGGCAGATCACCTGGCCGTAACTGCAGGTGCACCGGCAAAGAGGGCAGTAGACAGTACTTCAACGTATACCGATGATGCCGGTGTCTTTATTTTCAAAGAAATCGATTCAGGAGAGTACCGTATCGAGGTACTCAAGCAATACAATTCCGGTGAAGATATTGCTGCGCTGTTTTCTTTTTCTGCCAACGATTCGATACAGTCACTGGACCTTCATACCGATACGGTTCTTCCGGTCATTACCCTGAATGGATCGATCGATACCACCGGTTTTCGTGGTCTTTTTTCCGGATACATTTTCGCCCCGGGACTGGACAAAGCCGCGCAGTGCTCGGGTGACGGCTCTTTTTCGCTCGACGGGATTCCGCAGCATCAATCGATTGATTTTTATATTACTGCACAAACCGGCACTGTATTCCTGGATTCATCACTGAGAGTATCGACACGGGGTATATCACCGATACAAATTCCAGAGGTCGTCTTTCCGATCGAATATGCGCGGGATACCCTTGCGGTGCGCACGATACTCGACACCAACGGCCACATCACGCTCAGCGTTACGGCGGTGGCCGGCTTTTCGGGAACAATTGTCGATATACTCCGGCTCGATACTATGGCTTTAACGGTGCTTCCCGCCTCAATAGGGGAGTTGTCGGAGCTGAAAACTCTTTTCTGTGAAGGCAACGTGCTCGCAGGCCTTCCCGATGAGCTTGCTTCATGCATATCACTGAGGCATGTCGGCTTGTCAAATAATAATTTTTCGAGTATTCCCGATGTTATTTTCAGTCTCGATTCGCTCCGGCATCTGGAAATAGCAAGCAATGAAATCGATTCGGTTCCCCGGTCAATTACATCCCTTGTTAATCTGGAGACGTTCTATATCCAGACAAATTACATCAGCGAGATCCCACCCGAACTCTTCGGACTTCCACATCTGAAGCATTTATCATTTGCCAAAAATAGAGTCTTGTCATTGCCTCCCGAAACAGGACAATGCACGACACTCGTTAAGCTGAGTATCAGTGACAACCGGATCGACAGTCTACCCAAAGAATTATGCAGCCTGGTGAATCTGCAAGAGTTCCTCTGCGGCCGGAACCTGCTCGATTCGATACCATCATGCCTGGGAACGCTTCCCGATCTGTTTTCCATCGAATTGCACGAGAATGAGCTTGTTTCGTTTCCCATTGAATTTGTATCAAATTACTCTATAAGTCATTTGAAAGTGGATCATAACAGACTTTGCAGTCCCGCAGTACCCGATTCGGTGCGATCCTGGTTCGATATAAAACAGCCGGGGTGGGATACGACACAGGTATGTCAGTGAAATAAATAGAAGAAAACAAAAACTGCCGACTCTTCCCTGGCACGGTAGACAGCCGGCAGTTACAATAGCAGGAACATCCTTTGCGTTTTTTCGCCCGGGGGTCCCTGTTGCTTTTAAAATACATTATACGAAAGGAGAGGGATTATGTCGATAAAAATCGGCGTGCAAGCGCTCTGCTCATTTCTGTTTGTCCTCAATATTGCAGCTATGGCCGTTCCATTAGATAATCCGGTCGCAAATTATTACCCGGGTAACCGGGGCTATCCCGGCTGGACCGACCGTATTGCCTGGGACAATGTGATCGACATGTCAAGCTACAGCAACGGCGCCGATAATTTTGAAAAATTCGAGAATGCCCGTGATGAGCTTTTCGCGCAGGGCGGGGGAGTGCTGTATTATCCTGCAGGGACCTACACGTTTGATGTTCCTGAGGGACCAAACGGGCGGGGACTCCTGCTCAAAGAAGGTGTGGTCATACGGGGTGAAGCACCAGGTTCAGATACGAAAGCGAATATCGATTACGAAAACGCCGGGTTGAGCAGCCTGAACACTAAGTTTAATTTTACGGCAACCGAATATGGCGGTCCCTGCCTTATGAATTATATCGGCGGTACACCCGCTGATGTCAGCAATGTCGGAATCGCATGGGTAAACATTTCTCGTGCATATGTCTTTTTCGGATTTAATGCCGATTCCTGGGCCTCGACCTGGGGAACCGGAGATTCCTGGTTATCGGCAAACAGCGCTCATGGGTGGGATGCCCGTGTACCCGACGGTACCCATATCATGGATGTCTGGACCGGCGATGGGACAACCGGAAAATGGGACAGCGGAAAGCTCGTTAACGGCAGTTACCGATTTGTTTTCGGGTGTAAGTTAACAAATGCTAAAATACATAACTACGCAATCAATAAGGGGAACTGCTCATCCTTTAATGCCGATGCCGAATCGTGGCGTTTCGGCGGCATTTTGAGCATCTATGGATCGCATGTGTTTGTCGCCAATAATGTCGTGTCTCCAACCGGTACATCCGGCGACAATCGTCTTGTGGTCGATATAAACAAAGCATTACTTGCCCTGTACCAAAATCGATGTGACGTTGCACATGGTGCCGGCTATTATGCAGAAGATATAGTTGTTTGCGACAACTGGGTCTATAATAAGGGAAATAAGAGCTTTGAAATATCCGGAACCTGGGTTGTATTGCGTGATAATATTGCCCACAAAGAGTACCTCAGCGGTACTCCCTCATATAATTCCTGCATCGATGGCTCTGCTATTGCCGATTACATGAACCGCGGTTTCGATCTCGGTGGAATGAATTTCTGGGCTCACAACAACGAAGTCCGCGAGACCGGCTCGGGTGGCAACGATGGCGAGGGTATGCTTGTGCAACGGCATAATGAAGTCGAAACGTTTTCCCATGCATGGACTGACAATCGGGCATTTGCCCATGCTGGAGAGGCCGCCGATAAGGGATATATAGCACCCTACGATGTACACGTTCTCGGGCTGCTGCAACTCAGGAATAGAACGTCGGGCAATGTCGGCATTCGTAAACTGGCCTCAAATCAGTTTGCCGATATCGCCGTGGTTCTCAATGAGGCCGACGATGGCGTTGCCGGAACAACGGCAAACGATTTTTTATCGACCTGCCCCGGAGGAACACCGTCGGCACCGGTTAATGTATCGGTTGAATGGGCAGGGGAGGGGGTCCGGGTTCGATGGGAAGATGCTGCGGATAATGAAGTCGGTTTTCGAATTGATCGGAAAATCGGCTCTGGTTCAGTTGCAACGATCGCTTACAGGCCCCGCCATTCCCAGGGAAGCAGCGGTGTAAGCTACGCACCAAGCGGTTCCGGTGGCGGCGGACCGTGCGATTGCGCAACGCCGACGGGATTCAATTTCAATCCTCAGGAATGGATCGATTATCTGGCTCCATCAGATGCACGGATCAGCTACCGGGTTGTTGCCGTTAACTGCGATGATAACGACAATGGTGCAAGTGACTGGGTCACCGTTGAAGGGTCCGCTACAGACGCAGAAATGATATCCTTTACGGAAAAGACGCCATATGCAATTTACACGTTGCATGAAAATGAATTGGCTGTTACTCTGCCGGGCAAGCTCTGGGATGGTCAACTGGTAAACATCGCTGTTTTTGACCATAAAGGAAGAACTGTTGTTTGTAACGATGGGGTGCTGCACAAACAAACGGTACGTATGACGGTCGGGAACAAATTTTCTGCCGGAATGTATCTGATCAGACTACGATGCGGCAACAATATTCTTTTCCAGAGTGATATCTGTATTACTAATTAGCAAGAGTAACGGCACTATGGAAATGGTGGAATACGGAAGGAATTAAGCATGATGGTTACGTTTATATCTAAGCTACTTATCAGCATAAGTATAGTGATAAGCACCGTAGCGGCTTCAGATTTTGCCGTCAACACTGCAGGGTATATCGGCGGCAGTTCATCCGATGATGCGATCAATGCCGTCGATGTTACGTCAAACGGCATTATCGTCCTGGGCGGAAAACTCCCCGATTATGCACCGTCGGGTATAACGCCTGTCGAGCTTCTTGGCGGCGGCGATGGTGCTATTATCCGCATGAGCACCGATGGTGCTGCTGTTTTGTCACTAACTCGTTTCGGTGGCTGTGTGTATGATCTGGAAATCGGGTCCGATGGTCGTATCGCGGTATGCGGCGATTTCGGGACCGGTGTACTGTTGCCCGATGCGTCCGATTTTGCATGGGTCAAGACCGATATCGAAAAAGGGACCCTTGATGCGCATACCGGCTCATTTTTTGGAGATTTTGCTTCTTCATCGGTGAACATGCGCTACCGTCGTGAATTATCCCGCGTGTCAATAGGCGTGGACGGCACCGTTGCTTCAATGCAGCAGCCGCTGAAATATTACGATTCTCAGGGAAATATTCGTTCGGCGCCATACTGCTGGATATATATCTACGACAGTGCCGGTGACCTTCTGGGATCCTTTACCGCTGATGATAAATATTCCGAAGATATCTGCGTTGACGGCGCCAATAACCTTGTCATTCATGCCGGCTGGAACCCGAAACATCATGACTGGGGCTCGGTGCAGGACCACCCGATCCATGTGCCGTTCATGCGTGCACATAGTTATACCGGGCAGGTGCAATGGGCCAATTACGACTGGGAGGCCCTTGACTGTTACCAGCAAACCCATTTTGCCGATAGCCGGGTCAGTGAAGTCGTTATCGGCGCAGACGGCTCCCTGTATATGGCAGGCTATATTCATGGTGGGGACCATTTATGGAAACTGGGTCCTAAAGATATCACCGACCGCCCGAATGTGCATATCGGCTATGATAATTATACCAACCCGGTCAACATGGGTGCGGGGATCGATCATGCTTATTTCTGTCAGTACGATCCCCGGGACGGCGACATACTCAAAGGCCAGGCCGCGATCGTGCGGGAGCATGCCGACGGCTCCGGTAAGCCGCGACAGAGCCAGATCAAAGGTATCGATGTGGCTTCAGACGGCACCGTGTATCTGGCCGGCTACTGTCAGAAGTATCTTCCCGGCCGAAGCAGTGCGACGGTCAATGGAATCAGCGTTGGTTCGGTTATTTCATCATTACCTGCCGCAGAGCCGTTTGTCCTTGTTGTTAATCCCGGATGGCAGAGCCGGAAAGCCTGGGTATCGTTTTCGAAAAGCAGTTGTGAAGGGACATTGTGGGGAATTGGTTGCAACAACGGGTATGTTGCTGCTGCGGGGACGGTTTTTGGCGGTGAAGCGATTACATCACAGGCAATGCAATCTGCGGCAAGCAGCGCGCATGAAGGATATATCGTTGCGTGGGAAGATCATGAACACACAGCGGCGCAATCAGGAGTTACAAGCAGCCTGTCCCGTGCTTCAGCAGCTTCAGAAATACGCATATACGATACAGCAGGCCGTTTGCTGAGTAAGACCGGGAGAGCGGGATTTCCGAACGGTTCAGTCAGTGGGATTGTATTCTTATGTAAAGGTTTCCACCCGATCAGCGTGAAATCATTAATCAGGTAGAGAGGATCGAGAATGAATTACCGTATTTTCTTCTCCATATTTTTTATAGTTGTCATTATAGCTACAGCATTTTCTCAGATTGTTGATGAAGGTCCCACCGACGGCAGTTTCACTATTCGGGGTTCGGAAGCGGATCCTTCAGCGACTCGTGTGGCTTCTTCCGGTGAATCCTCTTATCAAAATCGTGTCGGTATTCTTGTTAATGCGGATACGTGGTCATACGGCAGCGGTGCAGGGGATACCGATGTCGGCAAGCGGGATTGGCCGGCTTTTCTTGCGGAGCTGCATAAAGTGCGGAATAATTCATCTGCCTCACAGAGCATGATCGACGGCGACGGCCTGACGCTTCTCCGGAGCGAATCGGCCGGTTCATTCTACAAAGCTTTTTCTTGTCCGGGATTCAGCATGTTTTATTTCACCTGGAAAGACAAACTGAATGCAGATCATCTGGATGCAGTTGACAAGACGCTCAATACACACAAAGGAAAAGCAACCAGTGAAACCGGATGGGAGTGCATGATGCGTGAAGATCGTCACATGGACCCGATCTATTCGGTGACTGAAAAGAATTCCGAGAATTTCTGCTGGATGGCTCGCATTGCCGGATTACAGTTTTCCCATGAATTCAGCAGTCAGCATACATCTTATTTCGACGGTTTCATGAACAACCTTATCAAAGCGACATTCAGCACCGGACGGGTCGAGTGGGATTCGAACAATTATTTCGGCTATTGTTTTCAGCCGCTCCTGACTCTGTATGAACATGCACCAAATGACAAGGTCCGGCGTCAGGCGCAGGCGATGCTTGACTGGATGCTTATTACCTCGGCGCTGCATTATCTTGATGGTACATTGGTGGGACCCGATATTCGTGCCAAAAGCAATGATTATAAGCCTTTTTCCGGATCCTTCTGGCCCTACGGGTATGCATATTTCGGTGGTAAAACTCCAAGCTATTCGACTGCCGATGCAGAGGCGAATATGAGCAAAAATCTTGTCGGTTGGATTCCCTATTCAAGCTATCGTCCTCCACAAGTCGCTATCGATATTGCTCATCGAAATTTCACTGATCCGGTCGAAATGCACAATGCAAAACCGTTTTATCATCTTGACTTTGACAATTATGCCGATGGGAAAGGCGATACGCAGCGAAGCCGGCGATTCGAATTCGAGACTTTGTATCTTGAGAAAAATTATACGCTGGGAAGTGTCGCCTCGAATGTTCCCGACGGTCGTCATCCGGACCATGGAGGCATTGGTTGCTTTTCGGAAGAACGGTTATGGATGCTTGGCGTTACCGGAACGAAAGGCGCATATAAAATCCACGGCAAATGCGGTACCGGATCGATATCCTCAGACAATAAAATCAACAGCTACTGGGGGCGCAATCCCTATGAACAGATCGGCCAGTATCGCAATGCGCTCATGCGCCTTCTCAAAGGTGATGACCTGATGTGGATTGTCATTCCATCGGCATGCAATCCCTCAAAAGACGGCAGAATGGTTTTTGCCGATCTGGGTAGTGATGTGTACTGTGCTGTTATTCCCTGGAACAGTTCATCGATCAGTGATGGCACGCTCAAGAATGACCCCGCTAATAAAGTGTTCAAATGGGGTTTCGATGCAAATCAACTGGGGGGTCTGGTGCTCGAAGTTGGTACAAAAGGAGAACACGGCTCCTTTAGTAATTTTGTTGCATCAATAAAAAACACTACAACCCTGCAATCACCATCATCCAACCAGCTCGAATATGTCTCGACCGCGGGCCGTTCGCTCCGCATGGAGCATACCGGGCTGAATCAATCGGGATACGAGTATTGGGATAAAACAGCTTCACCGGTAACACACACGCCGGCGGGAAAAATACCGCGGGTCTGGTGTGACGGGAATGAACTCGATTTCTCCACCTGGCAGAGTTATCATGTTGTGTCGGGCGAAAATATTGTCGAGCAGAACTGGGGCAGCGCAGCACTGACCGCACAGGTTGGCGGCAAGGGACTTCAGATTGTCGTTGATCAGTCAACCGCAGAAGTGGAGTATCGCACATTTGACGGCACTGGAGCGGTTTCTGTGACAGGTCCGGCAGGACGGCGCGGACTCACGCTCCGCAATGGTCGTGTGATGCTGAGTGAAAACACGCACAAAGGGCGGGCAAAAATTGTTGCGGCGAATGGACGGGTGATGTATGGAAACGATGGCGCCGTTCGGCGTCTTCCAAAAGGCATTTATACATTAAGGGGCGAGCGGATACTGATGATTGATAATAAATAAAGGATTAGTATGGCAGAATAACGATAATTGGCACTTTCATTGAAGGAGAGAAAAATGAACAGATGGATTTTACCGGCATTGCTGATAGGGGCGACACAGTTGCTTTTTGCCGGATCGAACGCTTATGATATCTCAGTCTCGACCTGGTTCGGCGGAAGCGGAAGCGAGGACGCTATTTACGGATCGGCAATTCTTTCCGACGGCACTATAATATTGGCGGGAATTATCGGCGACAAGCAGGTAAGCGGCATTACCGAAACGCTGCTTGGCGGAGCAACCGGCTCATCTGCCGGCGCAGTCATTCGTATCGCGGCAGACGGCAAATCGGTACTGTCGGTAACCCGTATCGCCGATCAGGTTGTCGATATGGCTGTTGACGGCAACGAAAATATCCACTGTGCATCGATGGGTGACGGGGTTATCATTCTTGATAAGAATGCTTCATCGGTCGTGCATGCGCAGACGTTCGATCATCCGGTTCACCGGGTGGATGCCGGTCCCTCAGGGTGTTATGCCATACTCACCTGCAGTTCTACCGATTTTCTGACGCAGAAAATTGCGAGTGTCACTATCAAGGTGTTCAATCCTTCGCATCAGGAGCTCGGATCATTCGGCGGTAATTCACATTATACTCGTGATGTCTGTATTCATGAGACTTCACAAACGGTTATATCACTGGGGTATAAAAATTATTCGGCGCCAACCGATAACGGCAAAAGCTATCCGGTCGATGTCCCTGCGTATCAGGGAATGAGCTATTCGGGAACGCGCAAGTACAATGGCTATAATTATGCAAGTAGCGAACTGAACGATAACGGCAGCAACATGGCCGACGCCCGTGGGCACCGCTGCACGATCGGCAAAGACGGCAATCTGTATATGGTTTTCGAGGTTGATGGCGGTAATCATGTTTTTGATAACGATCCTTTCGATGTCATGACCGATGTCGAGATTACCGGCGGTGACCTCTACAACCAGGGCTACAATGTCGGCACCGAACCGAGTCTTTTTTACGGACGATACAATCCATCCACCGGCGCCTATGGCATGGGGCAGTATTTTACCACGCGGTTGGATAACGGACGCGGGAATACGATCAGGATCTATAGCGGCGCGATTGCCGCTGATAATGACGGCACGATCTATCTTGCGGGTAAATCAGCTTCCGGACTGCCTATGACATTCGATCCCACCGGCGGGTATACCGGCGGTGCGTATCTGGTAGTTGTCAAATCAGACTTTTCGCAACGGCTATTCAGTACCCGGCTTTCGTCGGGTGGAACTCACACGATTGCCCTGGTACAGAATACTGACGGATCTGATAAAATCCTCTGGGCCGGATCGACGAAAAATTCAAGTGGATATTCGCTTTACACCCGCAATTCACTCCAGGCCGAACTTGCCGGAGAGCAGGATGGCTTTTTTGCCTTCATTTCCCAGGCAAACGGCGAATCCGGCAATACATCGCCGGTGGCCGATTTCACCGTCAGCCCGGTTTCCGGGACCACGCTGGAGTTCGATGCAGGGGCATCGGGCGATCCTGACGGCGATGCACTGGAATATATCTGGGGATTCAATGACAGCGCTTCGTGGGGAAGTGGCGCTGTTGTGCAGCATACGTATCCCTCACCGCTGGAAAAAAGCTATCGGGTAGCGCTGACCGTTCGTGATGAACATGGCGGATGGGACCAGAAATCATTCTTTTTTGGGCCACCCAAAGCGGCGTTTTCGGTATCGGCAAAGGCAGGACAGGCGCCGTTTCAGGTCGATTTTGATGCTGGCACAACCACCGATCCCAATGATTCGATGAGCGCACTGAAATTCAACTGGTACTTTGCCGGTAATAATGCAGCCGACGGAATAACGGCCACATTTACGTATACAAATCCGGGAGCGTATAAGCCGATTCTGTTTGTCGCCGATAATATGGCCGGTGTTGACAGCGCATCGGAAATACTGCTGATTGCAGAGGATGAAAGCGAGGCAAAAAGGTTCGATTTCGGGAAACCGGACCAGACTCCCGAACCAGGTTTTATCAATGCCGGAGCAGAATTGTATTCCTCATCACAGGGCTACGGATGGGAGAGAATAACCGACGATATCAAAACCGGAAGCTGGAGCAGTTGCTGGGATGACAAAGTATGCATGGATGGTATCGAGCTGGCAAAATAT
>WJLW01000047.1 GCA_014728295.1 Chitinivibrionales bacterium | reverse complement strand
ATTCTAACACTATTCTAAGGTTTTGCTAACAAACGGCTCGTAATTTTTTCTATTTGTTCAAAATTACGCAGTTATGGCCTCCAACCTTACAGCATCTCATTGAGATGACCTTTTTCACTTTTTCAGATATCGGCAATGAAGCATCATTCTGAACAGTTCTCTTCCTCTCTGTTTCCAGCTTTAGTTGCGCTAGTATTAAGCTTCTCCATTGCGCAAGCGTCTGATCCGGACGCGTACGGCATCCTCACGGGGCGCATTTTCTCAGCAGCACAATCCCGTCCACTGGCTGCTGCCTACGTGTACCTGGAAGGCACGGACTTGTGGAGCTACACCGATCTCAATGGTGTCTATCGCATCGAGGACATCCAACCCGGTACGTACACGGTTGTCGCCTCTATTAATGGCTACGGGGATGAAAAGGCCGTTGATATCACCATACCGGGCAGGCGCATCGTCGAAGTTGACATGCGCATGAAAAAAGGCGCCGATGACGGCGAGGCCGGCATTTTGTATGGCAACGTCGTACACGCCCAAAATGGCAAGCCGCTCCAAAACGTCAATGTTCAGCTCGAAGGCACCGACTATAAAACCTCGACCGATTCCAGCGGGGCCTACGGCTTTCCCTCGGTGACGGCCGGTACCTTTTCGCTTATTGCCAAGAAACTGTGGTTTGATGCATTCAGCGCTACGGACGTTTCCATACAAGAGGGCAAGGGTACGCAATTCGATTTTAAAATGCAGCCGCGTTTTGGCGAAGATACCGATTACGAGGAACCGGTCTATATTCCCCGGGGCGCAATCAGCGGTGCCGTTTTTGACGTAAAAACCCGTCGTCCCCTTGCTGCTGCCAACGTGTACCTGGAGAATACCGACTATTTCGATTTTACCGGCCCCTCGGGCGTCTTTGTCATTCGGGATGTTCCTCAGGGCATCTACAAACTCGCCATCGCGCTCACCGGCTACGAAGATACCAGAATCAGCAATGTCGAAATTATTCCCGATACCCTCATCCACATGCGTATCCCGCTCAGCACCACCGGCGGCAACGCATCCCTGGGCGAAATTGCTTCGATGAAGTTCGGCACGATTGCGGGCACGATCGTTGACGAAGACAACGGCCGTTTTTTGCCCGGCGCCAATGTCATGCTTGAAGGTACGGGGTTCAGCGCCATAACCGACGAAACGGGGGCATTTACTTTTGATAGCCTGGTGGATGGAAACTACACGCTCGTTGCCCTGCTGAAAGGCTATGACGCGATTGCCAGAACCGGGCTCGAACTCGACAGGGGCGATACGCTCGATCTGAGAGTTGACCTGCAAAAGCGCATTGTCAATACGGCCGATATCGATGAGTACCATAAGCGCCCGGCAACCATAACCGGCAAATTCGCTGACGAAATGAGCGGCGAGCCGCTGCAGGACATCATCGTGTTTTTGAAAGGTACCGACTTTAGCGATACAACCGATGCCGAGGGCTTTTATTCCCTGGAGAAGGTATTGCCCGCACCCGGCAGCTACCTGTTGTGCGGCTATAAAAAGGGCTATGACACGCTCTGCCGCAGGGACATTCACTTGTTGCCGCAGGATATTGCCATCCACAATTTCGAGCTCAGTCTCATCGAGCAGATGGATTCCGCCACTGTTGCCAACCGCGGCAAACTGACCGGAACGATCGTCGATGAAGAAACGCAGGAACCGCTGCTGGGCGCCAAAATCGAACTAGCCGCAACCCGCTATCAGGGAGTTACCGATTTCAAAGGGGAATACAGCATTGTCGGCCTGAGGGGAAAGACCTACAGCGCTACGGTGACCCATGAAGGCTATGCCTCAAAGGGAATTGAGGAAATTGACATACAGGAAGGCGAAACGACAACGCTTTCCATCGAGCTGGAGCAAAGCGATATCTCGGAGATGCAACGCATGGTGGTGCAAAGCAAAGCCAATCGCAATACCGGTGCGGTGCTGCTGAAGGAGAGGCAAAGCGCAATAAGCTTTACAGATGCGGTTGGCTCGCAGGAAATGTCACGAATGGGGGCAAGTGATGCTGCTGACGCAATGAAAAGCGTGACGGGGGCATCTGTGGTGGGGGGAAGATACGTTATTATCAGAGGTTTGCCGGAAAAATACAGTCTGGTTATGCTGAACGGATCACCATTGCCCAGCCCTGATCCCGATCGAAAGGCTGTCAACATGGATATGTTTCCAGCGGCCATGATAGAAAATATCACCACCTATAAAACGTTCACACCGGATTTGCCGGGCGAATGGGCAGGCGGTGTTGTCGATATTATAACGAAGCCTTTTCCTGAGGAACTTTATTTTTCGGCAAAGGCTTCCGGCTCCTATAACGATAGAACGACATTTAATGAGAAATTTATCAGCTATCAAGGCGGGAACCTTGATTGGCTGGGAATTGACGATGGGACACGCGATTTGCCGGATATATTTGCCGGGAATTCAAAAGCGGATATTATTCCTTATCACAATGCGCAAGGCAGGCCGGTTGAAAATCTTGCACCGGATAGCCCGACGCTTGATTCGCTGTTTTTCAATGAGCAATTAGCCACTTCGCTGGATACGATTCAGGCTATAACCAGGCAACGGGCATTGCCTGATCAAAGCTACTCCCTTGCTTTTGGCAATACTTTTTCAGTAATGGAGAAGCCGCTGGGAATTGTGTCGGCAATATCGTATAAGAACAGTAACAGCCTGAACAAGAATGGTTTGAAAAAGGATTATACCTTTTCTCTTCCGGGGACCCCGGAAGTGGTAGAAAACCGCTACAAGGTTACCGAAGGTGATAATAAGGTTATTTGGAGCATACTTGGAAGCGGGGCTTTTAAGCTGAATTCAGATCATATTCTTTCAGTTAATTACTTCTACGTACAAAACACTATAAAAAACGCCGGTTTTCTTGATGGGATATTCGGCTATTATGACAAGGATAAAAAGTATCTTTTTCAGCGATTAAGTTTTAAAGAAAGATTTATCAATTTCATTCAGCCGTACGGCTCTCATGCCTTCCGGATACGGGGTATTCCACTGAATCTGAAATGGAAGGCATCTTTTACAGGCACAGCTCAGAATGAACCTGATATTCAGGAATATAATCACTTCTATTTCCCATCATTTAATAACCAGACCGGGTATGATCTCGAAGCTAATGTGGGGGAGCCAAATCACCAGTGGAGAAATTTAAAAGAAAATGCCGGCACCTTCGGGGTAGAGATTGCAGTTCCTTTTTATCAGTGGAGCGACGATTCCGGTACGGTAAAAGCCGGTGGAGGCTGGCGAGGCAAAGAAAGGGAGCGAACAGAAAGAATGATTGAATATCAGCTCCAAAGATACTTCGGAGTGTATCGTTCTCAGCACCAAGGTGATCCTGTCCGTCCTGCCGACCTCATTTCGCGTCCTCATCTTGGTATTATTGAGGATGCTACAACTACCTCCGGATATTCCTCCGGGCTCTTTATAAAGGATGAATCGGCTCCGGAGGCGCAATGGAAAGGCAATTCCAATTTATTTGCTGCATTCGCAATGGCTGAGCTTCCTCTCTTGAATAGATTATCCCTGACTGCTGGATTGAGGTATGAACGGGCCAGATTTCAAGGTCAGAGCTTTGGTGAAGATATTGGAGTGATAAGCGAACAGGGAATTGTAAGTGATTCCATCGGGTTTGCCCGCCTTGATGATCATGATTTTCTCCCCGCAGTAAGCCTGACCTACAAATTCGACGATGATTTGATAGTGCGAGGCTCTTATGCCAGAACACTCATTCGGCCTTCCATGAGAGAAAAAGCCAATTACCGGGAATACACATATCAGGGTGGCGAGACATTCGTTGGCAACCCGGAGCTAAAGCGCTTCTATATCGACAATGTTGATCTGCGGTGGGAATGGTTTATCAATCCCGGTGAGCTATTGGCTGTGAGCGCCTTTTACAAAAGTATTCATGAACCCATCGAGCTTAATTTCTTATTGAATGAGCAGTTGACGCCAATTAACACCAGAGAGGATGTTGACCTGGCTGGACTGGAAATTGAGATGAGAAAAAGACTTGATTTTATCGATTTGCTCAAAAATTTTCAAATAGCCTCGAATTTTACGTTTTCATTTTCACGCGTGGAACTTGATACATCGGCGGTACGTCGATCTGCCAAAAATGAGAACTACTTCCCGGATGAGGAGCTTACCAGACCATTCCAGGGACAGTCACCGATTGTATTCAACGCTTTTCTGATCTACGACAATCCCGATATCGGGCTCAATTCGACCCTTTTCTTCAATGTGTTCGGGACGAGGATGAGTGACCTGACCGATCCGGATAAGCCCTGGGAATGGGAAAAACCACAACCGATTATGAATATTTCCATTTCAAAAAAAGTCTGGTCCGACTTCAAAGTCAAGCTATCGGCAAAAAATATGCTCAACAGCAAGAAGCTGTTTGTTCACCAATATCAGGACAGTGAATTAATTACCGAAAAAGAAAAGACGGGCGTATCTTACAGCATGGGTATTAGCTACGAGTTTTGATTCTGAAAAAAAATATTAGGGAAGTAGCTTCGCTAATACACCCTGAAAATTGCCACACTTGTTTCAATCTGTGGTATCCCTCATTCGAATACTCGCAAGGCAATTGTTAGCGTTGTGTTAGGCCGCAATAGGGCCGCTAATACAATTCTAACACGAATCTTATTCAAATCTAATGTAATAAAATGATTTTTGTTCTCCGGTACATGTGTATCAAAAGAGATGATTCTACTAAGACATGAGGTATTTGCATTTTTACAATTTTCCAAATTCAAAGGAGGAGCTCCTATGAGCCAGTTCTTCAAAAGGTTTTTTTTCGCAGTTCTTTGCCCGATGCTTTTGGCATCTTATCTTTTCGTGGCCCTGACTGGTTGCGATGAAGATGACAGCCCTACTACCGTTACAAAAACAGACACGGTGACGGTAACGGATACCTTGTTTGAGGATGGTATGAAAATTCTCCGTGATAGCGACATCCAGGCTAATGAACAACTTACGCTATCATCGGATACAACATATCTGCTCAAGGGCTTTGTTTTTGTGGAAGATGGTGCGGTTTTAACCATTGAGGCAGGAACAGTTATCAAGGGAGCGCCGGGTGGCGGTTTGAATGCAAGCGCACTCATAATTGCCAAAGGCGGTAAAATAATTGCAGAAGGTACGGCCACAGCTCCGATTATCATGACGGCTCAGAACGATGACCTCACTGCAATTGATGATCTTTCCGGTAGTGCACGCGGCATGTGGGGAGGACTCATCGTGCTCGGGAAATCAACAACGAACAGAAAAGACGGTTTTGAACAGATTGAAGGTATTGATCCTAATGACTCCCGCGGTCAATACGGCGGCACTGATACTGCAGACAGCTCTGGTGTTATCAAGTATGTATCAATCCGCTACGGAGGAACCAACATTGGTGAAGGTAACGAGATAAATGGTTTAACCATGGGCGGTGTCGGCAGCAAAACCGTTATTGAATATGTTGAAGTGTATAACAACGCCGATGACGGTTTTGAATTTTTCGGCGGTACTGTTAATACCAAGCATCTCGCGGCAATTGGTTGCGCCGATGACTCTTATGACTGGGACGAAGGATTCAGAGGAAAAGGTCAGTTCTGGGTTGTTGTGCAGAGCGATGATGCCGGGGATCGCGGCGCAGAGTGTGACGGGTCGGCGAGCGATAATTTTGGCAATGACCTCTATTCGATGCCGACAATTTATAATGCTACCTTTATCGGATCGGGTGCGTCATCAAATAACAGTGGAAATATGATTTTCAAGCTGCGTCAGGAAACTGCAGCGAAAGTTTACAATTCAATATTCACCGACTTTTTTGGAGATATTAAAATTTCCAGTGGCTCACTCTCTCTGGTCGGTGTGATAAATTTTGACGACGAAGATGGCGTGGTTGGCAAGAAAGTCTCCGACAGGGTTCTCAGCGGAGAACTTGAAATGACAAACAATTTGTTTTATTCGTTTGGTTATGGTGTCGGCAGCGCTGACAGTCTGGTCAAATTTTCAAGCGTCGACAGTGCGGCGGTCAAAGATTCAATTGTATCAATTGTTTCAACAAATAACACTTTCGGCCAGGATGCCGGTGTTACCAGAGACAATCTTCTGCCAACCGCCGGTGGAGTTGCTTTGACGGCGTCAAGGAAAGCGATTCCTGCCGGAGATGCTTTCTTTGAACCTGCAGATTACATCGGTGCCTTCAATACGACAAACTGGCTTAGTGGCTGGAGCTTTTTCTCTCAGCTTTAATTCAAGCTTCCTTCCAATAAGTTAATAGCGCTACCGAGCTTCCCTTTCACCAAGGGAAGCTCTTTTTGTATTTTTAAGCCAGCCTGCAACGTATAACCGGGAATCTTTGCTTATGGCTAAATTGAGGCATGTGCTGCCGGCCATTTTGTGCTGTTTGTGCAGTTTTTGCACCCGAACAGAAAAGAAGTACTATGAAAGCGGAGCGCTCCGCACCCGATATGCCGTTAAAAGAGGTTCCGACGGCGAACTTGTCAAACACGGTCCCTATGCGTCCTACTTCGAGAACGGCAAGATGAGCATGGAAACTCATTACCTGGACGGCAAGGAGCATGGCCGGCAAGCGGCTTTCTTCGAAAATGGACAAAAGTGGTACGAGTGCACCTATGAGCACGGCAGAATCGTCGGGCTCAAAAAAGAGTGGCACGAAGACGGCTCGCTTTTTTCGAAATCCCATTATGTAAACGGGCGGCGGGGCGGCAAATATACCGACTACCATCCAAATGGTGAGAAAGCATACGAATGTCTTTTCAGAAACGCCGAAAAAGAAGGAAGCTTCACTCGCTGGTCGGCGACAGGAGCAGTTATTGGCAGGGGATCATATACAAGCGGCAAAAAGCACGGCATGTTTTATCGCTGGGATGAACAGGGAAACCTTATATCGGTGCAGCAATTTGACCGGGGAAACCGCGTCGAAATAGACCCGCAGAAGCGGGATTCGTTGCAAAATGCTAGCATTTCCCCTTCCGAAATCTAATCCGGAGCAAGCTTTGCTAACACAATACTAACTTTTTGCTAATATAATTTAAAGATTACGCAACTATCTTCTATAGTTTTGTGAGCAGAAATGTACCCCGCACTACCAATTAAACGATTGTCACACAAGGAGATCGATGGCACATGTGCGTTTTGAAGCGTTATCTTATTCCCATTGCGGCTTTGGCCACAGCATTATCCTGGCAGATTGAAGCTGCAGACCAGTACGATCTGGATGAAGAAATAAATCGAATCCGGCGTGAGCTTAATCAGGTGCAGGCTGAGCGTCAACGCGTCAAAGAGGAAACGGTCAATGACCGCAAAGAATTTGCCGAATATGTTGATCGCATGCGCAAGCGCTTTGAAACCATCAAAGATGAGACCGACTCCATCAGGGCCGACATTCGCACACAGCAATCAAAGGTCGATTCGCTTTCCGCATTGGTCAACTCGACCGTTGCAGCGCAGAAGCAATATGAGCTGCTGCAGGACAATACGCGCAACAAATTAATGTCGGGCTGTTCGAAAATGATCGGCATTGCCAATACATTTCCACCGATGGCTTCAAAAACATTGACCGCTTCACTGAGCTATTTGCAGAGCGAGTTGAATTCCAAGGCTATTGATAATGTTGAGGGGGTCAATCGATTGTCGCAGGTAATCAAGGACATGACAGCGTTGACAACGTCTATCCAGATTCAGCAGGGCACACCGCCGGTAACGTCGATTACCGGTACGGCATATCGCATTCGCATCGGTGCCTTGTTCGAAGCCGCGGCGAATTCCAAAGGGACCAAAGCCGCCGTGTGGGACGGCTACGATGATAGCGGCAATCCTCTGTGGCGATTGATAGATGATCCCGCCGTCGCCGCAAACATCCTGCTGGCGGTCAATATTCGGGAGGGCAAAAAATTGCCCGCATTTGTCAAACTTCCTTTCAATAATGTCGAGAATATGGCAACACAAGCCGCCCGGGCCGCTGCTCCTTCGGAAGGAGAGGCCGAATGAAACAAAGCATACTGATACTTCTGCTGAGCGCAACAGCGATTTTCGCTCAATCGCGCCGGGCAATCGAGGCAAAGGAAAAGGAGCTGCAGGTACTCAAATCGTACCTGACGACAGCCCGCGACTCTCTGCAGCTTGAGATAGCGGCGAGATGGCGCCAGAAGCAGCGGTTTGTCGAGCAGCGTGAGGCTGATAAGGAAGAACTGGATCGTCTCCGGGAAGTGCAGGAGCGTGCGTATGCCGATCTCTCGCGGGTCAAAGAGCAGACGTTTTCCAAAGATCGCATGCTTGAAGACGAACGCAAAAAACTGGAAGGTCTCAAAGACGAATGGAAATGGGTTTCGTCGACACTGAGTGAACTCCTGGAGAAGGAGTCGGATTATATATTCGAAACCATGCCTCTTGACATAGAGGAACGCCGCCGCGATCTGGAAAAGATTCGCCGCAGTCGCAAGACGCACAACAGCGCCGTGACGACATTGTCGGACTATTATGCCTATTCGACAAAGTACATTTCCAGAGGCAAGGACATATTGCTGGCAAAGCAGACAATTATTCCCGAAGAATCCGATGCACAACTGGTGACGCTGGCTCGATTCGGCAATGTGCATGCGTATGGGCTCAACGACACGGGCAATGTGTATTACGTCCGCCAGACAGGCAATCTGGGTGCGCAAAGGTATGCGGTCGTCGAAATAACCGATCCTGATATCAGGGCGCATCTGCAGGACGTTTTGCCGCGCTGGATACAAAACGACAATATATCCGGCATGGTGCTCACCGATGTTATGCAGAACAATCAGTCAGAAGTGATTATCGCGGGCAAGAAACCCAGTCTCTGGCGGAAGGTTCGCGAGTATGTCGGCAAAGGCGGCGCGGTTATGCCCTTCCTGCTGATCTTGCCGTTATGGGCGCTTGTTCTCGTGGTATGGAAAATTGTACAGTTTTCAAGCAAAGATAAGCGCAATAAAGCTCTCACCGAACGGGTTATTGCCGATCTTGAAAAAGGCAATGTCGAGAAAGCCCGCGGCTATGCGAAAAAACAAAAAGGCGTCGTTGCCAGAGTGGTTACCACCTGCCTTGAACACTCCAAGTGGAAGCGCACGGTGGCGGAAAAAAAGGTGCGGGAAATACTGCTTGAAGAAAGTCCCCTGCTCAACAAGCACCTCAATACCCTGGCCGTTATCGCCGGGGCTGCTCCGTTGCTTGGTTTGCTGGGTACGGTGACCGGAATGATCACGTTGTTCAAGGTTATAACCGACTATGGAACCGGCGATCCGAAAATTCTGGCGGGAGGTATTTCCGAGGCGCTGATAACCACCCAGACCGGGCTGGCAATAGCTATACCCATTCTGCTCATTCACAATTATTTGCGAAACCGTACCAATTACGTTATGTCGGAGATGGAAAAGAATGCATTGCGCATTCTCAACCGTCTGTGGCCGGAAGATTAATTTCATTTCACTGCAAAAAGTATGATCTCAGAGCTATTCAGGATCTTTGTGAATCATTTTAAATCGGGCGGTCCGATTATCATGATCGTTATTTTTTCGGTTGCTGTAATTGCCTGGCATATCGGATTGAGCCGGATCCTGTTTCTGAACAGATTCGCGCGTGCACGCAAGAAGTTCCTCAACGAACTGCAGAAGGTACTGAACGGTAACGGTGGAGCTGCAGAGTCGGGATTGGAAACCTATGACGATTTACTTAAGCAGATAGATCGTGACCGGCGTCAAAACCGCGTCACGAAAGAAAGCCGGATCCGGGTCATTTTCCGGGAATTTCTTATCGCAGCCGTTCCGCAGCTTAACTGCGGCTTTTCGAGTATGAACGCCTGGATTTCGGTTGCGCCGCTGCTGGGTCTGCTGGGCACGGTAACCGGTATGATAAAAACCTTTCGCGTTATTACCGAATTCGGCGTAGGCAATCCGGCATTGACCGCCGAGGGCATCAGCATAGCGCTCATCACGACACAGGCAGGCCTGACCGTTGCATTTCCGGCCATGATTTTTCACAATTTTCTGCTCAACAAAAAAAACGCTCTGGTTTCGAAGCTGTTTCAGGATGGTGAAAACCTGGTAAATCAGATTAAGACAATCCGCAAAGAACAAAGCAAAGGCGACAAGCAGGAGCTGACAGACAATGTTTGAAGACTACGGCCTGGTGCAGGCAAATCAGGAATCAGGCGAAATCAATATGGGCCCGCTAATTGACATGGTGTTCATTTTGCTGATCTTTTTTGTCATCACGACCAATTTCAACCGGCAAACCGGAGTGGACGTATCCAAGCCCAAGGCTCAATCGGCAATCAGCCAGGGACAGAAAACCATGATGATCGGTGTGACGCGGGAGGGAACCATTCACGTCTACGGCCGGCAGGTAAGCCTTGAGCGGCTGGAAACGCTCGTAAAGCAGGAGATCGGCAAGCGGCCCGACATGTCGGTCGTCATCATTGCCGACGAAAATGCCGCCATCGGAAAGGCGGTCCAGGTTATGGACAAGTGTGCGCTCGCAGGGGCGGCTAAAGTATCGCTTGCGGCGGATAAAGAATAGGAATTCATTGTGCTCAACGCGCTGACAAAAGCCGGAGCGGTTCTCGTTAAGCTGGCTGTGGTGCTGGTGCTCAATTTCGCACTTTTTATTGCTATTCCGGCCCTTTCGGATATGTTTGACGCACTAAGCAACAAAGATGAGAAAAATAAGCCGCAACAGCGCATTGTTGCCGAAATGATCCGGCCGAAGAAGAAAGAGGAGAAGAAAAAGAAGCGGCGCCGCATTCGTCAAGTTAAATCGGGCGAGGCCAAAGGCGGCAACCGCGGCATGAAGCTTAAATTCAATCCCGATTTGGGTGTTGCCTCGGGTGAGGGCGTTGCGGTCGAAAGCCAGCAGGATTTGGAAGCGGAAGTATTTGAAGAAGGTGAGACTGATGAAGATTTCGTGGTCATCCGCCAGACCCCGATAGAATTTCCCGAGCGGGCCAAAGAACAGGGCATAGAGGGAACATTGGAAGTTGTCTTTATTATTGGTGTTGACGGCCAGGCAAAGGACATCGAAATAGTACGTTCTCCGCATCCCACCATCACCGGCGCGGCCCGGGATGCAATTGAGAGGTGGAAATTCAAGCCCGCGAAAAATAAAGGCGTGCCGGTCAAGGTGCGGGTGCGTCAGGTCGTTGATTTCAGACTGGACTAGCATGGCAATGTCAAAGTTACGAACGGTTCTCTTGAATGCAGCGGCCTTCATTGCGTTCGGCACGTATCCGGTTGCTGCAGGCGCCTTGCTTGACAGCGCAAACAACGCATATCAAAGCGGGCAAACCGGGCAGGCAATCGAACTCTACCGGCAGGCGGCCCTTGCAGGAGAGAATCCGGCACTCTGCTATTTTAATATGGCCAATGCCTATTTTCAAAGCGACAGCCTTCCGCAAAGCATAGTTTACTACAAATCATCGCTTATATACGCACCCGATTTTTTCAGGGGCTATCTCAATCTTGCAATTGCCTACTATACGCTGGAGGATATGGGTGCAACGATTGCGCAGATTCGCCGAGCACTCGAATTAAAACCCGGCCATGAGAAAGCCACGCTCATACTGGCAGCATCCTACCGCAAAGCGGGGGCGCGTCCACAGGCTATCGCCGCATTCGAACGCCTGCTGGAAATCAACAGCGAAAACGAAGAAGCCTATCTGCAACTGGCAGAAATGTATCGTGAATTGGCCGATGACCAGGCCGCTTCCGACTGGTTGCTACAATACCCTGAAAAGGGGCAAAATAAGCAATATGTTTATGCCCTGCTGGCTGATATCTATGAAAAGAAGGGCGATTTATCACGGACTCTGTTTTATCTGAAAGAATCCTTCGAGCTGGATAAATCCAACAAATGGACTTTCTTCCGCATGGTCAATGTGCTGATTGAAATGGGCAACGATCTGGTTGCTTTGGAAGAAGCCGGACGCGGACTGGAATTATTCCCGGATTTTGCCGAGTTGGCTCTGGTTGCCGCAAATGTTGCATTCGAACATGAAAAATGGAATGAAGCCGAGCGGTTTTACCTTGTCGCCCAAGATAACGGCAGTGCCAATGCGGTGATCGGGTTGGAGAATATCAGGATTATACGGCTTAAGCAGGATGAGGGGGAGAGTGGATCGCAGATATACGCAGATGAGATAGAAGAGGGGTAGCTGCATTTGGCGGCCGTGATATGCATGAGAACCTGCCATCCACCCTTCACTATCTGCAATGCGAGGTGCACCGGGCACACAAAACCCTAACACTGCGCTAACCGTATCCTAACATGCAAATGCGATTTTAAATTATTTTGCATATTTACAGTACAGTAACTGCTTGATTTACGGGAGAATTTCATGCCCACTGACGATAATGCGTATCCGGTAAAAATCGAAACTGTCAATCTCAACTTTTTTTATGGCCCTTCGCAGGCCCTTTTTGACATTTCCATGAGCATACCTTCCCGGCAGGTTACGGCGCTCATCGGACCATCCGGATGTGGAAAATCTACCTTTTTGCGAACGCTGAACAGGATGAACGACCTTATCGAGAACACGCGCGTCCAGGGCAAAGTCACCATCGACGGCAAAAATGTGTATATGCAGGGAACAGACGTCGTTGCCTTGCGCAAGCGGGTGGGTATGGTCTTTCAGAAATCAAATCCGTTTCCCAAATCCATTTTTGAAAACATCGCCTTTGGTCCCCGCATTCATGGTTTGCGCGATAGAGACAAACTGACCGAAATAGTCGAGCGCAGCCTCAGCAGAGCGGGATTGTGGGAAGAGGTCAAAGACCGCCTCAGCGAAAGCGCCCTGGGGATTTCTGGCGGACAACAGCAGCGTTTGTGCATCGCGCGGGCACTGGCAGTTGATCCCGATATATTGCTGATGGACGAACCGGCTTCGGCGCTTGATCCCAAGTCGACAGCTCGCGTCGAAGATTTGATTGCGGAGTTGCGCGCCGACTATACGATTGTGATTGTAACGCATAACATGCAACAGGCATCGCGGGTCTCAGACTATACTGGATTTTTCTTTGAGGGATATCTCGTAGAATTTGGAGAAACAAAACAGATTTTTACGCAGCCGGGGGAGAAGCGAACCGAAGACTACATTACCGGCAGGTTCGGTTGATCCGGTGTACGTTGAGCAAACATACTGAGGAGAACGACTATTGGCAATTAAAAATAGGGACGTTTTAGTCCTGATTCTTGGTGGGGGAAAAGGTTCACGACTCTATCCTTTGACTAAAAAGAGAGCTAAACCCGCAGTCAATTTCGGAGGCAAATACCGCCTGATAGATATTCCGATCACCAATTGCCTGCGTTCGGGATTCAAGAACATATTTATTCTTACGCAGTTCAATTCTTTTTCGTTGAATCGCCACATTTGGCAGGCGTATTCGCAGCGCATCGGGCACGAGGGCTTTATCGACGTCATCGCCGCGCAGCAGACCAACCATCGCACCGACTGGTTTCAGGGAACGGCCGATGCCGTGCGCCAGACACTTGAATATGTGGTATATCACCGGCCGAAATATGTACTGATACTCAGTGGCGATCAAGTGTACTCAATGGATTACCAGCAACTGCTGCTTTGGCATTCCGCCAACGGCTCCCAGATTACCATCGCAGCAAATTATACGCCGGCGAACAAAATACACGAGCTGGGAATTGTCAAGGTCGCGCCCGACTACCAAGTAATTGACTTCTACGAAAAGCCCGCAACAGTTGACGAAGTTGAAGAATACAAAATCAATAATGTAATCGAACATCCGGCCGAATGTCCGTTTCTGGGTTCGATGGGGCTTTACCTGTTCGACACCGACATCCTCATCAAGGCCCTTGACAATAACGAAGTTGACTTCGGCAAAACGGTAATTCCTGAAGCCGCAAATAACTTTGATATGCGTTGCTTCCCGTTTGAGGGATACTGGGAGGATGTCGGGACAATCAAAGCGCTGTACGAGGCCAACATGGAATGGCTGCGCGGCGGCGGCATCTCGCATATTCTGCAGGGCGGTAACTCGATCGTCACCAACTCCCGTCACCTGCCGCCCACAAAAATTAATAACACGACCATCACCGATTCACTCATTGCCGACGGAGGCAATATCCAGGCTGCGCAGATAAAGGGCAGCATCATCGGGGTAAGAACCCGTGTCGATCGCAATACCTGCATCGAAGATTCTATCATCACCGGAAACGATTCCCCGCAGCATGGCGACCAATTCGAAATTGGAGAAAACTGCACTATCAAGGGTGCAATTATCGATAAGAACGCGCATATCGGTGCAGGATCGACCCTGGCTAACTATTCGGGCGTGGAAGAGGCGGAGCATGACCTGTATATGATTCGCTCGGGCATTATCGCCATCCCGCAGGATACGGTCATTCCGCCGAATTTTGCTATCTAACTGGAGGTTTTTATGGCCTTTCATCTCCGCAAAGAGATTGAATTTTTGCAGAAAAAAATGCTGTCGTTGTGCACCATGGTTGAGGAAAATCTCAGACGAGCCGTACGCTCGGTTGCCGACAGAAACGCCGATGAGGCCGACCTTGTCCTGCAAAACGACCGTCAGATTGACAACATGGAAATCGATGTGGAAGAGGAATGCCTGAAAATCCTGGCGTTGCATCAGCCGGTTGCGGTTGACTTGAGGTTTATCGTATCGGTACTTAAAATGAATAACGACCTCGAGCGCATCGGTGATCTGGCGGTTAATATTGCAGAACGCGCAAAAATTATTGCCACCCATGCACCCATAGATATCGGTTTTGACTTCAATGTCATGTTTGTCAAGGCCGTTAATATGCTTAATGCCAGCATCGAGGCGTTGATCAACCTTGACGAAGAGAAGTCTCACGAGGTCTGTGCATGTGACGACGCAATTGATGAGCTTAATCGTCGGATGTTTGAAATATTCAAAAAACAGGTCGAATCCCAGCCCAAAAACGTCGAGCTGATGATGCAATATCTCTCGATTTCCCGTCACCTGGAGCGTATCGCCGATCACGCAACCAATATTGCCGAGGATGTTATTTATATGATTGAGGGCGATATTGTGCGCCACCGCAAAATATAGGTGCGTCAAACAGGCACCTGCCTGCCGGCTCTGTGAAAGCATGTATTTTATAGCCGGTTTTAAGCATTCTGGCGAAATGACAGGGAAAAATGCAGTTTAAATCTCATGCGCGCGGGTGGCAAAACCTGGAAAAAAATCAGAAACCGGACGACGATAATCCTTTCTTCAAGCAGGCTGATCTCGGCGATTACAAATTCTGGCCGACCATTTTCGGGTCTATTGGCGAATACAAAAAGCAGGTAATAATCGCCTCGGTATGTGCGGTGATATCAGGTTTCGCCGTGGCAATGCAAAATATTTCGGTCAAATTCATCGTAGATGAGGGCATTGTCCGCAAAGACGCAGATATCAAGGAGCGCGTCACCTGGGCCCTGGTTTTCGTTGGGTTTTATATTGCCATGAGCTCCACCAGGATCATTGCCTGGCTCATCGGTTATCGAAGGATGGTGCAGGCGCTCGAGGGCTTTCTCTTCCGCATCCGGTCGCGTCTGTTCAGGCATGTGCAGCGACTGTGCTTTCGCTTTCATGATTCGGTTTCCAGTGGAGAACTTTTCAATTATATCATGGGTTCTCCCCTCAATTATCTGAAGATGTTTCTGCAGCAATTCGTCATGGTTGCGCCCAATCAGGCCGTCTCCTGGATCGTTGCACTGGCAACGCTCATCTATTTTGACTGGCTGATGTCACTTATCCTGATTGCTACGGTTATCTGCATAGTATTCGTCAACAGGCGTTCGCGCCTGATCATTCGGGACATGGCCGCCGATTTCATGCGGGAGGAGTCATCGGTATCAAAATATGTTGCCGATATGCTGCGCGGCTCCCGCGAAGTTAAAATTCATGCCATTGAAGGTGATGTCAGCGACCGTTTCGATATGCAGATCGGCCGCATCAGAGAGCAATCGGAAATGCTTTCCAAGCGGCAGAATCTCGAGCATGTCAAGCCCGAGGGCCTGCACTATATCGGCATGGCAATGATATTTATTGCCGGAACCCTGTCATGCATCTACCGCGGCATGACCGTAGGTGAGCTTTTCGCCTTTATCAATAGCGTAAATTTGCTGATGGGACCGCTCATGATGCTGTTTCGCCTCAATCTGGTCAAAGCCAACGCCGAAGCGGGACTCGAGCGCATCATGCGCATTCTCAAAACAGAGAGTACGGTCGAAGAAAAACCCCAGCAGGTACAGCTCAAAGTTGATGAGCAGGAGAAGGTCGCCCGGGAGGAGTGCGCCCCGTTTGTTGAATTCAGAAATGTCGAATTTGCCTATACGACCTATCCGGTGCTCAGGAATATTTCGTGCACAATCAATTTCGGAGAAAACGTGGCACTGGCGGGGCCGTCAGGGTCGGGCAAGTCGACTTTTGCCAACCTGGTGCTGCGCTTGTACGAAGTGCAAAAAGGTCAGATCTTGATCGAAGGTAGAGATATCCGCCGGTTTTCACTCACAGATTTGCGTTCGCACTTTGGCGTGGTCACACAGGACCCCTTTTTGTTTCAGACGACGATTTACGAAAATGTCCGCGTTGCCTCGCCCCATGCCTCACGTCAAGAGGTCGAACGCGCTATGGAGCTTGCTTATGTCAACGAGTTCCTTGCGTTGATGCCCAAAGGAGCCGAAACGCAGGTCGGCGAAAACGGCTATTCGCTGTCGGGGGGGCAGAAGCAACGTATTGCCATTGCCCGCGCAATCCTGGGCAAGCATCCCTTCTATATTTTTGACGAGGCAACTTCGGCGCTTGACAACACCTCGGAAAAGCGGATTCAACAGGCCATGAGAGAGTTGATGAAAGAACACACGATCATCGTTATTGCGCATCGGCTCTCGACTATCCGGCACGTGGATAAAATATTGGTGTTTGAGCGCGGCAACATAGTCCAGCAAGGCAATTTTGAACAGTTATCCGCTGAAGAGGGCCTTTTTCAGGAGCTTCTTCAGCACGGTTACTAATTCGGAGAAGCAAAACCATGTCAAAAAAGCTGATTTTTATCTACCGCTGGCTCATGTGGAACGTATTTTCCCGGCCATTCGTCGAGATACACCTGCAGCGTCAGTACAACTATCGCAGCACCCCGGACTCAGAGCCCTATCCCCGGGCGCCGTTCATGGTTATTTCGAATCATGGAACGTTTTTCGATCCGTGGATGGTCGGTCGTGACAGCAAGTCCCCCTTTGCCATCATGTGCAATGATGATGCATTCAAGGCCAGTCCCATAACCGTCTGGTATCTCAACAGCATTGGCGCTTTTCCGAAAAAAAAGGGCGCCTCCGACTTCAAGGCCATGAAAAAGACGATGAATCTCATCAAAAGCGGCTATCCTGTCTGCATTTTCCCCGAAGGACAAACGACCTGGGATGGGGAGACACAACTCATTTATCGCGGCATAGAAAAGATCATCAAGCGTGCCCGGTGCCCGCTTGTATTGAATCGCATCAAAGGGAATTTTCTTACCAAACCGTGGTGGGCACAAACCAAACGTACCGGGCGCATTCTTATTCATCGCACGGTGCTGTCCGCCGATAAAATTCGGGACATGAGCGATGAAGAGCTGTTTGATACCATGAAAAGCTCGATATACCAGAACGAAGTCAAAGATCCCGACAACCGGCAAACCAGATTCAGGGGAGAACGCCTTGCAGAAGGGCTGGAGCGGTTTTTCTGGCATTGTCCGCAATGTCAACAGGACGATACGTTGGTAACCTCCGGCAATGAAATGAAGTGCAGCGCATGCACAGGCTGCTGGCAGGTCGATCCATGGTGCAGAATCACACCGGCGGGCTCAACTTCCGCATCGCAGCTTGAAGATGTGCATGATTGGTCGGTATTCCATAAAAAACTGGTACTTGACGCAGTGCACCAGGCACGTGAAGGCGACATTCTGGCCTCCGGCGACAAGGTCGTGGTCCAGTTGCGCAACCGCAAAGAGTGCTTTGTTGATTTGTGTACGGGCAGCCTTGAGCTGACACGCACGCATATCAGCTTTTCCGGCGAAAGTGCATCCTACAGCTATACGATTGCGCTTGACGAGATCGAAAATTCGGTAATTCAGAAAAAAGACATTTTCGAATGCACCTGGCGCGGCACCGATTACCGTTTTGTATTTGCCGGGCGCAGTCCGATGAAATGGCACCTCTTTGTACGCTATCTGCGAGGCTATGAGCAGTTTGACCGGCAAGGCTATATTCAGTGAACTTCGCATCGCCGGTCGCCCGGCGCGAATATCTGCCGCTTAAAAAAAAGCCCGTCAGAGGAGGGGCCTGACGGGCGTGTGATCAAAGCGATCACAAAGAAGGAGGATGATGCAAAAAAGGACAGGTAATGGCGCTATTTCATTTCACTTACAACCATATTACGATACTGTTTTGGAAAATATTGTGTAAATGTTACGGACCTATGCTTTGCCGGTATTATTTTGTAGATAGGTAATCCTCTCGAGAGGCTATCCTGACATTTTAAGCGTATAACCTAACCAGGGAGGTGGAATGAATCGTACTAACCTTTTAATTTTAAACGCATTACCAATTTTGCTGCTCTTTGGATGCGGCGCCAATGAAATCAATAAGGGCGACACATTCGTGGTAATCGATGAATTTCGCCAGGAAGCGTCGATTGAATGGGCAGAACCGTATTCCGAAGGATTTTCTGCATTAATCCCCACTGGAACCGTCCTGGAAGTGATCTACAAGCCGGGTACTTCACATATGGATGTGAAAATAACAGTTTTGGACGGCAATCAGGATCAGCAGCACCTGGAAGAGAAGATTGTACCTGATTTTATAAGAAATCGTCCCGGTTTCGAAGGCTTTTATTTTTCGATTCCAAAAAATTACGTCGGAACGAAAATCGAGAAGAAGTAATCTGGGCCCGTTCTTGTGGTGAAAATACAGTGACTGTGCCATACTCGCCGTCATAGCCCGGTGAGATGTGGACACGCTCCTCTCTGATGCGGGAAACGGCCTGGCCCAGGGGCGGCGAGGCTTTCTCGATATCCCCTATGTCGAGGTGGGCAAGAATTTTCAACTCGGCTCCGAGCGTGCCGATGAGGCGAGCAATATTCTTGTTGCACGCGCCGGGAGCCGGCGCCATATCCGAGTATTTCCGAGAGAATTTTTTCGAGAGACAACAGCCGGCGAAAGGGCGGATGCTGATTGGCGGGGCCTGGTGACGGACGGTCGGCAAGCTGCATAACGCGATACAAAACCCCCAGTGTCATTTTAGCGCCACATTCCGGACAGCGTCCCCGGTGCACATCACTTTGATCGGGCGTGAATTTTAGTTTGCACTTGCGATGGCCGTCCAGGTCGGCAAGACAGACAATGTGATGCACCTTGCGGGTTTTGTTGTCCTGTTTGGTAAATAGTCGAGATTTCGCCCGTCAACATGAATGCGACGGCGCTGTCTGGTGCGCCGGCAACAGGCAGGCCGGTTTGGGTTCGAAATTCGATACGCAGGATATAAAGGCCGGTGGCATCATCCTGCAATTTTTCTTCAATTTCGGCACGTCTGGCCGGATGGTTTATATCTCCGGTTCCGACGATGTCGACTCCTTTGATGCGTGCCCACATGTCAAGCATTTCAAAACTGAGATTTCGTGAAGTAGCGCGTGAGTGCGGCGAATGAATGTGCAGGTCTGTAATAAAGGACATGATTGAAGCTGTTACTTCTTGCGGGGTTGCATTAAAAAAGCATATCCCGCCATCATAAGCAACATGACCACAATCAACATCAGTACAAACCTTCCCCCCCCTTCTCTGCCCGCCGCCTTGCGATTTCCGGCTTCTGACTCCTGGTCCCCTGCATTCCTGCGGGCATTGGATACAATTTTGCCGGCCAGCACGTCGTCAATATTTCCGGAAAATACCTGCTCGCCCGCGTTTTGCTTCATGCTGCATCCTTTTTAGCTTGCTGCTGGGAAAAGTAGCGCTCGCGCGCTTCTTCGCTGAAGCGCTCTTTGCGTTTGTCAAGTACCTGCTCCCAGACATCGTCTTCGTTCAGGTTGAAAAGCTCGTGCATCAGTTTCAGATAATAAGCCGCGCCTCTCGAGTAGAGGCGGTGTATGAACAGAACCTTGCCCTCGGTGACAACTTCGTCGAAAACATTGTCAACCGGCAGAACCGTCGCGGTAACGCGGCCGGGAAATAATGCCTGCAGTGCGCTGATAAAGGTGTTGTGACGCTTGGTGTCTTTATAGAAATTGGGAATTATTCGGGTAATTTTGCCGCCGCCGGGAAATCTTTCGGCCAGTATTTGCTCCATTTCGGTCAGTCCGTTCACGGCGAATTGCTTCAGCTCCGTAGGAACAAAAATTTCATCGCAGGCATTGATGGATGCGGCCTGCAGCCGGGTCAGTCCCGGCGCATTGTCGATCATGATAAAATCGTAATAGCGCTCGATACCGCAACTGTCAAGAACGTTTTTGAGATGAAACTCATCGGAAACATCGGCGTCGCACAACTCCCTGCTCGAGGTGATGATATGCAGGTCCCCAAGCTCTGTTTTGCGGATTGATTTGAGCAGGAGTGCTTTGGCTTTCTCGGTATCTGCCCGGTATACATCCTGCAGGCAGGGCGCGCATACGCCCGTACCCAGTAACGCCGAGAGGTTGTGCTGGCTGTCGTTGTCAATAGCGAGCACGCGATAGCCGCTCAATGCCAATGCCTGTGCGATACTGCCGGCAAAGGTAGTCTTGCCCACGCCGCCTTTGTGGTTGAGTACCGATACGATTTTCATTACCCAAAATCTACATATTGCCCTGCGATTTTTCCACTTTTCGACACAGAGCGTCAAGTCCACACTTCCTGCCCAATTGTGCGAGCCGGGGAAGGTCGTCGGCTTTTTTAATTACCGCAAACAGATCTGCTCCGACGCCGAGTACTGCAGGATGGTGTGCCAGGGGCAGTATGTCGGTAGCGGCATAGCCGATTTTAGGTGATCGCGGCAGGTCGGGCCGGATTTCTTTGGGGGGGGTTGCATAATCGGGAAGATTATTTTTTTCCAAAAGCTCCGCATCAAAGGCATAAAAGCCGGTATTAAACGGCAGATAATGCTTCCCGGATTCATCCCGTATTTTGCGGGTAAACTCGTTGCGTATGTCCTTTTCAAGAATGGCCAGCGACGGTCGCGCCCGATTGTTTACGAGCACGAAACTGCCATATGGATCATCGGCTGGAAAGCTCTCCCGCACGATGCCGACGCCCAGTGCGTCCACTGCTTGCGAGGCATTGACCATTGCGTGTATGAGATGTGGGTCGTACAGTGCCGTTGCCTGCAATACGAGCAGCTTTGCACCTCCGCACGACCGCAGCCAGTCCAATCCGCTCTGCCCCGCACGGTTGGGAAGTGCATCGCCTAATCCGGCCAGCGGCCCACCGGTTTCGTCCGGATTCGTTACCGGATGGGGCTCATCATCGGTCAATTGCCAGACGATCTTTTCATCGTCAGTCAGATGCAGACGCTCATTCTGGGCAAGTATTTTCAGTTGTTTGAGACCGAACCCATCATTTTCATCGATGACCTGCGGTATCACCCGCGCCGTCGTGGATCCTTGCGGGCCGGTTGTTACGATAACGGGAATATCTCTGTTACTTCGTTGGCACAGGTCTGCGATTACCGCCAGATTGCAATGCAGTGCACCGAAATTGCCGTGAAAATGCGGCAATGGCCAGGTCGCCTTGGTAAAATTTGTCAATTCATGTTCCGCAGCGCCTTGCTGCATCAGGCTCTGGCGCAGACGTTCCCCTTCACCTCCGGCGGTGAGTACAAAACCGATCCTGCGCATATCGGCTTGCGGCCCGGCAACATCGTCAAAGTAAATCAGGTGCGGATAGTGCTGTTGGGCCCCTTCCAGCAATCGTCTGCCTTTTTCTGTGTTGATCAGTGCCGCGCGCCGTTGTTGCTTCTCCCGCCGGTAACGTGACGGCGGGAACGCTGCATTCAAGGTGTTCAGCAACTGTTTCTGTTGCCGAATATTGAGATTGTCGAATTCGTAAATGTGCTCTTGAGCTTGAGCCGTGCTCCAGGTATCTTCCATTGCTCGTCCTGTTCATAGCTGGTGAGCGGTGAGTTGACAAGCAAAAATACATAAGTGGAATTCGGCGCTTTTCCCTCAATAAAAAAGACGGCCCGTCGCCGGGCCGTCTCTTGCGTATGAGGAGAAATTATCCTGAATTTCAGCCAAGCAGTCCCAAAACGCTTGAGGGAATCATGTTTGCCTGGGCAAGCATGGACGTTGCGGACTGGGTCAGTATCTGATTGCGGGTGAAGTTTGCCGTTTCGGATGCAAAATCCACATCACGAATCAGCGATTCGGCCGCCGTCTGGTTGGTTTCTGCAACGATCAGGTTATTGACCGCATGCTCAAGCCGGTTGACGAATGCACCAATATCGGCACGTGCAGAGTTGACGCTGTTGATTGCGCCGTCTATGGTGGATATGGATGACACGGCGGTTGATTGATCCGATATTGAGGCAGAATCAAGCCCGTTGAAGGAAGACGCGCTCAAGGTGTCGATCGTAACCGTTATGCTGTCGGTTCCCACCGCTTGGTTGGCATCGATCCAGAGCACGGCGCCGTCACCTGAAGATGCGGAATAGCCAAAACGATCTGTTGCCGTGGAAATCAGTGACTGGCCGTTATAGTTGGTTACATTGGAGATCCGGTCGATTTCGGAGCGCAGATTGGTAAATTCCTGCTCGGTGTAGGCGCGCTCGGTTGAGGTGAGCGTATCGTTACCCGACTGAATTGCCAACTCACGCATACGCTGGAGGATATCTGAAATTTCGTTTGCAGCACCTTCAGCTATTTGCAGAGCTGCGATACCATCCTGAGCATTGCGCTGTGCCTGAGCTGCACCACGAATCTGCGTGCGCAGGTTTTCGGATACGCCTAACCCGGCTGCATCATCGCTGGCACGGTTGACTCTGAGACCGGTGGATAATTTTTCGAGTGATTTGCCGAGCTCACGGTTGGCCTGAAAAAGTGAGCCCTGAGTTACCATTGCGGAAATGTTGTGGTTGATACGCATGTTAATAACCTCCCTGTTATTAGATTTTCAACGCTAAGATCAACAATCCTTTGTTAATCGGTAGAAGATGCGAAACTGAAAAAAACCTCCTTTGGGTTGAATGTCCGTGCAGGGAGATCAGAAAATTGCCGTTTTCCTTCCCTGCGATGTTATTTTCCCTAAGATTAGTATCGGCAGTTTCGGGGGATACTTTAATTTTTTTTGCGGAGCTGCTTGAAAAAGGAAGTGAGCAGTTGGCTGCACTGCTCCTGCATGAGGCCTGAGCTGACGAGGGGGAAGCGTTTGTAGGAACGCTGGATTTCCTGTTGATAATAGAATGTGTCAACGGCGCCGAGGCGAGGATCTTTGGCTGCGTATTCGACGGCAGTGATGCGGGATTGCATGATAGCCCCCAGACACATCAGGCATGGTTCCAGGGTGACATAGAGCGTACAGCCGTCCAGGCGCCAGGATTGAAGAAAACTAGCGGCGGAACCAATGGCGATTATTTCGGCATGAGCGGTGGGATCTGCCGGCTTTTCGATGCGGTTGTAGCCTTTGCCGATCAGCTTGCCGTCTTTTGCGATGACTGCACCAATGGGCGCTTCACCTTCGTCGAAGGCTTTGAGGGCCTCCTGGTAGGCGAGGTTCATGAAGTAGTCGGGTGTCATGGGCGTTGCTCCGGGGAGGGATGGGGAACGCAGAGGCATAAAGGTGCGCGAAGAGCGCAGAGAGTACGCAGGGCTACGGGGAAAAGCAGGGTCTCAGGGAGGGGGGGGTGAGCGGAGTGCATGTCAGTCGGCAAATTCTTTTATAAGCGCCGAAAGCTCGATGAGACGCGGAAGCTCGGATTCAAATGTGTCGAGTTGCAGACTGTTGGCTCCGTCGCACAGTGCCTTGTCGGGATCGGGATGCACTTCAAAAAAAAGACCGGATACCCCGCAGGCAAGGGCCGCACGGGCCAGGGGAAGCGCCTGCTCCCGATTGCCTCCGGATTTTCCGTCTGCGCCGCCGGGCGCCTGTACGCTATGGGTCGCATCAAAAATGAGCGGCATATCCATGGAGAGCATGTCAAGCATTCCCGCATAATCTACTACCAGCCGGTTGTAGCCGAAAAAGGTGCCTCGCTCGGTAAGCCATACCTGAGGGCCGACCTTCTGGGCTGCATATTTCATATCCGACGGTGCCATGAACTGACCCTTTTTGATGTTGACAATCCGCCCCGTAGCCCCCGCGGCTTCGAGCAGATCGGTTTGCCGGCATAAAAAAGCGGGTATTTGCAGAATATCGGCTACAGCGGCAACTTCACTGCAGTCTGCCGGGATATGCACATCGGTTAAAACAGGAAGCTGCATCTCCTCTTTGACTTTGCGGAGCAGAGCAAGTCCACGCTCTTTGCCCGGCCCGCGAAAGGATCCCGCTGAAGTTCTGTTCGCCTTATCGTATGATGCTTTAAAGACGATAAGAATATCATGCTTGTCACTGCACTTTTTCAGCCTCTCGGCAATGTGGAGGCAGAGTTGTTCAGATTCGGCAACGCACGGTCCTGCAATAATGAAGAGATCGTCTGCGGATGTAACGTCATTCAGATTCATTCTGCTTCCGCTTCCGGTTGTGGCGTAATTGTCGCTTCGGGGTCAATCGGTATTTCGCCTTGACTGCAAGTTTTGGTGAGAACTATATTTTATCGTTTTCGCCATGTGTTTATATATTTGAACGTAAGAGAATTTCAGATTTCGAACGCAGTAAAATATAGCTTTTTTATAAATGAGCAATCTATAACCAACTAATCAACACTCAAATCCGGAGGATAACATGGCAATTAAAGTCGGTATTAACGGATTCGGCAGGATCGGCCGCCTGGTGGTTCGTGCCGCTCAAAAACGCAACGATATCGATATTGTCGGTATTAACGATCCCTTTATCGCCACCGATTACATGGCTTATATGCTGAAGTACGATTCCGTGCACGGCAGATTTGATGGCGAAATCAAGGAAAGCGACGGCAAACTCGTTGTCAACGGCAATGCAATTGCAACGTTTGCCGAAAAAGATCCGGCAGCCATCGACTGGGCATCCTGTGGCGCAGAGTATGTTGTCGAGTCTACCGGTGTATTTCTCACCAAAGAAAAAGCCGAAGGCCACATCAAAGGCGGCGCAAAACGTGTTGTGATGTCCGCCCCTTCAAAAGACGACACGCCGATGTTTGTTATGGGCGTCAACAGCGACACGTATAAAGCCGACATGCAGTTTGTTTCCAATGCATCCTGCACCACCAACTGCCTGGCCCCGGTTGCCAAGGTGTTGCATGACAATTTCGGTATCCTGGAAGGTTTGATGACTACCGTGCACGCCATGACGGCCACCCAAAAAGTTGCCGATGCTCCCTCTGGCAAAAAGTGGCGCGACGGCCGTGCCGCCAGTAGCAATATCATACCGGCCAGCACCGGCGCAGCAAAAGCCGTCGGCAAAGTCATTCCCGATCTTAACGGTAAACTGACCGGCATGGCTTTCCGTGTTCCCACCCTTGACGTTTCGGTCGTCGATCTCACGTGCCGCCTGGACAAGGGCGCTTCCTACGATCAGATCAAGAGCGCCATGAAAGCAGCCTCCGAAGGCGCTATGAAAGGTATTCTCGGCTACACCGAAGAAGATGTTGTTTCTCAGGATTTTATCGGCGAAACCTGTACCTCTGTTTTTGATGCCGGCGCCGGTATTTCACTTACCGACAACTTCGTCAAAGTAGTATCCTGGTACGACAATGAAATGGGTTACTCAACAAAAGTCCTCGATCTCATTGCTCACATGGATACTGTCAAGTAAACAACTCTGCAAACAGCGCGAGGGGTCGCTGCAAGGACCCCTCGCTGTGCCATCCGCCACAGTTTTCAACGGGAAGTTTTTATGAGTGACAAACTATTCATCGAAGATTTGAATGTTGCCGGAAAAAAAGTACTGGTGCGCGTGGACTTCAATGTCCCCCTCGATGAAAACCGGAAGATCACCAACGACAAGCGCATCGTTGCCTCGCTCCCAACCATCAAGTATCTGATCGCTCAGAAGGCAAAAGTCATCCTGGTCTCGCATCTGGGTCGACCCAAAGGAGAGCGCAAGCCTGAATTCAGCCTCAAGCCGGTGGCCGATGATCTGTCGGGCCGCCTTGCGGCCAAGGTGATCTTTGCGGACGATTGTATCGGTGAAGCGGCCGCTGCAGTTGTCAATGAGCTGCAGGACGGTGAGGTGGCTTTGCTGGAGAACCTGCGCTTTTATAAGCAAGAAGAAAGTAACGATCCAGAATTTGCCGGCAAGCTGGCTTCACATGCAGATATCTATGTAAATGATGCATTTGGCACGGCCCACCGGGCACATGCTTCCACCGAAGGCGTGACCCGTCATATCGATCGGTGTGCTGCCGGATACCTTATGAAAAAAGAGCTCGACTTTCTCGGCAAAGCCGTGGAAAATCCCCAGCGTCCCTTTGCGGCTGTACTGGGCGGTGCGAAAATTTCGGGCAAGATTGACGTCATTAAAAACCTGATGGACAAAGTTGATGTGCTCATCATCGGCGGCGGCATGGCCTATACGTTTTTCAAAGCCAAGGGCCTTGAAATTGGGAAATCCCTGCTGGAAGAAGATAAAATTGAGCTTGCCAAAGAGCTCATGAACGAAGCCGAAGCAAAGGGCAAAAAGCTGCTGCTGCCACTGGACGCGGTTGTCGCCAAAGAGTTTGATAATGATTCGCCCGCTACGGTTGTCAAGGCTGACGAAATTCCCGCCGATCAGCAGGCACTGGACAACGGCCCGGCTTCAATCGAGCTTTTCGGCAGTGAATTAAAAAAGTGCAAGACAATCATCTGGAACGGCCCGCTGGGCGTTTTTGAGATGCCGAATTTTGCTCAAGGAACATTCGCCATTGCCCAGGTGCTTGCAGAATGTACGCAGGGCGGAGCAATAACCATTATCGGCGGCGGCGACAGCGCGTCTGCAATTGCCAAGTCCGGCCTGCAGGACAAAATGAGCCACATATCAACCGGCGGCGGAGCGTCCCTGGAATTTCTGGAAGGCAAAGTACTACCCGGCGTTGCCGCCTTGACCGATAAGTAAGCAGCCGGAACACCAATTAATTATTTTTGATGTCACTTTTTGAGGAAAGATAGAAACCATGTCACGAAAAATATTCATAGCCGGAAACTGGAAAATGAACACGACCGTCGATGATGCGGTTGCTCTGGCCAAAGGCGTTGTCGAAAGCGTTGGTCCACAGGACGATGTCGACGTTGCCGTGTGCCCGCCCTACACAAACCTCAGCGCAGTTGCCGATGCTGTAATGGGCTCGAATGTCAAGCTCGGCGCACAAGACGTGCATTGGGAAGAAAAAGGCGCGTTTACCGGCAAGATCAGTTGCGCCATGCTCAAGGCTGTTGGTGTTACCTATGTGATTATCGGTCACTCCGAACAGCGCCAGTATTTCCATGAGACGGATGAAACGGTCAATAAAAAGGTCAAGGCCGCGTTGGGCTCCGGGCTTTTGCCCATTGTCTGTGTTGGCGAGACGCTTGACGAACGCAAAAGTGGCAGCATGGAAAAAGTTGTCGAAACGCAAGTACGCGGCGCTTTTGCCGATATTTCACCGGATGACGCGCTGAAATGCACCGTCGCCTATGAACCGGTCTGGGCGATCGGTACCGGCGAAACAGCAACGCCGGAACAGGCAAACGATGCCCATGCGTTTATCCGCAAAATTTTGTCAGACATTTATAGTGACGATGCCGCGCAAGCTATTCGTATTCAGTACGGCGGCAGCATGAAACCCGCCAATGCCAAAGAACTCCTTGCACAGTCTGATGTTGACGGCGGATTAATCGGAGGTGCTGCGCTCAAAGCCGATCTGTTCGAAGGCATTGTGAAGCCGCAATAAGAAAGGTTATGGTACCATGTGGTTTGGATTAATAATGGTTGTGTATGTAGCAGTATGCATTATTTTGTGCCTGTTGGTGCTTATTCAGTCCGATAAGGGCGGCGGCATTTCCGGCGCCATCGGCGGAGGGCTTTCCGGAGCTAACCAACTGCTGGGCACCAGGGATACCGCCAACATACTCACCCGGGGCACTACCGGATTCGCAATTGCTTTTATGGTGCTCTGCATCGTTATATCCCTTTTTCTCTCCAAGCTCGCGCCCACACAGGGCAGTGAGTCGTTGCTCAAGCAGCGAGCCGAGCAAGGCGAATCGTTTGCGCCCTCTTCCATTCTCGATGGAGAAGGCGGCATCGTACCGGTTACCCCGCCCGGTGAAAGCAGTGGAGAAGTTGAACCGGCTCCTGTTGAACCGGTTACGCCGGCGCCTTCTGATCAGGAAAATGAATAATAGCGCTCTTTTGGCTTGCGGTTGTGGTGGAATTGGTAGACACGCTACTTTGAGGGGGTAGTGAGGAATCCCTCGTGCCAGTTCGAGTCTGGCCAACCGCATAAGCATATAAGCAGGCCCCGTGCCTGCTTTTTTTTTCGGGGGCGGCATGAAGGTAATCTTCTTCAATGCGAAGACATTTCTCACCAACGAGCTTGCCAATGCACTTCGCAAACGCGACGACATCCAGCTTGTTGTAGTCGAGACGCCCGAGTTTTATCTTGCGCATGATGATGAGCGCAATCATATTGCACAGGCCGGTACCGCAAAAATACTCCGGCAGCATACCTACGACATTCGTCTCGACCAACTGTTTGAGCGCTACAAAGAGGTGTGGGGTATTTGATATGCAAAAAAATGTGTCGCCTCGAGTACATGCCGGCCATCATCTGCCCGAGATCACGGGGATTTCACTTGATGTTCTGGAAAGAAAACTGCGCGAATTCGGTCAGTCGGCATATCGCATGCGTCAAATAATGAACTGGATATATCACAAGCATGTGCACGCGTTTGACGACATGTCAAATCTCTCGAAAAACCTGCGAACAACATTGAGCGGGAATTTCGCTTTGGGACGTCTTGAGCAGGTAGCCTGCGTAAAGGCTGAAAAAGGGGACGCCGCTAAATTTGGATTTGAACTCAGAGACGGGGCGGGAATCATCGAAAGCGTATTACTGTACGACGACAGACGTCGCACAGCTTGTATATCGAGTCAGCTTGGCTGCAATCTGGGATGCGTATTTTGCGAAACCGGCAGGCTGGGATTGCTGCGCAACCTGACGCAGGGTGAGATTCTGGGACAATTGCTGGCCATGAACGAGTATCTCGAGAAACGGGGTGACAAATCGATTACAAATGTCGTATTCATGGGCATGGGTGAAGCGCTGGCCAATTTCCGTCATTTCCGCAATGCAGTGGATTACCTTATGCATCCCGACGCATTCAATCTGGGTGGCAGACGAATAACCGTCTCGACTGCGGGAGTTGTCCCCTCAATAGAGCGATTGATGCGTGAGAAGCTGAATGTTAATCTGGCGATATCGCTTAACACATACTCAAACGAATTACGTGACCGGCTCATGCCCATCAACAAAAAGTATCCCATTGAGCAGCTTATTGAGGTCTCACATCGCTATTTCGAGCATACCGGCCGGCGCGTAACATTTGAGTATGTACTTATTAAAGGCGAGAATGACTCGGATGCAGCGGCCGCAGCTCTCAAAAAGCACCTCGCCGGTCTCACCTGCAAAGTCAACGTTATCCCGCTCAATAATTGCGATTATTCCTCAGAAAAGACGCCGGCCAAGGCAGACGTTGTCCGTTTCGTCAAAAAACTGCACAGTTTTGACATCGGCGCCACTATTAGAACCACGCGCGGCAATGATATATTCGGCGCCTGCGGCCAGTTGGGCCATCTTCTATTGCATAAAAAATCAGCCGCTTACCAAAATATCTAAAGTCCTGATTTTAATTTCCCGATAACTAATCATGAAGCGAGAGTAAGGAACCCCGAAAGGAGGTGCAGCTCATTTCAGTGTAAAAATCTTTCATCTTATTCTCGGCAGTAGAGCAAAAAACCACACGGCAAGGATGCCGGAATTTATCAAAACACGGAGGTTTCCTCATGCGTATCAATCATAACATCCCCTCAATGGTTACCCAGGGAGCGCTGTTTCAAGTCAACCGCGACATGGGTAAAAATCTTGAACGACTCTCTTCCGGTCTCAGAATCAACAGAGCATCAGATGATGCCGCCGGTCTGGGTGTGTCCGAAAACCTGCGTACCCAGGTAAGAGGTACAGCTCAGGCTGTCCGTAATGCCCAGGACGGCATCGCCGCCATCAACATCGCCGAAGGTGCTGCCAATGAAATTTCAGATATCCTCCAGCGTATGCGTGAGTTGGCAATTCAGACGGCCAATGACACTCTCACCTCAACCGAGCGCGCCTATGCCGATCAGGAATTTCAGGCCCTCGATCGTGAAATAGATCGAATTGCCCAGGTGACAAATTATAATGGTATGGATCTTTTAAGCTCGCAAAGCACGCGTTTTGGCTTTAATGATGCAGCCGCCGATGATGGTTCCGTGCTTTGGGTTGACGCCAACAACACGGTTGGTATTGACAGTATTACCATCACGATCGATACCCTGACATCCAGCGGGTTAAGCACAACCAGCCTGGCGCTCACTTCACAAGCAGATTCGGTAACATCCGTCCAAACTCTTGACAGCTCCATCGACAGTGTCAACCAGATGCGCTCCGACATGGGTGCCTATGTGAACAGACTCGAGCATGCCATAAATAACCTGCTTATCAGTAATACTAATCAGCAGGCTGCCGAATCGCTGATTCGTGATGTCGACTTCGCAACCGAAACGGCGGATTTTACGCGCAACCAGATCCTCACACAATCAGGAACTGCCATGCTTGCCCAGGCAAATATGGTTCCGCAGTCGGTACTGCAGTTGCTCGGCTAATTCTGAGCCACAAGGTGGATCTTTTTGGGAAGCGAAGTATTTCGCTTCCCTTTTTTGTGAAATTTCACGCCTGTTTTTCCGACAAATGCTATGGAATGTTGTATAATTATAGCAGAAACACCTCAGAATACGTATATTATCGACTATGAGAACAGATCGAATCCGCACATGTTTGGTTATGACGCTGGCTTTCGTTGTGTTCAGTCCGGCAGCATTCGGTGCAACGGAAGGGATGTTGATTGCAGAGGGCGCCCAGAAAACATTCACTGCACACAAAGAAGGCGTCGAAGCATTTCCTGCTGATAAATTGCATCAGTTGGAACTCAACGAGGGTGTCGAGTTTGTGCTGCAAGCCGAGCGCGCCTGGTATCATCCCGGCGATAAGATGGTGCTGAGCTATAAAATTACCAACACGAACGAGTGGCCGGTAGAGTATAATTTTTCCCTGGGTTGCCGGTACGACATGATTATAAAGTCACTTTCCGGCGATACACTCTATGATTATGCGGGAAGCCATCCGTGTCCGCTGGCCCCTTCGCGACTGAAGCTGGTTCCCGGCAGCAGTGATGAGATTGTCTTTCCGGCCTTTACCGTACCCGAGCTGAGCGGAAAGCTGATTATTTCCGCAAGCATGCGTGGATACCGGCAGGGCACGATAAGCGCGCTGGCCAAAGTTGCCGAGTCGTCTGCCGCGCGGGAATCAATGCTTGCCAATGAAAAATCGCTCCCTCCGAAGCTGCATTTTGACCGTGCGGAAAGGGTCCTCAAGCTCTCCCTGAACCGGTCACAAAGTGTTGCTCTTTCTGTATATATCCTCAATGGGCAAAAAATAGGACAACTCTCTCGCGAAAAATTCTTTCGCGCCGGAACACACTCTTTCAGCCTCAAAAACATTCAGTTGGGCGAGGGGATGCTTGTCGTCAGAATCAAGGGTAGCGGATTCTCAGAGACCAAAACCATCAATCTGATGTAGTGGTCATGCTGCCAATTCGTCGAGAGAATTAACAATCGTAAAAGTCCTGTCAAGGTTCGAGTTTCGAAACAAATCCCGGATAAATCCGCTTGGGATGGCGAAGACCAGATCGGTATCCCTCTCCTTGAGTAATTTCCAGGAGTACACGAATACGCCCAGCCAGTGGCTGTCGATGTAGTCAATGGCACTCAGGTCGATAACCACCGCAGTGTGTTTCCTTTTAGCGAAACCTTCCAGCTTTTTGGAAATTTTTATTGCGTCCTCGCTGGAAACTTTGCCATGCACCTCAATGACCGGATTGTCATTATGCTTTCTGATTTTGAGTTTCATTCCCATAAGAGGTGTGTGCAGGTCGGGGTAGCTGAGATTCGACTATCCAGTTCTCTGTGGTTAACGTGGTTGTTACTAGTAGATTATACCATGTCTCCAGGTATTTGGGAAGAGAATATCGGCAAAAAAAATATGAGCGTGAAAAGCGCATCCCGCAAGCTGACAAAACGGTTTAATCAGCCGGCAAACGGAAACGGCACGGGTAGATGGTTTATGGCTATATTGAGAAAATAGATAATAAGCAACAATTAAGGTTACTAAAATATCTTTATATATCAAAAAGTTATGAAATTTATTCAAAGTAATATGTATACTTTAGAATACATTAAATAGCCAAAATTATTGCGCCGATCCAGCAAACGTGGTATATTCATAGTTGAAAAACGACACCTTCTTGACCGGAGCCGACTTCCGGCCTGAAACAGAAGTATTAAAAATTAATATCTATGAACAGCCTCTTTGAATATTTGAACTACCGGGACTATCTCTGCGACTTCTACCATGAGAAAAAAAAGGAGCATCGCTTTTATTCTTACCGCCTTTTTTCGCAAAAGGCCGGCTTCAAATCTCCCAATTTTCTCAAATTGGTTATTGACGGGCAGCGAAATCTGACAAAAGAGAGTGTTTTCAAATTCTGCAAGGCGTTAGGACTCAAAAAAAAAGAATGCGAATATTTTGAAAATCTTGTGTTCTTCAATCAGAGCAAGACCCTGGAAGAGAAGAATGTGTATCTGAACATCATGATGAAGTACCGCAAAAAAGCGGATCCCCGGAAAATCGAACGATCGGAATACGAATATTATTCGGCCTGGTACCATCCCGTAATTCGCGAACTGGCTACATCAGCCGATTTTCATGATGATTTTGCCAAACTTGCCCAGGCAACCATACCTGCAATCACCGAAGCTGAAGCGCGCAATTCCGTCAATATTCTCTGTGAGCTTGGTTTCGTCCGCCGTGTCAAGGGAACGTATGTAAAGGCCGCCGCTTCACTGTCAACCGGTGCACAGGTGGCCTCCGTTGCAATTGCCAATTATCACAAGGCCATGATGCGACTGGCATCCGAATCGATCGAACGGTTTGGCGCCTCGCAGCGTGATATCACCAGTGTAACCCTGAATATTTCATCCACCACCCGGCAGGCTCTTGTCGAGAAGCTGGCTCAGTTTCGCCGTGAGTTGCTCGAGCTGGCCGAATCGGATCAGAATCCGGACAACGTGGTCCAACTTAATTTTCAGCTCTTTGCGCTTTCTCACACCTACCCGGGCAAAAGGAAGCGATCATGAACATGAAAAAATATCTCTACGTGCTGGTGCTCGGCCTGCTGATCGCAGCCGGGGGATATCGTTGCTCGGTAGATCCGCTTGCTTCCGGAGGCGGTACCGAAACCGGCAATCCCGATGTCGTCGCCGGCGCGCGCTTTGCGTTCGAACTTGTTGACGCAGGCGACAAATGGCGTCCCGAGTATTATCTCGACAGCGGCAGAACGATACTCGATCCTGCGCGACTGGTTGACAATAAAGCAGAATTTCTGGCTAAAAAGCAGGCAACACAGGATACCGTCATCGGCGATTCGGTCATTTTGCAGGATACTATCATTATTCGAAATACGTTGATTGATTACGACACGATCGTGCGCCTCGATACCATTCCCCTCGTCGATACGCTGATTGAGCGATTCACCAAACATGACAGCATCGAGGTCATCAGTGACGGCGATACGACGCTTACCATACTCAGCAAGCTGGTTACCGACTCTGTATATGTCAATGACACGGCTATTACCGCAGATACCTTTGTGTACGCCGATACTTTGTACTTTACCGATACGATTGTCACCGTCGATACGCTGGTAATCAGGGGCGACACCCTCAGCCGCAATAGAGGCGGGCAAACAAACGATTACAGCAAATTGACCGGGGGATCTTCGCTTGAACCGGTTTATTCGGTTACGACAACGTATGACGGTTTGTTCTATGATTCCGTCGTGGGCTATCAGACCAAAATCGAAAATGCACCGGCTCACGCGACGGCCCCGAAACCCGGCCAGATGGCCAATATGCTCGATCCATCCGGGTATCAGGTTACCAGCCTGACCGGCTTGTCCTCTATTACTCGTCAATTTACCGCGGGGCACGGCAACAGCCATTTCGAACGCTATGACGACGCCGACGGTGACGGGCTGCTTGCGCAGGCAGTATTTCCCCAAACGCCCCGTGCAAGCTGGTTCATGCGCCGCATCGGGGGAAATGAAATTTGTTCCGCCACCGTTGTTTTCGGGCGGGGAAACGACAATCTCTTCCACCAAACCGCCGACAATGTTATCACCAGCCTGGTCAGGCATGCTCGACTCGCCAATACCGCACAGGAAGCTGTATACCAGCTCGATACCGCGTTCGGCTCATCCGGTTCGATGGTGCTGTCGCTGATTGAGCGCCTGCCCGATACGCTGGAGCACATCGGTATTGATTATGCCATCGATATGTCTTCGGCCGGCAATCCCGCCCACGATACGCTGTCTGCGATACAAGCCCGTTTACACTTTCGCAGCAGCTTTCTCAGGAGCATCACCTTTGAAATCATTCCACAGGAACCGGTTTTGCCGGGAGGCCGAATAACAACGGCGCTCATCTCAATCGCCGTCGAGTTGGCGTCCGGCGAGAAGGGAATTATGAAAGGAGGCATGATCGACAATACCAATGGCGTTTTGTATGGAACATACGTAAAGAATCTGGAAGAAATCGATATCTCGCAGCGTCGATAAGCAGGTTGCCGGAGAGGGATCCGACAACCCGTGTTTGCTTGACATTCAGTTCTTGTCTGAGTCGGGCCCCATGACAAGGATGCCTTTGCTGCGGCGGTGCTGAATGCAATTCAAAAATACAGTCTGGCCGGAACAAAGGAGCATTTTTTTGAACTCTGAGAAATTTCGTTCATTTACATGAGAAACTTTAGTAAAGGAGATCACTATGCAATATTTCAAGTTACTGGCAACAATTGCACTCATGTGCACGGCCGCTTCCGCCGAATGGAACCTGGGGGCGCTCAATTGCCGTTCGGCTCGTAACAGCCACCGCGTTACACCGCAAATCGATTCACTGCTGGTGTCAACCACTGTTTCGGCCGGTCAGGCAAAGACGCTGCTGACCCTCGTGGTCCGGCCGGGGCGGTATTGTTATTCAGCTAGGAAGGGTATTGACACCATTGTCACTCTCGACGGGACGCAAAAAATCGTGTCGCAACGCGATTGCGCATCATCAAGCACCTCTGCCGAAGACAGCCTGGAAATTACGGCAAGCTTCAACCTGCCCACCGACTGGGTTGCCCGGAATTTGTACCTCTGGGTAGCGGGAGAACGGCAGACCGGCCACATTCAGGACCGCAACCTTGCTAATCAGCAATATACGCAGATCGTCGGACGTCGGCGCGATCCCGCATTGCTTTCTTTTTCCGGTAACGGAAGCTACAATCTGCGCATATTCCCGGCAAAATCCGATGAAACCCGCCGTGTGGCAATTGAATTTCTGCATACCTTTGATGATTCAGCGGATGTAATTCAAGCGCAACTGCCGTTGGTGTTTAATGTGTATTCCAACTACAGCGGCGCAGAATCCGTTGAGCCGATCAAGTACGTCAAGGTTGACTTCAATGCCGAATCCGGTCCGCACGCCTATTCGCTAAGCTGGCCGGGCCTGGGCGAAGGAACGTTTTCGCACTCGAAATCGCTCACCTATGTCAAGGAACGTGTTGCCGAATTGCTGGTCGGCTCGATCAGCGCCTCCGATCCGAGCGGTCAAGCCGAGTATGCCTGGATGGGTGCCGGTCCGACCGACTCTCTGAACTATGCCGGTTTCTCGATGAGACTTGACGATCAGTCGCTGACCTTTGAGCCCGAACCAGATACACGTATAATCGTACTGGACGTGCGCAACGAATTCTGGGACTGGGACGATTACTATGCACAGCAGCGCCAAGCCTCCAAAAGCTCGCCGTACAACTACGATAACAACCCTCGCAGCAATATCTGGGAGCGCGCTCAGAAGTTTGCCGTCATGTGCCTGAAAAGCTACCTTGATGACGGGCAGAAGTTCAATGTGCTCATTGCCGGATCGACGGTACAGTCTGTTTTCGGGGCGCCCGTCGAGGCAAACGAGGGCAATCTCAAGCAGGCGTATGATAAGATTCTTGCCGCCCGCCCGTCAGCCACTGCTTCAACGCTCGAAGCCATTCGGGCTGCCAGGATGCAGGCCGGCAATGACGTTGTGATTATGATCAGTGATATGTATCCGCCGTATGATTATTCAAAATATGAAAATGGACAGTATGTTGTCAGTCCGCAAGGCAAACAGTATAATGATGACCTGAACGCTATTCGCACAGAAGTTCTGGATGCGGATCTGACCCTTTTTACTATCGATGATGACTGGCGCTTGTACGGCATTGCCCAGGAGAGCGGCGGTTTTCGTCTGGCGGGATTGCTCAATGCCTACGGAGTCCCCTATAGCTATACGGTGATCAACGGCTCACGGCTAAAGGTGCCGCAACTTCCCCCTTTGTTTGGCAGCTCTAATCCTCGGCAGGTCACCAACTTGAAGATCGCAGGTGACAATCTCGCCGACCAGGCCTGGTCTTTCGACTATCAGCATCACTATTATAGCGTAGAGCCGGTCCTTTCAGGGTCTGCATATAGATCATATTCCTCTTACTATCCGGTCTATCCTCAGCACGTATTTGGCCGTATGCGCGTTGCTTTTGCGTTTGGCGCTTCGCGCTATCCGTCAAATACATTTCAAATGACGATAAGCGGCAAAATGGCCGGCTTGCGTTTCAGCAAGAAAGTTACCGCTCTTGGAGACGGCGATCCTGTTTTCACTCACCAACAACACGCTTTTCGCAAGACAGAATACCTTGCAAGCCTTGACTGGAGCGCTTATGCCGACGATATCAAGCGCATTGGCAAATCGGCACATATCGTCACGCGGCAGACTAGTTTGCTGGCACTCGAGCCGGGCATGCAGCTCTGGGAAGATACGTTGCTGGTCGAGCAGAATAACGCCAACAATAATGCGCCGGTAACGACCGTTACCCGCGAAGGAATAGTGCTGGACGCGACAGCATACAATGCCAAAGGCGGGGCGCCGTCGTATTCGAGCAATTCGGGGGCCACGGTTGACGACATCAGCCTGAATGACCTGATCGGCGCTACGCCGATTGAGGAGTTGGTCAAGGCCGCACAGGGCGTCGCCGCTATCTCATTGGCGCAAACGCGTCGCGGATTCACCGTGCGCATGCCGCGTCATCTGTCGGGCGAGTCGATCGAACTGACCATGTTCGACATCAAAGGCAGATTGATTGCAAAGCGCATAGTCACTCCCTCGGAAGTGCAGAATGCCGCAATCGGATGGGATGTACTGAGTCATCAGGCGCAGATTGGGCGTGGCAACGTCATAATCCGTGTCAAAATCGGGAACGTCCAAAAGACTTTCAAAAGCCTGATCAGTACCCGCTAAGCAGCTTTTCGAGAATCGCCGTCAATTAGCAATTTTGGCGGCGATTCATTTTTTGAAATAATAACTCTTTTTTTTGAACCGCTGCAAAATCTTGCTCGACTATACCCACAAAAGCAGATAAAACAGGCCAAAGAGTATATGCGGTCTTTAAAATAATGCGCGTCCCTCGGATCGCATATCTCTTACGGCCTTACTTTTTACGGCATAAAGTACGAAAACCAACACATTACTTTGCTCCTCACTCCTATCCTCTTCACCTGCTTCCCCATGCTCCCAATCCCACGGGGGCAGGGGGAGGCCGGTATTTTCGGACGAGTATCTGCAAAAAGATGAAATCCGCACAAGCAACGAGAAGTGACGAGCAAATATTTAAATCTTTGCATGGCAATTTTTAGTATATTTGCTAATAGCAACTCTTGCCTGCTAACCCATTGGCCGGCAACCAGATGTAGTATACGTCAGGCTACGTTTCAGCTCTGTCGGCCCTTTTTGCCTTAACATCAGGGGGAAGTATGTACACGCCTCTATTTACCCGTTTAACCAAAGCCGCTTTCATTTTTTTGTCGTCGTGGTTGTGCCTTTCGGCATTTGGCGCAACAAGCGTCGAAATTTTTGCGGTGCATGAAATGGATTTTCTGAATGGTCTTTTTTTCACCACAAACGATATCAATGTGGAAAATGTTGAATTGTATACCGAATGGGAACATGAGGATGGTCAAACCAAAGTTAAGGTGCACGGGTTCTGGAATGGAGGCGAGAGCGGACAGGTTATCGGCAGCGTCTTCAAGGTACGGTTCTGTCCCACAAAACTGGGGAAATGGACGCTCACCAAAACCGTTTCCAATGAAGCCGGACTGAATAACAAGCAGGTTGGCGAAATTGTTAACTGCATCCCCCGCAGATTTTACAGTCCAGTACGTCATGGCTTCTGGATTGCCGACGGCAGGTATTTCACGCGATCGGACGGAACGCGCCAGTACATTATCGGCACGAGCCAGTTGCGCGTTGCCGGTGAGGCACACGCCGTGCAAAGCGTTCGCCTGGCCGGAGAGTATTTCAACAAATACCGGATGTACATCGCCGATAACTTTGGAAATTCGAATTCGTACCGGCCCTTTTACAATAATAACGGAGACCTTTCCGCCAAGGGCGACTATGCAAACAGTCCGAATGTAAAGCTTTTCAGAAAAATAGACAGCCTTGTTCTGGAAGCTCAATCCGAGGATATGATCATTGATCTTGTGCTGGAATCCAGAGACGTGGGTGCGTTGACCACCGGCGGTTTCCTGCGATATGTTGCCGCACGGTATGGATCCTATTTCAATGTCTGGTTTTCGCTGTGCAACGAGTGCAATTCGTACTCGGCAACCCAGATAAATGACATTATCACCCAATTCGAAAGCTACCTTGCCTATCCGACGCCCATCGGCGTCATGAGCCCCAACGGTGGAAGCTGGTCGCAGAACTTTGGTGAAACCGTCAAGGACGCGCCGTTTACGCATGCAATTTACAAGTCGGAACGCGGCGAATTTGAGGAAGCTTTCAATCAGTTTGCAGATACCTACGACCATGTGGAGAATAAGCCGGTTTTTAATGACGAGGCCGGGTATCAAAAAGATTCCTCCGATATACGCGGCAAGCTGAACTCGTTGCTGGCCGTTATTGCTGCGGGAGGCTATGGCAGCGTGGCCCAGAGAGAAAATTCAAACAATGGCCAGATGTACACAGACGCCTTCGATACAACGGAATTCACGCTTGCCCCACGCGCAAAATGGCTGCGCGAGCTGATTGACAGTCTCGGAATCTGGAATCTGGTAGAAGATACCGACAGTACGCGCTATGAGGACGCGCACAATTTTGCCAAGCTTAAAACCGAGGATGAACGCACCTTCATGTTGTTGGGCTCCCGCCAGCGGACGCTGACCATTAACCTGTCTGCCGACGGTCAATGGGAAGTTACCCGCTACATGGTTGCCGATATGGCGGACAGCATTCTGGTAAGCGATACGGCGGACACATTTACTTTTACTATTCCCGAAGGTCAATGGCCGAAAATCGTGACCTTCGTTAACAAAGCTCCGGTTTCGGCCATGCGCCGCGCCGGCCGACAAGTGCATACTGTGTTTGCGTATGTGCAGCATGCCGGAGGCCTTTCACTCACATCCCTGCCCGCCGGCGGAACGGCTTCGCTGGTCAATGCTGTCGGCAGAGTCGTCGTGCAGGTGAACGCAACCGCTCAGCAGCAAGCCGTGATCCCGACCCGGAAACTGCCGAACGGGCTTTACTTTCTGCACGTGAAATCAGGCGCAAGGCTGCTGAGCAAACCGGTGTATATTTACCAATAGTTCGCAGCAACGCGGCTAAATATATATCGCAGATCAAATCCCGGTTATCACTGGGCTGCGTATGGGGGACGGTGGTTGAGCGGCATATTCCTGCTCGCATCGGATTAAAGTGCACATAACGAATAAGCTCTTCAACATATGTTATTACGTATATCCGTGCAAGGGTAAATTTATATTATGAGCGCAACAGTAAACGAAAGGGACCCAATATGGCTGTAGATTATCTGAAAAAAACGGTCGATACGCTGGCATCACTGCCGCTTGAGAAGCAGGAAGAGGTATACGACTTCGCCAAATTCCTCAAAAAGACGGCCGCGGAACCGGCGGCTAAAGGAAAAGGCAGGAAAGGCTCCGTGCTCAACATCATCGGACTGGGCAGAAGCGGCGTCAACGACGTAGCCCTAAACCACGACAAGTATCTGTATGATGAGTAAGAAGTGCATTTTTGTCGATACCGGCGCATGGTACGCTCTTTCTGACGTAAGCGACCAGTTTCACAAGAAGGCCACGGCCAACGTAAGGAGGCTGGCCGCCGACGGCAGCACGCTGATAACGACCAACCTGGTTATTCACGAGACATTCATGCTCCTTGCCCGCAGGATTTCACGCAAAGCGGCCATCACGTTTCTCGATGAGATTTACCACGCCGACAACGTGCAGATTTTTCACAGCGACCGGACTATCGAAAAAGAGGCATATGCCACCATCAGAAAGTACACCGACCAGGACTTCTCCGTCGCCGACAGTGTTTCCTTCGCCATCATGAAGCGGGAAGGGTTGAAGCGAGCTTTCACGTTCGATAAGCACTTCAAGACGATGCGCTTCACCGCCGAGTCATGAAGACAGGCGGTAGCCGCACTGAATGTGCTTCGCACCCCTTCGGGGCCAGCCTTCGGCTGTCGTCTCACTTCGTTTCGGCTCCGAGTGCGGAAGCCCATTGATAGCCCGCTCCGTAGCCGCTCTGGCATATATGGTAGTCGCACAGACGCACAACCGGGCAAGGGCGTTCGCTTCGCACATGCCGGATTCCCCGCCACGTCGCCCGTTGGGGCGGTCGTGCGCAATGCTCCATTGGATTGATATCTACCAACCCACCCCGAATGGCCGCTCCCCGACATTTTTGGGGATGTCGGTCCGCTCTGCATAGCAGGTAAGACCCATCCGGCCTTCAAAGGCCTCCCGGAGAAAGCGGCTAAAGAAAAAAACTGTTGTACTACATATTGCACGATAATGTATATTTGTAGCACAACAAGGATTTTGTATGGCAGTTATATTTCATGTGCTCAAAGAAGAGTTCGAACGGTTGCAGGAGACCGAAAGCGGCTATTCAAAGGCCATTGCCGACATGCCGCGGGGTGCGCCCCGTGTGCTGCAGCGCCGCAACAAGAACTATCTCTACCTGGAGTACCGCGACGGCAACCGGGTCATTCACGAGTATGTCGGCCCGGAAGACAGCGACAAGGCAAAAGAAGTGCTGGAGCAGGTCGAACATCGCCGCCGTTACGAAAAGCTGCTAAAGGAGACAAAATCGGCACTCAAGGAAGTACGAAAGGCGCTCCGTGGAAAAATTTGATTTACTGGTGAAAGTCCTCTCCGATTTGCAGGACGCGGGTATTCTCAAGCATCTGGTTCTGGTCGGAAGCTAGTGTCAGGATTTTTACCGCTATCAGTTCGGTAACCCACCGCAAATTCCGGCAACCAAGACCATGGACGCCGATATTCTTATTCCAAAACGGATGCCCAGAGTCGACCCGCCGGTCGATATCGTCGCCATCATGAAGAAAAACGATTTCATCTTCGAGATTGGGCCGCAGTCGGGCTTATACAAGTTCAACCACCCGATGCTCAAGGTCGAGTTCCTGACCGATCCCGGAGCAAAACCCAGTGAAGATACCCGGCATTTCGAGCAGCTCAATGTCAGTGCCCAGGAGCTGCATTTCATGAGTCTGCCGCTGTGGTTCAACTACCCGTTGACATACGAGCATCTCACGTTCAAGATACCGGAGCCTGAAGCGTTCGCGCTGCACAAGCTCATCGTCTGTCAGCGACGCATCAACAAGGAAAAGGCCGAGAAAGACCGGCTTACCGCTCAAGGAATGTTCCAGTTTATCCAAACCGACCCCAAGCGGGTCGAGCGGCTCCACCAGATTCTCGGCGAAGTGTCGAAAGGATGGCGCAAGCGCATCAAGGCGGCTCTGGATAATACCGGGATGGTGTTGCCAGCCCTTTAACTGGCTCCCACTGTGGAGCAGTATTCACCTTTCCCCGATAACTGAACCATACACCTGCTTGCAGCATGTGTCATACCCCGGAGTGCAACGCGGAGCGGGGATGTTCATGCCTCCCATCCTGGTCGGCGCCCTTCGGGCGACCTTCGATCGTGCCCTCCGCGCGTCCTGCGCACCGAGTGACACGGAGCTGGATGCGGAGTGTGAACGCCGAAAAGCGGCGACTAAAAGGCGATGCCCTGAGCTTACCGAATGGGAGAAGCGACAGGCCAACGTCGGAACGCTGCCCGACCGAGCGCCCCGGCCGTTATGCCGCCAGTTTGGCGCAGATACTATAGCCTTAGCTGCGGCGCCTCTGCTTCGCGGTTTCATAAACTCCCTTATGTTGACATGCGACATAATAAAATCGACACCATCCTTTGAGCATGTGCGCAGCCAGGGATGGCGCAGCGGACAAATAAGGCTGTTTATGTAAAAGTGAGGAAGCCGGATGCGACCGAACGGCTGGCGGTAGGATGGGGTCCGAGAGAGGGCGACTAAAGGGCTTGGTGGGGATATACTCCGCCTGTTCACTTATTGGTCTTGTCGATGAGCGATTCTATCAGAAGTCCGGTAGAATTGGGTTCGTCATTTTCATCAAGACCTATTTCAGTGAGCAATTCAGAAAGCTCATCCAGTAGGTCAGCCGCCATTTCGTCGCTTAACTCTATAGCATACGTACCAGTTGGATACTTCTTTTTTGCTACAACGTGGTCATCATCAAGAGCCTTAAGAAGCTCTTGATGTATTTCATGGCTGTGAATCTCTTTCAGAAGAAACCGTAGCTCGTTTTGACTAAAACTGAATACTCTGGGCATTATGGGCCGCCCCTTGCTTTCCCCCATGTTGTAATAACTTTGCCAGCCTTGTTCAAAATCACGGTTGCCTGTGTTCCCACATATTTCATGGCCCCCTTTGCCTGCGGGATGACCTTGGTGGGATTTCGTACAGCATTCAAGATCGCCTGGGCACTTACGCCACGACCGGCATTTCTTGATATTGCCTGGTTCAAGCCATGCCTGGTGTACCCAGTGATTTTTCCAGCAACGCCAACGGCATCGTCGGCAAATCCTGCTGCAGGGGCTACGGGTATCATAGCCAAAACGGCTGCGTCGTCCGACATCAGAAAATCAAACAGTTCTCCTCTTGCATTGGCATCTGTGAACAACGCCAATGGAGTCGCATTCCATACAGCCTTTCCAACATCAGCTATGCCTCCCCTGTCTGTGGCATACCCCAGTCTCTTCGCGCCCTACTTCTTCCCTGCGATCGGCACATACACGGGCTGGTCTTCTGTTTTCTCACTGCCATTATCGTCTTCGAAGACAATCTTGACAAATCCCCGATAGGTGCCTGCGCCGGCGTATCTGTCGGTGAAGGTCAGGCCGTCCCAGTAGTAATAGATCCGATTGGAGGCTTTTGACGCGCCGAATTCGACGCCTTCTTTATCCGCCAGGTGATTGCCGACGGCATCATAGATATCAATATCCATTTTGTCCACAATCAAGCGATCAACCGAGCTTGATTGTGGATCAATCTGGACCAGTGAGCCTTTGGGGGCGTCGTTGCCAAGATTTTTGATTTTGCCGGCGACATTTGCCGGCAGACTGTTAAAGAAATTCTGATTTTCGTTGATAATATTCTTCGTCAAACCAATCGCACTTACCTTGAACTTGAATTCGGGCAGCTCGAACTCGAGTCGAACCGGATTGTTTTTGGGGATTTTTTGCATGACATCCTGCGGGTCCGCAACCCGGTCGGGATAAATCCAGAGCGAATCGCCCAGTTGGGCGGCGACCACCGACTGAGAGTTTACGCCAAGAACTTTAAATGTCTGCTTGTTGCTGTCAACCGAAATGCTTTCGAGCTGCAACGTATATTTATCACCGCCGGGCGTCACAAACTGAAACGGCTCCTGTTGCGTAACCGTCTCCATGCGTTCTGCAAAGTAAACATCCAGCAAGTCGCTGGTGGCGCCGCTCGAATCCTGCACTCCCTGACGATACACGGCACGCACAACCACCGGGGCCATGCTGTCGGATATGCTGAAGTCATCGGCCGGCAAAGTCGTGATTGACGAGCTGGTGTCTAATGTCAGGATATCGTTTCCGGTTACGCCGGTAAAGATGCTTGCTTTGCTTCTGTCTTGCGTTACTTCGATATTAAAGCCCACGCTGCCGTCTGTTTTGACGGCTATTGTATCGATAGTCAGGTTGCGAAATGAGGGAAGCGTAATTATGCCCTGGTTCTGGTTCATAACGCTCAATTCAGAGGCACGCACCGCATCTTCGGTGAGAATCGAGATGATGTCTATGTAGCCGTCGCCGTTATCGTCGCGATAGGCAATGGACTCTATGCCCGCCTGGATGAAGCAGTCCTTCTGCAACACGCCCGCCGGCAGGTCGCTCCAGTCTGTGGTCTGCGGATCCTTGTGAATAATGAAACTGAACTCCAGCGTCGTATCCGTCGTACCGCCCGATGCATTTTCGTAGGCGTATTCGAAAACAACATTCATAGGATTCATGCCGTCGGCCAGCAACGGGGTGCTGGAAAACTGCCAGCTCTGACCGTCGTTGGACGTGGTTGTGTAAGAGCCGTTTATCGTCGCTTCTCTGGGAGTGACAATTGCGGGGACACCTGCGGTCGTGACGAGAGAAAGGATATTATCGACTGCTTTATCCAGATCGGCTGCATTTATGGCTTCATGTGTGCTTTGAATAAATCCTGCTCCCGTGTTTTGATCGTTTATATTCTGGGTCATGGTCTTAATTTTATTTGGAACAGTAGTTGCAGTATCCGGCACTATATAATAGGTAAAAGTAGTCGGATAGCCTGCTGCCGTAACAAAGTCATTTGTGTTGGCTTCTCGTCCCGGACTCACAGTTGTCGGGAGGCCATCCGAAAAGAATACGACAAATTGCCGCTCTTTGCGAGTTGGAGTAAATTTAAAGGCGTCCAGAGCAGCCTCAAAACCAAGCGAAATATCAGTAGTACTTTGTGTAACAGTTCGTCCTACATCGAGAAGAGATTTTGTTGCAAGGATTTGTTTTCCGTTTATATTCCTGGTTCCCAGTAGGCTTATGATAGTATCTGCATATGTTCTTCCGTTGCTAAAGGTTGAATCAAGTGCGTGCAGTGGTAAATATGAATCGTCCCATTGAAATGGATCTGAAATACGTCTAAAAATCGGATTGTCCAGATAGTTCCATTCTAACCGATCTGTAAATACCGATACCCCTACACGCGTTTGAGGCGCCTCGGATTTGAGCTTTTTTACTAACTCCCGAGCAACTTCGTATCGCTTGCTGGATGGATCATTCGAAAACATACTCGACGATTCATCGATAACAAACATAATCGACGCCGTATCTTTCGCCGAACCGTAAACCAGTATTTCCGGTCTGCAATCATAGACATCTTTGGAAATGCCTTTTGTATTGCCCGGTACCTTAATCGTATCGCCTCCGATACTGTTCAAGCAACCGGTGATTTTTACATTGCAAACTTCTTTTGCCGACACATCCTGCGATGTTCCTGCAAACAAGACAAACAGCGCAGCCGCTACCGCTAAGCGGTTAAATATCATCGTCATAATCGCCATAAAGGGATCTCCTTCTTACAAGTTACCTTCTGAAAAATAATGCATGGCCATAATCGACTTTGCGTGGAAGCCGGGCAGCATGCGATTATTTCTTAACGCCGACTTTTGCTCGTACCGGCGCGACGGCTTTATCATTTTCGTCAACAAGATTAAAGATTACCAGATAGGTACCGGTACCGACATGCCTGCCGTTGCTGTTTCTGCCGTCCCAAAGGCTATAGTAGTTATTAGTCGAGCCCCCCCTTACCAGGGGCATATTGTCGACTACCAGATTTCCAACAGGATCATAAATCATGTAGGAAGATTTTTGCGGTTTCAGGCGCAGCAGGCTGGTTACCTTTACCGGTGTGCCGTATTGCGCTTTGGCAAGTTCGGTGATTTTCTGTTTCATATCTGCCGGATATTCTTCGTATTGAAGGCCTGTTTGCGCAGCGCTGAGGATGTCTTTAAACCTGGTGAGCACTTGCGCGGCCTGATCGTTGTTTGTTTCTCCGATAACCAGGGGAGAGAGAATTTGCGGAGCGGGAGCAAAATCCACTCCCCACTGAATAGTAACGCGTTTGTCCGAGGCCGGTGGATTGTCGTTGGTATCCAACGCATACGGGATACCTGATTTGAATTCGATACCGTCCAGTGTCGGTACAATAGTTACCACAGCAGAATCCGGATTGGAAACAGCTCGCGGGATGAAAAGGTTTATGATTTGGTCATTACTGTCGTAGCTGTAGGTAACCGGGGGCGAAGATTTGAGGTGGTCACCCGCCAGTTTATCTTGACTCATGACATAGACGGCAAAAAGCTCCTCAATTGGGGCGTTGGACAGTGAATTGCTCTGGATTTCTTCACTGAGCTGCAGCCGGAGAGTATCGGGGTGTCCCTGGTTCGGTTGATCAGGAAGGGCGCCGGGGTAATACTTTGCCGTTTCGATGTATACTCCCAGATCATGCACAAGAGCTACCGTTGCCGATGCGGAGTCAACTCGTGTTCCGACGGTTCCGGTGATCACTTCGCGGTTGGCGCCGGCGGCCGACACCGGTTTGCCTTCAACCACGCCGTTGCCGCTTTTGGCCGGGTCTACGAATGATATTGAAATCTTAGCCGTGAATTTGCCGCCTTGTTTTTTCATCGTGAATGTTTCGAGGTCGTTATTCTCGGTCTGCAAATTCAACAGCAGAGAATCATCCGTCGCGTCGGTGAGCACCACGGCCATTACCTGACTCTCGGCCGGCCAGGCAATGGTCGAAATCGCCGAATCAAGGTCGGATTCGAGTGCGAAGTAAAGCTGTGTCGACAGGCTGAGTTTTACGCCCTTTTCCCCGGGGTTGTTGCGGGCACTGTCCGTGTATGGTCCGCCGGTGTTCAGGAAAAGGTAGTCGCCGGCCTTGACGTCGCTGTTCTTGTCAATCGGTATTTTGTATACCAGTCCGGTCTGAGCGGGCGACTTCGCAACTGTCAGCAGGTCGGATGAGGAGTAGGTATTGCTCGATGCAAAGCGCAGCATTTTTTTCCAGGGGTCAGAGCCGGTAGTCGACAGCCTTTCGGAGACGGTGAGGATAATCGTATCGGGATCGCTGCCGATTGCCGGTGATTTGCTGAGCAGAGCACTCACCGGCACCGGTCCCATGCCGTCCTGGATGTGAATGGTATCAGTTTTGAGAGCCCACGCAGTACCGGTTGACTTGAGCCGGGTGTAGGGAGCTTTCTCGGTCGGGTCGATTCCGGTCAAATCCTGGTTGAATTGATTGCCGGCAAAGCTGAACGTAATCGTCAAGCTGTCGCTGCTGAGCTTTGCAACATTCTGCGTACGTTCCATCGAAGGCTCACCCTTATTCCAGTAAGTATTGGTTGCCTGAAATTTCTCGGGAGCTTTCTGGTCGAACGTGATTACCAGCGAATCGGCGCGTCCGTCCCTGTCCTGGTCGTACATAACTGCTTTGGTGGCGGCGATTTGCGGGATATCGCTTTTGACAACCGAAAGCTCGGCATAGACGGTGTCAAGCGGATCGCGCGGGTGGACCCAGCTTACGGCGATGCGGTCTGCAGGCTTGACCTCAAGCTTGCCGTTGTTGGTCGAGGCCGAACTTGCACTGTGATCGTAGGTCAGTAGCTTTCGCAGGGTCAAACCGTTCGTCGAATCGTGCGTGTGGCTCGTTTTGGCAATGCGAATGTTTTCGTAATCGTTGAGACCGGTGGCGAAGACCGGATTGAATACGCTGAGGCCGGAGTTGTATGTGTACAGTTCAACCTGGAATGTGGAACCGTCTTCTATTTGCGTGACGTAGTTGCCGTTTTCGTCGAGGAATTTTATGGATGAGGCATTGCAATCCTGCGTAAAGTAGGCGTTGAAATCAGTCTGTTTGGATTGATCGTCGGTGACAATAACCGTGAACTCGAACGACTCGATGTCACCCGAAGAGTGGGTCATGACAAATTCCACCTGATTGGGTTGATCGGGATCAAGCGCAACGACACTGTCAAGGTCGATGGTGACCCCGCGTTCTTTATGAGTAGCCTGGTTCAGGGATATCGAATTTTGCGACAAGGTTTTGTTGGTGATGCTGATGTCGGCATTGGGTGCCTGAAGTACTTTGGCAAGTATGGCTTCGATGACTCCCTCGAGACTGTCGGGCTGCGAGGGTGGAACCATGAAGAATTCGCCGTTTGTCTGACCAGTCAAGCTGATCAGCGAATCTGCGATGGTGCTGTCGGTGCCGAGAAATATACCGAAGACGGTTGGAAAGGGATACAGCCCCGGTTCAAGCAACTCATTATATTGGTTCGCAGCCTGATCTAAATGAGTAGGACGGCCATCGGTCAAAAATATGATTACTTTTTTTTCATTTCGATGCCATTGTGATGTAGGATCCAGCCATCTTTTGGCGGAATCCAGGGGCTGGCGATAGTGAGTGCTGCTCAGATTCTGCAGAATAATGCTATTCATGAGAGAATTAATGTTTGATTGATCGCCAAGTGTTACCGGCGCGATATGCTTGCTCACTGCATTTCCAAAATCAAGATAGCCTGCCGTTGATGTGGGAGACCAGGCTGCCTGTTTTTGAATTGCAACTTTTATTGCATTTGCGCGCTGCTGCAGCGGATCGCCGGAAGTGTTTATGTCGTTACAGCTAGTGCAAAGAGGCAAATCCTTCGTCCCTTCTTCGTAGGGAAATGTCACCATGTTGCCTGAGCCGTTGCATCCGCTTTCACAAAACAGCGTATCTCCATTTTGTACCAGATAGCCGATCGTGGGGTGAGAGTAATTACCGTTATTCCCTTTGTATCCCATACTCCCCGACTGATCTACGATATAGACAATATCGGCCGGCGAAATCTGCGGAAAAATGCGCGGACAAATGGCCAGCCCATCCTTGGAAATGCGGGTTACCGATTCAGGTACATACAACGTATCGCTGAGATCTTTCAGACTCACGCACCGGCGATAATTCTGGCCGGTTTCCATTTTGCTGACAAGATCGCAACGGTCCGACGACTGCGAAAATACAATTTCATTTGCAAGGCAGATCGTTACTGCGCATGCGATTAAAACGCTTAAATTGGCGCTCCACCATGAACGTTTCTGCAATTGGCACATAGAACAAACCCCCCACGCTTGGGCGTGTGTTTGAGCAATTTATAATAGTGTTTTGTCGTTCCCCTGCTTTGCGGTGAATATAAAAAGATAATTTATGGAAAAAAAAGTAATAAATGCAGAAAAAATCACGGCATGCGCGTCGGTACTGCTCTGGGTAACAGTCGGTCATTTTTTCCTGAGATTTCAAAAATAATTAGCTATATTACCATCACGTAGTATATTCAGAGAACGTCCGGGTCAACTCAACGAATATTGTTGCTGCCGGGACTCTTTGTCTCTTGGCAAAAGGCGGGGTGTAATCAGCCTGAGTAGTCACCCGATCAAGTGACTACTTTGGCGTGTGCTCTATCAAGATGCTTACAACTGTTAGCGATATTTAAACGAATAAACAGCCACATTATTAATATTACCTGGGGGATTTACTTATGATAAAGCGATTGATACTCATTGCTCCGATACTGATGCTTTATGCCAGGGCATCCGGCTTTGATTTGCTGGTTGACCAACTGGGTGCACGGCAAATATCCGGTGCAGGCCAGCCATCGCTTATCTGGGAGAACAGTTCGGGCTCGGCGGTTACTATCGACAGTGTCACCGTCGAGGAACTGACCATCCCCGAAAGAGAGTATCACTTCCGATTTAAATTGACATCCTTTGCTGCTACCGGAGATTCCATAAATCAGGAGTATCAGTACGAACGGGAAGGAACGTATCGCCACGGCACAACGCAGCGTATTATTGAAGTTCCGGCCGGCAAAAAACTTTACATGCACGAAATCAGCCTTGACTTGTGCATCTGGTGTTCCGGCCTGATTACGCTCAGAAAAAGCGCCGCGCTCAACGATGAGATGAAAATCAAGGTCATTTTCTACAGTGGCGGTGGCTCGGACGATATCGAAATATCCAGCAAGCAAACCGTTGCAAAACCGGACAAACCGGCCGGGCTGCAGGCACAAGCTCAGAGCATGACGAGCGTCAAACTGACCTGGGATAATACCAATGACGGCGTTACGACAAGCTACATCGTGCACCGCAATGGCGACATACTCGATACGACCGACCAAACCAGCTTCACCGATAACGGCTTGCACGAATCGCAAACCGTCACCTATCGCCTCGAAGGAATCAATAATTCCGGCATGAAAAGTGATAAAAGCGATCCTGCAACTACCACGACGCCGGCCGATAAGGTTGCGCCCGAACTGGACACTGCCGGTTGCTTCAGCGGCGCTACCTCGATTGTGGTGGTTTACAATGAGGAAATTGATCCCGGCTCCGCAATGAATCCGGATAATTACTCGATAAGCAATAATATCACGGTAAACAGTGTGGACTGGTACAATACGCGCGTTGTCAATCTGGTGGTCAGTCCACTGACGAAAAATACGCAGTATTCGCTGACGATCAAAAATGTCAGGGACAATACTGCTGCAAAGAATACCATCAGGCAAACGACTGTCAAGGTGCTGTTCAGCGGATCGGTTGACGATTTCGGCGCCGGGCAGCTTGGGCCGGCCTGGAACCTGGTGGATTATCACCTTGATCCAGGTGACGGAAAGGGCAGTGCTAACGTTGTAAACAATCAGCTTGTCATCACCGCGGGGGGAATGGGATTGCATCTCAGTGATATGCAATTTACCGGCGTGTATCGCAATGACATCTCCGGTGATTTTGATGTGTCGGTTGAAGTTGTAAAAATTGATGTTTCCAGTCCGGCGGGGGAAGCCGGTATCATGGCAATCAACAATGCCGAAGACAATGCCAGCCGAACCGGCCTTGTGGCCGCAACCTTCGAGTGGAAAAACAACCAGGCAAAAATGAGAATTGCGCCCGACGGCAGGCCGGGGCCACAAAAAGGCAGCTTGACGATGCAGCCGCCTTTGTATTTGAGGTTGAAAAGAGAGGGAGACACCTTTAGCGGTTTTATCAAAGACGCGCAGGCTGATCCCTGGACGCAAATCGGATCAAAAGATATCGCCGATGCAGCGGCTAATCCCCACATCGCGCTCTTTGCATCGCGAAACGGACATTCGTCTTCTCAACAAGGCGCAACCATACCTATTACCTTCGACAATTTCAGCGGCGGTGGAGCCGCGGGAATCGATGCGCCGGACATAATTTACACGCGGGAGCCATTGCCGACGAGTGCAGCACTCGTGCCGCGCATTCGCACATCCATCCGCACCTCGTTCAGCCGGGGGGTGCTCGATATTAACTTCCCCACCCAGACCAGCTACCAGGTCATGCTGCTAACGCCTGACGGCAGACAGATTTTGCATCGGCAGGGCGTTGCGCAAAGCTATCGCGAAAATCTCGCTGCACCATCCGGTTACTATATTTTGCACATTGTAACTCCTTCAACACAACGCAATAGGGTACTGAACGTGCTGAAGTGATTTAGCACATGACACTTTACATGACCCCTGCTCCTTCTGCGGGAGCGGAACACAACAAGGCCGTTTTTTCAGGATTTTCCCTGCAGTTTATAGTATATTCCCCAGTAGTTTCGGCAAGAGAATCACGGGGAATAAGCACCTCTTACGATTCTTGCCTCTTTGCTCCACCAGTTTAAGGGTTTAAATGTTCGCCGTGCATGCCACATGTGCCTTGCTCTGAGCTGGTGCGACACATTCTGACAATTCATTTTGGGGGGTCATGATGAAAAAGTCTGTTCCGGCAGTCCTGGTATGCGGATTATTATTCAGTGCATCACAGGCGGCATTCGATCTGGCGGTTAACCAATTGCAGGCGACCCAGTGGAACAATTCCGATTTTACGCCGACCCTGTTCTTTGACAACACATCGGGAAGCGAGGTGGTCATCGATTCCTACACTGTTGAGGAAATCAATGTTCCCGGCAGAGAATATCACCTTCAGTTCGAATTGTTTTATCTCAAAGCAAGCGGGGATACGGTAAAAACACAGCATCAATACGAGCGTGACGGTTCGTATCGACATGGTACCAACCAGCGCGAGGCGACCGTTCCCGCCGGCGAAAAGCTGATGATAGCCAACCTGGAGCTTGATTTATGCATCTGGTGTTCCGGAATTGTGGGTTTACCGAAACAGGCCGCTATTGGCGATGAAATAGCACTGAGGCTCACCTTTTACCATGCCGGTGATCATGACAATGTGCTCATCGAGAGCAAAGAGCGGGTGGGCAAGCCCGAAAAACCGGGTGGCCTGGAGTGGCAGGCGATGAATGAATCCAGCATCAAATTGAGCTGGACCAAGACCGACGACGCAACCACTTCCCAATATATCGTTTTTAGGAATGGTGAACCGATTGATACGCTGAGTGATCTCACGCTTATCGATACCGGCCTGCGCGAATCGCAGGAAGTCAACTACCGCCTTCAGGGCGTCAATAATGTCGGCATGGTGAGCGATAAAAGCGAGGTCGTTATTGCCCGCACGAAAGCGGACAAAACCGCCCCGGTAATTGATACGGCCGGATGTTTCAAGGGCGCGACGTCCGTTTGGATTATCTTCGACGAACCCCTCGACAAGGCAAGCGCGGAAAATGCCGGCAATTACACGATCGATCAGGGCATCAGCGTCTCAAAAGCCACCTTGCTGGCCGACTGGCGCACGGTCGAATTGACTGTCGGTAGTCTCACCAAGGATAAGCAGTATACGGCCACCGTCAAAAACGTGCGGGATTTGACTGAAGCAAAGAATGCGTTGTCGAATGCAACGGTTCAATTTAAAATGCTGGGCGTATTCGATGATTTCGGCGACGGCAATTTAGGGCCGTGGACGTTTATCGACAGCGACAACGGAGATCCCAGCAGTGTCGATGAGAGCAACGGTCAACTGACGCTCACCGGCAAAGGTAACGATACATGGGAGAACTCGACGGAATTTGTCGGTGTCTATCGCGATATAGGCGGTGAGTTTGACGTTTCCGTCAAGGTGGTAAGCATGAATGCAACCGATACCTGGTCCCGCCGCGGCATCATGGTCGCCAACGATTTCAACGATCTTTCCAAAGGCGGCTTCGGATTCATTTGCGTATCCAAGGGCGGATCTGTGCAAACCGCCTGGGATACACAGGCCGACGCCAATATCGATCAGCAGGGCGGCCCCGGCACGCGGGTCACAGTCAGCTATCCGGTCTGGCTGCGGATCAAGCGCGAAGGTGACGGCTTTCGTGCTTTTTACAAAGAAAATGAAGGAGATCAATGGACCGAAACAAATAAAGTAATGCAACCCAGGAATACCGCAACAAGTTCGCAGATTTGTCTGTATACCTGCTCGCACGATGGAAATACAGCCCGTGAAACGGTATTCGACGACTTCAGCGGCGGCGGCAATGCCGTCGCACCAAAAATTGTTCCGTGGGAGCCGCCAATGAGCAGCACGGCCCCGTGGAGTGCGGGAGAATACGGAATTCCCACCATATATGCCGCCCAGAACCGCATTGTCATCAGCGCGCACAGGCCCTGGTATGGCATGATAGCCACCCTGAACGGCAGAATCGTCGAAACATTTGCACAAAATCAAAAAGGCAGCTACTCAATCTCTGCTGCTCAGGCCCGATTACAGGCAGGCAATTATCTCTTTATTTTCTCTTCAAACGGCTCAAAAACGGCAATAAGATTTGTGGTCAAGTAATGTTCAATGCATATGTTGCAGCGTTACGGCCGGTTTTTAGCTCTGCCTCCTTTGCAGGCTGATAATCGAACCGGGTAAGTCCTGACGCATTGAAAGTGGACTCAAATAGAACCCGGAAAAAGGCGCGTGTATGCCCAGTCAGTTCCGTCTCACTTTTGATACCCGCAATCCATCATTGTACACTCCCTCTCACTCGCGACCTGCAAGCAGGTCAATCAGGCGCTCCCATTTGAAGGCATGTGATTTGCGTCAAAAGGAGTATTGAAATATTCCTCTCATGCGCAAAGGTTTTGAAATGCCGCTTAATCGATTCAACTTTCTGCATATTTTCATCCTTTCGGCACTAATCGCCGTCAGTGCCGAATACTTTCCCTTTGCCGACGGATACCGGTGGCAGTTTGCGTTTGACCGGTCGGTGACCGGACTGATGGGATCCACAACCGACAGCGGGCTGGTTGAATGGGAAATTGTCGCCGTCGAGGTTATGGAATCGTATCCGGTGCAGTATCGGATTCGCATTCTGCAGACGAGGAGGACTTTGCGCAGATACGGAGCTTCCTTTGCAGGAACAACCGGCATGCAATCGTATGATTCGTTGGTTGTGCCGCCGCTCGTTTCGTACGATACGGTGATTGTGCGCAGCGTTGGCGGCGTCAACGGACTCTGGTTCGAAGGTGATAGCTGCTGGAGCTTTGTGCACAATCCGAATGATTCCATCCCGCCGAATGCGCTCACCCTGACAACCGGTACGATCTCGTTTCGCGGGCAGACGCTCAAAACCTTATCCGTGGATCCGGCTCCCTGCAGAGGGCCGACAGTTGGAGCAGGGCGTCCCTACCTGAATTGCCGTGCGCCGTCGAAATTCACCCTGGGAGAAAATCTGGGTCCTGTCGCGTATTATTCTGCAAGTTCGCCGTGCTTGATGGATTATAATCTGGTCGAAAAATGGGAGCTGGTTTCCACTAATGTGTCGGGTGTTGGTGAGCCGTGTGTCTATGACAGCGTCAAAGATGCAGCCACGATTCTCAGTATTGCCCCGTCTGGCCGGCGGGACAATGAATTCGACATTCAATTCAGTTTCGGCGCCGAAAAACGCCTATACACCTTCGATATGGTCGAGCAGGCAAGTCGCATGAAAAGCGAATTGTTCGTTAAAAGCGGCCATCGCTACAACGCATGGAAAAAGACGACTGCTTCCGCAAAATGCACACAGACTACCTTTCGCTTTGAGATTCCTGCCGACTGGGACGATTATGATACTTCACACACCTGGATCGAACCATCCGGTGTTGCCGCCGGTGATCCTGCGGAAGTGCATTTGCTCAGCTATGCCTTTGCCTGCAATCATCTGTTCAGCTCCGATTCGGCCTGGACTGAAGCAAAGGAGATCATCCTCGGCTATAAAATGATGACGACCAGGATGTATTGTACGCCTTCCGCCGGTCTCTTCGGCCATACTTTTTCGCTTGACGCACTGTATGCCGGCGCCTGGCCCGTATACGAGAAACCCTATCCGCTCTGCCATCCCGCCTGCGATATTGCCGTTGTGCCGAAGCTGATCGATACACTGCATGTGTTCGGCCCTGTTGCATCGATTGGTGCACAGCCTGCCGACAAGCTGAAGAGCGAAAAACGTACGACAGCACAATTTGAAGGCGCTCGGGTTCGCATCACTCTCTGGGCCGCACGGCCGGGACTAATTGACATAAGCGGCTATGATGCGCGGGGCCGCCTGCTGCTTGCAAAGCAGTTGATGGTCGAAAACTCCGGATACCATTCTTTTCTGATTGATCGAATGGATCAGAGCACGGCGCCCGGAACCGGAGTGGTTTTTTTCATCGCAGGCAATGGCCCAAATTCTCAGATAGTCAGTGCAATTAACAGATAAATCGAAGATGCAATCAACATTTCGTGGAGGATTCTATGGTTAAGCGAAGTATCGCGATGCTACTCGTGCTGATTTCTATATCTTTTTCAAAATTGCCCTCACCCGACGCGCACTATCCCCGGCTGGTTCTTAATCCGCAGACGCCGGATGCCGGACAGGCGGTCGAGATTTCCTATGTCAAGGGTCTGCACAACAACGGGTGCATTCCCTCCTACAGCACTATTGTCGTGCAGGTAGAGCAATCGGTGCTGGCGATTTATCCGCCGATCTACAATGTCTATCTCACCTACGATGAAACCTGGCCGCAACAGCAAATGTGCACGCAGGTGATGGCCGAGTATGGGTTCGATTTTACTCTTAGAAATGTCAAGCATGGTACCTACAATGTGATCGACGAAAACGATGTGGTGGGAAGCTTTCGTGTGCGCCAGAAAAGCAGCGGGCCGATATCGCTAAGGGGCAAAGTCGTCGACGATCCTTTTCCAATGAAGCGTATGCCACAGCCAATTGGCGATGCAAAAGTTTACCTGCAAAAGGAAAACTATGCAATTATTCAGCCATATACAACACAGCAGCCGAACGCAACGGACGCCGTGTATTTGCCGTATCTGACTATCGATTCCGCAACGACAAACGATAACGGCGATTTCGCGTTTGAAATTGACAATGCGGGATCGTATCGTCTGCTGGGGCGTGCCGAAAAATTTAAGCCGAATACGCTTTCGCTTAACCTCTTACAGGATACGTCGGTTACCATCAAATTGCTGGCATCAAATGCATTTGCAACGATAGACGGCCGGGTCACTACGATGCAATGCCCGCAGAACAACAGGATGGGAATGCCCTGCCACCTCAAGCCGGTAGCGCAATGTACCGTGCATGTCACCCCGCCTCTCAAGGCGGTTCCGCTGCAAGCGCAACGAGGCGACCTTTTGCAGGTGTCTTATCGCGCGGTAACTGATGCGGACGGCTACTATTCGCTTGACGTTCCACTTTCACACAACGAGCAAGTGTTCCAGGCAACCGCACGCAAATCAGGCTATTCACCCGAAACCGAATCCTTTTCCCTGTCGAATGGATACACGAAAACAGTAGACTTCAACCTCGACAAGGTTTACGCCGTTTCCGCAAAATCACGATTTATCGACCACACGCCTGCCATGCAGCCAGTGCGCATCACAAACAACGGTGTCGATTTACGCGTCGCCCGGGAGGGCAGGATATCCCTGCATGCATACCGCGCCGACGGAAGCCATATTTTATTATTAAATAGCAGGCACCTGCAAAAAGGCTTGCACAACATTGCTTTTGACAAGAAACATCTCAATGGCTTTGCCGTTCTGGTTCTCGAAACAAAGACAGGTACCGTGACCTGCGATGGAGTTATCTTGAAATAGGAGGATGAGAGTGCTTAGAAAATATCCATTCCTGCTTATACTTATGACACTTGCCGGGGCGCTCACGGCGGAGTATCCGCAGTATTCTCTGCATCCGCACGCGCCGTCGATGGATGAGCACGTAGTTTTCTCCCTGGTGCTCGGCGCGCATCCAACCACCTGCGTTCCGGCATACGCAACAGATCATTCCACTGTGCATGTGTCCAATCATGTCTGCATAAGGCCGCCATGCCCGCAGGAATTTATTATCAACGTATCGTATGACCAGGTGCAGCAGGGGGCGTCAACCAGCCCTGCCTGCCTGCCCGGTAAGACGCCGTACGGCCCAACCTGGCGCCTGCAAACGCTACATCCCGGCAATTACCGCATTTACGATCAGGTCATGCAGGATACGGTGCATGCGTTTACCGTTTCCGAAGCCAAACGCCAATTGGCGCACGCCGAAACCTTGATCGTTGACGGGGTGAATTATATCCTCTCATCGAACAAACAGTTTTATACGCCGGGTGAGCGCATCGGTACCCTTTACACGATAGAGAATAACAGCAATCAGACCGTTGCGTTCTGGGGCTCTCCCGGATGCATGGTGAATGTCGTGGCAACGAAAAACAATGATACCCTGCACAGCCGCATGGAAGGTCGTATTTGTCCATTTGCTTACCTGCAAATGTCAGTCGATCCCGGCGAACGGCGCTTCTTTAATATCGAAAGCTTTGCCGCACCGGCACGTTTCGGTAAGACCGTTTTGAGCGGCCGGGTCATTGGATATGCCCGGTCCAACGTCGACCTGGAGATCGGCATATTCGACCATGCAACCCGGACGTCGAAGAAAGAGCTTTCCAAGGCAATACCCGACCGACAGTTGCATTTTGTATTCGATCCGGTTTCCGGTGCAATCACCATTGACAATCCTGCACTGTCTTCCTTTGAGGTCGCAGCCTTTTCACTGGACGGAAAGCAACTCTTTCGGCGCTCTGTTCAGGGGGGAAGGCAGAAAACTACGTTGCTTGTCAACGATGCGGAAAAACTCTCTCCGGCCGGAGCGTTCGTGATTCGGTTGACGGGTGTGCGTTCGCATCGGTCAAAACTAGTGCACTTGACGGATTCACGATAGAGGAGTGCCATGAACAGGCTCATCGCAATAGCAATGGCTCTATTTACGGCACAGGCTGCCGCAGTGGATGACAGCCTTGTTGTCGAACCGGAGAGCCTGACCACACAAGACAGCATCACGTTCAGGCTTTTCAATGCGGATCTGTGTTGCTGCACGCAGTACTACAACGATACCGTGCTGGTTGAAGATACGCTGATTTATCTCGTATACGAATACGATGAATCTCCCTGTTCCGTCTGCCGGTGCTTTGGCCCGGGATCGCGTCTGAGCTTTGACCTCCGCCCGATCGACGCCGGCAGCTACGATGTTTATAAAATGGAATCCCGCTACTGTCCGCCCGGACATGCCTGCATTGCGGTTGCCCCTCACATGGCAAAACTGGGCAGAATAGCCGTACTACCGGCCAATGCAACCGATACCGGACTGTCAAAGCCCTCCGGCAAATCGCTGAAGCCGGCCAAAGCGCATGATCATCGCACTGTTTATGATCTGCAAGGAAGAAATATTACTGCTCAGCATTCGCTGAATGATTTAAAGCGAAGCATATCACGGCAGAATAGAATTGAAGTCTATCTCATCGAGAACGAGCACGAACAGAAACCCGTTCAGCGGGTACTGATACATGAATAAGCAAAGAACCCTGCGTCGCATTGCTCGGGACCAGCCGCAGCAAAGGATTCTTCGACCTGATTGACGTTCGGGCAATAGCATCTCTCAACTCCATTGGGGACAAGTTGCTTGCAGGCTTGTCCCCTTTGTTTTTGCTGCGTGCTGCGGGAGCGATGCCAGACTGCGCCTCATCAAGGGCCAACCCAAAAATTATTTCCACTTTCTTAGCAACACGGCAGCAAAAAAAAATGGCGACCGCCTGGTCGCCATTTTTTGTATCGCCGGTTGAAATTGGTCAGCTATTCTTTTTTGACGGCAATCTTGGTTTTCAGTACGTGTGCGATCTCGCCGTCTTTGCTGTAGTAATTGATGATGGCGACGTAGGTTCCGCTGCCTACATAGCGACCGCTTTGATTTCTGCCGTTCCAGGCCGAATAGTAAGTGTAGGTGCTCGCGTCTTCCTCCCGAACCAGGGGCATCTTTTCTGCGAGAATATTGCCGACGGCATCATAAATGGTAACTTCGCTGGTGTTTACATCGAGTTCCTTGGGAGAAGTAACCTGGATAGGTACGCCGACAGGCGATGCTTCCAGGTTATCCGTGAATTTTTTGATTTTGGCCCTGACTTCACCGGAGAGTCCGACCGGATATTCGGGCGTACTGAACGCATTGGCCCAGGCCGGCGGCAATTCTTTAGTGGCTGGATCGACAACCGTTTCAACGTACGCTTTCGGTTCGATGCCCCACCTGACCACAACGGCAAAGCCGATAGGCGGTACGTTGTCGTTGTTGTCAAGAACGTTTGGTGTGCCCGGACGCAGTTGCACACTGTCTTTGAGCGGCTCGATTTTCTGGCTATTCGAGGGGCTTTCAATGTAGAGCACGATTGATGTGTCGGTCTTGCGTGAATTGTCGATTTTGAAATCCTTAAAAAAGCTTTCACTCCACGTCGGATTGTCGTCGCTAAGATTGAGAAAATCGAGAAATGCTCCGGGATCGCTGCTTGTAAACGTAACGGGTTCGGTGAAAATCAATCTCAACGTATCGGCATTGCTGTTTGCGGTAAAACCGGGAAGCTTCCCCGGTACATACAAAGCTGCTTTCACTGCCGGTCCCGGATCGTAATCCAGGGTGAATGTCGAAGTTGCCGTGTCGCTGCTTACCACGACACCTTTAAATGATTCCTCATTCTTCGTGGCGATATTGGCAATTTCACCTTCCACAATTGAATTGCTGGCAGGTCGTGCAGAGAACCGTACGGGAACTTCGGCGGTGTATTTGTTGTTATCCCGCTCCATGGTAAATGTCTCGACGTCCCCGCTGTCGGTGGTTATAGTCAAGGTTAGCGTTGGATCGGTGGCCTCGGTCTCCAGTATGGCTATCAGTGTCTGTACGGTAGGCCAGGTTTCTTTGGCGATCGGTTTGCCGGGATTTTTTTTGTCAACAAAATACAACTGGCTGGCAATCGAGATTTTAATGCCTTTTTTGCCGGGAGCGTTGCCCGCGGCATCGGTGTAGCTGGCATCACCGTCTCCATATAAAAACAGGTAGCTGCCCCGATCGGGTCCGGTGCCCTTGGGAAAGCTGATCGTAACGGTATTGCCTTCAATCAGTGGCTTGGGCAGGTCGGAAATGGTCGATGCGTCATCATACGAATTCGACGATCCGCTTTTAATTAGCTTCTTCCACGGATCACTTGTGTTGGGATCCGGGCTTATGGGCTCGGAGAGCGTAATAATCAGGATGTCATTATCCGAGCTGGTAGGAGCCGAAAGCTGCAGAACCGCCCGGGTGGGTACGGCGCCTATGCGATCTATGAGAAAAGCACGGCTGTCGGCCAGCGGATTGTTGTTGGGGTCCAGTTGCGTGAGAATCGCCTGCGGCTTTTGACCATTGATCGTATCGATACCGGTCAGGTCCTTGCCGAACTGGTTGTCATCCTTGAACAGAAAGCTGATGCGATTGTCGTCATTGACCACGTGGTAGTCGGGAATGCGCTTATACGCACTGTCGTTTGTGGAGGGGCGCACATTCCAGTAGGCATCGGAAATTTTGAACGTGTCGTTTTCGGGAAAGGGCAGGTTGTAAACGATAACGATTGAATCGCCGCGCCCGTCGTTCGAATTGTCGAAGATGTAGGCGCTGTCGGCACGGTAGATCGTACGAACCAGAGCGACCCAGGTGCTCGCCGTGTCGCGAAAATCGCGCGGAAAATGCCATTGGACTTTGAGGGTATCCTGATTAAATGATTCGATTTTTTTATCCGGTGAAGGTGCACTGCTCGCATTTATAAAACTGAGAGGTATCTCATCTTTCTGAAAAACCTGCATGTTATCGGACGGTCGCTGCCCTTTGGCGTCTATTGAGCCAAATACGAACGTTTCGTTGTCGCCGGAATTGATAAGCTCAACAGGCACATTATACTTTGTAAGCGGTGGAAAAGGAGAAACCACCAACTGCAGTGACAGCGTGTCATCGGTTCCATCGATAACGCCGGAATCGACCAGCGTACCATTTTCATTTATAACATGTACTTCGGACGGTGAATAGCACTCCACATCAAAAAACCTGTCCGGTGTCTGATCTCCGGTCACTTCGATCGTGAACGAATACTCTTGAGTGGAAGCATCGCTGAACTCGACGTTCATCGAGATGGTGTTTTTGCCCTCTTCCAGCGCAATGATACTGTCGAGTTGCACCGGAAAGATCGTGTCGCCGACTGGAGCAACGGTGTCGGTCGTCGACCATTGTCCGTTGGTTTCGTTTTCAATCGAGACGACAGCGCCGGTTTTGGTAGAAAGTTTTGTCAAAATATCAAAAATGGCACCTTTGAGAGAGTCGGGGTCGTCCGAGGGCACAAGATAGAATTCACCGTTGGTCAGAGATGTTGACAGTTCCTGCAATTCGCTGTAATCCACATTTTCATCGCCCATAAAAATGCCGTATACGGGTGGCATTATCGGGTTTTCAGGCGTTGGTTTTAAGACATCCAGATATCTTGAATTTCCACCAGGACCCCCGTCCGAAACCATGACAATTGCTTTGCGCTCGTTGCCGGTATGATAGGGAGAGGTAGGTTGCAGCCACTCTTTTGCCTGAGATAGAACTCCGGCCCAATCGGTATTGCCGATAAAGGCAACTCTGATGTTTCTTTCTAAATAGTCAAGATGGCTTTGGTCGGTAAGCGGCCGCGGCCCTTTGCGTACACCTACCTGGCCGCCAAAATCCATAAAACCAACCGTTGAATTCGGTTCGAGTTCGACCATTCTCGCTATGCCCGCTTTTATTGCTTTCGCACGTTGACCGTAGGGGTCGCCTGCCGCACCTCCGCTACATCCAGGGCATATTGGCAATTCTTTGGTAGAATCAGCGTAAGGTATCTGGATGGTAACATCGTTGGGGCAGCCTGAAGTGCAAAAGCTGGTATCATAATTTGCGATAGCGACGCTATTGGGTATCATACTGCCCGACTGATCCATCAAAAACACGATGTCAACCGGAGTCGTATCGGTTTCGATTTCGGGACAGATCAATAAGCCATCGGCAGGTATTCGGGTGACACTTTCGGGTACCTTTATGGTTTGGTTCTGGATATCTTTAAGCTTCACGCACGTATATTCGTTATTTACTCTCTTACTGGCCAGATCACAACGCGTATCCTGCGCTACCGATATCATCGAAAACACCATTACCAGCAACAAAACACTATAAACGCTTAAATTGCTCGTTTTTCCCCGCTTCCCCCATGTGTTGTAAAGGCTAATCATTCCGCGGTCCTCCTTTTGACCATAACATAATATGAGGTAATTCCTATAGTCTATAAAATAATTTCACCGTCTGCTTAAAAAAAGGATTTTCCGGAAGAAGTTTGAGAGGCGACGTTTCCTTTTTAAATACGGTCGGTGGATGGCCGAACTTTGTTCACTTTTTCGTGGATGACTTATCCCGCTCAACGGGTCAAGGTCAGCAACCTGCGGGCTGATTATGCGGATTGTTGAATGCCGACGATGACGAGCCCGGTTGCACCGGGGGGATGAGGAACAATTCGCCGCCCTGGCGCCCCGTAGCCCCTTTTTCACAAATCCGACTCTGCCAGCGGGATCTTCGGTTTGGGCTTCATGCAGAAATACATGCGAATAAACAGCCCGTATGCCTGTTCAAATTTATCTGAATACGCGACATGGATATTGCGTCTGCGGTTCGTCAGCTCTTTCTTTTGCCAGATTTTCGCCTGGTGGATGAGTTCCCTGGTGATAATTCTCAATTGAATCACATATTCCCGGTCGCTGCGCCAGAAGTTGATACGCTTATCGGATTTGGGTGAGTTTTCGGAAACGTCGTACACCGAGTCTGGTATTTGCGAATAGCGCGGGAGGGCATTGTTCGAGTTGCGTGCCGCACAGGTCAAATAGTAAAAACCATTGAGGAAACGGGGCAGGTATCCGTCAAGGTAGCGGCATTTGTCCCAGCGCCCGGCTTTAAGATCTTTTTCGAAAATCGATAACGTTTGCATGAAGGTTTTAAGCACCTCGCTAAGCTGCTCGGCTTCGAATTCGGAGATGATAAATGCTTTTGAGGCGGGTTCGCGATGGACATGCTTGCGTGTATGGCGACGCTTGTTTTCTTGATAATAATCATCAGTCTTGGTCAGTACCCAGAAATCATCATTACCTGCATAGCTGATGCGGACTTTCTCAACCTTGGTTCCGTACTCATTGTAGGACAGATTGAGCTTGGCGAGTGGTATCCTGAAAGTCTGGCGGCTGTCCAGTGCAAAACCGATTATCGCATAAGACAAGATAAGGATTCCTGCACAAAGCGGCTGGATTCGCATTTTGTAAGAGGTGCCGGATTGTCGTGTTCTATCAAGCACGATGGGGGGGATGACCATGAGAAAAAATATAGTAAACCTGTGGTGATTTGCCAAAATTTCGGATGAACGGAGTCGAGCCTGATTTTAGAATTCGGTGCAGTGGTTGCGAATCAAGCCGAATAATCCATTCTCCGGTTAAAAGGTTGCCAGCCAGCCGCCGTCGACATAGAGAATCTGGCCGGTAACAAAACGGGAAGCGTCGGATGCGAGGAAAATTGCCGCGCCTTCGAAATCTTCAATTTCGCCCCAGCGTCCCAGCGGCGTGCGTTTGTGGACCCACGCATCGAACTCGTCGTCGCGCCACAGCGGCTCCGTCATGGCTGTTCTGATATATCCCGGCCCTACGCCGTTGACTCTGATACCAAACGGCGCCCAGTCGACGGCAAGCGCTTTGATCAGTTGACGAACGGATCCTTTGGTTGACGTATACACCGATGTCGTCGGTCGTGATGCTTCACTCATGAGCGATGCGGTAAATATCATCGATCCTTCTCGACGGGATCTGATGCGCTCCCGTGCAAAGCATTGCGAAAGCTTGTACGGAGCGGTGACATTGACGCGGGTGGTTTTCTCGAAATCGTTGATGTCAATCTCATCCGCCCGGCCTCTGCACTGCATGGCGGCATTGTTGACAAGCACGTCTATACCGCCGGACTCCTTAAGCAGCCCGGCGTAGAATGTGTCAATCGCATCGAGATCGTTGAAATCTATCCGGTAGCATCTGCAGGATGAATTGAGTTTCTGCAATGATGCGAGGGCGTTGTTGTTTTTCGCCGTATCCCGCCCGGTGATGTACACGGTAGCGCCGGCTCCGGCCAGTCCGGTTGCGACGCCGAAGCCGATACCGGTATTGGCTCCGGTAACCAGTGCGCTCTTTCCCGAAAGATCAAATTGCGTCAAATCCGGCATGGGTTTGCTCCTTGCGTTGCTGCGGCAGGCGCATTATAAAGAGTAGCCGCACCTAAAATAGTAGATGTGCCGTTTTGCAATTATTTTATTGTTTATGGGCTCCTCGCTGGGAGTTGCGTGTTGTTTTTCATTACGGATAGGTGGATGCGCCACCGCGCCTTTGTAGTGGAAATAACCCGCCAATGCGTCGGGAGCAGGTAGTCGCTCACATTTTCCAGGGGAGGTTTGCATGAAAAAGGTTGTTGCGCTTGCGGTGATGGCAGTATGTGTAAATGTGTTCGCGGATTTATCCATCGGGGGTGATTTCCGGTTGTATGCCTCGGATGATGAGGACGTTGGCATAAAAATCATGCCGTCGCTCATAATTGATTTGGCGGATAAGATCGAGCTGAATCCCTTTGCCGGATTCTCGATTAATGAATCTTCTTTTCCCATTCCAACTGCGGATTTTGGCCTGATTCCGGGATGCGGTTTGTATTTTCATCTGATCGAGCGCGATATTTTCCTGTTTTCACTCGGGCCGGCGATCGCTTTTCCGATCTATTTCGGAGAGCAGGGACAGGATGATTTCTGGGCGCTGATTTTTGATATCTACATGCCGGTCAATCTGGATTTCCGTTTGAGTCAACGCATGTTCATGCGCATGGGGCTGCAGCTTGCCGGCTTGACGTTTACCAACGTCGATTATGATGAACCGGCTGCTCGGGATGATTATAATGATATAACTTTTTCGATTAGAACGATAGCTTCGCCGTTTTTCGGGTTTTATTTCAATTTTTGATGTGGTTGAATGGCGTGATGTGGGCCTCTCGTGAAGAGAGGCCCGCGTCGCGCCTAAATGATCCCCAGCGTCCTCATTTCGACCCACCCGCTGACGCCGTTGGGCAGGCTGACGAACGACCAGTCATCCAGCGATTTCAGGATGCGGAACCTGGTGCCTTCGTGCGCGGTAAACATGACCTTGTTCCCGTTCGGCTGGTTCAGGGCGTCGACTGATGTGTCAAGTACAATCGCATACGTCACATTTTCGGCCCGGTAAATTTTGTAACCGACAGAAGTGCCGGTCGCCAGTGTTGCCAAGCCCAGCAGCACCGAAGCATAAATAATCCACAGTCTCAGATTGCGTGAACTGAACAATCCGCCCGAAAACAAAAGTGCCAGCGCAAACAGCAGCACAAGCAAGAGCCAGAGCTGCGTCTGCAAATCAAATAAACTGTGCATTCCCCACAACAGGCTGACGAGAAAGCCCTGTTCCGGCTCTGGTATGCGGTCGATTATGTTAAGCCGGGCGAATTTGATGTTGGCCTGGATGTCTTTGTCACGCGGCGCAAGCTGTGCTGCCTTTTCGTAGTAGAGAATGGCCCGGCCGATTTTGTTTCGGCGGTAATATGCATTGCCGGCATTATAGTAAACGGCGCTGTTGCGGACTCCCTCGGCAAGGATTCGCTCCAAGTAAACCAGTGCACTGTCATACTTTTTATTCTCGTAGAAGGCATTGGCTCTGCCCATCCATTGCTCCACCGGCGCCGCGGTTGCCACGCTCAGCGAGAAGGCGATCAGCATGAGGAGTATTCGATTCATGCGCCGCGCTCCTTTTTTGGGCTTTTGTCAAGCTGCTGCACAAATGAGCGTGTCTTTGCCAGCATTTCGGATTTGTCATTTTCCCCCGGTGAGCTGCCGCCAAAACGGTACCGGTCCATCTGCTCGATATATTCAGTCAGATCGGAGACGACCTTTTCGGCAATTCCCCGGTCGATCAGCTCCTGCTTCAATTCGCCCAGCATTTTGCCGGTTGCCGAAAAGCCGAATTTGTGCGAAATGTATCGCTCGATAACGCCGGCAATTCTGCTTAACATTTCTTTGAACGAGAGACCGGCCTGCTCCTTTTCAATTGCCTGGATGTCTTTGAACGCCCTGCGCGCCGCCTTCTGTCGCAAACCGGCAGCTTCGTCCTTGCTGCGCCCGGACTGGACTTTGTAAAGTGCTGAGAATAGCCCCAGCAGAAACGGCAGGGGGTAGAGGATGAAAAATATCGGATTGGTATAAGGTTTGGTTGGCTGGTTGGTAATGTCGGTGACGGTTTTGATATACCGGATGTCCTTGCCGACTTCACGAATCTCGGCCTGGGTCATATAGCGCGTTGAACTTTGCTTGCCGCCGTCTTTGCCCTTCGAGATGCGCAGGTGAAAGGTGTCGGATGACAGCGTTGTGTAGGTTGCCGCATCGGGATCGAAATAGGTCCAGACGACTGGCGGTACGGCCAGGTCGCCCGCTTCTTTGGGAATGATCAGGTATTTGTACGATTTGCGCCCATGAATGCCGGTTGCGGTTGTATCCTGCCAGGCATGCTTTTCGGGAGTAAAAATTTCAAAGCTGCTCAGATCCGGCAACGTGACTTCACCCATGCTGTTGGGTCGGCTGTTACCGGCAAGTTTAATGGAGAGCGTTGCCGACTCTCCGGTTGGAACACTTCGCGGCTGTATGTCGGCTTCCAGGCGGAACTTTCCGACCGCACCCGAGAAGCTTGGCGGGCCGGGCGGCAGCGATTTGACGGTAAATGTTATGGTGCTGGTTAAAACGGTTTTGGGAACCTGGCGTATCTGGTCGCGCATGCCGAAAAAGCCGTCAAAGAAAGGATCGATGCCGCGGCGGCTGCGGACGCGTTGACGTTCGACATATTGGAAAGGTATGGCTCTGATGGTATAGGCGCCGGATCGCTGCGGAAAAAGCGCGTAGTGCAGCTTGAATACGTGGTATACCTCACCTTCAATGCGCTCGGCAGTTGCTTCGGGTAACCGGTCGAACAGCGCATTTACCGAAAAGCCCCGGCCCAGAGATTCGCTGATGCGATCGATGATCGTTATGAATCCCTCCCGGACCAGTTCTGCGGCGGAATTGGCCTTCTTGGCGACTTTCAGGGTGAGGTGGACCTGCTCGCCAACATAACACGTGCGCTTGCCCGCAATTAGATAAACCTTGACATCAGGATTTTTTACCGCTTTATTAGTCACGGAAACGCGGAACGGTTGCGAAGAGAGTGTCTGATTTTTGAGCTTGATCGAAAGCGCCGGAAAGGTAAAGGCGCCGGTTTTGCGGGGAGCAATATGGTAGGTATAGGTCAGGCTGATGCTGTGAGATACCTTTCCGTTAACAATCTGCGTCATGCTGCTCCGGCTGGGACCGCTGCTGCGCACGACCGAATAATGCTCGCTGTCGGGAAGCTTGATTGCCGGTGCTCCCTTGAGATCGTTTGCCGATTCGATTTTTACCGTCAATACAATCTGTTCCCCCAGCGCAACCTTGGTGCGATCCGGCGTTACGCTCAATGACGGTGCCCCGGCAGCATTTAGCGACGCAGCCAGCAGAATGACTGTCAGAATACGCAACGCATTCATGCGCACAACTCCTCGATCCAGTCGCCGATGTGCTCGAAGACGATTCGGGTTTGACTGACCGTCGAAAAATTATGGTCGGCATTCTTTATGCGGTAATAGCGGCAATCGATCCCTGCCGTTTCGGCATGATGCACGCAGGTTTCCGATTCATGTATCGGCGCCGATTGATCGCTGTCGCCGTGGATTACGAGCAACCTGCCGTGGAATTGAGTCATATCCCGTAGTGGATCGTAGTGCGCCGCATCGCTCAGGAAATCTTCGCGCATTTGATGCGGGCCGTATTCGTAAAATCCACTGCTGTTTTTGCCCTGCTGCACAACGTCTTTTTTGAGCCGGTTGAACAATTCAAATGGCCGGGCAACCGGAGCCAGCAGAACAACGCCGTCGGCCCCGGCCCGAGTGGCAAGAAGTGCGCAGACGCTGCCTCCCAGGCTGTGACCGAGCAGGATGAGTTTTGAGGGGACAAAACGCTTGCGCACGTAGTTTATTGCCGAAAGCAAATTGTCTCGCATACTGGTCATATTCATTTCGTGAAATTCGCCTTCACTCTCCCCGCAGCCGGCAAAGTCAAAGCGCAGTGACGCAATGGCTTTGTGTGCAAAGTATTTCGACAGCTTCGCCAGCAGGTAATCTTTCCCGATGCGATCTGCCGTAAAGCCGTGCGCGATCACTACCCACGGACGCCCTGCTTGCGTTGTCGGGTGAATTGAGGCGCAAATGGTTTTGCCGCCACTGTCCCACTGATCAAAGTACATCTTTGTCATACGGGGGCTCCTGCTACCAGTCCTTGTCCGGTTTGTCCGATTTTGCCTTCATCTCCTGGCGTGGCTTGTTGAGATCGTCCTCGTCGTCGGCATACTGCTGCAGAAGCATCCGGGCCTGCTTCTTTTTCATATCTTCCTTGCTTTGCTTCTGCGGCTTTGGCGGGGGCGCCTGTTTTTTGTCCTGATCGGGCTGCCGTTGTTGCTGCTGCTGCCGATCCTGATCCTGTTGCTGCTTGTCCTGTTGCTTTTTTTGGCGGTCCTTTTTGTCCTGCTTGTCTTGCCGGCCTTTTTGCCGGTTCTGTTTATCCTTATTCTGATTGTTTTTGTTCTGCTGCTTGTTCTGATCGTTGCGATCCTGTTTGTTGTTGTCGTCCTTGTTCTGTTGATTTTTCCGATGCTGTTTTTCCAGTTCCTCGAGTTGCTTGAGAGCCTGTTGCGCAACCTGTACGTTCCATTTTGCATCGAGGTCGGAGGAGTGGTAATCCAGAGATTTTTTATAATTTTCGAGCGCCGATTTAATGGATTGCTTGCCTTCTTCAACACCTTTGCCCATGCCCTGCATCAGCGCGTGCTGGCCTTTGCGGAACCAGGCATTGCCCAGGTTGTAGTGCAAATCGGCGAGGGCCTGCCGGTCTTGCAGGTCAAGGCTGCCTTCGTAGGACTCAATGGCTTTTTCGTACTCCTGCAATTGATAATGCGCCGAACCCTTGTTCATGCGCAGCTTGTCGTCGGCCGGCTCTTCCATCAACGCGTCTTGGTATATTTCGAGTGCTTTGTCGTACTGCTCCTGCTCGTACAGCTTGTTTGCCTGTTTGTTGCGGGAGTAAATTTTGTCGGCACAAACAGGCATCACTCCAATCGCCAGCATCAGGAGCAGACTAACCGTTCCGGCGCGCAAAAACGGCCCCAATGTGCAGCGTTTATTGCTTTCCATTCGAAAATGATTATTGATTATTTGGTACTGGTTATTCATGTTTCAATGAAACCGTCCTTTCCATTCCTGCTTGCGCGTTACCCGCTCGGGAATGAAAAATTCGACAAATAGAAACAGCAGGGCAATCAATAAAAATATCTGATATTGTTCGCGGTAAACGGTCATGCGGTTCATTCCCAGATCCTTTTTCTCCATTTTCATGATCTCACCATAGATAAAGGCCAGATCGAGATCGGTTCCGGCATGGAAGTACTTTCCGTTTCCTTCAACGGCGATTTCTTCCAGAACAGCCTGGTTCAGCTTGCTCATGACCAGATTGCCGGATTTATCTTTTTTGTAAATCACGTTGCCGCCACTTTTTTTGAGGGGGATCGGCACGCCGCTTTCGGAGCCCAGCCCGACCGTATAAATTTTTGCGCCTTCTTTTGCGGCGTTTTGGGCGGCCTTGACGGCTTCTCCCTCGTGATCTTCCCCGTCGGAGAGGATGACGAGTACCTTGTGCTTGCGGGTTTTGGAATGAAACGCTTCCATGGCGTGGCCGACGGCGCCGGAGAGAGAGGTCCCCTGCAAGGCAATCCAGGACGTGTTAACCGCATCCAGAAACATCTTTGCCGCACCGTAGTCAACAGTAAGCGGGCACTGTACAAAGCTTTCTCCGGCAAAGACAACGATACCGATGCGGTCGCCCTTGAGCATGCCGATCAGTTTGCCGATTTCGTGTTTGGCCCGATCGATACGATTGGGGCTGATGTCCTGCGCCAGCATGCTTTTGGACACGTCAAGTGCGATCATAATATCGACGCCCTTGCGCTCGACCATCTCGGTTTTGACACCAAAGCGCGGTCGCACCAGGGCCAGAATCAAAAAGAAAAAGAAGAGCAGAAAAAATGTCCAGCGCGCAATCTGTCGCCCCGCCCCGACTGAGGGGGTCAGCCGCGGGATCATGGACAAGGCGGCAAATTTGCGCAGCGCCGCCTGTTTGCGCTGCCAGGCCCACATGAAAAACCCGATCAGCAGCGGAAGCGCTGCAAAGAGCCAGAAATATTCGGGACGTGCAAATCTCATAAGCGTTTCGCGTTTCTGCGCGCCGTCACGGAATTCTCCGAAAACGGGTATGCGCCAGCAGCAGCTCGAGCAAAAGCACCATCGTGCCCGCCAGCAGCCAGGGAAAAAATTGCTCGGAGTAGGTAGTATACGACATTGTCTTGATTTCGGTCTTTTCTAATTTGTCTATTTGTGCGTAAATCTCTTTGAGTTCTTCCTCGGAAGTGGCCCGGAAAAACTGTCCGTTGGCCACATCGGCGATATTGACCAGCGCCTGCTCATCCAGATCGGACTCCACCTTGCGTATTTGCTCGAACACCTGTCCGGTAAACGGATTCTGCACTTGCATCGGCATGGGGACAATGCCCGTTTTGCCGACGCCAATCGTATAGATTTTGATCCCGAGCTCCGCGGCTGCCTGCGCCGCGGTGACCGGGTCGATCTCACCGGTATTATTGGCGCCGTCGGTCAGCAGCACAAGCACTTTGCTTCTGGCCTGCGACTCCTTGATGCGATTGGACGCAGTTGCAATGGCCGTCCCGATGGCCGTCCCATTGCCGAAATCTTCAAAATCAACATCATCGACAAACTGGCTTAAAATATTGTAATCGAGCGTCAGCGGACATTTTGTATAGCTGCGGCTGCCGAACACGACAAAGCCGATGCGGTCATGCTTGCGCTTTATGATGAACTCCTTGGCCGTCTCTTTGGCCACGTTCAACCGGTTGGGTTTGAAATCCAGCGCCTTCATGCTGAACGAGACGTCCAGCACGATCATGATATCAACGCCTTCGGTGCTGACCTCTTCTTCGGTCTGCCCCTTTTGAGGACGGGCCAGCGCAACGATCAGCAATCCCACACCGAGCAGGCGCAGCACGATCAGTGAATGGCGCAGCTTTACGAAGGGAGACGAAGGCAACTTCCTGATAATCGAAAGATCCGAAAAGCGTACCGCCGGCCGTGACTTGAACTCACGATAGAGATATGCCCACAGCATCGGGATCCAGATCAGCAGCAAAAAGAGCGCTTCAGGATTTTTCAGTCTCATTGCGTGGTGCTTCTCCCTGTGTTGATTCGGTTGGTTGCGGTTGAGCTGGCGTCGTGGTTGTGCTCGCATCTCCGTCAAGTGAGGGACGCGTCGCGTTGAGAAAGCTGCGAATCTCGCCGGCAAAATCCTGCAGTGTCTGCATGTCGGGTATGTATTTAGCGAATTTGATGGGATCGGTTGCGCGGAAAAATTGTTCCAGCCGCGTGCGTTGGCGGGCATCAAACGACGCTCCCGGCAGCCAGGTCAGCATCTCTTCGGTGGTGAATTCCGAGGCCGTCACCCGGTAGCGGCGGCTGATATAGCGCTTGACAATGTCGGAGAGCGCAAAGACATATTCCTTAATTAATCCCTGCTTGAGCCAGGTTGATGACTCCAGCCTGGTGAGCGCGGCCATGGCCTCGTCGTAAGGCGGCGGCAGCGGGACTTCGGTTGCCGCGGCTTTTTCCTTCCTGCGGGCGATAACGTATGCAATGGCAAGAGCTACCAGTATCACCCCCAGAACAATCAGGGTGATGCGCAGAAGCGAAAAGGAACCCGCAACCTGCTGCGGCTTCAGGCCTTTGATGTCGGCGGTATCGACATCGATAACCGAAATGACGCGCATCGGTACCGCAGGCGTCAAGAGCGTGTCGACCTCCTCTCCGCGCTTTTCCAGAAACGTTAACCGGGGAATCGAGCAGGGCTCTACTTTGTAGGTTGTTACCACATAGGAAAAGGTGACGCTGTCGTTTTCGGCGAGTTCGACTCTGTCACTGCGCCAGTCTTTGACCTCGAAATTGCCGAATCCCTCGTCTGTTTGCGGAGGAATGATTTCCGACTCCTTCGGCGCAACAATCGCAACTGTCAAATTGATGCGGTCGCCGACCGTCAGCGTATCCTTGTCGACCCGGCTGCCGATTACGGTTGCCCGGCTCAGAGATGCCACAATCAGAATCGGTAGTATCAGGGCTCTGCATCTATCCATAAATATTGCCGGCAAAGATAATTCCCACTTGAATGATACCAATGACAAATCCCAGCACGCCGCCCAGGATCTCGATCGCCTTGAGTTCGCGCTTGGCGATGCCGTAAATGATGTTTTCCAGCTTCAGCAAATCAAAACCCTCGATTTTATCCTGTACAATTTCTTTGAAATCCATTTTCGATTCGACATGTGTCAGCAGCTTGTCCATAACTTCGGGCAGCTCCGGTTCCAGCTCCGCTACCAGTTTCTCTTTTATCTGATCTGCCGTTTCGCCGTTGAGAAACATGCCGATAAGCGGATTGGTCGTGGCTATTTTGAGAAAAAAATCGTCGATCTTCGAACTCAGTACCTCTATCATCGAATTGTGGATAGACGGTGAACGCATGATTTCCTGGATATCTTTATGCGATATCAGTTCTTTTTCAACCGTCTCCCCGATTTTGCGAGCCAGATCGGCTTTGCGTTTCGGAATCAGTCCGATGATCTTCATCCCCAGGATGTTTATCTGCTTGCGGGGCCGGAAAATCATTTTCACCGCAATGTAATTGGTCATCCACCCGATGAGTCCGGAAATGAGCGGAACGAAACAAATGAACACAATTTTCAAGTTCATGCTAAACTCATTCTAGTACGAATTTGTTCATAACATATTGAGCAACTTACGATGTTCGAGACATTGGTCTCTGCACGTTGTGCACGGCAGTTACCCATGTGCAAAGGGTTTAAAATACATAAATTGCCCGATTTGCTCTCACGCGGGTCTCGATCGGGCCGCCGACCGGCACGCGATCCTTTTTCCATTTGCCCCAAACACATATATTTTAAAACTAGTGCGGCATGTGGCAATCGATTATTTTGACACGTAATTTCATGCATGGATTGCCGTCTGCGCGGCTATGACGACAATTTGTCTTTTGCAAAGGAGACCGGAGTGGTATTACGCAATTTTTCCTGGGTAATTCCCGGCAAAGTGGCAGGCTCTGCGATGCCGGGCGGCCATTCATCGCAACGGGAGTACATTCTGGGAGATCTTGCCGAAATGTTTGACCAGGGTGTACGTTGCCTGATTTCGCTGACGCGTACACACGAAAATTTCAAGACGCTCTGCGGTGAACTTACGATGGAATGGATTCATTTTCCCATCCCTGATTTCATGGTTCCCGACAACTCCCGCGCCTTTGATGTGCTGGTCGATCAGTGTATTGAGATGATCAAAAACGGCAAACCCGTCTGCGCACATTGTCACGCCGGGATCGGCAGAACCGGCATGCTGTTGTCATGCCTGGTGGGAAAGCTGCTTGCGCTGGATCCCGAAGCCGCCATTAAGACAGTACGCCAAAGCCGCCCCGCCCTTGATACACCGGATCAGGAAGCGTATGTTTACCGGTATCTGCAGGAATACGGCTTGCAGTAGATTTGGCATGCCGCAAGCTGCCGTAAATTGTTGTGCTGAGTCTCGATGAGCCGGGAATGCACGATATTTTGTATTTCAAAACAAGCAGGTCATGCAATAGACAACCGCTAACCCCACGAATGCGGGGGGCCGCAAACAAAAAGGCTCATTATGCCCCGAACATCAGATCTTGACATACGAAAAATATTGCTCTCATCGGAAGACAACCTCAGCCCCTTTGCCCGCAAGAGCGCCGAGACGCAAGGACGCAAATTCCCGCTTAAAAAGGATCCGTTCCGCCTCGAATTCGCTCGCGACGAAACGCGCATTTTGCACAGCCCGCCGTTTCGCCGCCTCAAGCATAAAACGCAGGTGTTTCTCTCGCCCAACAACGACCACATCTGTACGCGCATGGAGCACGTATTGCATGTGTCCAGTATTGCATCGGTCATCGGCCGCTGTCTCAATCTGAATGCCGACCTGATCAGCGCTATTGCCAAGGGACACGATCTCGGCCACCCCCCGTTTGGTCACGCCGGTGAGAAGGTACTCAATTTCCTGGTCGTTAAAGAGGGCGTCAAAGAGGGCTTCAAGCACGAAATGCACGGGCTGCGGGTTGTGGATTCGCTGACCAATTACGGAGACGGACTCAATCTCACCTTCGAAGTCCGCGACGGCATCATCACTCACTGCGGAGAAAAGTTCGACCAAAGCGTTTCGCCCGATCGCAGTCGTGACCTCAGCAGCCTCGAGTCCATTACCGATCGCAACAACCTGCCGGCGACGCTCGAGGGATGCGTCGTGCGCATGGTGGACCGCGTTGCCTACCTTGGCCGCGACCTCGAAGACGGGATAAAAGCCGGTTTTGTCGGAAAGCAGGATATTCCCACCGGTGTTGCAAAGCATCTTGGCGCCGACAACGGCAAAATTATCGGACGCTTTGTCAACGATATCGTTGCCAACAGTTTCGATCAGGATACCATTCAAATGAGTGACGGGATCTTCGATCTGATGCAGCAACTCAAAGAGTTTAACTATGAACGTATCTACCGGCATCCTGCTGTTGCGGGTAAATCACGGCGATCCGACCGTATCATCGAGCAATTGTACGACAAGTTCGTTGACATTATGCATAAGTCCGAACGCGGCGCGAACAGCGATTACGTCAACCAGATATCTCAGGAGGCGCCGGCGAGCGGCGTATTTTTCAGTTTCATCAAGAATAAAAGTTACACGAATAAAACTTCCGCCCGGCGCATTGTGGTTGACTACATTGCCGGTATGACCGATATCTTCGCGCAACGCAGCTACGTCGATCTCTTTCTGCCCACTCCTGTTGTCTAATACGTGTTTGGCGAAAAGTCTGTGACCGCCGTCACATGCGAGAATGGAGCCGGTTTTTGCCCCAAAAAGGTATTGCTTTTTTACGTTGCATCGTGCATTTTGATAGCACATGATTATTCACACCTTCGAGGATAGTCACTATGTTACGCTCCCGAAGTAGCCGGAAAAGCAGGGATAATCCAGTTGGTCTTTTGTGGGATACCTTCTGGTATCCGCCCAAAGAGATCTGCCCGAGATGCAACGGCAAGGTGGTGGAGTACTACGATCCGTTTTTTTTCAGTCCCATCCGGACACTCCAGGGGCGCAGACGCCTGAAGTGTGTTTTATGTAAATTCATCTGGCGGCCCAGCAGACGCGGCCGCTCGGTGACGCAGTTGTTGAATCCCTTTAAACAGTACTGATATACTGCAGCCGGCTGAAAGCATCAGTGCGCGAATGGGCTGCGTATTATGGGAGGTAACTGATGAAGCGCAGGAAAGCAAATGAAGGACAGTTCTTCTTCTTCTGTTCGGGACAGGCTACCGGCACGTTTGAGGTAATGAATTTCAATGGACGGGATGCGATTTCAACGCCCTACCATTTTGATATTACCCTCATATCCAAGCAGGAAGAAATTAAGCCCGAAGATATTGTCAACAAGCAGGCGTCGCTGTTTATCTATCGGGATGAGGAGTTTTATCCCTACTCCGGTATTGTTACCGAATTCCTGTTTGTTGATCGCAACACCGACTACTGCGTCTACAATGTCAAATTGGCCCCCAGGCTCTGGATGTGCCAGCTTAACAAACACACACGCGTCTTTCAAAAGATGACCGTCGTGGATATCATCAAACAGGTGCTGGATGATGTCGGGTTAAGTGATTACTACGATGTGCAGACCGGCGCAAGCTATTCCGAACGCGACTATGTCGTCCAGTATCAGGAATCGGATTTGAATTTCATCAGCCGCCTGATGGAAGAGTACGGAATCTGGTATTTCTTCAAGGAAAGTACGCTTATCCGGGATGAAATGAGCGGGGGAGAGCCCAGTGCCGAGAAACTGGTCATCGCCGATGCTCCCGCAGCCTTCGAATACATTCCCGATCCTTCGGCCATAATTTACAAACCGCAAACGGGCATGGTCGAGCGTGAAGAGCAAGAAGATAGAGAATGCCTCAATCGTTTGCATGTCGAGCGCAATATGGTTCCGGCCAATGTCACGGTAAAAAATTACAATTATAAAACACCGGAAGTTCAGCTTACGGCCGAAAAAGCCATCAATGACGGCAATGTCGGCGCCGTGTACGAATTCGGCGGTCACTATCTCGATACGTCCGAAGCCCAGAAGCACGCCGAAATCCACTCCAATCGCATCGCCGCACAGCAACTGTTTGTGCGCGGCCACGGCAGTTGTCGCGCCTTCAGGGCAGGCGCCCGGTTCGAAACGGATAATCACGTGCGCGCGGATCTCAACGGCAAATATGTCATTACGCAGGTAATCCATTCCGGATCGCACTTCGCCGGCGCCCAGGACGCGCACATGTTCTCCTACAGCAATCAGTTCAAAGGCGTCCCCGCGCAGCAGGCCGAGAGCTTCCGGCCGGAAATCAAAACGCAGCGTCCGCGCATCACCGGTATCACCTCCGCCATGATCGAGACCGAAGGCTCCGAGTACGCCGCACTCGATGATACCGGTCATTATAAAGCCCGCATGATCTACGATATATCCGATGCAAAAAATTACAACGCATCCAAATACATCCGTCTGGCGCAGCCCTACAGCGGCGCCGACTACGGCATCCACTTTCCCGGCCACGAAGGCACCGAAATGATCGTCGGCCACGTCGACGGCGATCCCGACCGTCCTCTGGGGCTGGGCACGGTCCCGCATGCCAATACCATCTCGCCCGTCAAGAGCGCCAACAAAGAGCAAAGTATCATCCGTACCGCCGGCGGCAATGAGATTGTTATGGATGACATGAAGGACAAGCAGAAGGTCTCCGTCAAAACCAACGGGCTGCACGCGCTGGAAATGGATGATGATAAAAAGCGTGCTTTTCTGACCACTACCAATCAAAACAAAGTCTTGCTTGATGATGCCAATGAAATGGCCTCATGGAACGCCGGTGATCATAATATTAAAATGACCTATAAAGGCGGCAGCGAAGGTGTCGTTATCACCACTGCAGGCGGGCACGTCATTAATATTGACGACAAAAACAAATCCATCACGATTCAATCCAGCGCCGGACATGCCATTCAGATGGACGACTCCGGCAAGTCGATTTCCCTGTCGGACTGCAACGGCAAAAATACCGTCACGCTCGACGGCAGCAAGGGCCTGATTCTCGACTCGCAGGGCAAAATCAGCATCAATGCCATGCAGGACCTCGAAATCAAGGCCGCCAATATCAAGATGCAGGCGTCAACGGGCAAGATCGATGCGAAAGCCACCACCGACCTGAATCTGAGCGGCATGAACGTTTCGGCCAAGGCGCAGATGGATGCGGCCCTGGAAGGTGGCATGAATGTCAATATGAAGGGAAACATGAAAGCCGCAATCGAAGGCGGCATGAGCCTGGAAGCAAAATCGAACGTGCAGACCAAAATATCAGGCACCATGACGGAGGTATCCGGCAGCGGTATGTGCACGATCAAGGGCGGCGTAGTCATGATTAACTGACGGGAGATGAATAAGGGCAGGACTGACAATATCATCACAACCTGGACATAATTATGAGCTGGCAATTCGCGTTTATTCCCGGAAGCAAACCCGAAGCACAACCGATCATTTCGGTAATCGGCAAACGTACCTACACGCTGGCGCCCGGCAGGGTAGAGGTTGCCGACGAGCAGTTGCCCGTGTACGATATGGACGGCTTCGAGGACGAGGAAAACCAGCTTTATTCGGAAGCCCTCGGCGAAACCGATCTCATCCCCTTCAAGCCCAGCACCGACGTCGTCATTCAGGGCAAAGTGCACGCACCGAAAGGCAAGAAGGCCTTCCACCTCGACTGTGAAGTGCGCGTCGGCCCTTACCGCAAGACGGTCAGAACATTCGGTAACCGCACTGCACAAAGTAAAGCTCTCCGCGGCATTGTCATCTCCGATCCCGAACCGTTCACCGAAATGCCGCTGGGCTACACCCGCGCCTACGGCGGCATTGCCACTTCCAAAAACGGCACGCTTTTTCAATACTACCCCAATCCCATCGGTAAAGGTTTCGGTCTGCGTGGCGGCGTGGATGATGGGGCCGGCATGCAGGTGCCGAACCTGGAAGACCCCGGCTCACCCGTCCTGCCCGATCATCTTGCTTTGCCGAAATTCGAAGACTGGGAGCATGGCCCCAAACCCGCATCTCTGGGCTGGACACGACGCAATTTCTTTCCCCGCTACACCTTTGCCGGCGTACTGCCCGAATATCTGGAGGCCGCGCAGAGGTCACAGGAGGAGATGCAGAAAAAGTATCCACAATTGGGAAATACGAAAATACCGAAAATGGACTACCGCGTCTATCAAGGCGCTTCGGACGGGCTCTGGGGACAACGCCTCAAGGGTGATGAACATGTCTTGTTGACCTATATGGATCCAGATTTCCCGAAATTCGAGTTCGACTTGCCCAACGATATCCCGCTCTTGACTTTGGATGTCGGCGAGGGACCTCAGCAGCTCCAACCCGAGCTTCAAACGGTCGTTATCGAAATGGAAGAAAAGCGCCTCTCGCTTGTCTGGCGGGGCTATCTCGAATATGGCGGTATCGAAGAGCTGGCATCCGTTGCCAGACTCGAAGCCAATGCATTTTCACGGGAGAATAATTGACATGGGCAAACCAGCAGCACGATTAATGGACATGACCGCACATGGCGGTATGATAACGGCGCCCGGATGTCCGACGGTACTCATCGGCAAAATGCCTGCGGCGCGGATGACCGATCAGCATATGTGTCCGATGGTGACGCCGCCCGGCGTTCCGCATGTCGGCGGTCCGCTGGTAGGGCCGGTGCCACCAACTGTTTTTATCGGGAAAATTCCGGCGGCATGCATGGGCGATATGGCGGTATGCGTTGGACCACCATCAACGGTACTTCCGCCCGGATGCCCCACAGTCTTGCTCGGCCAGGCCGGCGGAGGCGGCGGTGGCGGCGCGGGCAGCGCCAAATCGGCCGGATCGGCCAGTACGCTCAAGGGAAAAAAGCCAAAGACTGTCGAAGGTACCGAGAAGTTGCCGGTCGAGGTGCAGGAATGGATCGCACAGGCCGCACAATATCAGACGCCTGAACAGATCGAACAGTCTGTCAAACTGGTCAATGACGCTTTTACGCAAAAAGATTCGGCCGGGTCGGAGGAGGAAGAGCCGATCATGTTGACGCTGAAGGATTTCGTTGACATTCTCAAAGCTGTCGAAAGCGAAGAAGGCTATGAAGCGGCACGTTTTTTTGCGTCGCATCTTGACTATGGCGCCATTACAGGGCTTGCCAAAGATTTCGTTTCAGGCAAAAACACCGATGCCGACAACGATCCCAATATAATGCCCACCCGGTTTATGCTTTTGTATGGTGCCGATGATGGCAAATTGCAATCCATCGATGATCATCCGGATCGTTTCGAAGGTGAAGAGCATAAAATCAATGTGGGGAATTTGCGCAAGGGATTGCGGCTTTTAGGCTATGATGTGAAAAAAGATGGGCCGTATGATGATGAGGTGCTTGCGGCGCATGTGAGGTATATGGCGTCAGCAACAATAACTGTTCCCCCGGAAGCATTAAATGATTTATACGAGGATGAAAGCGAAATTGATGATACAGATCTTGGATCATTAAAAATTTGCTTGAAAATAGATCCTGATGATTCAAATTCGCAGGATGATACCTTTACACTATTTAGCACTGACAGTAAAAAAACATATTCTCAAACAAAAACCGTAAAAGATGATACCACCAAAGGAAATAAAACAACAGAGCTTGAGTTTACCGATATGCCCAAAAATCTTGACTACAGTCTTGAAATAGATATCGGTGCACAAGGTGGAAAAGAGTTGGTTTTTAAGGATAAACCTTTCGGAAAGTGGTTCTCCTGATGGCTGAAAGAGTTTATGGCAAAGTTGACAGTACACCTGGTGTAGTTACTTTGAAGAGAAATGTTCCTCCGTCACAGGTCATATTTGTTGTTGGTACAGATGACACTGAATCTGGAGGACACGGACATAAAAGCTCAGATAGCTTTATTCGCCGGGTGGATATATTGTTAAAGAAAAAAACGGTGGAAAATATAGATTTAAAGTCTACAGATGAAATTACAGTATTCGTTCCGCCGACAATGGATAAAAGCAATATAGATAAGTTGAAAAAATACGGCAGTGGAATACCTAATTATACAGTGTTAGCAAAAAAGGCTACTGGATTGGTTCAATTTGTTAATAGCAAAATAACGGTGCGATTCTTAATATTCTTTGGGCATGGTATTGACGATGCACCCATTTATGATTATGGAAATGAATTATTTCCGAAACCCTCAAGATTTAAAAAGGAGGCATTTGTTTCAGATGCGCGGGTCTATTTTAGCACATGCAATTCTATGCGATATGCGAAAAAATTCGCTCAAACCTTAAAAGTAGAAACAATAGGAGTAGAGGGGACCACTTTTTATGGTGAAACAGAAATCAGCGCGGGAAGAATAACTGAAGATGCACAACCTGGTACATCAATGGGGTGGGTTTATAAACCGACGGATACTGACGCAGTTTCAGAGAGTTCCTGGTCTTTAAGTCAAAGACGTGGAACGGCCTTTCTAAGGGAACAGTAAGGTGAAACAAGCTAAACAAATATTTTGTCTTTTATCTTTATGTGCCTCTATTAGTATGCTTATGTGTAGCAGCACTGTTCAAGAGTCTGCGAAGCAAGATAGTATTGCGAATTGTAAGGTTCTTGTTCAACTCGGGAAGCTTCCTTACGAAGGTACTGTTGCTGATGTAAAAACCAAACTTGATAAGCTTGGATACAGTAATTGTACTGTGCATGATGCTGAAAATCGTCTTAAGGTTGGTCCATATATTAAATGTCCCTTATCTGATCAAAGTTTATCTGCTCTGTTTCGCTGGGGATGGAATTGTTCTGATAAACCAAATTGCGCAGGACTGTATTCTTATAAAGTTAGTTTTGAAACTATAGAAAAATGCAGTTGTATTCTAAACAAATACCGGGAATTGGGGTTTGATTATGATTCAAATGGAGCATATACCGAAATTGCTTCATATACAAAAGAATTTGTTAGTGAAAATTTCATTGTAATTGTTACCGACCATTGTGGAAAAAGTAAATATCTTGAAATAGCCGGGGCAAAGAACAAATAAGGTTTTTATAAGGAAATCCATGAAAAAATATCGTGTTAAAGAAGCAGAAAACCTTGGAAGTATCGCCATGAAATATGGATTGCCGTCATGGAAGTACTTGTATAAGATCAATGAAGATGAAATAGGCGACAATCCGGATCTTTTAAAACCAGGAACCGAATTGAAAATCCCCGCATGGGATGCGACTTCCGGCGATGAAAAAGTAGCCGAAAAAGAAGCCGACCCCTTTGCCTGGACAGGAGGGTTGCGCTATCGGTATCCGTGGGTGCCGTTCAGCGTGACTGTTGTTGACAGAGAAGAACGGCTTCTTGAAGAAAACCAGGACTCATATAAATTCAAATATGTTGATACATCTCAAGAGCCGGAAAAAGTGATTTTTGAAAAAGCATTCTCAAAATGCGATGAGATCAATGTTCTTGTGCCCGACTCTGATAGTGCGGAAGCAATAATAGAATATACTGAAGATGCGGAGTAGGAATAGCAGTGGCCGGTACATCAAAAAAATATAAGGTATTCTGCAGAAAATATGCTGATTCGGACAAGTGCCCGGTTAAGCAGGCATTTATCTTAAGACGCACATTCCTGCAAGCGCTTGCCAATCAAAGTGATTTCTTCTACCGGCAGGAGGATCGCACAACTAATGCAATTAAGTTGCAAAATGCGAAATTCCTGCAACAGCTTTGCGAGTCCGTAAAAAAGAATAAAAAAAGCCCCATCAAAGAAGATGACATCGTCAGCAGACTCCGAAAAGCTAACAGCTATAATCATGAGGCAATGTCATTAAACGATTCGCAGCTTTACCAGGACATAGAATACCTGGAGGAGAAAAAGAAGGAACTTATTGATGAAGTTGAAAGGGCCGCCGAGAAATTATCAGACATGCTGAGAAGTCCACCTTTTCAAAATGATTTGCTGAAAAACCATGGTGAGCTGGGTGGCAGCTATGATTTTCTTTCCGCTGATGAAATAGCAGAAAATTATCCTGAAATTGAAGCAGAGATAAGAGCAAATGTTAAAATACGAACGCTTGACCATATTGCCGCCCTCCTTACAGAAAACCTGGCCGTATCAGAAAAAGGCAGAGAACTATTATCTGACCTATTAGATGAGCGCAAGCTGAGTAACCTTCCGGCGTTTGATGCGGTGTGGGGATTGATAACGAAAGGAAAAGACACAATTGAAAAAAATGCTGGAGCAGCGGGCCAATATGTAATTGCGTACCATGCATTTGGGAGTTTTTTGCAAAATGCCATTCCGGTTATTGACTATAACATAAAAAAGGGGCTGAGAAAAGGTACGCTTAAAACCATTGACAATGCGTTTAGTTCGAACAGCCCAATTATGAAAACACTCGACTTTCTGGACAAGAAATTCGGCGGAATTAAGGTTTCTGAATGGATAAAAGAGCACACGCAGGATTTAGCAACAACTATAGATGACAGCGTGAAAAAGATAGAATTAGAACATGAATCCTGGCAGCAGCTTAATGACGCTCTGGATAAAAAAAGCTATGATACGTTTGATGATTTCAAGAATGATAAAAGCATAAAAAAAGCTGCTGAAGTACACGAGCATATTAAAAAGCTCGATTCGGCATATATCGCCTTTGCATTTGATTCTATTTCCTTATTTATTTCATGCATCAAAATTGCTCAGGAATTTAAAAAGCTTTCCTGGAAAGACGGTTTGTCGGCCCTTAACGATTTACTCGGCATAACTAAAACCGCCATAGAAACGTATGAAAGTGCCATGGCGGTGAACGCATCAAGATTTACCGGCAAAAGCTCAAGGCTTTACACCAGGTCGGCATTGCGCGCTAAGGGAGCAGCAAAGGTGCTCGGCGTAGCAGGCGCAATTATTTCGACAATCATCAGTGTTATTGATTTTGTTGACGGCTTTCAGCGGGGTGACAGAGAGGCCATGGGGTTGGCCGCTGCCGGTGTCGTATGTGGTATTGGAACCGGCATCGCCATTTTTGCCGCCTCAGCAATCTGGACCGGTATTTTCGCCGCAGTTGGAATTCTGGTCGCTATAGCGGCAATGATTTGGCTTGATCCGCCGATTCTTGATTATTTTGAGCTCGTGTATTGGAGCGTCGGATATTTTGAGCTTTCCGACAGCAAACGGATTGCCATTGAGGATACGAGCGATAAGTTTTACAGTACGGTGTTTAAGCTTGAAATTAAATATTTTGCAGACGAAAATGACAAAGATTATAATCGAATTGAGATTAGAAGTGGCATGATATCGGATGAGATGCCGATGTTTATAGAGGTGGTTGAAAGAGGAGAGCCTTTTAAAAATAAGGTTCGGTTTTATTCTAAAGACAAATCAATTGATGGCAAAGGAGCAGTATTAAAAGAATACCATTTGCATATCGACAATGGTGTTAGTATGCAT
>WJLW01000046.1 GCA_014728295.1 Chitinivibrionales bacterium | reverse complement strand
TTTAGTCGACAGCAATCTGGTTGATGGTATCGGAGTGCAGGGCCATTTTCTTGAGGGGCAGTCGGCTTCTGCGCTCAAGCGTCGTCTTGATTCACTGGCCGTATTCGGTCTACCGATTTATGTGAGTGAGTACGATGTGCATAAATCTGATGACACGCAGCAGAAAAATATCTTTGAAGCGCAGTTTCCAGTGTTCTGGGAACATCCTGCTGTGGAAGGCGTTACATTCTGGGGACATCGCCAGGGACAGATGTGGCGCAGCGACGGCTATCTGGTGCGCAGTGACGGCAGCGAGAGGCCAGCCCTGACCTGGCTGAAACAGTATCTTGCCGCAACTGGCCCAACTCACAAAAGACATAGTGCAAACCTGAACGCGGCCGGCGATGAGCTTGTCCGTCTGCAACTGCACAATAGCAGAATTGCGGCATTCTATCTGCCGCGAACCGTTAATGAGATCACTATTTTCAGCATGACGGGAAAAATCATAACTTATGCACGCAGAAATGGCAGCGGTGTATTTCGAATTGAAAGACATGCTGCACTGAACAGCAGTGGCGCGTATATCGCAGGCGCATTTTCAAACGGCAAAAGAATCAGCCGCACAATCAGAATAATCCAATAGGGAGTTTTCGGCATGATCAGGCACATCAAGCTGCCGGTGCTCTTTTTTGCGGCAATCGGTGGTACCCCGGAGTAGCCAATCACTCTTCGCGGCAAAGTAATCGCGCCCGACTCACCTACAGTGCCGATGCCGAAACGACCTGTCATTCCCAGAGCACATTTGTGCTTCCTGTGTAGGACAAAAACGATACTTTTATTGAACAGGAAGCGGTCATCGAAAAGATCCTGCGTTTTTGCGGCAAATGGGAATACGCTCCTTTACGATCACCGCCTCAAATATCGAATGCCTCCGATGCTGATGAGATTCGCTGGAAAGCCCGGATCAGTCACGCTTTTCATTGACATAAACCGCCGAAGCATCTATATTACCTGACGTGAGCCGTCCGAGGGATGTATGGGGAAAAAGACACAGTGCCCGTTTTTTACCTGCTGTAGCTTTTTGAGAAATAGAGGCGGCGCGGAAGATAAACAATGAAAATGTCTCTCAGTCATATATACATAATATTAGTATGAGTGAGTAAGAGAGCGTCACCAGAACCCGAGTGGAGTAAACTCTATGCGTCGAAAAATGCAGTCCGGCTGGATGACGATGCTGTGCGTCGCTTTGTTAGGCCGAATGGCTTATGCCGATCTTACCATGAACAGCCTGGGCAAGAGCTACGCTCGTAACACATGGTCAACCGACATTTATGCCGAAGAAGCGTATATGGGAAATGGCGTAATGTCGGTTCGCAACAACGAAACTCCCCAATGGAAGGATGAAGGCTACTACCAGCGCAGCCGCGATTGCGGACAGACCTTTACAGCTACAAAGGACTGCTTTCTCGATGCCGTTGTCATCCGTACGAGCAACAGCTCGAAAGCGGTTTTTAAAAACGCGATTGGTCAGCCCATGTTCATGCAGCTTTTCGAAATTACCGGTACCCCGACAATTAACGACAACGGCACGCCGTATGGCACCGATCCCGCGCATGGATTCGGCGTGGGACAGAAGATGCATCGATGTGACGACTATTTTGAGGACATAACGTTCACGTCTATCGGCGTTGCCCATGGTGCAGAGTTTCCCGATATCCCGCCGACGTATCCGGATGGTGATGCCGGAAAACTGGTTTATATCCGCTGCGATTTCACCGGCGAGCATGAAATCGAGCTGAAATCCGGTCATCGCTATGCATTTATGCTGGGATTTACCAATCCAACCGACTTTGGTCCATTGTATGAAGACCAGTGCCGCATCGGCATCAGCATGGAAAACTATGCAAGTGCCAAAGAACCCTCCGACCTGACTGTTGATTTAACGCCGTATAAAGGCGGCTTCAGCATCCGGCGCGAAGGTGACGGGACGTTGCCCCCCACCATGATTCCGGGAACGACCCCGCAGCCACACCTGATTTCCGAAGCCATGTTTGCGACCGGCGATGCGCGCTATGAGGGGTCGCCCACAAGCGATGGTTACCCCGATGTCGATACGTACCGGGACTGGAATTTTTATCTCGAAATAAAAGACAGCGACGATGACGTGACAATACTTGACGGATGGCGACAAGGCGCGAACCATCAGGCTGCTGACGGAGAAAACCGGGCGCTCATCGTAACGGTATGCGTGGAAAGTGACGTTGTCCCATATCTGAACAGCGTTTCTTACGGGGGACAGGAGATGACACAGGTACTTGCCGATTCAATAATTGACGGAGGCACTAGCGCTTTCCTTGCTTCCTACGTACTGAATAGCGATGGTATTGCGCAAGCATCGGATTCGGCAATTTCCCTTTTCTGGTCTGCAAGCCCGACCAAGTCGCCCACCATTCTGAGCTGCATTTATGAAAACGTCAGCCAATCAGCACCAACCGGTGCAATCAGCTCGGCTTCAGCGACAACAACCTCGCTCGAAACCGGAACAATGACAAATGATTCGGGAGACGCCATACTGGCAGCGGTTATAAACGGCAGCAATGACGCGGGATTCGCCTTTCATGAGGATTTCTCCGAGCTTATTGAGGTTACCGGAGAAGGCTCCAGCTATGCCATTGCTCATAAGATTGCACCGGGAACTGCCGTGAAATCGCGGGTATCAGTTACCTCGGGAAATCGATCCGTGCTCACCGGTTTTGTGTTGCGTAAGGCAGAGAATGGCATTACCGAAAATGCAAACAAAGTTGCACCGTCCCAGAACGCTCCCACGATACTTTCGACACATTTTGATTGCGGCATGCTTTTTGTCGAAAACATACCTCCCTACACAGCAGAAATTTCGGTGCATACTCTTGCAGGCAAGCTTGTTGTTAGTGCACAGATACCAAGGGGAATGAGAAAACGTACATTACCAGTTGCTGTTGGGACGGACCGGGCTGCGAACGGTCTGTACCTGGTCCGGATTCAGGATATCTCCGGAGCGAGCCTCGCGACATCAGTTGTTGCTCGCTTGAAGTGAAGTGATTGTTATCGCTTTTCCAGATCGGGCCGGCTTAAGTCCCTATGTATCATAATGGCACAACGCTTTTCGCCCCTGCCCTCAACCATAAATCAACGACTTACAAGGATATTCGCCCGATTCAGCGCCACTCTTGTACATTGTCAGCCTGGTCCGGCCCAGCAGAGATGTACATTCGCGCACACATTCAGCACAATTTATAATTGTGGTCATTTCTAAAGCTTTTAATACCAACCTATTACACACCCATCTGTGCACATTTTGTGCGCGGTTTTTCTTCCTGAAACCACAAATCGATGGTGATTGCGGCCAGTTTTGATTATATTTATCTGCATGAAGCCGGTAACCACGTATATCGATTTCCGAAAGTTTTTGTCGGACTATTACGAAGAGAAAAAGCGGACTACTCATCATTTCTCTCACCGCTATTTTGCGCAAAAAGCCGGCATCTCGTCTTCATCGTTTCTCACCAGGGTTATCGATGGGCGAAGAAATCTGACGAGGCCGATGATCGAG
>WJLW01000045.1 GCA_014728295.1 Chitinivibrionales bacterium | reverse complement strand
CGGGTGCAAGCCTGTATCGTCCCGACAACGGTAAGATTCTCAATTCGGGCGGAACCGATAATAACGTCAACGACCTGCTTTCCCGGGCACTCGCCGCAAAAGGAGTGGAAATTGCAAATGGAAAACCCCTCAACCAGAGCTGGCTTTGGGTCAGTGAGGACAAATTCGGGGTGTTCGATCAATACATCGGCTACGTAAAGTGCCTGTACACACTCGGCATGGCTGGCTGCATCAACTTCCTGATGCCCGACGGGGCCCGGGATGGTTCGAACTACAGCTATGCAGGCAATGAACCCTTTGATCCCGACACTCCCCCCACATGGCTGCAACAAATCGAAGCTTTCTCACGCATTCATGCCCTGTTTTCGCATCTCGACGATTTCATTCGTGAAGGCGAACTCGTGAAAGGACCGCACTGCCACATTTACTGGGCCCAGCACAGATCATGGGGAGATCACAAACCCAATCCGGGGTATGTCCTCGACAATCCGTATGAAGTTATGCGTGATGCCGGCGGCGCATTCGGTGGTCCCCGCCCCGGAAAGGTCCGTGTCGTGGCACGTCGAAATCCTGACGGCGAGCTGTTGGTCTGCGTGTGGGCGGCGGATGACACCACTCGGGATGTTAAAGTGACGCTGCCGGTTGAAACAAAAGTCGAACTGGAGGCAACACCACAGGCAACGCTGTATCGGGGTCATAAAGACAACCTGATGAAAATCGATAGTGCAACGGTTGCGACTGCGTATGCGTCATCCAGATACGCGCAGGCCTCATCTCCTGAATTGCAGAACCTGCGCGTGCGTATTAATGGACAGACTGCAATTATCCATTATACCGGGCTGCAGTCTTCATCGGTGCCGATACACGTATCGCTTTATTCCCTTCTGAGCTTTTCCCAAAACGCTCTGGGGGAGAGTATTTCCATTTGGTCAATGCGTGACAGCGCTGACACTTCTTTATCACCCGTCACAAAGATATCGACTGCCGCTGAAATAGCATCTGAAAGAATGACAATATCATCTTTGTCTTGAATTTCAATTGCAATTTTTTTTGTTGCATTGGATAGCTCGCTGTCGGTGCAAAGCATAGCTAGAGCCTCTGATATTATCTTGGGGGGAAGGCCGAACTTATCGGCAAGAACGCGCTTCAATTCGTCCAGGACCGATTGCGAAATTACCAATTCTTCGCTGCTAAGTACTTCACGCAAAACGTCTGCGCACAGCCCTCGCGTTGCAATTGCACTTGCAAGAACATTAGTGTCTAAAAAAACTTTCATGAAACCTTGGCAAAAACATCGTCATCAGTCAGAAAACCGCGTGCCTCGGCAAAAGGCATGGCCTTTTTTCGAATTGCTTCAAATTGTTCGAGTCGCAACTGACGTCGCAAAGCATCCCTCGCTACTTCGCTACGGGTTTTCCCTGAATACCGTGATGCCTTTGAAAGCATTCTGGCCAATGCTCTATCAAGTCGAATTGTCAGTGTAGTCGTGTTCATGTAATACAATGTAACACATTGCAGTGGTTTTGTCAATACTTTTTATAGTTGCCGGCGCGACGAAAACTATAAATCGCAGCCGTACTTGTCTCTTTTATGACTTCTAATAAAAACAAAACAAACTAAGCAAATCCGCTTTGTATTATCGTAAAACAGGCCCTATTATAGCTGAAAACATGCAATAGCAAGCCTTTGCAAAGGATATCGGTATGAAACTCAATTCAATTATCACCAGTTCCATGTATATGCTGCTGGTTACAGCATCAGTTGCATTGTCATTGGAAGGCACCGGAATCATCTATCTGGAACGCTGCTGGTGGACCAATGAGCGTGATGGTATCTGGCTGGTTGATTTTGAATCGGGCGAGTATACGCAGATTTGGGGCGTTAACGATTGTGCATCTCTGACAATCGGTGCGCCGCAACTGTCGCCCGACGGGAAACGGATTGCATTCAATAAGGACGGCCGGCTGTTTATCATGAACAATGACGGGACAAATCTCAAAGACGTGTGCGCCATGAGCAATCCCGGCACTATGCCCTGGTCGTGGGACCGGGGTGGGATCTGGTGGTTCGAGCCGACATTTGAGCCGCCCGATTCGGCGGTGCTGCTGTATCGCTACACTGTTGCCGGCGGCGCAAAACAGATGATGCTCGACCTGCGCCAACACGGCGTTACGATCAGCCCGTTCCACCGCAAAAAAGGCGGCCATTATCACTCGTCAATTGACGGCAAAAAAGTCTGGATGCGGATCGGGGCGCAGACTGCCACCGATACCGGCAATCTGGCGTTTACCTGGAATGATGATTTTTCCAAGTTTACCTACAGTGTCCTTTCCGCCCACGGCCACGGTGAGGGGATCACCCTTGACGGTCGCTATATCCTGCTGGGCACGGGCTTTTTTGACGCATCCGATCTGGGTTTCAAGGCGGGCCCCTATCACCGCAGCTATATGACGGTCGAGCATGCGGATGTCACGGTACAGGGACCCACCTTGAAATTCCCGACACCCCACAACGAAGAGCAGGGCAATCCGCG
>WJLW01000044.1 GCA_014728295.1 Chitinivibrionales bacterium | reverse complement strand
GAATGTTCTGCTCAGAAGAGAACCTTCCTTATAGTGAAAAATCGCGAGTTTGAGCATCTTTGAACGAAAACAGGTTGATCATTTTGCTCACAAAAACGCTGAGTACTATACTCCTCTTAGAAAATCAAATTGCCTATCAGTAGTCGGCACAAAAGAGTGCGGATATATCTCATAACAGGACCATAAAGAGCTGACTGAAGAATGTGGTCAAATCGGGGAAATACCGGGGGCTATGATCAACAATGCGAGAACGTTTCTTGTACGGAAAAATTTCCACGATAACGGACTGTCCTCAGAATCTCTCCGGCCTTGACGGCTCAGGCTACCCTGATAATGTGAAGGGTTTGCCATAGACGACTATGATTTTTTTAAACCATATTACAGAAATACGCGACGTTATGGTGTTATTGACATATATCGGAAAGGAGCGTTGATGGTGTTTGCTGAAAAAACCACCCTTTTGCTGTTAATTGCGCTTTTACGGATTTCTCATGCCGGTGGGATAATTTGTACCAGCGAGTCGTATGAATATAGTGACACGCTTGCCAATGGACGGTTCAGACGCACGATTATTGACAGTGCGCGTACGTCTGGAACACATCCGGGTCCCCGCGGCGTTATATCAAAAACATCGAATACATATTCCCGTAAAACACTCGAAAAACTCTATCTGGATTATTTTACCTCCTCGCGGTATGTCTACTACGGCAGGCAGGTGTACCGAAAAACATTTGCTATTCAGGTTGAAACTGCCGTGAATATCGACACTCTGTATGATTCTCTTACCGGCGGGTATGTAGTGCGGCCGTCAGGTTATCCGAGCGAGTATTGGGCGCTGCATGCCGATTCCATCTGTTTTGCCGTCGGTGGGGTACTGAAGGGCGCTATTGTCGCTGACACCATTTACCTGATCGACAGACACTGGACCGGTTGGCATACCGGACTGTGGCTCAATGCATCTTCAAAGACGGTCTCTATTCTGGACAATGTGCTGCTGTTCGTCGATTCACTCAGTCAATACAATCCCGCTGAAATGGCCGTTTCGCAATGTGGCGAGCCGGTTGTGCGGTCCACAAGTGGAAAATGGTTGTTGATTAATGAAAATGATATGCTCTGGTATCCGCTATTTCCGGATGTAAGTATTCCGTTTGGACCGCCGGTGGCGGTAAATAAGAAACAAACGGTACTGCCGGAACCGCGGCAAGGTGCTGTGTTGAATGTCGGCTGCGCGTATGACATACGGGGCAGGTTGCTGCCGAACGGTTATGTGAAACGAGCAGCCGGGATAGTTGTCGTTAAATATACGCGGGGTGTTTTTCGGGACATTTCCGGCGGATTCTGAGCATTGGGTATATATAAAATGCCGAAGCGTACCGGCACATTATCCGGTTTTCCGGCCTTAGCCGGCGAAGCCGGAACCAGAGATTAGTAGTCAGAATCTGAGGCTCTCCGGCCTTGACGGCTTGGTTAAAATGACTTGGCCGGGCAGGTGCGGATATCGCCGCGGCCCGGCTCTTTTGCATATATTACCGGATACTCACGTTTCCCGCCGCAACCGCCTGCCCGGGGCGCACATCAACGGTTCGGCCGGATTGCCGGCGTGTGATGACCGGTGATATCGTGGCGCCGCCGGGTGCCAGCAGGCATGCCCGCACCTCGTATGTTCCGGGGGCGACCGATTCAAGCGCGAATGGTCCGGGCTGAGAGCATACAACGTAATAGGCGCTTGCGACACAATAGAGCAGTATGCGCTCGCCCGACCACAGGGAATCCATCGTCACGTTACCGGTGATTGCGCCGGTTGGGCCAAGACGCGCCTGATACACGGAATCGCCGCGCGATGCGCCGACGACAACACGCTGGAATGCGACCGCCGCGTTCATATCACGGCTGTCAATAATGACCCTGTATACGCCGGGAACGCAATTTTCAAATGAGAACTCTCCCCGGGCGCCGGCAGATGTGGCATACCCGAAACCACTGTCGGTCAAGGGGATATAGGCGCTGTCAAAGACACTGATACGTGCACCGGGGGGGGCGGCGCCCTCGATTGATGACGCTCGTGCGGCAACGGTCGCGCCGTTAGTGGTTTCAATGCCGGCAACCTGTCCGGAACAGCGTACCAGCAGCGTTAGTGTCACCGCCGCAATCGTCAGCGCCACGGCACGGGATTTCATGACACGCTCCTTTCACCCTCCGGCGGCCGGGATAGTGGATAGAGTTGAAAATTGAGCTGATACACGCGCTCGGGATTGCTTTCTTTTTCATCGAGGGCCAGAATTTCCCGGCGTGCGCAACGGATTATTTCCCGCGCCGCCTCAAAACGCTCACGCGAAAGGGCCACGGTCAGGGTCGAGAAGTCGCGCTGATCTTTCGGGAATGCATCCAGCGCTTTGCCCGCCATAGCGGCGGTGGTGCGTTGAAAACCGTGAATTGCCGCCCCGCGCCATGTTTCGCCTGTTGTCAAAGATTTCTCAGTCGGCGTATAGCCGCCCCGATCGTTGGCGCGAATGAGTTTATTGTTCAGCAGCAGCGCGACGGCCGTACGCATTTTCGCGGCGCTTACCGACGGCTGCAGCATCGCCCCCAACCGGGCGGGATCGCTGCAATTGTCAACAATGCGCAGTAGTTGGTGCAGCGCCAGGCACGGCCAGTGCTCAAATATCCGATAATGCTCCGGCGGAATAGTTTCGCGAAATGCGGCCCGCATTTCCAGAATCTGCTCGTAATAGCGGCGTTTTTTTCCCGGCTGCGATGTGCGGCTGAACGTGACTAAAAGCCTGAAATAGCGGGACTCTCTGGCTTTCAGGCCCAGGTATGCGGTTATGGCCGGCAGAAGCGACGGGCCGATATTGCGGCTGCCGCTCAGGATACGGCTGAGTGTACCTGAGCCGATACCCATTCGGGCCGCCGCCGCGCGTATCGAAAAACTCCCGTTACGCCGGCGTTTGCGCTCCAGTTCATCGCGAAGAAACGCGCGATAATCCATATAAGCAAAAATACGGGACATAGGCGCCTTTGCTAATAATCCGCCGGCCGGCGCCGGCGCGTTGTTATTATCAGCGCGCGCACTCCGCGGGCGCCGCTGCCGATTACAATGACCGATGACGCCCGTGACGGGCCGCGTTGCCTTCCCAGGACGGTATAGATAGTATGGTTTTCTTGTGCGGAAAAGGCATGCGACCGCGGGCTGCTTCGCGGTACGGCTGCCGCCGGCTCGATTGCGGGAGTAAATTGCCGACCGCTGCTGTCGATGGCCGTTGCGGCAACAAGCCGCGGTTGCCGGTCCGGGCCGCCGGCTTTCAGCGGCGCGCGGACAACCGATACCGCCGTTTCATGGTCAATACATATCAGATCGGTTGCAACGATGGTGAGCGTCAGAGTCGCGGCGGCCGTATCCAACTGCGCGCCGAATGCGCTGCGGGGCAGCGCCGATGAAACCGTCGCCGCAACCATGTCAACAGAAAGTGCATCATATTCCACCGTCAGCGCAATTCGTTTCACCGGTGGGAGCTCACGCGCCAGTACCGTTATGATTAAGCCGCCGTTTTCAAGCGAAACAGTCGTGCGCAGCAACGGCGCTCCGCGGCATACGGCGGCTGAAAACAACAGCATGCAGATGATTCCCGGACCACCTGCATGCGGGGCTATGCGTGCGAAACGCATCATACCTGCTCCAGCCGGTTATCCTTCCACCGTCGGATCGAGCACTCTTCCCATGAAAAGGACAACGCCTGTTTGACGATCACGGATAAGGAACATAAACGGCCGGTCGGCGACAAAGCGCGGCGGATCGGGATTAACTGAGGTAAATCTGAATATCACCGCCGTTGCGGCCGCGGCTTCGGTACCTTTTTCATCGACGGCGATAAAGGCTTTGTGGATCACGTCCGAAACAACCAGGTCCTTCCGGCCGTCAATACCCGAAAAATCGGCTTTGGCTCCGTCGAATGCATCGACCATACCCAGGTCTTTAAGTGGTCTCACCAGTGAAATCGACCCGGTGGTAAACGTAAATTTCGGCAGGCGTACCGGCGGCAGCTCGGTGGAATCCAGCGCCTGTATGATACTGTCGATGCGGTCGGCGCTGAGGCTGCTTTCAAAAGCCTGAAAGGCGCCGCTGTCCGGCAGTAAAACCGTCATGCACAGACGGTCGCCTTTGTAGGGCAGGTCGATTGCGCGGACATTGTCCTTGCGGGCATAGAGCATTGACACCTTTTTGTCGTTTTCACCCAGTTGCATCATGGGCGCCGTAACCGTGCCGCCGTCAAGCAGTGTAAACGGCTCGTCCTGTGTCCGGGAGGCGTCGAACTGAAACAGCCAGTCGGCCAGAAAGTAAATTGCGTTTGTCAATACGAGGCGGGTCAGCGAGGTAATCGCCCCCGCGGGAATCAGGTCTTTGATTTTCTCGTTGGTCTGTTCGGCGACCCAGGTGTTGATAATAATACGGGCGGGATCGGGTTCGGCCGCAAAGTCGAGCAGATTAACTCCCGCGCCGTAATACCGTGCGAGCAGGTCAAGATACGTTACTTTGAAATCCCATCCGGTCTGCATCCAGCTACTGTTGACAATGTTGAGTGTCACACCGTCGGTGCCGGCGGCATGATCGCTCAGCGTATGATCGAGACTGTTCATCGCGGCATGAAAATCATCGCCGGCCAACGTTACCGACAGGGCCCGACGAATCTGCGCCTGCGTTTCACCCCGCGCGCCGGCATCGGTCATACCCAGCGCCGCGGTTATGCTGTAGGGTGAAAAAAACAGGTTGCCGTCACCCGATGAAAGCCGGGTGTACATATCGGTCGCAAACGCATTGATTGACTGCGCCTGTTGGGCAATGTTATCCGCCGATGCGGATGCGCTTTGACGAGTGGCGGAACCCCTGGCAACCGGAAACGGGGTGGCGGGGGAGTTATTCGAGCTGAGTGGAACATTCTCCTCGATGCATCCGCTCAAGGCAAAAAGAGCTGCTCCAAGAGCAAAAACCGGTAGTGTGCGCATGGCGACCTCCTTGACAGTGGTTTGTGTACTATAATAATCGATTTGTTCATTTTATGCTTTGCTCAAAGCGCCGGCATTGGCGCCTATGGCGCTTTGAGTAAGGAAACTCCGCCCTCTGGGCGGAGAGCATAATGTCACGCAACTGCACAAATGTACAGCTCTTCAGATTTGCGGCTATGCCGCTTCTCTGAAGCCACCGCCTCCGGCGGTGGAGCTTCACTGCCGACATATTTTCTGACGGGTGACCTGTGATTATTATTACCGCATCGGTCCAACGCCCCATCTCCCTGCACGCTGTCGGATGCAGTGCTATATATATAATCTACTATGTAAAACATTCCAGCGCAAGCTGAAAATGATAATTTTGCTTCCATTAAATGGAAGCACCGAGAAGACATGTATTATGCTGATTGGCAACAAGTTATATAATTTAATGTCGATAATATTCACAAGTAATTTTTTGTATTTTGTATGTCTGAATGGAAGCATCAGGCGCTTGTCGCCTTAACGACAACAAATTGTCGTTGGCTGCGAGCGCATGAAAATAAAGACGATACACGAAAAGATTGATAACAAGCTTGACCGGTGGGGCGGCCGGCATACTTTATTCAAGAAGCAGAAATTAAATCATTGAAATATTCAAAACCTGCGGTATCCTGTAGTTAACGGATAGTATATTTAGGAATATGTTTGAAATACGCCAAACCGATGCATATTTCAATTACGCGGTGCCGTAATTGGCGCATCCGACATCGATAACAGTATCTACGTAAAAAACGTAGACATCATGGACAAGAAAGCCTGAGTAACGACAATCTGAAATGAGAGTAATTTAAACAAAAAAAACCCGATTAATACAATTTGAATTTCCATGTATCCCGGAATTGCCGGAATACGTTCAATCTGAAATCTGAAATCATTAAACTATGCCCAAATACGCCTATAAAGCGCGCGACCCGCACGACCGGGTCATTACCGGCACTCAGGATGGTGTTACGGTTGACGAAGTCCTGGACCGTCTCGCCGAACGCGAGTTGATCCCGGTTGACATCGAGGAACTCAATTTTGACGGTACGCGTCGCAAGCAGACCATCATCGATAAAATCAATGAATTTATCCTGCGTCACCAGACACGCGTTTCCTACAAGACCGTGGTCTTTTTTACCCGCCAGCTTGCCACCATGATAAGCGCCGGTGTCCCGATTGCCCAGGCCCTGGACCAGATTGCCACCGCCGAAAAACCGGTCTTCCGCAAAATCCTGCACACGATTGCCGATGATATCGCCATGGGAAGCGCCTTTTCCGACGCGATCTCGCGTCACCCGGGGGCCTTCGATGATGTTTATGTTTCGGTAGTCCATTCCGGTGAGGTGGCCGGAGCGCTCGATACGGTCCTTGACGAATTGGCCGGCTACATGGAAAATGTCCAGGCCCTGCAGGAAAAAGTCAAAGGCGCCCTGCGGTATCCCATGTTCATCGGTGTGATTGTGACCGCGCTCATGATCGGCATTATGATATGGCTGGTACCGATGTTCGAGAACCTTTACTCCACCGCCAACACCAGATTGCCGGTGCCCACACTGATGCTCATTTCGGTATCGAATGCTATCCGCAACAACCAAAAATTACCCTGCCGGGTATAATCATGCTGAATCAGGCCAATCTCGACTTCCGTTCACCCAATGACACAACCGTCATGTTTTGCCGCAATAAATGGAGCCAGTGGAAAGATTATCCTTTCTTTACCTCCGACATATACGATTCATTGTCTGATGGCGTTCATAAAGGGGCATTCAATCCGGCACTTCCAGGCGATTCCATGTGGATCGCCGACTGGACAGCTCTGGCCTTTTACAATATGCTGAAACCGGGCAGTGCTGTATTGCGTGACTCACTGCCTGAAAAAATGCTGAATGATGGTGTTGCGATAAAAATGATCAGCAATAGCGGGTTTTCTGAAAAACTGTCCGTCTGGAGAAACAATGGGTATCTCAAGATTATGCTTCCGCGAAATGCAACAGGTGACCTGAAGCTTGATGTGCACGATCCAGCAGGGAGACTTGTCAAGACAATCAAGAATACAACGTTCACAGACCGGCAAACCATGATGATTCCTGTTTCCAGTCTTACAAGGGGCATGTATATTCTGCGCATTTCATCAGAATCGTTAGATGTCCGTAAAAACGTAATTATCCATTAATTTTCCCTGCATCAGGTAGTCAATATAATCCGCTTCATTCCCCTCGATGGAGCGGATTTTTTCCTGCTCTCCTAACCCAATCCACACCAATTTCTTATCCTCTCCACACATTCCCGTTCTATATTTTCTCCCGTCGAATTATTATCGTGTAAAGCAGCAAAAACAGCTCGATCGAGTTACATACAGTTCAACCAACCATTCAACCGGAGGTAAACATGAAACGGGTACTTCTAGTAGCAGCGGGATTGTTATGTCTTCTTCAGATGTCGGTGTTCTCGCAGCGTTATTTCTTTTCCACGGAAGAAGATTTTATGGGCACTGATGCATCGGGTGCAACCACGTACATCAGTGATGGTGATGTTCTGGTCATTGACGGAACGATATACATGAGGAATGCGCAGCTTCTCCTCCGGTTCCAGGAACCATTCGATCTCGGTCTCGATGCACTCGATGTCATTGAAAGCCGGGACGGCCTGGTTGCCTTTTCCACGGAGCTTGACGGGGTCAATGGTCTTTTTGACGCCGGTGATCTGCTGACGACGACCGGATCGGTCATTCACAATGAAGCGTTGCTCTTCAAGTTCAATCTGCCGCGTACCCTGAATCTGGGTCTCGATGCGGTTCAGTTTGTTGGTGAGCAGGAAGCGATCATTGCCTTTCTCAACGAGATCATGACCCTTCCTCCCGATCACTTTCAGCAGTTCCCTGACGAACTGGAAGGACGGCTGCGCCAGTATGATATCGATATCTGGTTCTCCACTTCGGGTACGGGGCCGGGAGCGGATTATCCGATTTTTATTGATGGCGATATACTCTCAGCCGCAACTGGAACGATCGTTGCACCCAACAGCCAGCTCGTACCGCCACCCATGAATGCGGGTATACCGGTCCGCGGTGTTGACTATGGCTGCGATGCTCTTCTTACACCACGCAAGGGACATGTGCCCAACATCTACTACTCGACGGAAATCCTCAACTACCAACCGACCTTTAATGATGGTGATTTGCTGCGTTTAAATACCCCTGCAGTACGGCTTGATCACCGGACGATCATTGCCAATTTTAATGCCAAAACAAAATTTCTCGGTCTTGACGCTCACTCGTACTGGGAAAGATAGGAATAAGCTCCAGTACGGCACGGTATCTACCCGAAAACCAGGTATCGGGGGAGGGAGTGGGTTACCTTCCCCCTTTGTTTTGGTTTTTACGGGGATGGGAGTCAAACACCACACACAAAACCGTTTCCTGAGCCACCGCCATCGCCATCGCATCAATTTTAAACAACAACTAACCAAACCCTCACACAATCTTCACATAGTAAACTGATATTTTTACCTGACGTTCAAACACGATTCTCCTCACTCTTCCCCGGAGGAATGATGAAATCAAAAATGAATCCGTCCATGATCAAAGAGATGGCCATGAATTTCGAGTTCGCTTATCAGGCGGGATTCGATGATGATGAGTTGGCTTGTATGCATTTTGAAGATGATGATGCCCGGGCATTGGCAGAGATTGCACAGGAGCCGGAATTTGAGGTTGAGTAGCTTATTGGAGAAGGTTCTAAACCGCCGGCGACAAATCGGTCGATGAACAACCAAAACCTCTCACATAGAGCTCGCGATGCTCTGCTCGTACTGCATTAATTCTCTCCCAGCCGCATATCGATGCAATGATTTTAAAACACCAGGTGTAAAAACAGTCTTTTCGCTCAAACGTTCCGGCCATGGGAAGAGAGAGAAATGCACCGAGTTTCTCCTTTGTGTCAATGCCGTCGGCAATATTGAGCTCGATGAAGTTGGGATGGCCGCGGAATGTTTCATTCACCAGCTTGTGATGCCGATCGTAGGCCAGCGAAAATGCTTCGGGAACATACACCGATGATCCCAGTACCCGTTCATGCGTAAGCTGCAGTTTTTTGCATATTGTTATGGAGGGGAGCATTCCCGCATTTTTGTAAGAGGCGATCGTAATCCGCAATATCTTATCACCTGGTTTTGATCTTAATTGTAAACTTGTTGTTTTAATATTGCAGCTCAGATGCAGTCAAGCAGGGAAAATAACGTTCCGTGATGATTGGGATTATAAAAAAGACCGGAGTGAGAGCAAGGCTTTCTTCTTGAGCAGGTCTCCTAATTTCTACGCCACTAATATGTTACAATTATTCAGTGCCAATTTCTCTGCCAAAATGGTTATACGTATTGTATTTTAATGATCAATATTTACATAAGAAAAGGTAAAAAATGAACCTGAAAAAAAGAGCCGAATTTCGAAGGCGCAATTTAGTTGGCAATATTGCCAAAGACAACGCTGATGCTGAAAAGTGGGATCTTGAGTTCTGGCAAAATTGTACTCCCCAACAACGTTTATCAGCATTGGTTGACATCCATCGGGATATTGCTCGAGTTCGCCACGGAAAGCGTGAACGGTGAATACAATAACAGATTTTGAAGATCTCCTTGGATTGTTGGAAAAGAAAAGCGTTCGATATCTGATTGTAGGGGGACTTGCATTTATCTACCATGCAAAACCAAGGTACACGAAAGATATAGACATTTGGCTTGATTCAACCAGGAAAAATATTGAAAATGCAAATGAGGCACTTAATGAATTTGGCTCTCCTTATCTGCTGACACTTCCCCCACGACAGGGCGAAATCCTCCAACTCGGCTTACCGCCTAATAGAATAGATCTTATTCTCTCTATAGAAGGCTTTCGATTTCCAACAGCATGGAAAAAAAGAGAAAAAGGATTGTATGGAAAAATAAATGCCAATTGGATTGATCTAAACTCGCTGTTGAATATAAAAAAAAGTATACCCGAGCCTCGTCACCAAGAGGATGCTCGAGTTCTTGAACAAGTCAGGAAATTGAGAAATCGAAATAAATAGCCTGTACAGCCAGTACGGCTTTCAATTCTGCTTTGTGTAAAGCGAAATGGACGGAAGTCGTTCCGGTTTTTGGCAAACCAATGACAAAGGCCTTTTTTCTTTTACGAGGGCGGATCCTTGCAAACAGGTCAATGAATCCGAGCCAGCCGACAACGAGTTCTCCTCCCTCTATTTTTCGATTCTTTTGTTGTTTCACCAGTGGGTCCTCCAATTTATTTGAACAAGACCTGTATCCCCATTGCCTGCTTTTGTGCAAAGCGGGGGAGCCTCCTTTTTTGCCAGAGGTGAAAAAGCGGATAGATAAGACTGGCAAATCTCAAGAGAAATAGCTTGTCAATCAGGCGGTATTGCGGATGCTGACGCAGGCTGAGGCGGAAAATCGTTTTGATGAGCCACTTTTTGAAATGGACCGGCGAAAAGTTGTAGATGATATGAAAACCATGAGGATATTTTTCGCGGTATTGCTTGACTAATGCTTTGATCTTTTCGGGCTGCGTGCTGTTCCATTTGCCAAGATAATATTCACGGCCGGCGGTGATGATCTCGAAGGTATCGTACTGATAGTCAAATTGATGTTCATCGAGACCGAGTTTGATACCGAGCTCTTTCAGGTGACGGATTTTGTAGAGCATGCGGTAGCTCTCGTGAATTGCTTCACGCCGTTCGTGAACGAAACGGCGAATGATTTTTCGCAGCGTATGGGTGATAATGATGTTGTCCCAGAAAACCCACAGCAGCGGCGGTACTCTGGTTCTGCGAAAGTAAAGACGCTTGAAGGAAAATTCGGGAATATACCAGAGCTGTTTGATAAGCCGATCCGCGAGTTTGAGCAGCGAAAGAAGCGTGTCGGGATCTTTGTCCTTCATATAGCGTCGACAAAATGCGGTAACAGCCTCCTCCGCGGTCAATCCTTCCTTAAAAATACGAATCGTGACATAGGTATTGATTTCGTTCCATAGAGAGGAATCACGGAGAAAGGTCAATGTGCCAAAATGTGACCAGCCACCTGTTTGGCACCAGACTGATATG
>WJLW01000043.1 GCA_014728295.1 Chitinivibrionales bacterium | reverse complement strand
GCGGGGAGTCTACAGTAGATTCCCCGCTGCACGAGAAAATGCACCAGCACCAATCTGCGTGAGGGGGGCGCTACTGTCTTTGTGGAGGAGAGTCGAGCCGGGTGAGCGTATCTGCATGCACCGCTTGATTGAAGTAATCTCTGATGATGCGCATGCTCTGCTGAGGTTTTTCACCGAGCATAGTATGTCCGGCATCCTTGATGGTAACGACGCGTGCATTCGGGAAGAGTTCAGCCTGTCGCGTCTGCACATTGGCGCCAATCAACGTATTGCACTCCGATGCAATGAAGAGGACTTCATTCGTAAAATCTTCGATTCCATCCAGAAAATCAACTTCAGCTTCACCGCCTTTGAGTGCAGTGGCGAATTTGCCGGAAATACCAATCATTGCCGACACGCCGAACCGCCACGAGTCAAAAGCCGAAGTCTGCATAGTTTGTCCGCAATAATATTTTTTCATCGGGTTGGTCGGCAGGTCTGAAAAGGCCATTTTCTCGAAAAAGAAGTCCATCTTGCCGAATCGATCGGGCGTCTCGACTTTCATAGCCTGAAAACCGATTTTCCACATCTCCAGCATTGTGCCGAATGTCATCGGGGGAGCAAAATTATTTGTTTTATGCATGAGTTCCCGGGCAAAATCCAGTGTCAAAAATCCCGGTTCCGCCAGAACAGCGTGACTGACCATTTCAGGATAGCGACTGATAAACGCCGCCGCCAGCATGCCGCCCCACGAATGACCGACAAGTCTGGCCGGTCTATCAGGCGAGAAATGCTCGATGATGGCTTTCAGGTCCTGATAGTAAAGATCGAGACTGAGTGACTCCGGCTCGACGCGCGCGGACAAACCTGCGCTTCGTTGATCATAGAAGACCATAAAAAATGAGTCGGCCAGTGGTTTGAGCGGCAACAGGTAGCGATAATCGTTGCCGGGGCCGCCGTGCAGTGCGATGACGGCAGGATTCGCCGTGTCTCCGAACGTTTCCAAGTGAAATGTGTAGCCGTTTAGCGTCAAACCGGGCAGCGAAGCGCTGTCGCTTACCGTCTTCATTACCGGATCGGGGCGGGGGGCCCTCACATAACTGACGACTGCAATAATTATGGTCAGTGCGACTATGATTCCAGCAATAATCAGCAACCATTTAAGAAATATGAGGAATTTTTTCATTGATACTCCACGGGTTTAGCGCGCAAACCAGGCGACAGGGAACCGAAAAATTTTGGCGCAGAGGAGCGCTGCTCGTCGTATGTGCCGAAATGTATTTGGGCGCCCGGCATGTGAACAAAATACATAGAGAATGAAGTACCTTGCTATTTTTTTGTCCCCGGTGTGGCAGATGATGTACCGCGGCGTGCGCATGGGCGGATCGGCCTACCTGCCCTTCCCCTGGAGCCGGGGCTACGGGTGGCGCTTTCCGAAAATAAAAAGCTGACCCCTGCGCAACACGACAGTGTGGCGGTTGTGCTTGACCGGGAAGTGGGCCCGCATATGCTTGAACACGGATGCGATCCCGAGTAGCTGATAAAGCAGTCCGGACTAAGTAAAAAACTCTCCATACAGCGCGTTAATCGCCTTTTTCTCATCCGATGCGTCAATGCCGAAGATAATGCTGATCTCCGAGCTGCCCTGGTTGACCATTTTGATATTTACCCCGGCGTGTGCAAGCGCGTTTGCGGCCTGGCCGAGTACGCCGATTTTGTGGGCGAGACCTTCACCGACAACAGCAAGCAGGGCGATGCCGTATTCCGAGCGGACTTCATCGGGTTGCAGTTGATCTTCTATGGTGCGAATGATCTCATTGACCATTTCTGAAGTGAGTTGCTCCTGGTCGAGAATGACTGAAATTGAATCGACGCTTGACGGGCAGTGTTCGTAGGATATGTCAAGTTCTTCGAAAATGGAGAGCAGTTTGCGACCGAACCCTTTTTCCCGGTTCATCAGGAATTTTTCCAGATTGAAGCTGCAGTAACCGCCGTCGCAGGTGACACCGACAACGTCATTTTCGGACGGCAGCCGCTGGGCAACGATGAGGGTGCCGGGATTATCGAGATTATTGGTGTTGCGCAGGCGGATGGGAATTTTCTTGCGCATGGCCGGCCACACGGCTTCTTCGTGAAAGACATTGAAGCCGATGTAGGATAGTTCCCGCATTTCCTTGTAGGTCAATGCCGGGATTTGCATGGGATTGTCGACCAGTTTTGGGTTGGAGCTGAAAATGCCGTCAACATCGGTGAAGTTTTCGTATTCCACGGCGTCAAGTGCTTCGGCCATGAGCGCACCGGTCAGATCACTGCCGCCGCGGCTGAAGGTAGCGATGTCTCCTTTGGCCGTCGCCCCAAAAAAGCCGGGGATAATCGCAATCGTTTCTTCGCAGGTCTCCTTCAGCTTTGCTATTTCCAGCAGAGACGCCGTTTCGGGCTGGGCGTCGCCGAATTGTGCAGTCACGATCAAGCCGATCTCCGCGGGTGAGAAATAGGCTGCCGGCAATCCTTCCCTGGCCAGATACTTCGCATAGAGCTGCGCATTATAATCTTCACCGGAAGCGACTACCAGGTCGCGGTATTTGAGTGGATTGCTTTTGTCGGCGGCTATCCGGGTGTCAAGGTCGTCGATGACTTCGGAGATGTCGTTGCCGGCAAGACCCAGTCCGCCGTAAAGGGCGAGATAGCGTTTCTTGACATTGTCGATTTCTTCGGCAACCGGATTGCCGGCAAGACTCTTTTCGACGACGGCAATAAGCTGATCGGTCACTTTTTGTTCGATGCCCTGCGCTTTGCCCGGTGCGGACAGCACAACGCATCTGCGGGATTTGTTCGCCTTGATCACCGAAAGTATCTGTTTGAGATTTTCAACAGTTGCTACCGAAGATCCACCGAATTTGCAGACAATAAGTTCCATTATGCAAAGCTCCTCATGGAGAACGTAATCGAAGATACCTGATTTGCAAGGGGATATAAAATAATTTCGGAGAGATTGGCCGAAATAAAAATGGCGGAAAAGATATATTTTCCGCCATCAGAATTCGGAACAGCGTGCAGACAGCAGGTATTTTAGCTGTCTAAACCAAAGTCCTTGATGAGCTTGTCGGCCAACTTGTCCATAAATTGCTCGGAGTTGTAGTAGCCTTGCTCTATTTTCTGCCGAACTTCAGCCACTTTGGCTTCACGAATTTCCGGTTGCAGGTCAACGTGAGCCTTGACCGCCTGCATTTCCGCTTTGGTGTTGCTGAGGCGCTGTGCCTTTGACGAAAAATCCGATTGATCAGCCTGTTTCGCTCTGGCTTGTGGCTTCTCGTTACGGCGCACCTGAGATGTTTTCCTGAGTTCTGCATTAAAAGCTTCCGTAACAGAATGGATGCGCATGGCAAATCACCACCTTTCCCAAGAAAGTGTAGGGTATCTATTAGAATATATCGGCATCAACAAGGAAAACTTTAACTTTTTCGAGATAGTTCAATAGTGGTAACTCATTGATATTTTTGCATATTTAAAAATTAAACAGTTTGCATCTCAGCCAATACCGCCAATCATATCGAACATCGGCATATACATCGCAAAGAGAATTCCACCGATCACCGAGCCCATCACAACGATCATAATCGGCTCGATGATCGATGTCATGGCATCAACCGCAGCGTCAACTTCTTCCTGGTAGAACTGCGATACTTTCGAAAGCATTCCCGCTAAATCGCCAGTTTTTTCACCGACGGAAATCATGTGGATAACCATAGGCGGAAAGACGCCGGTCTCCTTGAGCGGCTCTGCAATGGTAAGACCGCCGGTGATCTTTTCCAGCGTTTTGAGCAGGCCTTTTTCCAGTACGGCATTGCCGGCGGTTTTGGCCGTGATCGAAAGCGCGTCCAGAATAGTGACACCGCTGGTCAGCAGGGTCGACAACGTCTGCGAAAAACGGCTGACCGCGCTCTTGCGTTCCAAATTGCCGAACAAGGGGGCTACCAGCTTGAGCTTGTCGATATTGTAGCGCCCTTTTTCGGTTTTGTAATACATATTGACAGCGATAGCCAGGATGATCACGCCGATTATGATAACGACCAGATAGTTGCGGAAAAAATCCGAAAGCTGCATGACAATTCTGGTGGGAGTGGGCAACTGGCCGCCCATATCCTGGAACATGGCGGCAAAGGTCGGTACGACAAAGCTCAACATGATTATAACCACGGCGATTGCCACGACCGCCAGGATGATAGGGTAGGAGAGCGCACCCTTGATTTTGCGGCGCAGTGCGTTGGCCTTTTCCTGGTAGTCGGCCAGTCGAACCAGAATACCGTCAAGGTTACCCGACGACTCGCCTGCGGCAATCATGTTGCAGTAGAGCTGGTTGAATATTTTGGGATGCTTTGCCAGCGAATCCGCCAGCGTGCTTCCACCCTGAATTTCGGCGGAGACAGATTGAATGGCACTGGCGAGAACCTTGTTTTCGGTTTGATTGGCCAATATGTCAAGACACTGCACGAGCGGGAGCCCCGCCGACGTCATGGCCGCAAATTGCCGCGTAAAGCGTCCCAGATCCTGCAATTTAACCCCACCGCCAAAGGGGAGCTTGATTTCCATCGGTTTAGGTTTGACGGAGATGGTGCGGACCTTTTTTTTGCGCAACAGGCTGATCACTTCATTTTTGGATGTCGCCTGAATTTCGCCTTTGACCTGTTTGCCGCCGGAGGTAACGCCGACGTAGAGAAATGCTGCCATAGCTTATGAGCCCTTTCGTATACTCAAAAGTAATTCTAAACCAGAAGCTTCTGCAATGCTTCCGGGTCGGGGCTTTTGCCGATTGCATCCTTCATGGTTATGATGCGTTTTTTGTAGAGGTGTGCCAGCGAGGAATTCATGGTTTGCATGCCCGCCTGCTGGCCGATTTCTATCATTCCCTGAATCTGATGAACCTTATCATCCCTGATCAAGGCGCGGATAGCTGTGGTGGCAACCAGAATCTCACATGCCAGCGCACGTCCGCCCCCGATGCGTTCGATCAGAGTCTGGCTGACGATGGCTTCCAGAACCATCGACAACTGGGCACGGATGGTCGCTTTTTGCTCGGAGGGAAACACATCGATAATGCGATTGACAGTTTGCGCGGCCGAATTCGTGTGTAAAGTTGCAAGTGTCAAGTGACCGGTCTCTGCAATCGTGACGGCCGCCTGTATGGTTTCCAGATCGCGCATTTCGCCGATGAGAACAAAGTCGGGATCTTGACGCAGGGCGACGCGCAGCGCATCCGAAAAGCTGTTGGTATCCTGATGCACTTCGCGTTGATTTACCAGGCATTTTTTGTGAGTATGCACAAATTCGATCGGATCTTCAACGGTAAGGATGTGCCCTTCACGCTCACTGTTTATTTTGTCAATCATGGAGGCAAGCGTTGTGCTTTTGCCCGAGCCGGTCGGGCCGGTCACCAGGAGCAATCCATTCGGACGCTGCATTATCCTCTGGACTACCGGCGGCAGTCCCAGGTCCTCGAGGGTGCGGATGCGATAGGGGATCTGCCTGATCGCTGCGGCCGCACACCCGCGCTGCAGAAAAACATTTGCTCTGAACCGGCACAGGTTCTGCACCCCGAACGAGAAATCAACTTCCTTGTTCTGCTCGAAGGCTTTGCGCTGCTGTTCGTTCATCACACTGTAGGAGAGCTTGAGCACCTGGTCGGCGTTGAGTTTCTCGGCGTTGGTGGGAATCAGCTTGCCGTCAACGCGGTAAAGCGGCGGTGCTCCGGTTGTCAAATGCAAGTCGGACGCATTTAGTTCGAGAACGTGGTTGAGCAATTCCTGCATCGATAACATAGCTTCACATTTCTTCCGCTAAGTGGTTTATGTACACATGCTGTTGTCTAGCTGTCGGTTGCACTGAGTACTTCTTCGATCGTTGTTTCTCCGTTTCCGAGCTTTTCAAGAGCCGCCATGCGCAGGGTGCGCATGCCCTGCTCCAGTGCTTTGGTTCTGAGCTCGTTGACCGTTGCGCGGCCGAGAATCAGGTTCTGGATTTCGGTGGTTATGGGCAAAACTTCATACAGGCCGCATCGCTTGTGATAGCCGGTATTGTTGCAGGCCGGGCAACCATGTCCTTTGTAAAGCTGCAGGCCGGCCGCTTCCTCATCGGTCAGATGCAATATCTGTTGTGGATTGATCGTGTCCTGCTTCAGCGGCTCTTTGCATTTGGTGCAGATTTTTCTCACCAGACGCTGAGCTACAATTATGCGCACCGACGAGGCAACTAAAAACGGCTCCGCGCCCATGTCGATCAGCCGGTCGATGGTGGCCACGCTGTTGTTGGTGTGCAGGGTGCTCAACACGAGATGACCGGTAAGCGCCGCCTTTATGGCGATTTCGGCCGTCTCGATGTCGCGAATTTCACCGACCATGACGATGTCGGGATCCTGACGCAGAAAGGAACGCAACGTTTCTGCAAAAGTCAAGCCGATATTCGAATTGACATTTACCTGATTGATGCCGTCGATGTTATATTCGACCGGATCCTCGACGGTCATGATGTTGACGTCGGGCTTATTCAGCAGGCACAAGCCGGAGTAAAGCGTGGTTGTTTTGCCGCTGCCGGTTGGTCCGGTTACCAGTATCATGCCGAATGGCGCCGTCAGGGCGTCGCGCAGATAATCTCCGCCGGGCTTCGGAATGCCCAGTTTTTCGAGATCCAATACGAGATTTGACGAGTCGAGGATACGCATGACGACTTTTTCGCCGTAAATGGTAGGCAGGGTGCTTACGCGGATGTCAACCGTTGCCAGCCCGAGCTTGATCTTCAGTCGTCCGTCCTGCGGCAGGCGCTTTTCGGATATGTCAAGATCCGACATGATTTTGATGCGTGAAATGATTGAGGGGCGCAGCCGGTAGGGAAGGTTTGATATCTCCACGAGCTTTCCGTCGATACGATAGCGCACGCGCAGGATTTTCTGGTAGGTTTCGATGTGGATGTCACTGGCGTCTTTGCGCACGGCTTCGGAGAGTATGTGGTTGACCAGCTTGACAACCGGTGCATCGGCTACGGCCAGATTAATATCATCGGGCTCGTCGTCTTCTTCGCGCTCCAGTACTTCGAGTTCCTCTCCCTTGATGTCCTCGAGCAGCTCATCAACCGATTCTTCTTCGGTTTGATAACTGGTTTTGATGCATTCAACGATCTCGGCTTCGGGTGCCACGGCCGGTTTGATGTTGCATCCCGTGAGAAATTTGACGGCATCGAGCACAAAGAGGTTTTTCGGATCGGAGATGGCAACCAGCAGCATTTTATTAAATTTGCTGACGGCCACAATTTTATATTTCTGCGCAATGTCCATCGGGACGATCTCGACTATTGTCTCCTCCAGCTCAAGCTCGGAGATAGGCAGTGCACCGGATTCAATCTGCTTGGCCAGGAAGGTTGCATACAGCTCGTCGTCGGCGAGCGAGCCGCTGGCAAAGAGCGCATCGTTAAATGAGCAGGCGTTGGTCTTCTGATATTTCAGCGTTTCGAGCAGTTGCTCTTTGGTAATGATGGTATGCTCGATGAGCAATTCGTTCAAGCGACGCGCCATTTGATTCCGTCGTTTAGGTTTGCGTAAGACTGCGAAGGTATAAAACTACGTACGTACGCAGAAAACAGTGTCGAGATGAACGCAACATTCACGGCTACAGGATACTTTTCGAGCGCGTCCGGCCGGGCCGCCGGCAGACGCACAAGGATTTGTATCCCGTTTAATTGTATCGTGTTGCGGAGGCGGAGGCAAGCTAATTCGGGTTCATTGCTGCGACAGAGAAATGCGCCCGTTCGATTTTTTGGTGATGCTCAGGGCAAAGTCATTGCTGAGCTGGGTGAGATGGTTTAGACGCGAACCGGGATCGGCCGGATGAACGGCGATTGTTTCGCGTGGTCGCAGCAGTTTCCTGATTTTGTCTGCACGGTGAGGATGTGTCGACAGAACAACCACGACATCGAGCTTTTCTCTGTAAAGCTGAACGCCGGCCGGGGCTAAAGCTGCGTGCCCCTCATGCAGGCAGAGCAGGTGTAACGAACCCAGTTTTGCCCGTAGTCCATAGCCCCCGGATGTGTCGATCACTACCGGCGAAATGGAAATCTGTGGCGCCGGTTGTATGTGCAGGGGATGTCCTGATGAATCAATGGCATACAATGCCGTCGTGACGGTATCGGCAAGACGCAATCGGCCGCCGGCGTCAAATATGTGGGTGGGTCGGTCTGCACCACCTTCCCGGTGCGGTGCAGAGGAAGAATCGAATCGTATCCGGTAGTGACGATTTTGCCGAACGTATTGCAGCTCGAAGACTCCACCCGTCTGCTGAATACGCACCTGAGCCGGATTGGAAAATGGATTGTTTTCGCGTTGACGGGCGTACCACACCACGCCGATTACGGCCGTAACCAGAATCATCAAGCGCACAAACCGCACGCGCGTAAATTTTGGCCTGCCGTATCGTGCGAATTGACGATCGAGATTGCGGTTGTCATGCTTGTCTGTATTCGCCATGGCGCGCTAACGAGGGACCCGATACGTATGCACAATTTCCCACGATACCGAATCACCCGGAGCAACCTGCAATTCAATAAACGGCTCCGGACAGACGGCTTTGTGAGTTGCATAAAAATTATACTTGCTCAGCGGTCGATTGCCCTTGATTGCAAGGCTGACATTGGATTTTTGCAGTGCAACGATTGCTCCGTTTTCCGCGGCCGTATGGTGCAGACTGTCGAAGGTTGCCCAAAGTGTTTTGGTGTCGAGCAGCGCGTCGATGACCAGGGTGGAGTTTTCCACGGTAGCGAATCCCGCCATTTTCCTGCGAAGCTTGGGTGACAACGCAATAGTAAAGGGAAGCTCCAGAGTGTATCCCGGTCCGATCGGCCGGTTATCCAGCATAATAAAATTGTGGCTGTAATGCTCGGTTTGCAGCGGATGTGCCCCGGTATTGACAAGGGTATGGGTAATGCGCAGCGCAGAATCGCTGAGCAGCAGCGATTTACGATAGCGGTACTTCCATCCGGTGGAGGCATTGTCGAGCTGGTGTGTGCAGCTTGCACGCGACCGGCTGAACGCAAAAGTGCGCTCGCCTTTGTCAATAATTTCGTAGGCACGGTTCATAAAATAGCGCGTTTCATCAGCAGGTTTGCGGCAGATGCCGACGCCTATTTTGAGGAACAGCTCAGCACTATCGCCGTAGCCGGGCGGGGATTCCATATCAAATTCTTCGGCGGGGCCGATACCGTGCTCGGGATTGAGCGGGTCATGCCTGCCGTGCCAGTTGCCGTAAAACGAGTGAGCGCCTGCCCGTACCTGCTCGATGTGGCCCCACCAGTCGAACCGGCTGCTGCGATAATAGCCGCTGCTGTCATTGGGCACATACGCTTTCGCCGAGAGGTTGCCGGATGCCAGGGTGATGAACGGATAGCCGATGCTGTCGTATTGTACTCCAGCGCTTCGCTCGTGCCTGCTGTGCGAATCCGGCTTGTGTGGAGCCGAGCATGAACTCGCGACATTAAGAATCAATCCCTGCATCACCAGGATCATCAGAGACTTTCGAATACGGGAGGAAGGGTAGCTCATATGCATTTGACCGGGTTGCGAAAAGGTTTACTAATCAAAGACTTAACATTCAAATTGCAGCAATGATATACTTTACTAAAATAGTATATTACATTAATATTGATGGTCGCGTCTCTGTGCGAACATTGTTTGTTTTGAGAACCATTGCATCCGATACTCTTTCACGTGAGACCTACAATCCCCTTCACCAACGGGAACCCACTGCGCCGCATGCGCATATTCTTGAGTATCTGCATCCTGCTTTTGCTTACCTCTGCCGGAGCGCGAACCAGTGTCGCCCTTTTCCCGCTTGTAAATAAATCCGGCAATGAACTGGCGGAATGGATAAGCTGCAGCGCTTCGGAGTATTTGTTTCGCACCATGCGGCGTATCCAGGGAATTCGGGCCTGGGATCCGGTGTACCTGTTTCAGGTCGACTCATCCGCCTGGCGCATGTCTTCCGATTCGGTCCTTGAGCGGCATTTTCATCGATGGCAGTGGGATATTGCCGTGGGGGGGGCCTTTGACGTGCGCAATGACAGTTTGCAGGTGAGCTTGCGCATCGTCCGGATTGTCGGGCAAAACCCCGTTAAAGCGATCATTAAAGCGGACGGTGCGGTGGGTGATATACAAAGCATATCGCACGAATTGCTCAAAAAGCTGCTGGAGTTGATGGAAATCGCGCCGGTATCCGCGCAAGCGCCTTACGCAACGACGGCTCCTTCTCACTCCCGGGCGGCGTATCAGACGTATCTGGCCGGCTACGGATTCGAGCTGCGCAGCAGGTTTGCTTCGGCGTTGTCGGCGTATGCCCGGGCGGTGGAGCTGGATCCTGGCTACGGCGCGGTCTGGTATCGCATGGCTGCTATCAATGCTTCCGGCGGTCAGCGGGAGGAGGCCGAAAAGATGGTCGCGCAGGCCCTTGCGCATTATAACGATAATCCTGCGCTCATTGGCGACATTGCTCTTTTTAAGCTGCAGCATGCCGCGCCCGATGACGCACGCAGATTTATTGCATCCCACGAAAAGGAGCTTATGCTGACCTCCTCGGGTATGTCCGCACTGGGCAAAAACCATCTTGCCCGGGGTGAGTATCGACGCGGTATTGCCATGTTGACCAGGGCGGTTGCGTTCGGCCCACCGGATCCGGAAGCGGAATTCAACCTGGGAAGCGGTTATCTCTCCGTCGGGCAATTCAGTCGTGCAGCGGATATCTTCAACAGGCTGATAGCATTGCGACCAGGTTATATGCGCTACTATTCGCTGCTTGGGGCGGCATACCGTGATGCGGGGCGGCTCATGGAATCGGTTCAAATTCTGGAGTCGGCCTACCGGCTCAACGCAGACAATATCACCATCCTGCTTAACCTGGCGATAACCTATTTCAGGCTGATGTGGTTCGAAAATGCGCTGCAATTGCTCAATCAGGCCAAACGCCTTAATCCGGAACTGGAAGCCGTGCAAGTAAACCTTGCAGTAGTCAATTGGCACCTGGGCAACTACGAGGAGGCAAACCGGTTATTTGAGCGGCTGCTTAAAAAATCCACTAGCAGGCAGCATGTGTATGCCAACCGGGGTAATATGTACTTTCTGCAGGAAAATTACCGCAAAGCAATCAGGGCGTATAAGAAGGCAGATAAAGCCGGCGGCAAGGATGAGCGCATTCTCTACAACCTGGCACGCGCCTGTCATCTTTCGGGCAAACTCAAAGAAGCCCGCTTCTATTATGACGAAGTGCTGCGCCTGGCGCCGTCACGCCTTGACGTACTCATAGCGCTGGCGCAGATTGCCGAGCGCCGGGGATTGCAGTCGACAGCAAAGGACAGCTATCGCCATATTCTCACGATTGCGCCGCATAACGAAGGGGCACTGCACGGTCTGGTCGCCATCTTATGCAGCGAAGACAAAGACACGGAAGCCATAGAAGCCATCGAATTCTTTCTTCAGCGATATCCCAACAATAAAAACGTGCGCAAGCTGCTGGCTTCGACTTATTATGATATGGAATGGTATGAGGTCGCGGCCATGCATTACGAATCGCTTGCAGAAGATTTTCCCGACGATCTCGAACTCTCGTATGGTCTGGGCAAGAGTCTGCACGATGCTATAATCAAAAAGAACCGCCAGAAGCACAAGCAGGCGCTGGGAGCCCTGAAAAAAGCCGAATCGCTTCCGGGCAAAAGTGCAAAGGCCTGGCTGATGATGGGAAATATCTATCATGAGCGGGAACAATTTACTATTGCAGTCGACTACTGGAAGAAAGCGCTGCGCAACGCATCCGATCGCGATATGAAGAGTGCCCTGCGAAAAAGAATAAACACCGCACCAGAGAAGTAGTATGACGAAGATTTACCTCAAGCTGGTATGCACAATGTTTGCGGCTGGCCTCGTGACCGTCAGTGCACAACAGGACAGCGTACCGGTATGGATGGACACCGCGGCACCGGTTGTCGATATCACCCCCGCAGAGCGCTTCCAGAAAGAGATGTTTCATGTTGCGTTCAGCGCCGATGAAATCGCCATCATTCGTTACGGTATCAATAGCCGCAAAGATCTCAAGGTATATCGCCGGCCGGTAACCATAGCGCAGGAAGGTGAATACACCATCTACTTTTACGGGGAGGACGATTTCGGCAACCGGTCAGCACTCGATTCCATGCAGTATACATTCGATACGCGACCGCCGCAGTTCAGCATCGAACCGGAACCGGGCCGGTATCAGGAAGACATTGTAGTGCGCCTGATTGCCAAAGAGCCAACTGCCTTCTATCTGCACGGCGATACTAGTGACTTGCCCGGCAAACGCATCGGCGATACACTGCTGGTGGACGACTCCCTCTCCGGCTATTTCAGTGCGGTTGACAAAGCGGGAAATCGCATGTGGAGTGAAGCGCGTACCTGGGTTGTTGACAAGCGCAGACTCATCGTCAGCACGACACCCGACAGCGGCATTTTCAATGAATTCAAACAGGTACGCTTTTCCAGCAACTATCCGGCGACTATTTATTATACGTTCGATCCTTCCGCACCCAGAGACTGGTTTAAAAAGTATTCCGAACCGGTCACCTTGCCCTACGGTCTGGGGTTGTTGCGTTTTTACGGTCGAACCGGAGAAGGCCTGGAATCGAAAATAAGCCGGTCACGCTTTGTCGTGGATACGATTGCGCCCAAAGTACGTATTGACAGAAAGGAAGGAGCGCAGGCGGATGAGTTTATCCTGCGAACCAGAGAGACGGCGACTATCTGGTATACGACAGACGGCGGCATTCCTACCCTTGAAAGCCCCGAGTATGATACGGCCATAATTATGCCACGCCGGAATCGGGCGCAAATCAAAGCCAAAGCCAGGGATCTTGCCGGCAATATGTCGGGATTGTTCGAATGGGAATACAAATACGACAAGATTGCGCCCGCCACCAGTATTTCACCCAAACCGGGAACCTATACCGCTCCCTTTCAACTGGAATTGCTCGCCAATGAACCCTCGACCCTCTATTACACGCTTACCGACCGGCGGGTTTCGACAGAATCTCCGCTATATACCGGACCGCTCGAGATAGGCAAGGAGGGGAGCAGCGTTATTCGCTTTATCGCGGTTGACCAGGCCGGTAATGTCAGTGTAGAGCGCCGGGCTGCCTACCTGCTGGATACCCGGCCGCCGCAAGTTCGTGTGCGCATCGATCGCGATATCAGGGGCAATTTGTACACAATACACCTGACGCCGGATGAGCAGGCAACCATCTATTACGAAACCGGTACCAAAACACCGACCCGTTCCTCGCGCGTCTATGCCGAACCCATCACGCTTCGTGCCGGTCGGCAGGTCGGCTACAGAGCGGTTGACAAAGCAGGAAACAGCAGCGAAGTGCGCGTGATGAAAGATCTGAAACGCCCGATGGTGGCCGCGTCGCCGGGCGGGGGACGGTACAGCCGCAAAGTAGCCGTCGGCTTCATAACCAACTTCCCCTCCGAAGTATTCTACCGCATGCCGCCCGACACGCTGTTTCGGCCCTTTACCGATTCTATACATCTGGAGGAGCAGGGCAATGCTACTCTCGAATACTTTTCGCGCACCGCCGACGGCATGGAAAGCCCGATCCATCGCAATGAGTATGAGCTGGACTGGACCGCTCCGAGAGTGACCGTTACCCTGCGCAAGGGGATTGGCGATTCGGTGACGGTCTTCTTTGACGCAACCGAGAATGCATCGATTTACTATACGTCCGACGGTTCGAGTCCGTTGTTCAGCACGACCACGCGCAGCGCCGGCAACCGGTTTTTAAACAGCAGCAGCCGCATCAGCGTGGTGCGCAACGACCAGGCGCGACTTGTCTTCTATGCCAGGGACGCGGCCGGCAATGAAAGCGCACTTTCGTTTCTGGATCTTTCCAGGCCGCACGCAACGCCCAATGTCCCCGCCGGCCATGACATCGCCTATAACCGGGTGCTCTCGATACGTTTCAGCACGCTCGGTGAACAATCGCAGATATATTATGCGCGTCACGGCAACCTGCCGACAGTTGATTCGAATCTGTACACCGAACCCATTACGCTGGCGCAGTCCGACACGCTTATTGCGTTTGTCATCGATGAATCCGGTTATGTGGGTGAGCCGGATACTTTTATCTATAACATCAACCTGCCGCCGTCCCCCCAGTTTTTCATCAATCCCGATACCGTGATGAGCTTTGCCGCGGCAACTTTTGACGGCAGCGCAACCGTGGACCAGGAGACGCAGCTTGCTCAACTGCGGTTTCGCTGGGATTTTGACGGGGACGGCGATTATGAAACCGATTTTGCCAATAATCCCCGGGCCGTTTACACTTTTGAAAAAGGCGGCCTCTACCATCCCGAAGTGGAAGTAAAGGATGCCGGGGGTGAAACCGCCCGCCGGCGCAAGGAGGTGCGCGTAAATGAATTGTGTCCCGAAGGAATGGTCTATGTCAACGATCCGCAGGGCAACACCTACTGCATCGACCGCTACGAGTGGCCCAATGCACAGGGGCGCAGGCCGTTGACTCATATCAGTTGGGTCGAGGCTAAAATGTACTGTCTCAATGCCGGCAAAAGGCTGTGCTCGGCGCGTGAATGGCAAAGTGCCTGTCGCGGCTATTCCCACACTTCCTATCCCTATGCATCGAAGTATCAGAAAGACCGTTGTCCAACGGAAGGCAGAAAGCTGTACAAGTCCGGGTCATTTCCTTCCTGCGCCGAAGGGTTCGGACTGCGGGATATGATCGGCAATGCCTGGGAGTGGGTTGATACCAAACAGGGCGTATATCCACTGATGGTCGGCGGTTCGTATCAGTCCGGCAAGCGTGCGCATTGCGGTTTCACCTCGCCGGGAACCGTCGCATCTCAATCCAACTCCATCGGTTTCCGTTGTTGCAAATGAACTATCCGCGAATAAAGCTGCCATTGCTGTTTCTCTTGCTGGCATTGGTGTCCCGTGCCCAGGATGCCGGCATTGACTGGATAATGGAGGACGCGCTTGACAAAGAAATTGCGCCGGTATTTCGCCCCGATATCACCACACCGCAGGACATCGTGCAGGCACTGAGGCTGTATCACAACGGAAAATACCGGCTTGCGGCGGATGCTCTTGAAAAAACGCGCAAGCTGAACCTGCCGGACGGCAATCTTGATTTCATCGTCTTTGTTCTGGCTGAATGCTATCGTCAACTCAAGCTCGAGCGGCTGGCCGAGGATAATTATCTTTACCTGACGGAGCATTTGCCCAACAGCGACAAAGTCGCACCTGCCTATTACCGGCTGCTGCAATATTACTATGCCCGGCGTGACCCGGCTTCGGCGGAAGAGGTGTATGAGCTGTATCAGTCCAGATACCGCACTCATCCGCTGTACAGCTCGGTTATCTATGTCATGGCGAAGCTGCATTTCAAGCAGAAGCATTATGCCGAAGCCATCGTGCTGTTGTCGCAGATCACCGCGCAATCTGCACGGCATGTTCAGGCCCAGTTTCTGGCGGCGCTTGCCAATATTCAACTGAAAAAGTACGATAACGCGCTGTTGCTGCTTGACTATGTGCGCAAGAATGCCGCAAATGACAATCTGGTAACCGAGGCCGGTATTGTCATCGGCGATATCTACCTGCTGCAAAAGAAGCCCGAAATTGCCTATTCGTATTACAGTAATGTTGCGCGCGGCGCGCAGCGATACCATTATGCACGTGTCAAGATGGCTTCGGCCTATAATGAGATGGAGGAATATGAGAAAGCCGAAAAGATGGCGCTTTCGTATGTCAGGCGGCATCCGCAAAGTGATTTTTATTTTGAAATGATGTCTATCCTCGAGACGGCATATTTGAATCTGGGAGAAAAAGAGAAAGCCGAACAAACCGGTCAGGCGGTGTATGGCCAGGTCGTCGGTTCGCGCATGCTGTTTGAGGTGTATGAAGAAATTAATCGTTTGACTGAAATGACGGCGGAATGGAATAATCTGGAGTTTCAGGGCATTCGCAACGGCGATGCGCAACTGCGGCGGGAGGCGCAGGCGCAGTTGCAAAAAATCCGTGATCTGCAGGCCCGTTTCTGGCAGCTTGCCGAGGACATTGGCGGCTCCCGTGAGCAGCGGCAGGGTGATGATTATACCACGCTGACCGTGCATCGCTACCTGTCGAAATTGAAAGAACGAAAGAGCCGGCTCGAAGATTCTATCCTGACGGCACAGGGGCAGCTTGAACTGGCAACAATCAGGCACGAAAAGGCGCCCGCGTCCGAAAACTCAACTCCGGCGCTCCGTATCGATTCGTTGAATAGGTCAATCGACACGTTCAAGACTGCGTTGAGTGATTTGGAGCAGGAGTACAATGCGATTATCCGGGAGTTTATCGGCGATGAAGAGAGCCGGTCGGCATTCTCGGATGAGGGGCCTGCCAAATACGTTGACTGGGCGTTTCTCAAGTATCTGAAAAAGAAGCAGGATCTGCTCAAGATGAATACCTCGCTGGCGCAACGCCCAACAACGGATACGACCGCCGACACGCTGGCCCGCAACGGCAGGAAGGTGGTTGATCTTTTTACCGAGATAGACCGCGACAAACTGGCAAAGGACATCCTCAAAAGTCGCAACATGCTTATCGACCACATCGAAGCGATGCTCGAGTTTTATCCCCGCAACAAATTCAATCCGCAAATACTTTACCGTCTGGCCGAATTGTATTACGATAAGTCAAGTGGAAATTTCAGCAGGCGCCTTGACGAATACGAGGCGATGCTGGCCTCGGGCGAAGATACGGCAGGGCTTGAGTTTCCCGAACAGGGCCTCGACAGCGTTATCGCCGTCTACGATCGTATCATATATGACTATCCCCGGGATGAGCTGGCCGATGACGCATTTTTTTATAAAGCTCTGGCTTTGCAGCAAATTGGCGCCTACGATGAGGCAAATGACGTGTTGCTGGAAATGACCGAGAACTATCCCGAAAGTGAATTCTTCGTCGAAGCGAATATGAACATCGGCCGCTACTATTTCGAGCGTCCGAAAATTATGGATAATGGCGGCTATAAACTGGCTGAAGATGCATTCAGAGAGGTTCTTTTCTATCGCGATCACCCGCAGTTTGTGCAGGCCCTGTATAATCTGGGCTGGTGCTACTATATGCAGGACCAATACGAGGAAGCGATCGCGGTATTCAAATATCTCATCGAGGAAGTCGAGCTTGATTTTGATCCGGGCAAAATGGAGGAAAAGCAGGTTGTCAATCCGTTGCTGCGCGGCGAGGCGATTGACTATATCGCGATCAGCTTTGATGAAGAGGAGCGTATCAACGACGCCGTCAAATTTCTGGAGCTTATCGGTAACAAAGACTATGCCGCGCTCGTGCTCAAGCGAATTGGAGAATTGCGTGAAGAGGTGCAGGACTACGATCTGGCGGTCAGCGTATTACAGCGCCTGCTGGCTGAGTATCCCATGAGCTCCGCCGCGCCGCAAGCCACGGCCGCGCTCATCAAAATTTACGAAACCACGGGGCGCAAAGATCTGTCGCTTTCGGAAAGAGAGGCTTTTTTCGGTCGCTACGCCAAGGCAAGCCGGTGGTGGCGCGAAACACGCAAGCGCGACTCGACTATCGTTGAGCGGGTCGATTCTATGGCCATATCCAACGGGCTTTTCGTTGCTGATGCAGCGTATCGGGAGGCGGAGAAGTCGGGGAATGAACAGCAGTACTTTGCCGCGGCAAAAAATTATCGTGCGGTCGTGGATGCCTATCCGCAACATCCGCGTGCCATTGCCGCGCGATGGAACCTGGCCTCGCTGCTGGAGGCAAAGCTTAAGCAGCCCGAAGCCGCGTATCAGGAATACCTTGCATACAGCCGCACTCTTGTGGCGGATACTTCACAACGTGAGCAGGCTGCCCGCAATGCTATTGCCATAGCGCAGAACCTGCTCCCCGAAGAAACCAACCTGGAGAGCGGCGACATGGGGCCGGATGCCGTGCGGCTGATCGAGGCTGTGCAGAATTATGCAAATCTGTTTCCCGGTGGCGGCTCTCTGGGTGGTGTGCTGATTGCGCAAGCAGCCATTTATTTCAATCGCAAAATGTATGCGAGTGCGGCTGAAATTTACAATAAAATCATTGACAAAAAAGATGCTGATAAAAATTACTACACCGCGCTATTCATGCTGGGTCAGTGTCACTTCGGGGAAGAAAACTGGCAGGCGGCCGCCGTGTCATTTGAAAAGGTCTACCAGAGTTCACGTAACGAAGAACAGCAATTCGAAGCGCGCAAGCTGATGCTTCAGTCAAAATATTTGCTGGCCAAGCAATTTTTTGACGCCGGGGACCACGCAAAAGCTGCAGAAGCATTTCTCAACCTCGAAATGCGGTTTCCCGGCAGCGAGTATGGTGACGTGGCCCTGTTCAGTGCGGCGGAATCCTATGAGAAGCTGAAAGATCTGGATAACGCAAGTAAAATGTACAACCTGCTTGTGCGCAAATACCCAACTTCCAAGTTTGCGGCCGACGCGCTTTTTAATGCCGCCGGCAATTACGAAAAGCTGGACAAATTCGATAAGGCCGCCGAAGCTTACGAATATCTCGTGGCCAACTATCCCGAGTCGAACAAGGCAAAGGACGCGCTGTTTAATGTCGGCTTCTGCTATGAAAAGCTGGGTAAGCTGGAAAAGATGGCCGAAGCAAATGAGCGTTATACCGAGAAGTATCCCGAAGAAAAGGACGTAAAGGTTATGCTGCTGCGCTCGGCGCAATTCTACTACAAAGCAGCCATGTACGACAAAGCCGAAAACATGTTCAAGAATTTTCACCGCCGCTTCAGCAACGATCCCAAAGCAATAGAAGCATTGTTCATGATCGGTAAAATCTATGTGCAGCGCAATGACGATCAGATGGCGCTCAACTATTTCGAGCAGGCCGAACGTCAGAACGCGCAACTTGTTGAAGCAGAAGGAAAAGGCAACAATTATTATGCTTCTGAAGCTGCCTATCAGAGTGCTCAGATGCAGTACCGCTCATTTTCGGCCATCGAATTTGACGCAGCCGGCGATGAGCTGCTTGCAGACCAAAAACGCAAAATGCAATTATTGAATGATGCGAGCGCCGCATTTGCCCGCGTGGTCAAATACCAGAGTGAAAAAATGTTTGAAGCGGCGTTCCGCATTGGTGAAATGTACGAGGATTTTGCCCGCGAGTGGCGCCGGCAGGAACGCGATCAGCTTGACCCGATCAAAACCGCGGTACGCGAAAAGGATATCTATCAGACTACGTCCGCATTGCTGCAGCAGGCGATCGTTCCCTATAAAAAGACCCTGGAGCTCAAAAGCGGCTTTGACTCACTGAGTCAGGAACATCAAAAATGGTTTGATCTTGCGCGTGAGCGTTTGTCAAAAATTTACGTTGCCGCGGGCGACCTGCTGATCGCTTCGGCCGGCGTCATGCACAAGGCCCCGATTCCCCGGGAAGTAAAAGCCAGGCCCTTGCATTACTTTCAGTATCTCAAACAGCTCAACCAGACCCTTGAACCGGTAAAAATCAATGCTCGTGATTATTTCCTGCAAGCCTATCGGGATATGAGCGAACTCGATATTGACCAGAGCAGGACCGAAATCTGTAAAGAGCGTTTTGCCAAGCTCAATTATACGATCGGCAATGACTATGAAAAACTCAGCCAGAAAATCCTGAAAGAGGAGTACGAAATCCCGCGCAGCTTAAGCGCAGAGGAAAAGGAGGAGCTGCAATTTCAGTTGGAAGATATTGTATTCGAGCTGCAGGATAAGTCAATCTTCGCCTACGAAGATGCAATGAACCTGGCGAAGGATGAAAATATGCGCGAAGGCACATGGTTCCCGCGCATTATGAAAAGCCTGGCTCAATTGAGTCCGGAAATGTATGGCAAAAGCTACTATCACGGGGTTAGCTACGTGTCGGATGAATCCTGGGCCGTGCGTACCGACAGCGTTGCCGGCTGGAACGCCGCTCAGCCCCCTTATGACGGATGGCAGGCCGCGGCAACAGCGCCGACTGCTCAGTCGCCATCTTTTCCCTTCGGTGATCCCCTGGTAATTGCCGCTCCTCAACAAGCTTCCGCCTGTTACTTCCGACAGGATATTTTTCTGCAGGGATTTCCGGCGGGCGCCTCGATTACCTATGCCTTTTCCGGTGCGTATAATCTCTACATCAACGGTAAACTGACGGCAAGCGATACAAGCGGCTATGCAACGTTGAATGAGATCGACAGTCTGACCAATATCAGCTCTCTGGTAAATGGCGGCGACAACTCGATTGCCATAGAGTTGATTCCGCCCGAAGGCGCCCGGGGTGCTCTGGCTGTGGTCTTCAGCGCCATGATCGATACCAATCAACACTTCGACTCGAAAATTTCACCGATCCGGCTTGCATCGGCAAAGCCTGCAGGCGAAGAGGAAACGTCCACTGACGTCTGGAGTGACGCGGCGGAAACAGTTGCTCAGGATACGAGGGAGAAGCGTGACGACAAAGACTGGTATGCCAAGGAATTTCGCAATATGGGTGAACTGCTGCAGGCCATTACCGATTATCAGGGGCGTGAGAAACGTACTGCACAGCAGATTCGCAAAGAACGGCTCGAGCTGCAAAAACTGCGCATAAAAGATGAATATCTCCAATCGCGCATCGAGACGGTCCAAGAAGAGGTCGAGAAGTTGCAGCAGTCCCTTGAAGGCATGAGCCAGGAACGCTGACAGTTGCCGACCTGTCGCCTATCTTTCGGGATGTATATTTTTAGCATGCTTTAGCGGGAATAACGCTGATTGACAGAATGCTTGAAAGGATATTCATGAAGTTATCGCTATTTTTTTTTCGCACGGCATTGTGTATGCTTTGTGCCGGCGCCGTGCGTGCTGCAGAAATATCGAATGGGGAAGCCTGGAACCTGCTTATCGACAATAAGCCGCTCGAAGCTCAAAAAGCGTTCGCAAAAAATACGCAACAGGAGGAAAATGATAAAGTTGCGCAAGCCTGGCGCGGTCTGGCGCTTACGCAGGACTTTCTGGGCAACCGGCACGCCGCCATGCAGGCGACATTCAAAAGTTTTCAGGCCGATAACGACACGCTGCTGCTGCATGCCATGTGGTTGCACGCACTTGCATTCAGCAGGTCGTGGGGCGGGCATACCGTCAGCAACGGATATGATGTCCTCGAACACCTGACCGACGCGCCGGCCTTGACCAACGGGCCCTTTTACTCAGCCCTGGCACAGCGCTATGTCAATGACGGCAAAATCCGCAAAGCACGCGCATTGCTTGACGAATTGCATATTCCGCGTACCTGGATGATGATTGGGCCGTTCGATAATATCTCGGGCTCCGGATACAAAAAGAAGTATCCACCCGAACAGCGTCTCAACTTTGACACCAGCTATAGCGGCAAAAACGGCGCGACGGTGTCATGGTTTGCCGGCAAAAACAAGCGCGCCAATGCCTGGCTGTTTACCGGGAAGAATTATGACGTGCACAATGCAGTTCTTTACTATTATACGTCAATAATCAGCGATGCCCGTCGTAAAGTGAAACTGGGATTCGGTGCGTCGGGCGCGTTCAAAGTTTTCGTCAACGGCGATGTGGCGCTTGCCGATTCGATATTCCGCAATACGGGCACTGATGTCTATATGCAGGAGATCACGCTGCGCAGAGGAGCCAACAGTCTGCTGATCAAATTAGGTCATGAGGACCGGCAATCCAATTTCCTGCTGCGCATTTTGGGTATGCAGGGCGAAAAGCCTGACGGCATTTCTTTCGACCATGAGACGGTAAGCAACGCACAAGCAGGAATTACCTACGACCAGTCGATGCAGACGCCGCTTGTGAACCGGGTTGAGTCTTACCTGCGTTCTGCGCTGCAAAAAAATGCCGACGATATCGAAAAAGCGCTCCTGCTGATGAATTATTTCAATATTAATGAGTTGACGGACAAAGGCCAGGCGTTTGCTGCGGCATATGTAAAAAAGCATCCGCAGAGTTCGATACTGCAGCAGATGTACGGTGAAGCACTCGTGCGCGGGCTCAAGTACACGCAGAGCAAGGCGGCGCAGAAATCGGCGTATAACTTGTGTGAGCTAAATTATAAAGCCTGGTCGAACGAGTTGAGCTCCAAGATGGATCAGTCAAGCACACGGGATGTAGCCGAATTTATTGAAAATTCTCCGCCGTTGTTCCACGACTATGCCGAGGCACTGCTGGCCCTTTTCGCCCATTATGTAGAAACCGAGAATCAGGCGGAAGCTCTGGCTGTCGCCGCAAAGCTGGAGGAAATGCATCTTGGCAACAGCACGGTAACTTCGGTACTGGCCAATCTTTACGCGGCCATGGGTGCGGCAAAGAAGACGGAGAAGATGCTTAAAAAACTGATTGCGCACTACCATACCAACACCTGGGCGTACAATCAGCTTGCAGATATTTATTTGCGCATGGGAAAAACCCCAAAAGCGTATAAGACACTGGAGCGCTGCCTGCAGTACAATCCTGATCATCCTGCATACTATTTCATTCTCGCCAAATTGACATTACAGAATAAGCAATTTGACCGGGCCCTCGACTATATCGACGAAGCATTGAAAATCATGCCGACCGCATCCGCTTACCTCAATCTCAAGGCAAGCATTCTGACATCCCGGGGGCAAAAAGAAGCAGCCCGGCAGACGCTGAGGCGCTCCATTGACTATGAGTATTTCAATTTCAATGCCTGGGACCAGCTTTACGAGCTTGAGGCCAAACGGCCGATCGACAAGCTGCTTGTGCTGCCCGACCTGGATTCGCTGATTGAGGTCGCGCAGACCTGGGACGATCGCACCTATGAGGAAGGCGCGATTATCGGCTATGTCAAGGATGTATATCTTTATCCGAGCAGGTGCAGCCGGGAACGGCGTATGCTTGCCGTCTACCTGCCGACTCAGAAAGCAATTGACAACTGGAAAGAGTACCGGGTTTCCATAAACGGCGTTTATCAAACCGCCTCTATCAACAAGTCGTACACGCGCAAAGCAAACGGCAAAGAGATCCCGGCCGATACGCATCGCGGTAACGTCGTTTTCAAATCGCTCGAGCCGGGCGACTGTATCTATCTGAGCTGGACAATTGCGAATTACTATCGCGGCGGCATGGCCCGTCATGTCTGGGGTGAAGTCGACTTCAGCCTGGGCTATCCGACGCACACGCAACTCGTGCGCCTGGTCACGCCGCACACCGATACGATTCCCTATCATATTCACGGAGATGCGATCGCTGTATCGAAGAAGAAGGTTAACGACCTGATCATTACGGCATTTTCACGTTCGCCCTACAAAATGCCGCCGCACGAAAGTTACAGCGTCATTCAGCCGCCCGGGGAAGACCGGCTTGTGTATTCTACGATTGCCGACTGGAGTGACATCGTTACCTGGTATCGAAATCTTACCGAAAACAAAATAAGCGAAACAACCGAGCTGCAACGCCTTGCCGATTCGCTGTTTGCCGGTGTCAACGATGATTTTGAAAAGGTGGCCCGGGTGCATGAGTACATCACTTCAAACATCCGATACAGCTACGTTCCCTTCCGTCAATCCGGATGGATTCCGCAGTCGTCAAAAGAGACGCTGGCCACGCGCATCGGTGACTGCAAGGACATGTCGTCGCTGGGCAAAGCGCTGCTCGACCGGTCCGGCATCTCGAGTTCGCTCGTGCTGGTCAATACGCGCGACGGCAATTCGAGTCGTCCCGGCTATATCGGGCCTAATTTCAATCACTGCATATTGTCATATTCCATAGATTCTGCAACCGGCTATCTTGATTTAACCGACAACAATCTCGCGGTCGGCAACCTGCCCTGGATGGATCAGGGCGCGCTGGCGCTGGAGATAACGGAGGATAACGACGAACTGACACATTTGCCGGTCGATGATAAGCAAAAACGGGCCATTACCAGATCGGTGCATACCAGGCTGACCCGGGAGGGCGGTTTGACCAGCGAGGTCAGAGCTATTCGCACCAATATATTTGCATCCCGGTTCCGTTCCAACTATCGCTTTAAATCCGCCAAAGAACAGAAACAGAATATGCAGCAATCGCTGTCCGACGATTATCCCAACGCAGTAATCGATTCTCTTGACTTCGACTACCTTGACACGCTCAATGACACGGTCGCATATTATTATTCCTTTTCATCCAGCAAAGCCGGCACCATCGCGGGCCCCACCGTTATATTTCCCATTAAAATGTCGGAAGCCGTCACCGGCAAGCATTATCCCTCCGAGGCTACACGCGCCTATCCCATCGATATGCATCGTACCTGGTTTGCCGTCGGTGAGTTCGATACCGAAGGCCTTATTGACATACCGCAATCATGGAAGGTAGCCGGCGTCCCCGAAGATGTGGCCCTTGTCAACAAATACGGCGAGTATGCGCTGACATTTGAAAAGAGCGCCGAGGGCATCACCTACCGGCGCAAAGCGCACTTCGATTTTCCCGAAACAATTGAGCCCGACGCGTATGGCGAGATCAGGGAATTTCTCTCGGACATTGCCAAGGCCGATGAGGCGCAGGTTGTTTTCAAGAGATAAGGAATGCCTCTATGTTTAGAACAAAGCGCAAAATCCGCATCTACGACGTGGACGCGGCGAATCGTATCTTCTTTGCCCGTCAATTCTATTTTATACACGATTGCTGGGAAGAGTACCTGGATTCGATCGGGCACGGAATCGGAGAAGGGCTAAAGCGTGGTGATTATGTATTGCCGATTGTCCATGCCGAAGCCGATTACAAGCACCAGCTCTTTGTCGGCGATGAGATCGACATTGCGCTGTCGTGCATCCGTATCGGTGACAGCTCGTTTAGCATGGCGTACGATATACAAAAGGGAATGGACCTGGCGGGCACGGCCCGGACTGTGCATGTAAGTCTCGACGCCTCCTCCGGAAAAAAAATCTCGTTGCCGGGCGAATTGAAAGAAAAGCTAGCAGCTCTGTCTGTTCACCGAGGATCATAATCACGGCAAGCCGTTTGTCCCATGGAGAGTTGATTCGGCGCTAAATATGTCATCAATTTATAGTAAGAATACTCCTGTTAGCACATATTAATTTCTCAAAATCTACCATAATGCATACTAATTTGACATATTGGGCTATTTATATGATATCTTATACGATAACACTGCCGATTCAGAGCTACCCTTCGGCAAAAAGGTTTACTCCTGCAACGTAGCTTTGATTCCGTCGATATTGGTCTGCTTTGTGCTTATCTCGAGTCTGCAGCAAAAGATGTAGTTCAACGCGCAATTTAAACAACTAAATGATCGAAAGGGGGAGCCAGTACATCTGATTGCAGCTATTTACATCACCTGAGTTTCAGCATTTTCAGCAAAGAAGCAATCCAGCAAAAAACATTAGCAATAGGGGTATCACATGAAACTTGTTTCCTTCCTGAGCATTTCTGCTCTTGTTTTCTTTATTCTTTTTCCAACGCAGGCTTCAGCACAGGACAATTGTACTTGGGTTAAAGATTATAATTCCAGTCACCGGGTTCATATTTGTATCGAGCCATCGCCGGAAAATATAGGCAATCTCGAAGTTAAACCGGTCTTGCCTGCCCAGCAGTTTCAACCGGTATACGCCCAGGTAGGGGATATGGTTGAGCTGAAATATATCATGGGTGCAAATGTTAAAAAAGATTTGTTCGTTGGATTTCTCAACCGAACACGCAGGGCCCCGATCGCACAATCACACGATCCTTCAGAAATAGGAGATTTTCTGCTTGGGCCGGGCACGAAACATACCGAAGCAGGTGCGGCCTGGGATAGCCCTGTCTATTGGCCCGAGGATGAAGAAGGAATCCGGATGTCTCAATTAGGTCAAAAAGGACTGACTCTACCTTCCGGTGATTGGCTGATATCGATCAAATACGAGCTGTCCGGATCCTTTTGCGCCTGGCAGGGTGATGCCTGGGATTTTGACGCCAATCCTTTGCTCTGGGGAGTGCTATGTGACTACGACAAAGCTTACCCATTCTATTACCTGATAGATGCATCGGGAACTGCTACCAGTGCGAAGGAGGATATTACTGCTCCACCTCAAAGCCGCATGGCTGCGATATTCCAGAATGGCAACAACCTGTCAATCAATTTGAAACAGGATGTGAATTCGACTATCAGCCTCAATTCACTCAACGGGCGAACTGTTATCAAGCAGCAGGGCAGGGGAGGTAATGTTACTCTGTCGCTCAGTTCGCTTCCGATGGGAGTCTATTCGTTGCATATTGCCGCCGCCGGTAATCGCATTGTGCAAAATGTGCTTGTTCGGTAGCCCGTTTGATTTCATTTTCAACGTTTTGATCAGAAAGACCATCATGCCAGGAAAATATCAGGCATGCGGTGCTGCCATCGTCATGATGGCAGCACTTGCTGCTTCAGTCTGTGCTGAATTGAATGTTCGTTTTGCGCAAAAGCCGGAAGTTTCTGACTTCTTTGGAACCGATGATGTGGCATTTGCATTCAGCAATGAGGAGAACAAGCTTTTCTTTGTCGACTATACAGAACCGACGCCGGTCATTCGCCATATTGCTGCAGTCGATGAGGCGTCAAACCTGTCGATGTCTCCGGACGGCAAGTGGATAGCGTTTCAATCGGGCAGCATGGCCGACGGAAAAGATTTCACTCCAAGCACTGCCTGGATCGTTGAAGCACGTGAAGATGCCGTACCGATTCAGGTTTCGCCTTCCGGCAAAGGCTGGACACCGCGTTTTCTGCAGAGCTCCGCCGAAATCAGGGTAATCTGGGCTGAATGCAGCAGCGATCAGTACACAAATAAATATGCCTGGGACGGCTGCGGCTATATGCTGGCGCGCTCTTTTGACGATAGAACCCCCGGTGCTATCGATACGATTTTTCGCGGGGGCGCCTACTATGGTGGCGTTTCGTATGAAGGAAAATATCTTGGCTCCGGGGAATATTACAGCAGCGCTCATATCAAGGATATTGCAATCCCTGCCGATGAACCGCCCGTAGCACTACACAATGTCACCTGCCAGGCCCCTTCCGGATCGGATACTACTATTCCATTACAGGTATGTAATCCATCGATGTCACAGAGCCGTGTGCATCAAAACGTTCTGATGCTGCTGGATTTCGGGTATTCACCGTCGAATTATGTCGATAATGGGTTGACAAACTGCACACCCGATGAGGGCTGGGATTTTCATGAGTACATCATTCTTCTCAATGATGAGAACCGCATAGTTAAGAGATACCGGATACCTCTTCCCAACTTGGCGGCAGATACGGGATTGCCCAGCGGTTCTGAGTGGACCCACTGCGAGTGGTCGACACATCCTTATTATGGTGTCGGTTGTCGCAGAATTGTGCGCAAATTTCCTCACTCGAGCATTCCGATCTTGATGCCATCAAACAAAATAGAACAGATACTGGGAATCAATCTTAAAGATTCAGCCTATATCCCGCTGGTTTCAACGCTGGATACAACGCAAAATAATCACCAGGGGGTCTTTTTTGCTGCCCTGCATGTTGGTACAGAGACGAATTTCCAGGAGGAATGCTGGCTGGGCGATTCCTGTTCCCCTGCGCCTGCACACGCGCCGATCAATCTGCGCACGGCGGACCACCGGATCTGCCTTGCAGGTACGCACCTGTCAAGCAGTACTCCCATGCGGGAAATTTCCGTTTACCGTGCCGATGGGGCCCTAATCTCCTCGATGAAAAACGTCAACGCAGTTGCCGCGAAGGTATTAAGATTGCAGCGTATCGCCGGGGTTGTTTTCGTCAAGGTGAAATTTGCGGAAGGAACGTCGATTTCTGCACCCGTTTTGCGGCTGCAACGGTAGGCAAAAAGTATTGCGGCCCATTCTGCATACTTTGTCGCCACGCACACGCCGGTATCGACTTCCTGAGTTCGGAAAGTCGGTGCCCGGAGTCGAGTAACAGCTTGCAACACGCCGCAAGCCGTTACTTTTGCCTGTCGCACCACAAACCTGCGCCTAAACATCCCTCGCCCGATTTGACTTTTGCTACAGATGTTCCCGGCTTGAAGTGCCTGGCATCGAAGTTCACCCGCTCATTCACCGCCTCCCACAAAGCGGACGCCTGGGTCTTGCGCAGAACAGCAAAGCTGTCGCAATAGTCATGAAGTGCGATATTAGCCTGAGCAACATGGCCTGCAAACCCAAGAGGCGCTTTCTTCCCGTAAAATAAAAGTCTAATCCGCATTTGCTGCGAATTAGACTCTCAGTTGGTAACTTCTACGATTTTTGCGTATGTTTTTCGCAATATGTCAAGATCGATTCCGGCTGACCTCTGACGGCTGACGTCTGACCTCTCCGGCGAAGCCGGTTTAGCCTAGTGTGTGACAAAAAGGTCTGGAAAGATCCTTTGCTTATTTTCTGATCACCTTCGAAATTGCATCAAAACCATTTGCCGTCGCTTTGACACGTGCATACAAAATACCGGCGGGAAACTGTTCTAGCGAAAATGCATGGTTCAGTTGTGCGAGCGTAGAGACATTTCGTATCGAACGCGCAATGGTTTTACCGCGGGCATCAATGAGTGATATGCTGAATTGTCCCTGCATTGGTTCCAGCGAAGTAACAACCAGTTTTTCACCAATAAGCCGAGTGTGAATTGCGCGATGAGCTGCGTTGTGCGCTCTGCTTGATACAGAGCCAATAGTTGCGCCGCCCGCTTCGTTGTCGACGATGGTGACTGCTGCGGTGTTGCGCGTGCCGATAATTGCACCGCCGGTGACATTGGTGATGGAAAAATTGAATGACTCATTGCCCTCGGTGTTCGAGTCGTCAATAAGGGGAATGCCGATATTCTTGGGACCGCTTTGCGCCCGGTCTGCCGTGACCATTTTCCAGGTTACCGAACCCGAGGTTGCCCGGTAATCCTCTCCGGCTTTTGCCGAGCCGTCTGAAGTTTCATAGCTAACGGTAATCACGCCCTTTTTATTGTCCCATTGCGGACGGTCTATGATGACCCAGACCGTATCGTCAATTGCATCTTCATACGAAAAAAATTCCTGGTGTGTCAGCGTTGCTACGCCGGCGTCGGGGGAGTCACAACCTTTCCCGTGGGTCACGACATTACAATCCGACAGGTTGATTTCCATAGTATCAACCGAACCGAGGTCCGCCCCCGACGCGTCGTAGAGTGCAACATGAAACTGCTCGTAGCCTTCGACATCGCTATCGTCAATAATCGGAATGTAGACAGACTTGGGCGAATCATCGCCGTCACTCCAGGTGAGTGTCCCCGATACGGACTCGAAATCGCTTCCTGCTTTGGCTTCTCCGTCAATAGTGCTGTACTTGACGGATGCACTTCCCTTGCTGCCGCCGTTGCGAACGACCGAAAAAGAAACGCCTTCGGCAGCATCCGATGCCTCAGCAGCTTCGCGTGCGCCGCCGCAGAATCCTATGAAACCGCTGTTGTTTCGCGGTGAATTGTTTATCAGGATATCGGGATCGAGCACAACGTGCCAGACATAAAACCCGCCGCGTCCTGCCGAAGTGACGTGCACTTTACGATCGGGCGTTTGTACAATACCCTGTCCGGCCAGTTCGGAGTGACCGGGTTTGCCGGATTTGTCGCCAAGATTTAAAATCGTTTGCCAGTTGTCGCCGTCATTGCTTATCGAAACATCGAAGGATCCGCGTCCGCTGCCGTCGCCAAGTGCAACATACCATCCTTTAAGCGGCCCGCCCTCGATGTCAAGCGGGATAGCATGTATGTGGCCGCCGACATTTGCAGGTCTGTCCGACCAACTTCCCCACGACCACTGTTGTCCGTTTTTATCAGCCCAGCATCCGCCATGGCTCTGAACGTTTTTCCAGGCAAGAAACCTGAACCTGGTATAATTATTAAAAGGCAAAATCGGGCCTCCGTGTGCATATCTCCAGCCGGCCCAATTGGGAGTAATAATATCCCAATTTGCCCCTCCGAGTTGCGAACCCGAGTAATATCCTGGCGGAATCACGGTAATATACGGGCTCATGTCGCGGCTTTGCTGGCCGGCAGTGGTGGGGCAGAGCAGCGTGCCGTCCGGCAATTCGGTGGGGAGGGTATAGTCGCAGGCATTCAAGCGACCGCTTTGTTTGTCAAGCCATGAATTTGAAGATGTCGGCGCCTGTACCGGATCCGTCCACGTCCAGCCGTTGTCACGGGATGTTTTTATGTGCGTCTTCCAATTCACCGGTTCGCCGTTGATATGCAAAAACAGCAGCAAAGGTGCATTCGCTACATTTTTGGGCTGATAGGGTACCGGCGTGAAGTTGTTGTCTCTCGCATCCGCCTTGCGGGGATATTCCAGCCACTTATCTCCATCAAACCTGCTCATCATCGCAAAACCAAATTGAGATCCCTCTTCATGACTCGATTGCCAGGTGTTCAGGAGTTGACCGTTATTGAGCACGCACATGGTTCCCTCGTGATTATAAGAAAAGGTCGGAGGTGGGATAATATGCTCATCAACTATGGCCTGGACCCGCCCTTTATGTCCCATGGTACCAATACGCGCCTCGGTTGGCGCGATGCAAAGCAATCCTGCTAGCAAAGAAGCAACTAATAGCAAAGGCATAAACGCCTCCTTCTGATGAAGATAATGAAACAGTAGAATACCGGATTTATGGTTGTCTGCTAAAACAAGATAGCCCAATTTAAATACCTGAGATAAGGCTTTTTTATGACATCGGTGTGTGATATAGTGGATTGCAGGATTGTGAGTGTGTCTATTTAATTCTTGTGGCAGTATTGCCGTGTTTGAAATGTTCACCCTGGGTGGTCAAACCTGAAATGGCCTGCAAAGGGGGGTGGAATTATGTGTATTTCATTTTTTGCGGGCCGCCACTATCTGCCTGATTTTCTCATCGCTGAAACCGGTGAAACGAGCTGTTTTTTCGATGGGTATGCGAATATCGTGCGCCGAAAGCACCGGACCAATTTTGCGAAATGATTCTCGATACGGAAATAGCATGAACGATCGCAAGAAAATTACGATGGTTACCCGCAACGGCAATACGCATCGCACGACCGACGGGGGGCAAACCTGGAGCGACCTCGGCGGCAAATGGGCCGGTACCGGTGTTGCCGCAATCGGACTCGACGCTGACGGCGGCGGCGCTGAAGGCTGGTTTGCCCGGGCTACCAGCGGCGGTAGCGGGCGTCAATACATTTCCGTGTTCATCAGCCGGGATCCGACCAGCAAAGGCTCAGAAGTGCTGAAATGCCGCGAACGCCATGAACGTAACGGCGACGCTTGCGAAGATGCCGATCCCAGCTTTTTTCAATCCAGCGATCATTTGCTGCACCTGACCTTTTCCGGGCGCAGTTGTCCGATTCTCAAACACTACGTGATTGATCCCTACGTCCTGACCGGCGCCGCGGCCACGGCTGCCAAATCACATCCGGCTATGCGTCAGAACTCATCCTACACAGTGTCAAGCCGAAACAATGCTGTTCACGTCGCATTTTCCCGACCCCTCGGCGTGTCGGCGCGCGTATCGCTTTTCTCGGTTGACGAGAAAATGATTGCGACACGGATGCTTGCAGCAGGCACGCGGGACATCACGATTTCCGGCAAGCGTTCGGCCCCTTCGCAGGCCGGCATCGTACAGGTCGAGCATCGCGGGACGGTCGAACGCAAAATGCTTGCTCGCTTCTGATAGTGCTACCGGCGTGTGGCCAGGGTCATCCGGTTGATAATAATGCCCTCGATGTCGAGGGCATTGCTTTTTGCATATCCGGCCGATATCGGATTGGAAATGAGCGTTTGTACCAGCAGGTTGACGACCCTTGACAAATTGAAATTGTAGCTGGCTATTTTGTTGCGCACAGCATCGAGCGTATCGTCAAATCCGATGAGCGCTATGCGATCGGGAACCGCAATGCGTTTTGTCCGCAGGTAGGACGCCGCCGCAACGGCCACATCGTCATTGGCGCAGACCCATGCGGAAACGTGGCGGCAGGCAAGCGCCTGATCGAAAAGCTTGCGTAGCGCTCGATAAAATTCTGCACGGGGAATAATAATGTGGGGAAGCTGATAATCGAAAAGCGGGTCGATCAGTGCTACGAAGTCTTGAGGACGCTGCTTTCGCCACGATTCGTAAAAGTCAACCAGGTCATCTATTGGACACTGGCGCTCGGCGTGATCTTCGTAGTACCGGTAGATGACCGGGGGGCGATCGAGGGTGCAGGGATGCAGGGCGTGATCAATTCCCGCTTCCTTATAAATTGCGGCTAATCCATCAAGTCGTCGCCGCGACCAGGCCGATTGGTGAAATGGTGAGATGTAGGCGAGGTTGCTATGGCCCAGCGAAAGCAGATGTCTGCCCACATGCCTGCCGGGCTGTGTGGTAATCATCGCCGAGAACAGATGCACATTCGGTTTATTCTCAGCCGGCTCGTAGCGCCAGTTTCCCACCAGATCGAGTATAGCGACCGGCTTTTGCTGATTGCACAAATCCTGCAGAACAGGTCGATGCGCATCTTGCCGAAACGTACTTGCCAGAAAGAAATAACCGATGACCGAATCATCCTGGAATAAGCTGAAATGCTTTCCTTCCGACGGTCCCCAATAGAAGAATTCACTCTGGTAATAGTCATGTGTCAAGGAGATGAGCGTAAGGTTACGCTGTGAACAAATCAGCTCGAGGTGGCGATGTATCTCCTCGGACGGTCCATACAGGCGCAGCCCGCCTTTGGGATTGCCGATCGTCAGGAAGACTATCTTCGCCTGCGGCCGGGCGACCTGAATATGCTTGACGGAAAAGGTCTTCTTGTGCCGCACGAGTAAATTATTTTGCTCCAGTTCATGCAATGCCCGGGCAAGGGTGCGATAGGTTGTATGGTATTGGGTTTCAAGCTCCTTCAGCGAGGGGAGGGGAGTTCCCGGAGCATACACCCCCTGGTGAATTTTTTCGAGCAGAACCCGGTAGAGCTTCTGCCACGCCAATTCGGTGAACGGCTGGGGCATGCGATGAAGCGTATTCTGTTCGAGCACCTGCTTGATGCCGCTCGTATCGGTTGACACGAGGGTCGTCTTGCGCCCCTGTGCGGTAGAGATGATGCCGTTGTGCTGCAGCAACCGGTAGGCTTTGCTTACGGTATTCTTGGATACGTCAAGCTGTGAAGCAAATTGCTTGATTGGTGAGAGGTGTGCGCGAACAGGTATTTGTCCATTGTCAATGCACTCAATGATATGCTTTATTACATGAATGACGACCGGTGAAATTTTTGGGCGCATGCTGTGTGTGTTGCTGAGGTGAGAAATACAAGAGCAATATAAATCTACTATTCGGGATCCCGGCCAAGAAACTTCGAACGCCGGCAAGCGCGTACCGCCAATGGTCGGACAGTACCCTGGCCTGCATTACGATTACGCCGTTTCGACGGTCCCGGCGTCGAAACGATTATTTTCCCAATACCCCGGCCCGTAAGGAAAAGAATATATCAAACGCAGATAGATCGCTTACGATTCCACCGCAGGGATTAAATCAGTGTTGTGCGGATGAGCTCGAGGGGGTCGGGCCAGCGAATGATACACCAGAGCAATGAATCAACCGCGTTTTCGTAGGCAAAAAACGTTTCGCTTTCGAAGAATATGACGCCTGTTCCGGTATAATCCGGACCGCGCCTCGGTGTCACGGCTGTCGAAATAGTAAATGCTCCTGGTGCTGCATGCGATTAATGTGGTGTTGCCGGTAGCTATGTTTATGGCAACCCAAGACTGATTTTCAACCTGCCGTCAACTTCTTTCAAGAAATTTTCAGGCAATATCCCGATTTTTCTGGCAATTAATCGTGATGGAATAGTCATGACATATTCACAGCGCACCACTGAGCTTTTTGCCAGGCCTGTTTTTTTGAACCCATCATTTTCTTCAGAGACCAAATATTCCGTTGGTTTAATATCGCTGATTCTCTGAGAAGTAATTCCCGCCAGAATGATATCATCGAACCGTCGATCTATAGAATGATCGGAAAGAATCAGCGCCGGACGGGCTTTCAGGCGGATACCCTTGCGGGCAACAAAGGGAAACGGCAGAATAACAATGTCGCCCCGTTTTTAATTCATATATATCCTCTTGAGGAGAGTCCCATATTTTCGCAAGCGATTCCTGCTGCATAAGTAAAGCATTTTCATCCGCTGATGATGGGATATTTTTTGAGTAATGCTCATCAAGAAACCTGGCAAAATCATAAAGTTCGGCTGCTTTTTCTTCCGGCAATTTTTCGACGATTGTTGATAAATCGGTTTTCATTTTTGCGGTAATCATGTATGGTCTCCTTCGACCCGGCTTGCGCTATATTGGCATTAATGCCTCTGGTTGTAACTTATGGCTGAAATATAGCACATTTGCCGCGGAAATGCAAAGAACAAAAAAATCGACAAAACGAACCGCGGCCGCGCAATAGAAGCTTTTTGCGAGGAATATGCAGCCTCTGCGCCAATGGTTCTTCAGCCCCTTCAGGGCAGGGAACGGATTTTTTAGCGAATCGCGCGCACACGGGGTAGGAAACCGCTTGCTATGGTTATGCAGCCCCCTTCAGGGCAGGAAGAGAAGGCCATGCCGCATCTAAGAAGCTCGAAGATGTGGTGGATGATATCCGGTGTTACAAACACGCCGTCTCTTGTACGAGGCCCAAAAGAAAAAATGCATTGCTTCGCCCTCTCTGATATTCACCTCGCCCCCAACCCGGTTCCCACGCATCTTCAAATTGACAATTATCAATTGCTCTTCTCCGGGTCTACACTCTGCACTCCGCACTCTGCACTCAACATCACCTCCTCTGTAACCACCTGATACAAAAAGCGTTAGCAAAAACCCCTTGCACTATACGCAAATGTCGTGTACAACTATATATATGACGGGCTTGCCGTGCGCGCTCGTAATTGCTTTAAATAGCATTGACACATACCATTTTGACCGCAACTGAATCTGAAGGCCGGAAACTTTTTGAGGATTGCGAAACTGAATAGCTCCCGTTTGATTGTGCGCTGGGCGCTGGTGGGGGCGTTGGCGTGGGGCGGTTTAATTAGTCCGGCTCTCGCAGCAATCAGCTTAAATTCAAGCAGCGATGACGGTGCAAACGCCAACACCTCTACCTTAAGCTGGAGCCACAATATTGCCGCGGGAAACAACAGGGTGCTAATAGTC
>WJLW01000042.1 GCA_014728295.1 Chitinivibrionales bacterium | reverse complement strand
AGCGGCAACACCCCACGATACTTCTCGGCAATACGCCAGTCCAGCCGGCGCGCCACCCGGTATGACAGCGTTGGTTCGATGCAGATTTTGTACAGTGCGGCCAGATCAAACTGCATCATCAGATTTTGCGGGAAATCGGTTTCCAGATGCCTGAGATAATATTCGGCATGCTCAACCAGCCCACAGACGGCCAGAATCGTCCCCAGCCGGTAAGCCTGACTGTCTGCAGAACTCAACTCTTTGCGCGAGCCGCCCGAGACGGAATCCATCCAGGAGCGGGTATGCGCAATGGTAAAGGTTGAATCATAAAAGACGACCGGCGGCTCTTCGCCCAAAATGGAAAGCCGCTCTCTGGCCCGGTGTGCATAATAGTCTGCAGGATCAAGTGTACAGATTTCGCGCAGCTTCGCTTTGGCCGCCGTGAGTTTTTTTTGTGCAATAAGCGATTTTGCCAGCCAGAAACGGGCGCAATTGACATAGGAAGATGTCGCATATTTACGCTCGAAATGCGCAAAGGTGACGGCTGCCGAATCGTACCTGCCCATTTTGTACTGGTTCAGTCCGAACCGGATGTACGATGGCCCGGCCTTTGCCCCGCGGCGATAACGGGTGAACAGTTTTTTGAAATAGACATTGGCCTGCGCGTAGTTACCCGCATCTTCCCTTTGCCAGGCACGGTACCAGATGATATCGTGCGTTTTGGAATGATGCGGAAACGCGCTGATATGCTTGTCGTACCAGTAGGCGGCCTTGGAGCGCCGCCCCAGTTTTCGCCAGGTCCGGGCCAGTGTCAGCACGTTGCCGGGCGTAAGTCCGTAGGCGGCATGGTACTTCTTGAACCAGGCAACGGCCTTTTTATAATTGCCCAGCAGGTAATTGAGATGCGCCCGATGGCGCAGGTAATCCTTTTGGTCTACAACGGCGGCAAAGTCGGCTCGATCGAGCGCCATGTGGAGCCAGTCGCTTGACTGGTCGAGTTTATTGCACCGCGACATCATGCGTGAGAGCAGATACAGTGTAGACGTTGACAGGAGCGAATCGGGGACCGGCCGGTCGAGAAATCGGGTGCAAATTTTACAATATCCGTCGGCTCCGGCATCAGCGAGGTACAGGCCCAGAATGCTGTCTGCCGTCGACCAGCGCCGCTGTCGCAACAGCGTATCGAACAGCTCGGGCACCCAGGTCTCGTCGGTGATCTCGGGGCTTGCGGCCGCCTGTTGAAACCAGGATATCTGCGCGGCCACGGTAGAGTCCTGCTTGAGCGCCGCAAACATCTTGTTGTTGAGCCGCTGCTGAAAACGCAGCGGAATGGGAGCGTCCAACGCAACCCGGTAGGCGTGGATAGCATTGGCCGGTTGTCCCTGCCGTGCGGAAACATCGCCGATCAGCTCATAGGCAAAGGGCGAAAGCAGGGAATCCTTTGCTGCCAGTCGCAGGTAAAGCAGGGCTTTGTCGTCGTCCTCGAGGCGGGAATGAATGAGCCCGAGCTTAAAGAAGCGAAAGAGCGTATCGACGTCGACGGTATCCCGCAGCACTTCGGCCAGGGCCTGTTCATATTCGCCCTCACGCAGCGCTTTGGTGCCGGCCCAGTCAAGTTGCGGGGAGCTGTTTTCACCGATCAACCGCCCGCCGTCAAGCGATACAACCGCAGCCAGAAGCGCCGACACGAATATCCGGTAGATGATATGCATAGTTTTGCCGGAGGTTATGAAGAAGATTCCACCTGTTATCAGGAAATATATATGTTCCGGGCAACACAGTTCAATTTAACCAATCTTGATGCTGTGCGGCACATCGTGTATTTATTACTCTCTTTCGACAACAGACCCATCCAAGGAAACCGCGCAGGATGAACTATCGTCGAATCAGTACGATGCTGCTGCCGGTCGGGCTGGTGATCATCGGTGCGGCCTGCCGCAAAGGTGACGGCACGCCCGGTACGCGCCGATCGCGTGAAGGTCTCCCGGTCGATACCTTTACGGTGATGGCCTATAATGTAGAAAACCTGTTTGATTTCATACACGACGGCAGCGAATATCCTGAATATGTTCCCGGACGGTTCGACTGGACAAAAACGAATCACGACACCAAAGTCGGCAATATCGCAAAAGTCATCAATGCCGCCGATGCCGATGTCGTATTGCTTGCGGAGGTGGAGAACGCACGCGCCCTTCGCACACTCAACGGCACGCTTTCGTCGCCATATCCATTCAGCGCACTGGCGGACACTCCGCATCCAACCGTCACGTGCCCCGCACTGCTGTCCAGATTCGAGATCGCATCGGTACAGACATTCGGCGTCCCGAAAATGGGCGCGTATCACACCCGCAATATTCTCGAGGCCGATCTGCATATCAAGGAGCATCGACTCAAAGTATTCGTCAATCACTGGCCGTCAAAGCGCAATCCCGAGTCGCACCGGGTGGCCGCGGCAACCGTTCTGGCACATCGACTGGAACAATTGCCCGCCGCCGTCGAATACCTGATTGCCGGCGATCTCAATGAAGATTATAACGAGTGTGCACTAGTACGTTCCGCGCAGCTTGATGATACGCAACACAAAACCGGCATCAATCATGTAATCCGCACCGTTGAATCGGCTCCCGGAGCGGCTGTTGATTATGTTACCGAGCGGGAACTGCCCAGCCTTGACGGAAGGTATCACTACAACCCCTGGCTTGAGTTGCCGACAGCACGCCGCATGAGCCACCGATATAAGGGACGCAGGCAGACGCCCGACCACTTTCTGCTGCCGCGTACGCTGTACGATTCGACCGCAATATCCTATGTCGACAACAGCTTCTCGCCCTTCACCTGGCAGGGGCGCCTGCTGGTTGGCGGGGAGCCGTTGCGGTGGCAAATGCGATTCAGGGGCAGCCGCCGCTACCATGTCGGCGAAGGCTATTCAGATCACCTGCCGCTGCTTGCATCGTTTCACCTCGGACCGTTTACCTTTGCACGAGGTAGTCGGGCTTTGGACGGAAACAAAAGATCCGGCAACCCGGCGGGCGGCGAGGACACGTTGACTTTTGAGTCCAATGTGCTGCGCGTCGATAAATGCGGCGAATCGGTAACCTTGGAACGCCATACGCGGGATGCACACGACGGCGCCACTTCCCTGCGCATCCGGCAGCCGGCGCAACCGGGAAATGGCTGCGCGGCGCGGCTGTTTATGTCGGTCGATCCCGGCCGCACGGGTCAAACAGCCCGCTTGATTATGCATCTCAAAGGACAGGGCAGGCTCAACATCAGAATTCGCTGCGGGGGCCGGTCATGGGTGTATTTCAACAATGCCTCTTTCAGCCCGGCAAAGTCGGCACGCTACTTTGCCGTGAATTATTCGTCATGGCGCAAAATTGCGCTGCCGCTCGAGCCGGAACATGCCGCCTGCTCCGAACTGGAAATCGAGATCAGGGCTGGCAGGGATCAGCCATTTAACCTGCTGCTCGACACCGTGTACCTGAACTACTGACTGTTCGAATCCGTCACCCGCAACACGCAAGAGCCTTTTGGGCCGCCAACCCTCGTACCGTACACCATTTTTCTGTTTCCGGAATCTAACTATCCGGTTCACACAACAGAATGCGCATTTTTGCATAACTCTTTGAAAAGACGACTGTTCGATGTATATTTTCTGCCAGGTCATTGATCGTGTGGGTCAAGACTTTTCAAAAAAATGCAAAATAGTGTTTTTTTGTACAGGCAAGTATGCTATAATCTTTTGAAACGGGGAAAGGATTCAAATCAACCCCACTTTGCCAATACTGTATCGCAACGGCTAATTTGGTTTGGGTCCTCGAGTCATAAATAATATTATCTATACGGCAACGGCCGGTCGGATGGACTGAGATGTTCAAAGTACAGAACAGATAACTCAGGTCGGTATTCGTGCAGCTCTTTTTGCGGTGTATACTTTATGTAAAGAGCGTGAGGATACTGTACGTACGACACGACCGGGAAAGGACGCTTTGCATGAGAGGTTTGATTGAGTACTTCAAGGGCAGATTCATGATGGATGCATCGGCCATTTTTGGCTTTTTGACGCTCATATTCCTGCTTAAATCACTGGCAGGCTAGGGTACTGTTTCTCAAATACGTATGTGACTGAAACGCGACAACGAGAGCATATTCAGACAGAAGAAAAAGGGTATGGCGAAGGGCCGGCACCAGATTGAAGGAAACGGATACCGCCGGATTTTGCCACACGCTCGAGGCATCGTCAAGGTGGCAATTAATTTAGACACTTAACCCGCGCTGCGCCCTTTTGCTACATCCATCCTTTTTTTTGCGCGCACCTTGCTCGGGTGGGCATGCCATCACCTTAACCGCGCGCCTTTTTATTTTCTTGTATCACGCATTGTATTTTGTTTTTTCCGAACCGAATCTTTCACTTGTACGGACCTCTACCCTATGTTCGCAAAGCTGATTTTATTTGATATTCAGTTGTTCATCACCCTCAACAGCCTCCACTCTGCCGCCTGCGACTATCTGTTTATTGCATTAACGCAATTAGGCAATAGCTGGGTAGCCGCGCCGATTCTGGTTTTTGTGGTAATCAGATTTTTGCCGAAAGATAAACGTGTAAGGATTATTGTTGTGTGGACGGGCACGCTTGCACTCAGCGGTATGGGCAACTCGCTCATAAAATCTTTCGTTCAAAGAAATCGGCCCCCCCTGTTTTTTGAAAGGATTGTTGAGCGATCCGATGCGCAGGCTCAGCAGATCAAGCACCACATGCGCAAATCCTACGGGGACGACTACCCGCAGATCCATCTGCCGGGACGCGTACTGCGAAGAAGGTCTTTTCCTTCGGGCCACACCAATTTCAGTTTCAGCGTCGCAATGATTCTGGTGCTTTTTTTCGGCGCCGGGCTGTGGTATGTTTTTCTGCTTGCCGCCCTGGTGGCCTACTCGCGCATATATCTCGGCATTCATTACCCATTAGATATTTTAGGTGGAGTGATTACCGGTTGTTTGTTTACCGCAGCAGCAGTCATTCCGGCAAAATATTACCTTATTGATAATAAATCATCGGGTGACTCCGTAACTTGAGAGAATAGCTCATCGCATAAAAATGAAACATCCGATTTTCAAAAAAATTCTGATTGCCCTGCTGATTCTGACCGGTTTGTTTCTGCTGGCAGTGTATCCCGCCTATCGAATCGGTAAGCACTATTTCAACGCTTACTTTGACGAATGGGGCGACAGGCTGGTTGACCTCGAAAAGCGCGATCTCCTGTCTAAAGAATACGGCGCCGCCTGGCAGGACATCCTCGAATCTGACGAAATGGCTTCCACGGCTCAGCAGGTCATCCAGCAGCAAAAAGATGGCTCCGAGTCCGAAGAGCTTAAGATTGTGGACGGAATTGCCGTTGAGAATTATCCGTCGCTAAGCATTATCAGGCGCCTCAATGAGATAAACGAATACTCAAATACCATTTCCATCATCGATCGCAATGATCTTCAGATTGCCGAAATCCGCACCGACCACGCCCGCGCCCAGATCGAAGAATTTCCACAGACGCTGTTGACTGCGCTTATTGCGGCTGAGGACGGGAATTTTTATGAAAACAGTCTTGGCTTCGAATTCGACAGCTTTGTGCGTGCCGGACTTCGGGCTCTGTGGGAAGCCGTCACCACATTCTCCTGGCGCACGCCGCGCGGCACTTCGACAATAACGCAGCAGGTCGCCAAGCTGTTTATTTCAGATATTGATGAGCACGGGCATCGTATCGTTAACAAAGACGTCGACCGCAAAGTACGTGAAATGCGGCTGGCCGCGGCACTGCGCAAAATGTATTCGGCGGATGAAATTCTGGAAGTGTATGTTAACCACTGCGTCACCAGCGATTATGGCCTGATCGGCTTTAAGGACATCTCCCGCGGCCTGTTTAGTACCGAGCTGGCGAAACTCAGCGACGCCCAATGCCTGTACATGGCACGTATGGTCAAGTGGGGCCGCAACCTCCCCGGTCGCATCACGCGTCAGTGCCGCATCGATATGCCGCGCATGGGCGCTGCACTTGGCTGGGATGAGGCAAAACGCAACAATGTGCTTTCACAAATTGACTCGCTCGAATTTCACCGGCCCAATCGCATCAATACCGACTATGGCGCGCTGGTTGATCTGGCCAATGAATTCTGGCTGCGCACGCTCAAGCGAAATGGTTTTGAAAAACATGACCTGACTGACATGGACATTATCGATCCCAACTCGCTGATTCGAAAAAAAGGCAATCTCACGATCAAGCTGGCGATTGATTTAGCCCTGCAGCAAGAACTGCAACGCCTGGTTGATGCGCGCGGCTACGGCAAGGACACCACAATCCTCACCGACGTGCGCATCGGCAGCAAAGGCGAAGACATAGCCTCCAGGCGCAAACCACGGGACCGTATTCGCAAGATTTCAATAATACAGGACAGCAGTGTATTCAGCGAACCCGAATCTGAATTCAGCGTCACCCTGGCGCCCGGCGATACGCTGATTACCAATATTCGCCATCGTCGGCTGGGCACGGGACGGTATCGGCGCAGCTATTTCTATTATACCCGCAAGCCGGCAAACGTTGACGGGCAATACTACGCCTACGCAATCATCGATTCAAAGACCGGTAAACTGCTGGCATACTACGCACGCGATCGCATCGGCTCGCGTCTGGCAAGTCTGCTCGATTACCGCACGCCAAACGGTTCGTCTACCGCCAAGCCTATCTTCAATGCACTCAATTTCGATCTGGGCATTTTCAAGCCATACGAGAAGTGGGACGATCGGCAGGCCGTCATTGCTGATGTCCCCTGGAAACGCAAACTGGATTACCGGGGAAAAAAGCCTGTTGGCGTCATCTTTGCCAACAGCGCGGTGCGCGGGAGGGGATACAAGATGGCAAATCATGGCGATATCTTTGAAGGCTGCCTGCATATTTTCGATCAGCTTGCCGTTTCCAATAATATTCTGGGCGTCGAAACCGTGTATCGTCTCAACCGGCAACTCTTCGACCGGCAGGGCGAGATTCAGAAAGCAGCATTGCCCCTGGTACATTTTTTCAACAGAATCGGTGCTTTCGGGCGCATCAAAAAAGACCTCAATCTCAATTACGTAACCGGTGTGCGTGTGTACAAAGAGCTCGCTCGGATCATCGGTGTCGACATTGATACAATGGCCGCCTACGGCAAGCGCGTGCCGATCTCCGACAGCCTGTATTCCGTAGGCCTGGGCACATTGGAGTTGACGCTGTGGGAGCAGGTGCATCTCTTCAATGTCCTTTACAATAACGATCTCATCGAAAATCCGGCACAACATCCCTCGCTGGTAATCGAATCAATCAGCCTTAATCAAGCTGCGGTTGAGGTCAACGACACCATCAAGCATTATCATCCTTTCTCCAATATCAATAACCTGCGTCCGACCTACCTGGGCATGTTCAAACGGCTTACGTCGAACAAATGGGACAAGCTTGAGGATTATGACATTGCGCATACTACCGATTTTGTCTGGGGCGAACCGACGGACACGGTGTTCAATTATGAGAAATATTATCTGGAAGAGCCGCCGGCAAATTACGCCAAAAGCGGAACGACGGATGACATCATCCGGCCCTTCAACGCTGACGCTACCAGCCGCAAGCGCACTAATTACGGCATGTGGAATGCGGTGGTGCGGATCGATCTGTCGAAATTAGGCTCAACAAAATCGCCGCCCGCCGTAAAAGACCTGACGGTTGCCTGCATCGGGGAGTGCAACTACCGCTATACGGGTGCGCGCGACGGCAAATCGTTACACAAATTCATCACCAAAAGCCTCTTGCACAAAGCCGGTCAAAAATCACCGGACGGCTACTATCATCAGTACGAAAAGTATCTTGAAAGGGTAACTCCCGACTCGCAAAAAACCTGCGGAAGCGCAGAACCGCAAGCCACCTCCCCCGAGAAAGCCAAAAAGCCGTCGAACGCGCAAGCCAATTAAATTTGCTATCTGAGAGGAAAAGTAGAATGGAACTGAGCCGGATTCTCATCGGAGCCATGCGCTTCAAAAATCGCCAGAGCGCAATTGATACGGTGCGTTTCGCCCTTGACTGCGGTTTCAATTACATCGATAACTCGGCCTGCTACTGCTACCAGAATCCTTCTGAAAACTCCGAATCATGGGTCGGGGAAGCTATCGGCCATCCCAGCTACCAGGGACGTGCCATAATTTCGGCAAAGTGCACCCCGGGCAACGGCGGTCTGGAATTGGGTGAGTTTATTCCCGAAAAAGGCTTTGGGGTGCGCAGTGTTGCGCAGTTTGATCAGGTGTTTGCCCAATCCCGAAAAAGACTGCAGGTCGATCGATTCGACTTCTACCATCTCTGGACGACCCACACCCTCGAGCAACTCGAGGAAGCGCAAAAGCCCGGGGGGTGGTTTGCGGGGCTTCATAAGCATGCCGGCGAATGGGATCACCTGGGAATTACCACCCACGCCGACAACGAAACCATTATCACCTTTCTGAAAACCGGAGCATTCGAAACAGTAACCATACCACTCAATATTATCAATACCACGCGTACTGCGGTAGTCGACTACTGCCGCGCAAGCGGCATCACCGTAATTGCCATGAATCCGCTGGCCGGCGGATTTCTGGCCGCCAATGAACAGCTTAAAGAGCTGGCTTTGCGATACCTGCTCAGTCTCGAAGGAGTCTACCCGCTCATCGGTTTCAGTTGTGTGGAAGATGTGGACTATGCCGAATGGATCCTCAAGTCACAGCGCGCCTACCAGAAATCCACCGGGCAGATTCTCTCTGAAGTCGACAAGCTGATCGGCGCGGATGTCCCGCGTTGCACCGCCTGTGGCTATTGCCAGCCCTGCCCCGAGAGGATCAATGTAGGCGCAAGCCTCTCCTACTACAATCTCTACAAATTCATGGGCAACGAGCACGCCCGCAAAGAATTCAGAAACAAGCAGTGGGAAGACGGACTCAGGATTGACAAGTGCAAACAATGCGGAATCTGTGATTCACGCTGCCCCAACGGGCTGGAGGTGATGAAAATTATTAAGGATGCGCAGGAGATTATGTACGCCTGATTTATCCCGGACACCTCTGGGGGGACCTCAGAAGCCCAAACCGCGGCGGCTTCTCATTTCTCTTTTCGTCATATCGCCACCACCTGTCACAGTCTGACTCCGAGTGCTGCGCCAAAGGATTCCTTGCCGATGTAGACGTCTGCGGAAAAATGATCCATACGGAATCCGCCCCCGCCGGAGAATATATTGTCGTTGAGCTTTGTAGTATCATCTTCCAGATCGAGTCGGCCAATCAACCGCGGCGAGGCAGCATAGCCGAATCGTACATAGTAGTGCTGCATAAAATTCGCCTCGATGCCGGCCTTGAAAGTGAATCTGATTTTCAGGTCGCGATCAAACATGCCCATAATACCAACATCGGCGGGAATGAGAAGGTTGACGTTGTCATCGATAATCGCCGTGCGAAAGGCAATGCCGACGGTAAGCAGGCGATGGCGGTTTCCCAGCCAGTCACTGGCCTTTCTGGTCGCATTGATATAGCAGATAGAATCCCGGTAGTGCTTCAGGGGTTGAGTGGTATCTGCCGTGTCGTACACCAGCGTGTCTATGAAACTTTTTACTGAAGGGGAGGTTTCTCGCCAGACATATCCCAGCAGATTATGCAATGTCAGGCCGAAGTCCAGGTTCGTGGCAACATCGCGCTGGTAAAATCCCACATCGATGATAAGTTTGTGTTCGTTTAGTGTTCCGATTGAAATCCCCTCAAAGGTTTTCTTCAGGGTGATCGTGTCGATCTCATAGCTTTTACTTGCCGTATCCCAGACGAAGTAGGTCTGTGGCAGCGGTTCAAAAGTATGCGTCTCCCACTTCATCCGTGCATAGCGCACATTCAACCCGAAATCAACAGCCCCCTGGTCGATGCTTTTGTCGAACAATCTTCCCGAATAATTAAATACTGCCTCATGCTGGTAATTTGCCTCATCGCGCTTGAGGTAGCGATACGCCAGTCCGACAGTGCCGCTCTCCTCCAGATAATAGCTCATGCCAATTGGAAAAAGAAGGTTTTCAAAAAGTGTATCACGCGCATAGGCTGCGTGTATGTCAAGATTTGCCGAATCGTCTTGCCGATTGCGGGCATTGGGCACTGCGGGATTGCTATAAATATGCTGAACACCTTCAAGCAACGCCGTACCCGCACCGGACATCGCAAAGAGTCGGGCGCTGTTAAACAACAAAGGGGACGACAGGACAAGGTCGGGATCAAACGCGTATGAGGTATCCGCGGCGTGGCAGACAACGGCACTCAACAGCAAGGCTGCGATTTTTTTCAACATTGAATTGCAATCCATATTCCGGCCGGTTTCATTCACAAACCGCAGAGTAAAATAGTATTAACCACGCCGGCGATTTGAAATGCTGGTTGACAAAGCGCGCATCTGGAGCGCGGTGACCGTCCGCTTCACTCACTCCACAGCTTCACGTAAAGTATTTTGCACTTCTGATATTTTTGCCGGGACGGAAGCATGAACCAGCTCTTGCACAAGCAGATTCTCAGCAAATGCCTCGAACTCCTGGCGGCAAACGATGTTGCTGTCAAGCCGGCAACTCAGGCAATCATTGATCATTTTTTTTCAACCGACGAGCATCTGTCCCTCGAAGATTTCGAGTATTTTTCAACGCAGCGCAACTTGAACGCTTCGCTGTCCGAAATACGCACCGCGCTCCAGCTACTGGTAGATTACGGTTTCGCATCCAGAAAAGTATTTGGCGACGGCGTTGAGCGCTATGAACATCAGCATGTCGGCGCGCATCACGACCATCTCTATTGCATAAAGTGCAGTGCAATCATCGAATTCTATTCGGAGCCCCTTGAAGAAGAACAACTTGCTATTGCCAAAGAGCACAGCTTTCACGCGTTTTCACACAAAATGCAGATTAACGGTATTTGTGATGTCTGTTTTCGCGGCATCAATACGGGACTTATACCGTTATCGCTGGTCGAGGCCGGCGGGCGCTTCAAAATCAGACGCCTGGAGCACAGCACCTCACCGGGTCACGGCAGAGAATTTCTCCGGCGGCTGCAGGAGATGGGTATTCGCCAGGGCCTTGAAGGCGAAATCCTGCAGCGCAGCCCGGGAATTATTATGGTTATACTCGGCAATACCAGAGTGGCGCTCAGGCGCGGCCAGAGTCAACGCATTTTAGTAGAGTTGCTGAACTAACATGGAACAGATCAAGGCCGAAATCAAACATCTTATCGAGCTGCGCAACTGGAAAGCCCTGCGGCAGCGCATCGAGCACTGGGTTATTCCCGAAATAGCCGATCTTATGTCTGATATGAACAGCGCCGACCGAGTGGTGATTTTCCGTTCGCTTCCGCGTGAGATTTCTGCCGATGTATTCTCTTATTTCGAACCTTTCGAGCAGGATGAGCTGCTGAGCGACCTGACCAATGCGGAAACCCGCGCCCTGCTTGCTAATCTGGATCCCGACGACCGCACGGCCCTGCTGGAGGAATTGCCGGCCAATTTCACCCGCAAAATGCTCGGCCTGCTCAACGAAGAAGATTTGAAGGAGGCCCGGCTGCTCCTGGGCTATCCCGAAGAAAGCGTCGGCCGCCTGATGACACCGGATTACGTTTCGATCAGGCCTGATTGGACCGTCCGCGAGGCGCTGACGCATATCCGGCGCGAAGGTAAAGATAAGGAAACAATTAACCGTATTTATGTTACCGACGAATCGGAGAAGCTCATCGACGACATTCGCCTGCGCAGGATTATTCTGGGCGACCCCGATCAGCAGGTCAAAGACCTGCTGGATGATTCATTTATCAGCTTATCCGCCTTTCACGACCGCGAAAAAGCGGTAGAGATCATGCAGGACTACGACATAATCGCCGTTCCCGTGGTTGATTCGATTGGTGTGCTGCTCGGCATCGTAACGGTTGATGATGTTATGGATGTGGCCGAAGAGGAGGTAACCGAAGATATTCATAAACAGGCGTCAATTTCGCCTTTGAAGATGAGCTACTATCATGCCAGCGTCTGGGATTTGTATTCCAAACGCGTTGGCTGGCTGATCGCGCTGGTGATCATGAATCTGACCTCGTCTGCCGTTATCGCGCTTTACGAAGAACGGCTTGCCGCAGCGATTTCACTCGTCTTTTTTCTGCCCATCCTGCTTGGCAGCGCGGGTAACACCGGTTCGCAGTCTGCGACACTGCTCATTCGGGCCCTGGTTACGGGTGATGTCCAAACGCATGAATGGCTGCGCACGCTGATTAAAGAGCTTGCGGTTGGAGCCTTGCTGGGAGCAACCCTGGGGATACTTACCTGGCTGCTCGGGACCTTGCGCGGCGGCGGTTTCGGTGCAAGAGGTCTTCGTACCGGCTTTACCGTTGGTGCAACAATGGTAGCAATTGTAATTGTTGCCAATATCGTGGGAATTGTACTGCCGTTTGTGCTGACCCGGCTCAAGCTGGATCCGGCAGTAGCGAGCAGTCCGCTCATTACCACCATCGCCGATGCGACCGGTTTGCTTATTTACTTTTCGTTTGCTACCTGGATATTAAACATTTAGCTCATGCCTCTGCTCACCCTACTTAAAGCACGCTACAAAAAGCTCGACTCATTTGCGCGATATTCATTGATTCTCTGCATGGGTCTCGCTGCGGTGAGAATGTTCTATGCAACATTTCTGGGGCTGGGCGATGATGAAGCCTACTACTGGGAGTGGAGTCATTACCTCGCCTGGAGCTATTTCGACCATCCGCCACTGGTTGCGTGGGTGGGCAGACTGACGACAGCCCTGTTTGGCATCAATGAGTTCGGTTTCCGGTTTGGAGCGGTAGCTTCGTCGATGGTGTTCATGTATCTGGCATACCGGCTGTCGTTCTCGTTTTTCGCTAGTTCCCGCATTGCCTTTCAAACCCTGGTGTTTATTGCAGCAATTCCACTTTTTGCAGTGGGTGCATTTATGATGGTTCCCGACGCCCTGCTGGCGCTGAGCTGGATGCTGGCGATTTATTTTTTCCGGCAGATCGTCGTGCGGGGACGGTCGCGGGACTGGTACCTGCTGGGTGTTGTGTTTGGCCTGGGCCTGCTGAGTAAGTATAACATGGTGATGTTGCCGCTCTGTGTACTGCTGTTTTTGCTGCTTTCGAAAGAACACCGATACTGGCTGGCCAGAAAGGAGCCGTGGTTTGCACTGGCGATCGGCGTTATAGTTTTTATCCCGGTGTTGTATTGGAATGCAGGGCGGGGGTTTCCTTCTTTTGCTTTTCACCTGGTAGAGCGCAACGCAGCGCGTGGCTGGTCGTGGCGGCCGTTTGAGTTGTGGCTTGCTGGACAAATCGGCTATCTCTCACCCCTGGTTTTCTTTGGCGCCGTGTACGCGATGGTTGTGTCGGGATATCGAGGAATTGCACGCAAAGACACAACCATGCTGTTTTTGTTTTGCATGGCGGCGCCATATGTGTTTTTCTTTTCGCTTGCATGCAGCATTTCCCCGACGACCAAACCGCACTGGCCGGCAATGGGCTATATCGGCGCATTTTTCGTTATGGTGAAGCTTTACCGTGAAGCGCTTGAAACCAGGCGGCGCCCGGCAAAAATCATTGGCCTCACGATGTTGTGGATCAGTTTGATTTTCTCTATTCTGATCCATGCTCAGGCAACCTGGCCCCTGGCGCAGACTGTTTTTCCCTATGTAAAAAAAATCTTTTCCCGGGCCCACTGGCGCCACAAAGCCGATGTTACCAGCGAATTGTATGGCTGGGAAGTTGCCGCCGACAGTCTGGAAAAAGAAGTCAAGCGCATGCAGAGTCGCAATGAACCTTTCTTTATCGCTTCGCCGCGCTATAATATTGCTTCCCAACTGGCATTCTACACGGACGACCACCTGGCGCTTTATTCGATAGACCGCAAGCGCGAGCAATTTGATTTCTGGGGTCGCGGTTCGCTTGAAGGCAAACAAGGACATAATTGTATTTATATTTGCGATAACCGTTATCGGCGCGATCCGGACAAGCTTTTTTACTTTGAGTATGTCGAGAAGCTTCCCGAAATTGAAATAACGCGCGCGGGACATCCGGTAAGGTGGTTTTACCTGTTTCGCTGTTACGGATATCGCGGCCCGCGTAAAAAAAATCTCTGGTAGGAACTGATGCTCAAACCCGTTCAGGAAAAACCACGCACGCAATATAAGGGAAAATTATACGCTCGCATGCTCGGCTATGTCAAGCCGTATTTTCCCCTGCTCGCTATTTCCATTATCCTGTCACTCTTCGTTGTGGCCGCAGAAGCAATCTCGGTATGGGTAATGGCCTCACTGCTCAAGGAGATCTTCATCAGTGAAGTCAAAGAAATTGCGCGCCCGGAATTTTCGCTGAACAATCTCAATCAGATACTTAAATACTGGGTATACCTGTTCACCAGAGATGAGAACCCTGTGGCGCGGCTGTCAAAAGTATGCTTGATAATCATTGTCTCCTATTCGACAAAGAACGTTTTTTCGTATACCAAGTCATTGATAATGGGAATCGTAAATCTCAATGTCGTCAAGGACCTGCGAAACTCGACCTACAACCACGCCCTCACGTTGCCGATAACCTACTTCGACCGCAACAAATCCGGTGAGACACTCTCGATTATCCTCAACGATGTCGCCAAAGTAAACACAGCGCTGGCAAACACCTTCAATCGGCTGATCACCGAACCGCTGCGATTGATCACGTTCTGGGGCTTGCTCTTCGTTATCAGCGCGAAGTTGACGATGGTTGTATTTCTTGTCTACCCGTTGCTTGGATATGCAATTGCGCAGATTGGCAAAACGGTTCGCCGCAGAAGCAAGCGGGTAATGGAATATCTGGCAGGGCTGGTCTCTGTTTTGCATGAGACGGTGAATGGTGTGCGTGCGGTGAAGATGTTCAACATGAATGAAGTTGAATCGCGAAAGTTTGCCTCCGAGAACGAGAAAGTCACTCGCAGCATGTTCAAAAACATGTGGATCAGCTCCCTTAACAGTCCGCTGATTGAGCTGCTGGGAATAATCGTAGCGACATCACTCCTGTGGTACGGCGGAAAGGAAGTGCTTTCGCCAAACAGTTCACTCGGGGCAGAAGATTTCGTGCGCTTCATTATTCTGCTGATGATTTCCTATCAGCCCATAAAGGCGCTGGGCGGGATAAACAATGCGATTCAGGGCGGGATGGCTGGTGCAGAACGTGTTTTTGGTATCATTGATACCGAATCGGAACCGTTGTTGAGTTTCCGGCCCGAGCATGTGCCGCACTTCAACCGCACAATTGCCTTTTCCAACGTATGCTTTACGTATCCGCAAACAGAAGAAGAAGTACTGCATGATATGTCCTTCACGGTGGATAAAGGTGAAATTGTTGCCCTGGTTGGCTCGAGCGGCGCCGGCAAATCAACCATTCTCGATCTGCTGCCCAGATTTTATGATGTCTCGCAGGGCTCTATAGTTGTTGACGGACACAATATTGCCGACTGCGACCTGGTGGGCCTGCGGCACTTGTTCGGGATTGTTGCTCAAAAAACAATCCTCTTCAACGATACCGTATACAACAATATCGCTTACGGTGTCGAGCATGCACACGCGCAGGAGGTTGTTGCCGCGGCACAAGCCGCCAACGCCCTGGAATTCATAGAAAAGCTGCCCCGCAAAATGGATACGCTCATTGGCGAAAACGGTATCATGCTCTCGGGCGGCCAGTGCCAGCGACTTTCCATCGCACGCGCGCTGCTGAAAAATCCGCCTATTCTTATTCTGGACGAAGCCACCTCTTCGCTCGACACCGAGTCGGAGCGGCTGGTGCAGGCGGCAATCAACAAGCTCATGCAAAATCGTACGGTACTGGTAGTGGCTCATCGCCTTTCCACCGTTCGACATGCAGACAAGATTATCGTCTTAGAGGATGGTGAGATTATCGAACAAGGGACCCATGATGAGCTGCTGCGATTGAATAATCGATACAAATACTTCTACGATATTCAATTTTCCCGGCCGGAAGGTTAGCGATACGGCATAATCCGTGGCATCCTGCTTGAGCCGACCTGAACTATATTTTTTTCATTTGAGACGCGCGCCGTCATCGATTCGTAAAGAGCACTTTATCAGGAGGAGTAATTTCATGCACAAAATTGTTCTTTTACGTCATGGACAAAGTTTATGGAATAAATCCAATCAGTTCACCGGCTGGGTGGATGTCGGCTTGACCGAGCTGGGAATTCAGGAGGCGCACACCTCAGCCGAAGCCCTCACCAAGGAAGGCTATACCTTCGACCTGGCATTTACCTCCTACCTCAAAAGGGCGATTAAAACGCTTTGGACGGTGCTGGAAGACATGGACTTGATGTGGATTCCGGTCACGCGTTCCTGGCGGTTGAATGAGCGTCACTACGGTGCGCTGCAAGGGCTTGACAAAAAAGAGACCGTTGCGCGCCACGGCGAAGAGCAGGTACAATTGTGGCGGCGCAGCTACGATACGCCCCCGCCCCAATTATCACAAGACAGTTCTTATTATCCCGGCAATGATCCCCGCTATAAAAACGAGCTGAGCGCGGATCAGATTCCACTCACCGAATCGCTCAAGGATACTGTCGCCCGTTTTGTGCCCTACTGGAAGGAGACAATCGCGCCGCAGGTTGCAGCAGGCAAAAAGCTTATCATTGCGGCACACGGCAACAGCCTGCGCGCCCTCGTGCAATATCTGGATGAGCTGGCGCCGGAAGAAATCGTCAAGCTCAACATACCAACCGGGATACCACTGGTATACGAGCTCGACGACAATCTTAAACCGCAAACACATTACTATCTCGGTGACCAGGATGCCGTTCAGGCTGCGATTAACACCGTTGCATCGCAAACCGGCAAGCAATGATTGCGGTAGTTGTGCTCGGGCGCCCGCAAGTATATTAGGTGCATGCATAGCGGCGATAAACCAATTGCTCTCATTACCGGTGCAACCAGCGGGATCGGCGCTGCGTTTGCGCGCCGGCTGGCATCTGCGGGCTGTTCATTGATCCTTACCGGGCGGCGGGAAGAAAAATTACGATCATCAACATCAGAACTGCGAGCCGGGGGGGCATCGCAAATTGATGTGCTCATCGGAGATCTGGCCGACGAGGCGCATCGCAGCGCAATTGCAAAAAAAATACCGACCTTGCCCCGGCTTGACTTCCTGGTGAACAATGCCGGATTTAACATCCACGCCAATGTTGAGGAGGCCGATCCCCAGCAGCTTCGTTCCATAATCGATGTACATTGCACCGCCACCGTCGAGCTGACGCATGCGGCGCTGGGTGTTATGAAACGAAATGGCCGGGGAGCGATCGTCAACGTCTCTTCGCTGGCCTCTTTTACTCCGGGATCGGGAAGTGCGACCTATTGTGCCACCAAGGCATTCGTCACGACATTTACCGAAGCATTATATCTTGAGCTCAGCGACTCAGGCATACGTGTCCAGGCGCTTTGTCCGGGCTGGGTACGCTCCGATTTTCACACGCGCCGAGGCATCATGCTCAGTAATATGCCGGCATTTTTGTGGATGGAGGCCGATTATGTGGTCAACGAATCGCTGCACGCACTCGAGCGCAAAAAAATCCTCTGCATTCCGAAGTTCAGATTCAAGCTGATCGCATTTCTCTGCAGGCACCTGCCCCGGGTGGTCTACTTCTCCCTCATGCCGACATTCCGGCGCCTGCGTCAGGGGTGGAAAAAGTAACTCCGGCGCTCAAACAACTACGGCACGACTGACGCCGTGCCGTAGATGAAACGTGCAATTCCCGAAACGTCACGGTTGAACAGGCAACACGCAACGAAAACCTAAATCGCTTTTGTGTTGATCGGGACTCAGCTTTTTTCTGGTCACCGTCCAGTTGTAGTCATGTTTTGGAGAGAGGAATGAGCCGCCGCGGCAGATTTTTTCGCTGCCGGTTGCAGCTCCCGTGTAATCAACCTGATTTGACGAAGGATACTGAGCAGCCCAGTCATTAACCCACTCGTAGACACCGCCGATTGCATCGTAAATTCCATCGTTTGTCGGGATTTTACGTGCCACGGTGGTCGGGTTAAACGTGCCGATATGGCCGTATTTGTCGTTGAATACCGATTCTCCCCAATAATACGAGTTGACGTTCTCCCAACTGCGCGCAATCCATTCCCACTCTATTTCGTAGGGGAGGCGATAGCCATAGGCATCGTCATTGATAGCCACGTTCTGCAATACGACGTCCTGCTGCACGATTGACCCGCTTTGAGAAGTGTAGGTATAAACCGTATCAAATCCGTCAATCTTACTGCGTTGGTTGCAGTAGAGAATGGCGGTGTACCAGTCGACATAGGCAACCGGGGCTTCGGCCCACGGAACAACGGTATAGAACGGAACCTCGCCCATGGTGGAATAAAAATCGCCAATAGTTACTTCTGTTTCGTCAACCCAGACGTCCTTGGTAAATGTTGCCTCGAATCTGGGATAGTTTGAAATGAACTCAGGCGCGGGAGGATTGTTATTGTCAACATCGCCGACAGTATACCCACCTTGCGGCAGGTAGCTCAAAGGAATAAATTTCATGCCGCGCAGACGCGGTATCGGGATAGCTATCTGCGGCGCGGTTGGGGAAGTGGGTACGTCCATCCAACCGGCATTGCTGCCGTTATAGCCAAGCACCTGTCCGGACAAAGCCGATGAGGTGTTGATTTTTGCGGGATTGATATTGGTAATGCCGCCGCCGTCCCCTTCCAGATTCTGGGCCGATACTGTCCCCGCGTTTTGCAGGTCGGAGCCGTTCAGGTCAAGATGGGACTGATTGTCAACCATCACGTCGCCGGTTCGCAAAACGTAATCCCCGGCCGAGCCGCCACCGCTGCTGCCTCCGCCGGTTCCTGAGCCCGAAGCATCAAATTCCACCAGTGTCTGATTGTCTTTCTGATTTTCATAGCACAGCTTGATCCAGTCGGGCCCTCTGGCCACATTCGAAAGGCGCACTTCATCAATACCACCGTCCCACCAGCGGTCGGTGCGCTGGCTGTTAGACCCGATGCGCACCTCAACCTCGCCGTCGTTATGGATATTGCCGGAAGCATTTTTCTGTGCGTCCAGTTGCCCGTCGATGTAAATGTACATTTTCGATCCGTCATAGACGCCGGCTACGAAATGCCAGTTGCCGTCATTGATCGAGCTGCTGCTGTTCAGCGTTCCCGGTAAGGGCCCCTCACCGCTGGTAGGGCTGAGTCCGAAATGGACTCGTCCAGTATTCGAGTAGGTTAGTAAACGCCAGTCACGATAGCCATTCATGAAAATTGGATCCCAGATATTATTCGATTCAACCTGAACCCATGCGGATATCGTGATATACGTACTGAATTTGCCGTTGAACGCATCATCCTGATCATCCTGGGCAGCAAAAGAGATATAATGTCTGCTGTTGCGCTCGAAGTCCAGACCGGTTCCGATTCGTCCAGCTATAACCTGCGCGCTGCTCATGCCGTTTTTTGATGTTCCATGAATTGAGTTTGCCGTGCGGTCTTTGATATCATCCTTGGATTCGCTCGGGGTTTCATTCAGGTGCCAGGTTCCCAGAAATCCGTTTCCCGCCTGAAATATCGCCGCGCTGTTGGATTCGTTGACCGCACTGGATTTTCCCCAGTGCATGAAGATGTGATCATCGATGCTGTTGCCGTCAACCAGAGGAACGAACACCCAGAGAGTGGCCGTATTTGCGCTCTGATCCCACGTTTCGATTTCATAGGCCAGCGGACTGCCGTCGGCGTCTGAGAAACGTATATCCTCGCCATTTGGGTTCGCCTGGCTGAAGACATCCGCCTGATCACTGGTCAAAGGCACGAGCACCGCAAAATTGCTCACGTTGGATGTAACATTGGCCCCGGTTGATGACGTATTGAGACGCAGTTTTTGTGAATACTGCCAATCATCATGCGCAGCCTGCGCACAGACAAGAGCTGTAGCGATAAACAGCGCTCCCGCTTTTGTTTTGATAGAAGTTACCAGTCCCATAGAACAAGCCTCCCCTGTTGAAAATTTTAAAAATGTGGGTAAAAAATGAATTTAACCTGCTTAAATCACGACGCAGAATATACGATATGCCCGCGGACACGCCCAAGAAATAGTAAAGAAATTAACCGTTTTCGGCGGCCAAAGAGCAATCACGATACACTGAAATTGTGCATCAACGACAAATGGAATGCGGTATATAAATAATAAAAAGTCAATGATTTTCAAAGGACTAATAAAAAACTAACGTTTTTTTTCCTCCAATGCCGCCGTATGCAATTCATGAAGGATATTGAGGGCCTGCAGAGGAGTGAGGGTATTGGTGTCGATGCGATACAGCTTGTCAACTATCTCCCGGCATGCTTGCGGCGCCCATTGCTGATGCTGAAAGAACAGGTCGGTCTGTACCGCATCATTAGTGAGTGTATGAGGATATTTTCCATCATGACGGGCCAGGGCGGGCTTTTTGTCGGGGGTTAATTCCATCTCTTCAAGATTGGCCAGGATTTCTTTGGCACGAATAATCAACTTTTTTGGTACGCCCGCCAGACGAGCAACCTGAATGCCGTAGGAGTGATCACAACTGCCCTCGTCTATCTTGCGCAAAAAGATTATTTGGTCATTCCACTCTTTGACTTTGACATGCATGTTTTTGATGCGCGCGAATAGCAGCTCGAGTTCGGTAAGCTCGTGGTAGTGCGTTGCAAACAGCGTGCGTGCGCGGCGATTGTGTGATTCGTGCAGGTATTCGGCAACCGCCCATGCTATGCTGATACCGTCGAAGGTTGACGTTCCGCGACCAACCTCGTCGAGCAGCACCAGACTGCGGTCGGTTGCATTATTGAGAATGTTGGCTACTTCGATCATTTCCACCAGAAACGTGCTCTGTCCGCGCACCAGTCTGTCCGAAGCGCCCACGCGGGTGAAAAATTTATCAACAATGCCGATCCCGGCAAAGCTTGCGGGAACAAAACAGCCGATCTGTGCCATGAGTACGATAAGTGCATTCTGCCGCAGATAGGTTGATTTACCCGCCATGTTGGGTCCGGTGATTAGAATGATCTGAGCTTCATCGTGATTGAGATGCACGTCATTGGGAACAAACTCCTCACCACTTTGCAGCACTTCTACTACCGGATGGCGCCCGTCCTTGATGTCGATCTCCAGACCGTCGCTGAGCTCGGGCCGGCAGTAGCGGTTATCTGCTGCGACTTTGGCAAAGGAAAGATACACATCCAGTTCGGCAATACCGTCGGCAGCCTTTTGAATGGCCGTGCATCGCAGAGCTACCTGTTTGCGTAAGTCAACGAACAGCTCATATTCGATTGCGGAAAGTTTGTCCTGCGCTCCCATGATTTTATCTTCGACTTCTTTGAGATCGGGTGTAATATAGCGTTCACCGTTTACCAGGGTCTGTTTGCGGATATATTCGGCCGGTACCGCATCGATGTTTGCTTTTGATACTTCGATATAATAACCGAATACCTTATTATAGCCGACCTTGAGGCTTGCAATCCCGGTGCGGCGGCGTTCTGTTTCCTGCAGGCGGGCGATCCACTGTTTGCCGTTGACGGCTGCGTCTTTGTATTCGTCAAGGTCTTTCGAGACACCCTGGCGGATAAGACCGCCTTCTCTTACGGACAAGGGCGGGCTGTCGACCAGGGTCTTTTCTATTACCTCAATAAGATCGTCAAAACCATAGAGCGTGGTGACAATAGATTGTATGTTTTCCAGCTCACAGGAAGAAAGGGTTTTTATCAGGCGGGGAAAGGCCTGCAGAGAATTCTTTAAGGCGATAAGGTCGCGTCCGTTGGCGCGTTCGAACATTACCCGGCTGATCAGTCGCTCAACATCGGCAACGCTTTTAAGCTGCATAGACGCTTCACCGCGGGCAAACAGGTCCGATTTCAAGAACGCAACGCAATCAAGACGCGCCTCAATCTCCCCAATTGTCTGCAGAGGATGCGTTATCCATCGTTTCAGGAGTCTGGCGCCCATAGCGCTGTTGGTTTTGTCAAGCACCGATACCAGCGTGCCGCCGCTGTCCTCGGCATGCAGCGGCTTGAGCAGTTCAAGGTTGCGAATGGAAGAAGGGTTGAGCTCTGCATAATTGCTCAACTGTCGCAACGTTATGTCCGATATGTTGCGCAGGTCGTTTTTTTTCTGCTCCTTCAGATACAGCAACAGAGCACCCGCCGCCTGTACGCCATGGGTATAGCTCTCAAGGCCCTTGCCCTGCAGCGAGGCAATCTGAAAATGTTCACATAAGGCCTGTGCGGCATGATCATAATCAAATTTCCATGCATCGAATTCCGATACGACCGGCCGATTGAGGAGGCCGGCGAGATTGCTTCTGACAGGATTATCATCGGCATCCGCAATCAGAATTTCACTTGGATCGATCCGCACCAGCTCTTCTTCCAGTTTGGCGTCGGCCAACTCTTCAACGAGAAATTCGCCGGTGGACAAATCGCAAATCGCCAGTCCGGCATTGCCATTTTCACTCAACAACCCCAGAATGTAGTTATTGCTTGTCTCATCGATAAATTGTTCCTCGGTTGCTGTACCGGCCGTTATTATTTCGACGATGTCGCGTTTGACAATGCCCTTTGCCTTTTTGGGATCTTCGGTTTGTTCACAAATGGCAATCTTATAGCCGGCCTTTACCAGGCGATTGGCATATCGGTCAAGCGCATGGTGCGGGAACCCGGCCAATGGCGTTTGCTCTTTTGCCCCATGATTGCGACTGGTCAAGGTCAATCCGAGTACCTGCGCCGCAATTTTGGCATCCTCATTGAACATTTCAAAAAAATCGCCCATGCGGTAGAGTAAAACCGTATTTTTATTGCGGTTTTTAATCTCCAGGTACTGCCGCATCATGGGTGTCAGCTTTTCGGACGGGGGATTTTCCGGTGAGGATGACATCGGTCGCCTGATAGGGTTAGTTGGTGTGGTCGGGATCGGGTTTCTCTTCACGACTGTCAGCGCCGGCAACTTTTAAACCGGACTGAGGCTGAGCGTCGGTTTGCTCGCCGGACAAGCTGCCGGTAGTGCCGGCTTCGTCGGCCGAAGCTGCTGCGTCCTGCTCGGAACTCTCCGGGGACCCTGACGGCCGGCCGACGGCATCTTCTATTTCATCCATCTTTTCTCTGGCCATTGCCTCGAACTCCTCAAGGCGGGGAAGATCGCTGATTTTTTTCAATCCGAAATATTCGAGAAACTCTCTGGTTGTCGCGTAGAGCAGGGGTCGACCGGCTTTCTCACTGCGCCCGGTAATGGTCACCAGCCTTCTTTCGAGCAGAGTTTTCATGGCCCCGTCGGACACCACGCCGCGAATAGCTTCGATTTCCGCTTTGGTAATAGGCTGCTTGTAGGCAATAATTGCAAGACACTCCAAAGCCTGAATCGACAATTTTTTCAAATTACGCTCTTTAAATAGCTGCCGTACCCAGGGGGAGAAATAGGGCACGGTCCGAAACTGGTAACCACCGGCAACCTCAACTATTTCAAAAGGATGACGCTCCTGCTGCAGGCGCTGGTTTATAGATTCGACCATTTTGCGAATAGCATGGGCGTCGGGTCTGTCGGGCATAATATCTCTGAGCCGAGCGGGGGGAAGAATCTCCTCGGAGGCAAAAAGCAGCGATTCCAGCACCTGCAGGGATTCACTCATGGGCTTTTTGTGAGTACGTTGTTGCGCACCGTTGGATTCGGGCATGTCGGGCAAGATTACCTTATCTAATGCTATGCGTGGTTAATCATCGTCGGGATCATGCAGCGCAAGCCCGCCGCCCTGCACGGGCGGCGCTGTTTTTGTTACAAAAATTGCACCAAACCGCTCTTCCTGCCGAAAAGAAATTTCCTGCATCTTGACAAGCTCAAGCAGGGCCATAAAGGTCACAACAAGCACCAAACGATGCATGCGGTCTTGAAAAAGCTCCTCGAAGCGTACTTCTTTTTTGTCAACGAGCGCCCCCAAAATGTACTCGATGCGATCGTCGATACGCGCATTTTCCGATTCAACCACATGCTGGTAGACTTCTGCCACATCCTCTTCGTTGTGGCGTTCGAGGACGCGCTTGAAAGCCGTGATAAGATCAAATATCGACACATTGCCTACCAGCGTTTCATTATCCTGCGAATAGTCAGGGTCGGGCTGGTAATTTTGTCCCCTGCCGAACGAACCGAATTGTTCCGATTCGTAGACTTTCAGCGATTCGGCGGCCTCTTTGAATTTTTTGTACTCGAGCAATTTAGCGATAAGTTGCTCTCTGGTATAGATGTCATCATCGGTCGCCTCATCCGCCTCTTGGGTTGTGGAAGGAAGCAGCTCGCGGGCTTTGAGCCTGATCAATACCGCCGCCATATGCAGGTATTCCCCGGCGACATCGATATTGAGATCGCGCATCAAATCAAGATACTCAAGGTATTGTCCGGTTATATCCGAAACATTTATCTTGGTTATGGCAACTTCGGCTTTGTTAACAAGAAAGAGCAGCAGATCCAGCGGACCTTCAAAAAGCTCCAGCTTAACGGCGTATTCTGTTTTCATGGCTGTGCGTTAATCCTATTCGACGGTCACACTTTTTGCCAGGTTGCGCGGTTGATCGATTTCACATCCCCTGATTGCGGCAATATGATAGGCCAGCAATTGCAGCGGAATAACCGAAAGCAATGGACTGAGCATGGGTATGGTTTTCGGAACATAGATGACATGGTGGGCATGCTTCTGGATTTCTTTATCCTTCTCGGTGGCAATGGCGATTATTTTACCGCCCCGGGCGCGCACTTCCTGTATGTTGCTGATAACCTTGTCATAGACGCTGTCACGCAAAGCAATCACCACCGATGGCATGTCTTTATCAATTAGAGCAATCGGGCCGTGTTTCATTTCTGCCGCGGGATAGCCTTCGGCATGAATGTAGGATATTTCTTTGAGCTTGAGCGCACCTTCGAGCGCAACCGGAAAATTGTAGGAGCGGCCCAGATAAAGAAAGTTATTGTGCGGAGCATAGATGTGGGCAATTGTTTTTATTTCATCATTTTGTTTGAAGATTTTCGCCACCTGGCGGGGCACGGCCTCCAATGCCCCGGCAATGGTAACGCCATCATCATGCGAAAGACGCCGCATTCTGCCTAGCAGCAGCGTCAACAGGGAAATAACGGTCAGTTGAGAAGTAAACGCTTTCGTCGAGGCAACGCCGATTTCGGGTCCGGCATGCAAATAGACGCCACCGTGTGTGTCGCGCGCAATGGATGAGCCAACAACATTGCAGATACCCAGCACGGTTGCTCCCTTGCGCTGAGCCTCACGCATGGCGGCCAGGGTGTCGGCTGTTTCTCCCGACTGGCTGATGACAAACACCAGTGTATGTGGATCAATAATCGGATTGCGGTACCTGAACTCGGATGCGTACTCAACCTCGACCGAGATGCCGGCCAGCTCCTCGAGCATGTATTCTCCCACCAGCGCAGCATGCCAGGAGGTTCCGCAGGCAACGAAAATAATGCGATTGATTTGCCGCAGCTCTTGCAGCACGAGGTTGAGTCCGTCAAGACGCGCCGTGCCTTCATCGCACAGCACCCTCCCGCGCATGGCGTTTTTTATGGTATTGGTCTGTTCCATGATCTCCTTGAGCATGAAATGATCATAGCCGCCTTTGGCAAGAGAATCGGCGTCGAATTCAAGATTATGGATTTTATGCGAAATTTTCCGGTTGTCGAGGGTCGTCGTGCGATACCCGCCGCGCGCAAGCTCAATCAGGTTGTTGTCGTTAAGATAGATGACTTTTTTGGTATGCCTGACGATAGCAGAAGCGTCGGACGCCAGAAAAAATTCCTTTTCACCAATACCGACAACCAGAGGCGAACCTCTCCGGGCGCCGATGAGCACATCCGGATTATCCCGGGAAATGACGCCAATACCAAAGGTGCCTTCGATATCCTGCAATGCCCGCCGAACCGCAGCCCCGAGATTGCCGTTGGTGAGATATTTTCCGACCAGGTGAGCGATAACTTCACTGTCGGTTTCCGATTTAAACGTTATGCCCTCTTTTTTTAACTTTTCGCGCAATATTTCGAAATTTTCGATAATGCCGTTATGAACCACCGCAAGGCTGTCGTTTCCGTTGGTGTGGGGATGAGCATTTTTGTAGGACGGCGCGCCGTGCGTTGCCCAGCGCGTATGCGATATACCCAGCGTGCCGAGTTTTGTCTGAGTCTCCATTTGGGTGCGCAGGTGGTCAACCTTGCCTTTGTCCTTAAACACCGTAAGTGCAGATTCATTCACCAGGGCAATGCCGGCGCTGTCATATCCCCGGTACTCAAGTGCAATAAGTCCTTCAATAAGAATAGGATACGCATCTTTGTCGCCTATATAGCCAACGATACCGCACATATAATGGTTCTCCTGTTGGACAAAATATCGGTTATGCTCAGCTTAAAAATAAACTCTTAAGGATCGATTGCAAAAGTATTTATGCCAGCATAAAGCATATTTATTAGATGTTGCCAAGTAAAACAATGATATATACTATGATAAGATTATGACACGAGGTTTCTTTTCAGGCCTGCAAGCTTTGCTGCTGCTGAGTGTCGCGCCTGCCGCGATTGTTTTTGAGCTGTATGCTCACGACGAAATAAGCAGATTTTGTCCCGTGTCTGTGGAATATGTGCAAACCGGCAATGCTGTGCTCCAGGCGGATACCACACACCACAACGACAGCCTGCAACTGGTGGAAACAGTTACACCCTTAGAGCCCCATGAGCTCATATTACGGACCAAAATTCACGAAGATCTCTATTGCCTCAACAAGGGCCTTATCAGGCTGCCCACCACAAGCGAGACAAAACTTTTCTTTTTTGCTGTTGATTCGGGACGACATTTCTTTGAAAAAAAAATATACGCCGACAGTTCCGACTATCCTGAACACGATATCGCTGCGGTGTATATTGCCGATTCCTATCTTGCCGCGCCGGTTGAAACGCTATGGATAAAATCAAGCAGGGGATTTGCGCGCTTGACGGGGCAGCCTCATCCACCGTTTGGCTCTATTCATTTTTCATCAATCCCGAGAAATGCGCAAATCGTAATTAATGGAACTCCAACCGGATATAAAACGCCTGCCTTGCTCGACAGTCTGCTGCCGGGAGAGCATATTGTTGAGCTGTTTTTGCCGTATTATAATTTTGCCCGCAAAGTTATTACCGTCAAGCCGGACTATATTGCATCTGCTTCCTTTGAACTCATAAAATCAGCGGATACCGTCTATATCGAAGGAGATGTATCCCACGGAATTTTAATGCTGCCGCACGATCCGCTCGCAACTCCCTTCAACATCAATGCAGAAACAGCGCAAGAGTCGTTGATTCGCCTGGAGCCGGGGACCTATTCTCTGAGCTGGAATAGCGGCATGCACTACATTCCTCTGGATACCACCGTCACCATTGAGGCCGGACGGATAAGCTGGTTTGATTTCGTCCCGCAAAGAGCTTTCGGAGAACTTAACTGCACGGTCAGTCCTCAACAAGCCGTGCTGTTGGTTGATGATTCCCTGATCGCGGGATCGCAGTTCGCCGGTGCCGTGTCGGCAGGAAAGCATACGGTAATCGGCCTGTTGCAGGGATATGCCGAACAAAAACGGGAAGTGGTTGTTTTTCCCGATTCAAGTGTATCTCTGCATCTGCGCCTGGAAAAAATTCCCGATCGCGATAATGACTCATTTGAAGACAGTATCGACCGCTGCCCCGACGAATACGGCATCTATAATGGGTGCCCGGGCCAGGCATTACCAGAGCTGTTTCACAAAAAAAGCAAAGAATTTTTTGATACGATAAGCAATGACCACCTAATCCTCGGTCTGAGCCTGGTAAACTATAAAAAACGTACGCCTACGAATATTCACTTTGCCCGTTTTATGGGACAATTTGATCCGCCGCAACCCTTTTTTAATAATTACGAAAGCTTTTCATTTGCCAATACTTTCCACCTTTTCTTGCAGGGATTTTTTGCGCATCTTGAACTGGGACAATGGCTGACGGGAATTTCGTACAGAAAAACAGACTCCCTTTTTCTGGATGAAAATCATCAGTATGCACTTGTCGTTGATTCTGGCGGAGCAGAGCTAATTGAGCCGCGGCTTGTTTTTAAGAACACGTCGGTAAGCGCAGGACTTCATCTCGGCATAAAAAGCGTCAATGCTGTTTACGCGCTCGGATACCAGTGGGAAGACCTTGTCCTGGAAAACGTGCATAATACATCCACCGCAATAAAAGAAACGCACACATTTGACAATGACTGGTGGTACCATTTAGTGCAGGTAGACTATGATTTATATGTCGAACACAACCTTGCATTCGCACCATATTGTTCCATGAAAATCCCCTTCGGACGCATACGCAAGACGCATTGGCGCAGCGTTATTTTCGGTTTGCAGGTCAGATTTTTTCACCAATGGGAGTCTGAATGAAGTATCGATATTTGCTGATCATTTTAGCGTGGGTAGTTTGTGGATGCGGCGGTGGATTTGCCACGGATTCAAACACCTCGACGGACCTCTCGGATGAACTATTTAATCCGGAAGACAAAGACGGCCCGGAAGAGCAAAATTAGCGCTCGGTCATAATGACGCGTTCCCAGCTTGACTGTGCACAGTTGCCGGCCTTGTCGCATGCACTCAGCCGCACATAATAAGCGCCGGGCTCAACCAGGTCTCCCTGTGCATTTCTGCCATCCCACAGTATGGTCGAAGGCGGCGCCGATGCCTGTGAATATATGCGAATTGCAGCATTGGGATCGGCGGGATCGGCAGTAATTACCATGCTCCACTGCTTCAAGCCTTTGCCGCGTGCATCATCTTTACATTCAAGAGCGATAAGCAGGTATTCGCTTATGCCGTCACCATTCGGGCTGAAGGCGCGGTTGGAAAAATGCACATTCGCAAAAGGGGCTCTGGTATCACGGCCGATGAGAGGGTTGACATATACGCCCAGTGACAAAGCGATATCGCGGCTTTTCGGATCGAGCTCTACGGTAGAAATAATTCCAGCAGCAGCTTCCCTGATTAAAAATGATACGCCGATATCGGCGCTGGTAAGATAGGAAATATCTTTACTTTTTCTATATTTTACTTGTGCACCGATGCCGGTGTGCAGAGCGGGATTATGCCAGGTTTTTTTGGTTGCATGCACGTCAATTTCCGCCCCCACCTCGCCTGCAAGCAGTTTATAAAAAAAGGCCGTTGCATCAAAATTGAAAAAAAGATCATACTCTTTAAGCACGACCGCAGCCGTCGTGAAGGTGGCTTTCCTGAGCAACTCGCCACGCGAAGTATCGGTTTCTATCATGTTGCTCAACACCAGGCTCGAGGATATCCACGGTGCGAATGCGTATGCTGCGGCCGCATCCAGGGTAAAGCCAACCTCATTGTCAACCAGCAGAAGATCAAAAGAACTCCCCCACGAAAAATCACCGAGCTTATCACAGAAAGAACCGCTGAGAATATGCAGGTTACCGGCGACATCATGCTGGGAGCCGAAGGCGAATGCAGCGTCGCTTTGCGGCGAGTGAACTAGGCCACTGATAATATGTAGTGTAGTATCGTCGAGATTAACCCTGGCAATTGATCCTGCAGGCAGCCCTTTTTCATAGCAAAGAAGTGCGGGATTATAATGGGCAAGAAAGGGAAGGCTGACGGAATTTCTGGCAACGCTCAGATACGTGCCATATGCAGCACACGTGCATATAATCACAAGCGGCACCACTGCTGCCATGCACATATATACGCTTCGGGTTTTCACGTGAGGAAGCGTTTTCCTTTTCGTGAGCTACTTTTGTTTAGACTTTGCTCTGGCTTTGGCCAATCCCTCTTTGGAAAATGAGAAGTATTCCATGGGGATATCGGTGTTATCCTGCACTTCCTTGAGTTGCTTCTCACCATATACGTTATGGAATTCGTAAAGTCTAAGCATGGTTCGCTTGATTGGAACTTTAAGATTTTCCACGTCAAGCAGAAGCTCTCCCTCAGACCCATCGGTCAATCCGACATATCTGCCATAATCGTATACATACGCGATATCTTCGGGCATAAGGATTTTTTCATTCCCCTGCGCGTCCTTGAAAGAAAATTTAGCAATACAACTAATCTTGCCTTTAGCGCAATATCCCTTTCCTTCGACATAGCCGCTGCTTAAGAAATTGAGATTCAGTCCGACGTCGACAGGAAGGGTATCTTCTCCGGGAAATTTTCTCTGCAACGTTAGCTGATATTCTCCCAGGTAAACAACCCAGTACGTTGCTTTTTGTGTTTTTGCGTTATTTTCATAGTACAGCGACTTCTCGATAAGCCCCTTCATGGCAAAAAGACTCGATGAAGAGACCGCGATGCACAGGCACATCACGTGCAACAATCTTCGCAATAGCATAGGATACCTCCAGGTTTAAATTTCTTCGACAATGCGTAAGGGCATAATGAGGAATAAATCGTCACTTTTTTTATCTTTTTCATCATCGAAATGGGGAAATAGCAAACAGGCGCTGATCTGCGTATTCATTTCCAGACGCACTTTGGGAGATTGAATAATTCCCATTATTTCGGAAAGGTAGTGTGCATTGAAACCGATGCTGTGATTTTCATGTTCGTAGCCAACCGCAATACGCTCTCGAGCTTCTCCGCCAATATCGCGGTTAAGCACGATCAATTCCGCCTCATTTGACGAAAAATTGAATTTTACCAGGTTTGTTTTCTGATTCGATAAAACAGAGACGCGCCGCACAGCATCAATAACAATATCGCGTTCCATAATCGCCTGTTTTGGATTTTCGGCAGGGATGACCTTCTGATAATCGGGATAGGGACCATCTATTAGCTTGGAGCAAAGCACGATATTTCCCTGAGAAAACATGATGTATTTCTCACCGATATCCAAGGTAACGGCTGCGCTCTGCTCATTTGAGTTTACCAGACGATAAACATGCTGCAAGCTGCGCGGGGCTATAATGGGTGAGAACAGGCGCTCTACCTGATATGCACCAGGAACAAATGAGCTGCCAAGTCGATGACCGTCGGTCGCCACCATACCGATTCGTTCCGCATCAATTTCAAAAAGAACACCGCACAGCACGGCCCGCGACTCATCCCGGGAGACGGCAAAGCTGCTTTTTTGAATCAACTCGCATAATAAGGTAGCTTCGATATCCAGGGCGCACATGCTTTCGACCTGAGGCGGATCAGGAAAATCAGCCGTATCAGCACCGGCTATTTTGCACGAGAATCCCTTTTCGCTGTTAATGATGAAAACATTGTCATCAACCGTAATTTCAATAGAGCCACGTGGCAATTCGCGCACGATTTCAGTTATTTTGCGTGCATTCACGGCAATAGAAAATTCATCTGCGGGCTCAACATTTGCCTTGACAATTATCGAATGATCCAGATCAGTCGCCGCTATTTCAAATTCGTTGCCGCGCAGAGAAACTTTAAAATTTTGCAAAATTTGCAGCGTACTTTTTGAAGGTACTACCGGATATGCCTTTTGAATAAGATCATGCAGTTCTTGTTGCTGAATTTTTAATGCCATGGTATCTCCAGTATCTTAAACGGGATTTATACACACATTTAAATTATTAACATATCAAATATATAAAATTAATAATAGAATATAGCATGTGGATAACATCTAATAACTAGTTAACTCTATGATATTTAAATATATGCATTGTTGATAATTCTATAATTTATGTTTGATTACTATTGAGAAAATGTTAGAAAGCTAATTTTGACATGTTATCCACAATTAGTAAACAGGGATAAAGCGTTTAATCCTTGAACATTGAAATAATATAGTTAACGTCCTGTAAAATAGATTCATCTTTGTCTTTCAGCTTTTCAACCTGCTGAATTGCGTGAATTACCGTACTGTGATCTCTGCCGCCGAAATTAAGACCAATCGTTTTGAGAGAGTAGTTTGTGATGGATTTAGTGATATACATGGCGATCTGGCGGCAGAGCGCGACCTCTTTTCTGCGGTTTTTTTCTCTGACATGATTCTGGGGTACTTTGTAATAATCCGAAACTTTCTCAATAATTTCATCTATTGATATTTTAGATTTGCCTTTATCCATCGTCTTTTTCAGCAGGCTTTGCACAAGGTCGATGGTAATGTCGCTTTTGGTGATTGATGCATAGGCAAGCAATCTGATAATCACACCCTCGAGTTCACGAATATTTGAGGAAATATTTTCGGCAATGAAATAGAGGACATTTTCGGGAATATTCAGATTATCTTCTTCAGCCTTTCGTTTAAGGATCGCAACCCGGGTTTCAAGATCGGGTGGTTGAATATCAACGCATAGTCCCCATTGAAAGCGGGAAATAAGCCGGTCCTGCAAGCCCTTCAAAGAAGACGGAGGAAGATCTGAGGTCAAAACAATCTGTTTGCCGTTCTGGTACAGGGTATTAAAAACATAGAAGAATTCTTCCTGCGTACTTTCTTTGCCCGAGAAGAATTGCACGTCATCCACCAGAAGTACATCTGAGGTACGATATTTTTGTGAAAACTTTTTTGCGACGTTATTTTTTATTGCGTCTATAAATTCGAGGTAAAACTCTTCTGAAGTAAGATAGGAAACGGTAAATCCCTGATCAAGAGAATGAATGAAATTACCGATGGCTTGCAGTAGATGAGTTTTGCCGAGACCAACTCCACCATATATGAGCAGCGGATTGAATTTTGTTTTTCCAGGAGCTTCTGCAACGGCGGTTGCCGCGCTGCGGGCAAATTCGTTACCCGAGCCAACCACAAAGGAATCGAAAATAAAACGCTTATTGAGACGGGAAGCAGGAATTTCTTTGTATTGATTTGAAGTTTCGGTATGTCTTTTTATAAAATCAGGGGAGAGTGCCCGTGTGTCGGTGAGATTTTTATTAACAGTTGGATGAGCTCCGTTACCGAATCGAAAATGAATATCTTCTATATCTGCGGAGATCGATTGTGCACATTTTAAAATAAGGGATTTATAATTCTGTTCCAGAAAGTCACTGATAAATTTATTGTGCGTCTGCAGAGTGAGCACATTTGAGCTGGCGTTGTCCACAGGCGATAGCTGTTTGAACCAGGTATCGAATTGTAGCTGATCGACTGAGAAAGAAATCTGAGCTAAAATTTGATTCCAGGTCTGCTTATGCATAGATAAAAGATAAAATAAAGCAGGCATTATGCGCTATCTTTAAATGAAAGACAGTAAATATTTTAGAAATATTGACAAACGCAGGTAAATTAAAGCATTTTTACATATTTATTTACGGGAGTGAACTTCGTGAAAAGAACATTTCAGCCTTCTAATCGAAAAAGAGCCAACAAGCATGGATTCAGAGCGCGTATGGCAACCAGGGCAGGGCAGCAGGTCATCAAGAACCGGCGTGCAAAGGGGCGTCATAAGCTCAGCGTATCCGATGAGAAATAAATGAGTCAGCTCTTTGAATGAGTACTTCGGCAAACATTTACGTCTTTGTCAGAAAAATGACATACGCAATGTCCTGAAGAGCGGGAGAAAAGCTCGCTTAGGATTTTTCATTGTAAGCTGCGTACCAAATTCATTTCAGTTTGACCGGTATGGTATTATACTGTCCCGAAAACATGGCAACGCAGTGCGTAGAAATCGTATCAAGAGAATATACCGGGAAATTTTAAGAAAAAATAAAATTATGCAGGCGCCGTATTTTGATATTCTTATCCGACCGCTGTATGGGAAGAAAATTGAGTATCGATGTATATTGAAAGAATATTCGGAGTGGCTGAAAAAGTTAAAAGAGCGCAACCAAGCTAATATGAAAGGATATTCAACCAGTGAATAAAAATACACTGCTGGCATTTTTGATGATGCTGCTGGTAATTCTTTTTTTTAACAGTCCACTCTGGCATACGCTACGTGGAATTGATCCGCCGGCAAAGAGAGCGCAAAAAGAGATGGAAAAAGAAGCTGTACAAAAGCAGCAAATGGAGAAAGAAGCTGTGCAGGATCGGCAATCGTTAAATAATAAGCAAGGCCCAATAACTGCAGAAGAGCAAGATGATGCCGAAGCTACTCCCGAAATAGGAAGCAGTCAAACTGATAGCTCCGCCGGCGACAGCACCGAGCTATCATACGATACGATATGGATAGAGACGGAAAAACTAATCTGTGGCATAAGCGAATTGGGCGGAAGAATCATATCTGTGAGAACCAAAGAGTACACCTATGATCCAACCGACAAACAAAGCACCGATTACATAGAGATCATCCCGCCGAATGCCGGTGGGGCGGCAAATCTGACAATCAATGATAAGGGGTATGACAGTGTCTTTTTTGATGCGGGTACAGCCGATTCGTTGATTACGGTTGAAGGCGAACAAACCAAGCAGCTACGTTTTGTGCATACGGGCATTGATGGAAAAGTGATCACCAAAAAGTACGCTTTTTCCGCTCAAGAATATGTTGTTGACCTTTCGGTGCGTGGCCAATCGATCCTGGGTGCAAGTGTAGGCATGGGATGGAAATGCGGAATAAAAGAAAGTGAAAAGATAGATCCCAAAAGCCGCGGCAACTACGATCAGAAAAAGGTACATATATACAATGGAAAGAACGTTTCGCATATTAGCGAGAAAAAAGCGGCGAAAAACATAGAAAGTGGCTATTACGAGTGGATAGGATTGACCTCAAAATATTTCCTGGCGGCAATACTTGGCAATGGACTGGAAGATAGTGAGATAGCAATTGAGGCATTTGAAGTAGGTGAAACGCAAAAAAAGAATAAGGATATTGATTATAGCATTGAAATGAAGCGGTTTTCTGAAAAATCTTCAATGAGCTATCAATTCTATGTAGGTCCTTCGAAGCTCAATTCGTTGAAAAGATATAACAAAAAGCTGAAAGGCGTGCTCTTTGGCGGTTGGAAATTCTTTTTCAGAGCCGATCTATGGTTTCCGGTGGTATGTGAATTTGTGCTCATGCTGTTAATCGTATTGCAAAAAGCGGTAAAGGATTATGGCATTGTTATCATAATGCTCACTGCCATATCCAAAGTCGTAACCTATCCACTGACGCAAAGTTCAATGAAATCAATGAGCCGCATGAAGGATATGGCGCCAAAAATCGATGCAATAAAAAAGAAATACAAGGGCAATCCCGCAAAAATGAATCAGGAAGTCATGGCATTTTACAAATCAGAGGGGGTTAATCCCCTCAATCCGGGTTGCCTGCCCATGTTTTTGCAGATGCCGATATTCCTTTCGCTCTTTGTTGTATTGCGAAAGGCCATAGAGTTGCGCGGAGCATCCACTTGGATTATCCCCTGGGTTAACGATTTATCGCAACCTGAAGCACTGCCGATAGTGAGTGATATTTTAAAAAGCATCGCGCCCAACGGCTTGCCAATGTATGGAGATCAGGTGGGGCTGCTACCTATTATAATGGCAGTGTTGACCTTTTTTCAAAATAAAATGACGATAAAAGATCCAAATCAAAAGGCAATGATTTACATAATGCCGATATTTTTGTTGGTGCTTTTCAACAATTTCCCAGCAGGATTGGTGCTTTACTGGACGGTATCATCTGCCTTAGGTATTGTTCAGCAATACCTGGTAAATAAAAAACCGGCAGGAACCGGAGCAGTGATAAAAAGCACGAAGCAATCGTCCAAAAGGTAATTTCGGAAATGAACATTTCCGATACTATTGCTGCGCCGGCAACTGCGGCCGGAGTTGGAGCTGTGGCGCTAATTCGCGTATCAGGGCAACATGCCCATGCCTGTGTTGAAAAATGCCTGCGTGAGAAAGAAAAATTTAGCCGGGCCCCGGCACATAAGCTGCTCCTCTATACCTTACTGAATCCCGAAACCAATGATATTGCCGATGAGGTTACTGCTGTTCGCTATAGCGCGCCGCATTCGTATAGTGCCGAAGACATGGTTGAGATAATTTGCCACGGCGGCAGCGTTGTCATTGAAAAAATTATGAGCATCCTTTTACAAACCGGAATGCGCTATGCCGGGAAGGGAGAGTTTACACAAAGGGCGTTTCTCAATGGAAAAGTAACGGCAATAAAAAGTGAAGCCATAAATGATCTGATCAACAGCAAAAATACGATTGCGTACAAAAATGCCTTGAATAACTATTTTGGCGATTATGAGACTTTACTGGGAAAATGGAAAGAAGCACTGGTTGAGGCAATCTCGCTGATAGAGTCGCACCTTGAATTTCCGGAAGCAGACGATGTTGCAGAGGGCGAGGTCAGCGAAAGAGTGCATGATACTATCGCAGAGCTTACGGGGGAAATTGAGCGGGAGATGGAAAAGCGCAAGAAGATGAGCGTATTGGAGAGAGGGGTGGTCGTTGCGATAATCGGGAACAAAAACGCTGGAAAATCGAGTTTGTTCAACATTCTTATTGGTGGACAGAGGGCAATCGTACATGAAAAAGAGGGAACAACCAGAGACTTCCTCACAGAGAAGATAAGCATAAGAGGAATAGAAGCAACATTGGTAGATACAGCCGGTCTGGGATCTGCCGGAGAGGAAATAGAAGAAATCGGCATCCAGCGAGCCTGGGAATATGCGCACAATGCCGACATTCGTATATTGGTAACATCTGCCGATCGGGAATTTACCCAGGAAGAAGAAAATATAATGCGAAGAACGCAGCAAGAAGATTGTCTGTATTGTATCGTAAGCAAGAAAGATTTGGTAAAAAACGCAGACAAAATCAGCACATTAAAGAGGAGAAATCTGCAATATACATTAATTTCGCTGATACATGAAGAAGGCAAAACGGAAGTGCAGGGATGGATATCCAATAGATTGGAAGCCGAAATAGAACGACGGAATGAATCGAGCATATTTCAGAATCTACGGCACGAAAAACTTGCGGATACAATGCTGGGGGAGCTGAAACGTGCGCAAGAATACTCGCGGCAAGGCTACGAAATGGCGTCATTTCATTTGAGAAACGCCTTGACGGCAATTGAAGATCTGGTTGGCAACGTGGCACATGAAGACATTCTGAATAACATCTTCTCTCAATTCTGTATAGGAAAATAATGTTTCACGTGAAACATTCCCGGTAATATGAAATATGATGTTATTGTTGTGGGGGGCGGGCATGCCGGAATTGAGGCGGCACATATTGCCGCCGTGCGCGGTCTGTCGGTTTTGCTGGTCACCACGCAGATTGATTTAATCGGGCAGATGTCATGTAATCCGGCAATTGGCGGAATCGCCAAGGGCAATATCGTCCGAGAGGTAGATGCACTCGGCGGATTGATGGGAAAGATTATCGATAGAGCCGCCATCCATTTTCATATGCTCAATACCAGCAAAGGCATGGCTGTGTGGGGCAATCGTGCCCAGGCCGACAAGAAGCTCTATCGCAGCATTGCACGGTCATTGCTCGAAGAAAATCCGAATGTGCAGCTTTTTCAGGCAACGGTCAAGGGGGTTGTGCAGAGAAAAGAACGGGTTGCCGGCGTGCTGCTTGACGGTGGAATAACTATTGAATCCCGGGCTGTAATATTGACTACCGGGACGTTTTTAAATGGACAGATGCATCTGGGGCTGGAAGAAACATCCGGCGGAAGAAGCGGTGAACCTGCGGCAGAAAAGCTCACGGAATGTCTCCGTGCGTATGGAATCGAATCTGGACGGCTGAAAACGGGAACATCTCCGCGTATCGACGCCAGAACTGTGCAGTATGAGAAAATGGCTCCGCAAGCAGGCGATGATCAGCCCTGGCCGTTTTCCTACTCAACAGAAACAAGCTTGCGCAATAAAGTACTATGCTGGATAACCAGATCAAATGAGAATACACATCAGATCATTCGTGATAATCTGGATCGATCGCCGCTCTATTCAGGGAAAATAAAGAGCATCGGTCCACGGTACTGCCCTTCTATTGAGGATAAAGTGGTTAAATTTGGAGAAAGAAACAGCCATACACTATTTTTAGAACCCGAAGGTTTGGACGTCAAGGAGCTTTACCTTAATGGATTATCAACTTCCCTGCCCTTTGATGTTCAAATAAAAATGGTACAAAGTGTTGTCGGGCTTGAAGATGCGATGATTATCAGGCCAGGCTATGCCGTTGAGTACGATTACTTTTCTCCGACGCAGCTGAAGGCAACTCTAGAGTCGAAGGCAATTGCGAACTTGTTTTTTGCAGGACAGATAAATGGGACTTCCGGGTATGAAGAAGCGGCATGTCAGGGGATCGTTGCCGGCATCAATGCTGCAGAAAATCTTCAGGACGGAATTCCATGTATACTGCGTCGAGACAGCTCCTACAGCGGAGTCCTGATAGATGATCTGGTAACAAAGGGTACAAAAGAGCCATATCGAATGTTTACTTCCCGCGCAGAATATCGATTACTCCTCAGACAAGATAATGCCGATGAGCGGCTTATGCCGCTGGCGCGGCAAAGAAGGCTTGTCCCAGAGAAACTCTTCGAAAAAAGATCCCACTATTGGGAGACGAAAAAGGAGTATATTGATTTTTACCACGAGAGAAAAATTTCACCGCGGGCATGGGAAAGCGTGAACACGCACATTATGCTCGGCAAAACAGTTTCAGCGTATGATTTGCTCAAACGGCCGAATGTGACAATCAACCACATCTCAAAATGTCTGGAGCATGCAATACAAGATCGTGAAGTGGCTGCCGGTGTCGAAGCTGATGTTAAATATGAAGGATTCATCAAAAAACAGCGCGGCCAAATTGAAAGCCTGCGCAAAATGGAAAGCAAATTCATTCCTGAAAATATCGACTACCATGCAATAAATGGCTTACTCACGGAATCTCGACACAAATTCAATCAAGTAAAACCGCGCACACTTGGACAGGCCGCGCGCATCCCGGGTGTAACTCCCGCAGATATTACCGTGCTCATGATATATCTGGCAAAAATTACATAATAATGTTTCACGTGAAACGGTGGGAATATGAATAAACCTGAAAAAGAATTTATTAACAAGGCGAAAGTTCTCTACGAGCTTAAAGAGCTTGAACGTCTGGGCCTGACTCCCGAACTCGATCAGCGGGATCAGATATTAGCGTATATGGCCTTGCTGCTCAAATGGAACAAAGTGTCCAATCTGGTTTCAAAAAAAGATGAAGACAATCTTTTTATCCGCCATTTCTGTGATTCATTGCAGCCGCTGTTGCTTTTCGGGTTCAAGAAAAATGCGCATTCACTGGATCTGGGATCCGGCGGTGGATTTCCAGCAATCCCAACGCGTATCTTCCGGCCTGATCTGACCATCACGCTGGTAGAATCTATTAAGAAGAAAGCTAAATTTCTCAAAGAGGTCTGCGAACAGCTTGAACTTGAAAATGTGGATGTATTCAATGGTAGACTGGAAAACCTCGATCCTCAAGAACATAAATTCGATTATATTGTTTCCCGGGGTGTCGGCTCACTGCAGAAATTTTCAGCTCTGGCTAAACCCTATCTGCATGAAGACGGTCGGATGTATACTTTCAAATCCAAAGATTTCATGGAAGAGCTTGAAGGCATTACGCAAAATAAAGATAAAGATGGTGTCAGGATTGCCGAGATAGCCGAGTATGATCTCGGCAATCAGATCTTTGGCCTTAATCTCGTCTCCCTTGAAAAATATAGCGGTTCTTAATGTTGAAAACTATATACATACCTTGCGTTCATGTGTGATTGTAAACATGTTGATTGCTTGTAATGCATTTTTAAATAATAAGATACTACAAACAAACCGGCAGTATCCAGCGCGCAAGTCACCGTGTTGATAACTCGTTAACAATCAGTGAAAATGTGTCTATAACCTGTGGGCAAAGTAATAGCAATTTGTAATCAAAAAGGCGGCGTTGGTAAAACAACTACTGCTGTCAATCTTGCAGCCTGTCTTGCCGCAGCCGAGCATTCATGTCTGTTGATTGATATGGATCCGCAGGCAAACGCTTCAACCGGGCTCGGGCTGGATAAAGAAGAAATTGATCTCTCTATTTACGATGTCATTACCAATCGCTCGCTTGAAGAGGAGCAGGTTAGGGTAAAAGATATAATCTCCAAAAACCCCGATATACAGTTTCTCGATCTGGCGCCGTCTTCCCCCGAGCTTGCTGCGGCCGAAATTGAGCTGGTAAACTACATCGCCCGTGAAAAGCAACTGCTGTCCGCACTTGAAACCGTTCGCCACGACTACTCCTATATCATTGTCGACTCGCCGCCTTCCCTGGGTCTGCTGACCATCAATGTGTTGACCGCGTCCGATTCTGTTCTCATACCAATTCAGTGCGAATATTATGCCTTGGAGGGTCTTGCCGAGCTGCTTAATACGATTCATCTCGTTCAAAAAACACTCAATCCTCAGCTTGCTATCGAGGGCGCGCTTTTGACTATGTACGATGCGCGCCTGAATCTTTCGCGTCAAGTTGTTGAAGATGTGAAATCTTATTTTTCGGGAAAGGTTTTCGAAACACTCATCCCCCGCAATGTGAAGCTGTCCGAATCGCCCTCTTTCGGCAAACCAATTATCTTGTACGATATCATGTCCGCAGGCGCGGAACACTATTTAAATCTGGCAAAGGAAATTGTTCAGAATGGTTAAAAAGAAGAGTAGACGGGCTCTTGGAAGGGGATTGACCAATCTGATTCCCGTTGATTCGGAAGAAAGAGGCAGCGATAACGAAATTGTGTATGTTGAGGGTTCCGCCATTGAAACCAACCCCTTTCAACCGCGTACCGAATTCGATGACAAAGAGATTGAAGGTCTATCCGAAAGCATTCAAAATCAAGGCCTTATCCAACCCCTGGTGCTCCGCAAAAAAGCACGTTCCTATCAGATAATCTCCGGAGAACGACGGTTTCGTGCGCTCAAGTTGCTTGGCAAAGACAAAATTCCGGCTATTATTAAAGCCGGCGTCTCCGATCGTGACATGCTTGAAATGGCGTTGGTTGAAAATATTCAGCGCGAGGAGCTGAACGAAATGGAAAAAGCCGTTGCCTATCACAAACTCATGCTTGAATGCGGCTTGTCCCATGAACTGCTCTCCGAACGTGTCGGCAAGAGCCGCAGTGCAATCACCAACTGCCTGCGATTGCTGAATCTTCCCGAGCACATCCAGTTGCTTGTTCGCAAAGGTGCAATTTCCGGCGGCCACGCCCGTGCGCTGCTCTCGATCAGTAACACAAAAGAGCAAGTGGCGATTGCCGATAAAATTTCTTCAGATAATTTGTCTGTTCGAGAAATCGAACGCCTCTCCCGGGAACACAAAGCCGGCAAAACCACCCAACGCCCCGCCGGACAAACCCGCAACGATGCTCTCGATCCCAATCTTCAAAACCAGATAGATAAACTTCAGTACCATTTTGGCACTGCAGTTGCCATCAAATCAAATGCCTCTCATAAAGGCAAAATTGAAATCCGATTTCTCGACACCGACGATTTGAACCGGATTTTAGAACTGCTCTTGTCCTGAACTATTTTTAGCTTTTCGTACCCGCTTCATTCATTATATAATTCTCTCATGCCTGCAACAGCCTCAATTCAGCGACACGTGGCGAATAATGACGACCAGAAAAAAAAAGAAGAATAGCTATTATACCATCATGTTTGTTCCGGAAGATAATTCCCGGACATTCTCGGTTAAATTGCACAAAAACTTTCTGCGGCTGCTGACCGTGGTCATTATTATTTTTGCAACCGGCATAGGTGTGTTGATACTTAACTCGGGCAAAATTGGCGCCCGGCTGCAGCTGGTAAGCCTTCTGCGAGATCAGAAACGACAACTGCAGGAAGAAAATCAAAAACTGCTGATTGCCCAGGAAAAACTGGAGCGAATAGAGAAGGTAATCGCTTATCTCGAAGAAGCCATTTTGCTCAGTGGTGAAAAAAAACCGGCCATCGAAGCCGAGCTAAAAGAAATTGCCGACGAGAGCACTAAACTCATCCCGCAAAAAACCGGCGCAGATACGCGCAGCGATTACTGGACTTCAATTCCCACAATCAGGCCCATAGAAGGCTGGCTGACCCGCAAATATTCGCCGGGCAACGGCCTTGATCGTGCACGGTCTCACAGCGGGGTGGACTTTGCGGCGTCCGAAGGGACGCCCATTCGGGTTACCGCTCCGGGAATAGTATCAGAAGTAAAGCACGATCCTTACTATGGCATACTTGTCGTTGTTAATCATAAGTATAATTTTCAAACCTACTATGGCCACTGTTTGCAGGCGCTGGTTGCCGCGGGACAAAGCGTCAAGCGCGGCCAGACGATCGCTCTGTGCGGCAATACCGGCAATTCAACCGCGCCGCATTTACATTATGAGGTCAGGTTGAAAGGCGAAGCGCAAAATCCGGTCAAGTACATTTTCACCAGTGTTTATGAATAAGATGTTGTGCTCTATCGTGTAAGATAAGGAGTGTGTATGGAAAAACATGCAAAGGGCGCCTATACGCTCATTGGCGAAGGAACCGTTGTCGAAGGTGAAATCACCGTACCCAGTCCGGTGAGAATTGACGGAACGCTCAAAGGCAAAATCGAAACAGCGGAAATGCTGACCGTCGGACCTAACGGCATTCTTGAGGCAGACATCATCGCCAAGAGTGCCATGATCGGCGGCAAAATAAAGGGCAATGTTATTGCCGAAGACAGAGTCGAGCTTGAGGCTAATGCTACCTTAATCGGTAATTTGAAAGCCCGCGATCTCGTGATTAATGAAGGAGCCGTTTTTCACGGCAATTGTGATATGGATAACGGGAAAAGCACCAAGGTCTAACCATCCGCCTCCTCCAGCATTACCAGGTGTATATCAAGCGCTTTCACGCTGTGGGTCAGGGCGCCGCATGAAATGTAGTCCACGCCGGTTTCGGCGACGGCACAGATTGTTTCCTCATTGATATTTCCACTGGCTTCGGCTAAAATATTCCCACTCGCCGCACGAATGAGCTCAACACAGGAATGCAGCTCGGGGATGTCCATATTGTCAAGCATGATAATGTCCGGTTTCGAGCCTGTTGCTTCGCGACATTCCCGCTCGTTTTGTACTTCTATTTCTATACGAATGCCGGGATGCCGGTTTTTGACATACGCTTGTGCCCGGCGCAATGCTTCGGTCACGCCGCCTGCAGCCTTGACATGCGTGTCTTTAATCAAAATCATGTCGTAGAGCCCCCAGCGGTGATTTACCCCGCCGCCGGCCAGAACCGCTTGCTTCTCGAAGACACGTAACCCAGGGGTGGTTTTGCGTGTGTCAAGCACTTGGGCCGCAGTATGGCTGATGCGCGCGGCAAGCCCATGCGTTCTGGTTGCGATGCCGCTCAGGCGTTGCAGCAGATTCAGCGCGATACGTTCGCCGGCGAGAATACTGCGAATCGAGCCGCTCAATCGACACAACTCCCGGCCCGCTGCAACAGTGTTGCCGTCTACGGCGCCGACGGCAACCTCCAGCGCAGGATCAATTTCATGAAAAAGCGGCTCGAGTAAGTCAAGACCGGAGATGATGCCGTTTTCTTTGGCCCTGATACGGGCCCGACCCCGGTCCTGCTGTGAAAAAATTGCCAGCGAAGTAATATCGCCTGCTCTGCCCAGGTCTTCTTCCAATGCATTTTTCACCAGCGTTGCAGCGTGGTGTGCCAGCTCGTTGCTCATCATAAAAATCCCCAGCGTGCTACCAGATAGAGTCTGAATATGTTGTCGCCGTTGTCAATGTCATTATTCATCCGGCCAGCCTGCGCGCGTGCATTTGTTTGATCGAGGTAGTAAAAAGAGAATCCGCCTTCGAACGCAATATTGAATATGAGCGGGCGGGTCATAACATCCAGACCTGATAAAAATCCCCATGAAGCAAAAGGAGATCCGCCGGGCGGCATTACACCGCCGCCGAGTTGCTCCAGATAGATTTGCGCAAATTGTATCGGCTTCAACAAGCTGTTGTTGATTGATCCGCGCAGGCTGTAGCTTATCCCCTTGCGGTCATCGGCGGTGAAGACCGTATCTTGCTTGAAGCGTATCGTATTGTCACCGAAAATATCCTGGCGGTACTCTGCCGAGACGAATATGCCGGGCCAGGGCGACATCTTGATAAATCCGCGTATGCTACGCTGTTTGCGCTGCGGAGAGAATAAGGTATTCTGGGTAACCAGTCTCCTCACATCCGAATCGACATAAACCGGCCGGCACCTGTTGGAGTGGTAAAAATGGTGAAATTGGCCATACATCATCCGGCCGGTTTCGGTAATAAATCCGGCGCCGAAATGATAGTCGCGATAACGCACATCAAAATACGGCGCATGCACGGCAAAGCCATCACCCCAGTTCATCAGCTTCTGCGCAAATTCGGCGCCCAGCCTGATTGCAAAATCGTATCTGTCAAGAATGTCGGTGGCCAGGTTTATTTCGTATATATGCGCGTTGGACAGCATACTGTCGGTATCCCAGATGTCGGCGTCGCTGTTGTCCACCGTATAGCGTTGCACCGGCTCCTGAACGATTGGATTGTGCTGATCGAAATCCATATAATAACCCGCACCGATATAGTACACGCTCGGGGTATAATCAATCCGGATACCCAGGGGAACGAATTCGGCCAGATCGCCGACGAAAAGCTGAACTTTCACATCTTCTTTACTTCCCATACCGTAAAAGCCCAGGCCCCGCGAGAGATGATATGCATTGTTGTTTGCATAGCCGTTTACTACCACACCGTTACCGATTGTCAACCTCTGCAGACCCCCGAGATGAAGCTGCAGGGAATCGAGTCGCTTGGGTGCAAACGTAAAATCGACAAAGTCAATTATATCCAGTATCCCCTTAACTCCAGAAAACTGATATGCGGTAAATCCTTCCCAATTTCTGCCCAGACCCAGCTTCAGGCCGACTCTCATAAACTTCAGCTTCCAGGCGGGGGTAACATAAAAAGCCGGTGATGCCAATGCATTGCCGATGGTCATATCGAAGGTAAAACCAACGGTTCCTCTATTGGAAAACATCGAATCCGGGGTGGTTAGCTCTTTGCTGACTATTTTGTCCTGCTCCTGATCCCGCAATATGCCCCCGTATATTTTGTTCATCGTGAACTGACGCTTGTACATGCCGTCTTTTTGCTGCGCGCCGGTCGTCTTTCGTGAGCGATATCCCTCGGAAAATGACATCCGGGATTGCCTCGCCCGATCATCGGTCGGCGTAATGCCCGCTGAAGCAAGCTGATTGTCGATGTACTCATCCCCGAAAAAGTGCTTGAGTACACCCACATGCCGATTGGTGATGTAGAGGGCCGCGGTGGGTTCCTTGCCCGGGAGGACCATCGAAGTTTGACCTGCCCCGAGCCTGCGGTTTTGCTGCTGAGCAATGTTGCGTGCCCTGACGTCTCCCTCCAGAACCTGAAACCCGGTTTCTCCGGATTTTTCATCGGCAACCGCCGAAAGTGAGCCAAACTCCGTTTGTGCAACCGCATTGGCGGTGTAGATGCTGAGATGACAATTACTGACCGCCTTGGCAAAAATGCCCCCGCCAAACAGCGTCAAACTTACCTCCTGATACGGACGGCCGTCGCTCTCCGTTTCGCTGATATTCAGCAGGAGCTTTGAGTTTGAACCAAGAATGACGATGTTGCCGTCACCGAACTGGACCGTCAGCTTGGTCTGAAAATTCGTTTCGACGATATCGTTGTCGTTTATTTGTTGACCGATTTGCAGATCATCCCAACTCTTGCGTTGTGAACGCTGTATCTTGGCGCTACCCTCCAGCAGCGTTACATCAAACTGCGCTGCAAGCAGGGCGGGAAACAGGAACAGGCCGGTTGCCAGTATCGTAGGCAAAGGTTGAATAATTCTCATTCGGCAAGATTGCATGTATTGCATGCGGGCTAAGGTAATGTTACAATTACAGGAGCACAAAACACCTTTTGAGACTAGAAATTATACCATTGTGCAGGACTGCGTGCATATAAAATAGTTGCACCGGCGACACTCATGACGCCTGCCAGGCGAAATCTGTAATACCGGTATAATAATTCGGGCTGGTTTGTGCTCAAGCTGCTGGGGCAACTGAAAAAAGATCTTTCCGATTTACTTTTCTCCCTTCTTTTTGGCTTTGCCGGTTTTTGGTAAGGTGCCGTAATCATTGACAGCGATATAACACGAACCGGTATGCATGCTGTGGGACGATCCAGTAAGGAACTCGATCGTTGCCATAAAAACCGGCATAGCCGCCCAGGGTGGTTAGCGCAACAATATCGTACAAAAACGATTTCCGCCGTGTCAGGAGATGAGAAATACCGGCATGCGCGTCCGCATCATCATCATAAAACATGTTTTTGACGAAGTAGTCGCCCGAAGTAACCTCCTTAGTGAACTCGGCATTGGTAAATCCGGCCTGATGCATGTAGTAGAGATAACCTAACCTTCCGGCATAAAAAACCTCTCCCGAAATCGACAGTTCACTGATATCCCGGGCAATACGCTTTTCCGCCGAAGCAATCTGATAATCGGAAAGTGCCAGCGGCAATGATATCATCAGCGACAGCACAAAAGCAATCTGAATAATCTTGCGTCCCGGCAGGATGAAGGATTTGTGCCGCAACAGCAATCCAATTGCCAGTATCCCCGCAAAAGTAAAGGGCAGCATATACCGTGTTGCATACAGAGTCAAAAACAATCCGCCGATCACCTGCAGCAACGTATGCACGGCAATCGATGCCAACCCTGCGTTATTGCGCCAATCGAAGGCGTTGCGGATTATCAGCCACAGCAAAAATAATCCGCTGGTCGCGCACAGTGCGTAAAACACGGCGACGGCCACAGGGTAGTGCAAGGAAACTACCAGCAACAACGACCAGCCGAAAGCCGCACAGCCAAACCCGCCTATCCATCCCCGATAACGCGACTGAACAATTCCCGCTATCAGCGGCAGGGCCGGGATGACCAGGGCGCCACCGAAATAGGCAACCAGCCTCTCGAATCGATACCGGATATCGCCCCAGAGATAGTGAGCATGTCCCGTCGAAATCATTTGCACCTGACCCCAGACTATCAGATTATGCACCGTCCACAGACCCCCGAGCAGGATAACCGGCGCAACGAATAGCACCAGGGCCTGAAACCGGCGCGTGAGCAAAAAATAGAGCGTCCCGCTCGCCAGCAGCGATACCCCCGTAAACTTCGTCAAGCAGGCGCATGCCGCGCATAGCCCGGCAAGCAGCGGATCGAACCGGGATCGGTTGCGCAGTTGAAAGTAAAAGCATGCCATCGTAAAAAAGGTCAGCGGCAGATCGAGCATGCAATTGTGAGCATTGACATACACTACCGGCGCAACCGCAAAGAGCAACGCAGGCCACATACCCCCCCTCATCCGGAAAATGCGCCCGATGCCAAACATGCACACAACGCTACCCAGATAAAATGGAAACATCAACCAGCCCAGCATCAGCTCGTGCACGCCGAAGACGGCGATGAACGGAGCAAGGTAGAGTGGAACCAGTGGCGGATGAGGGGTTGCATGAAAGGCCGAATGTTGCGGCAGTTGCGTTTTGTTCCAGCGTGACAGCAGCCTGCCGAATTCGCCGAGAGGCGGATCGATGAGATTTTTTGTGAGCTGCCGGGCGATATGCACGGTTACCGGTCCGTCTATGTGCAAGGGCTTGCCGGCAAACGGTGCATACAAAACCGCGCATATCACCGAAAGCAAAATAAGCTCCCTGCGGCTGCTGCTGATATTCGCGATACGCATATTTATCATTTGCCACCGTTGCTTTTGTGCAGAACGATCGCTTCGGCGTTGTCCAGCCTCACGACATAATGACCATGCGAAGCCAGGCTGTCAAGCACAGCCGTATCTTTTGCGGACAATTTGCTCTTGTCAAGTACGATGTACTCCGCCGCCGGATGTGCGCCCGTGACGGGGAAGATGTAGACGTAGCGGTGATTTATCAGGTGGGGATGCAGGTTCATGGTTGTCGATACGGCGCCGTTTCCGGAAATCTGTGCGAGCGCTTCCTGCAGGAGTGTTCGCTGCTGCGGATTCCAGTATTTGCGCCGCCATATCCGGTAAAACCGCTGCGACCAGGGCGTTTCGGAGTACAGCGCGCTGCACAGCAGGCCCGCAATCACCAGCGCGTGCGCCAGCCACCGCGCCCGCATCGGATTATCTGTGCGGATTTTATGCAATGCGCGCACAACGCCATACCAAAGCAAAGGTGACATTGGTACCGAACGATGGTTTTCAATCGCCATGCCGACGGCCAGGTCTTTTGTAAGCGGCAAGGCGATGAGCAGCAGTGTCCAGGGATAGGCCATGCATACCAGCAGTGTGGGCGCCAGCAGAAAAACAAGGTTTTCCGCATTCTGTTTGTTGAAAATAAAGGTTCGCCCTGCATTCCTGCCGAACAAAAATGCGTAATGATCTTCGAACATGCTGGGTATGAAATCGGGCCTGATTATCTCCTGCAGGATGTGCGCGGCTACAAACCAGCCCGCGCTGATAATCGCAATCGACAATCCCGCTTTTGTCCGGCCATGCTTTGCATAAAGATATACGCCCCAGGCAAACGTCGTCAGGGCGATATATTCCTTGCACGAAAGCGCCAGTATCAGCATCGCCAGAGAAATGCGCACCCTCGATTGCAGCGACGCCGCCATCAGTGCAACAATAAAAGGCAGTGCCAGCGTGTCTCCGTGAAAATCAAAAAGGCCGGCCAGGTACAGGGGCGGAAACAGCGAATAGCATATCGCAATGACACTGGCCATTCGTGTGGATCCTGAGATCTGCCGCGTAAGGCAAGCCATTCCCGCAATCGAGGCTGCAACGGCAATCGACTGCAGCGCCACCAGAATCAAGGGATGCTGTAAGAGTGCATAAATGGGGAGAATGAGAAAAAAAATCGGCAGCGTATGCTGCGCAAAACATGAAACGTTTTTGTCAAGACCGATGAATGTGTTGCTGAAAAATTCTCCCTGCAGCGTATTGGCAAATGCTTGACTGATCACCCCCAGATCAAATGCGCCGGTAAAGAAGTTGTAATACTTGAGTGCCTGCTGAGTGCACAACAGCAAACCGATCACTGCCGCCCAGAGCCAAAGCGGCTTGTACAATCTGTCGGCAATGCCTGAAGACCGGTTGCCAAGCCTTTTGTTCAGTACGTAGCCGAAGCCAAGAGAAAAAAGTGCAACGCCCAGAAAAAAGAGGTAAAATTTTGCCATGCCTGTGCTGTTCACCAAAAGAGCGGATCATCAGAAAGTCTTTACTTTATTGTAACTTACATTTTTAGGAAAGGGCAACTTCTTTTTCGTTGCCTATTTACAGCCCTGTTTTGCCCGACACTAAATACCAGCAGCACCAGCCCATCATGTTTGATCATCTAAAATTTCAACGAACTTATTGTCGCCATTTTCCACTTTGGCTCTTAAATCGTTGCCGCCTTGCAGAGATGCGAGAAATTACCGCACACAGCCTTCACTGTGAAATTTTCGCCGCCAACGCCTCGAGGCTTTTGCGATACGCGTCCAGATCAGCAATAGGCTGTCGGGCAACGCGGGTGTCCATGGCCGCCTTGGCAACGGCCAGGCTTTCTTCCACCAGCACGCGCGGATCGTTGGGTTTGGGGATGATGTACTCGGGTCCGAATGATAACGAATCGAGTTCATAGGCCTCCAGTACCATGCGCGGCACATCAGGCGTTTTGGCGACCCTGGCCAGAGCCATCGTTGCCGCGACTTTCATTTCATCGTTGATCGTGGTCGAACGCACATCCAGAGCTCCCCGAAAGATAAAGGGAAATCCCAGGACATTATTCACCTGATTGGGAAAATCCGAGCGGCCCGTTGCCATTACGACATCAGAACAGGCATCAACAGCATCCTGGTAGGTTATTTCGGGATCGGGATTGGCCATGGCGAAAATGACGGGCTTGTCGCCCATAGACGCGGCCATCTCTTTGGTAACCAGTCCGGCAACACTCAAGCCGCAAAACACATCGGCCCCCTCGAGTGCTTCGGCTAGCGTGCGTGCGTGAGTTTCTGCGGCGAAGCGTTGCTTATACCTGTTCATGCCCTCGGTACGGCCTTTGTAGACAACGCCTTTGCTGTCGACGATAATGATCTTGTTCTGGTCGGCGCCCAGACGCACATAGTGATCAGCGCACGATATTGAAGCCGCACCGGCCCCGGAGAAGACAATCGTCAAATCTTTCAGCTCCTTACCCTGCAATTCTGCCGCATTAATCAGCGCCGCGCCCGAGATGATTGCCGTTCCGTGCTGGTCGTCATGAAATACGGGAATGTCCATCGTCGCTTTGAGCTGCTCTTCGATGTGGAAACATTCGGGCGCTTTGATGTCCTCGAGATTGATGCCGCCGAAAGTTGGCTCCATTGCCTGGACAATGCGAATAAGCTGATCCGGATCGCTTTCCTGCAGCTCTATGTCAAATACGTCAATGTCGGCAAATCGTTTGAAGAGCACACCCTTACCCTCCATAACCGGCTTGCCGGCGAGGGGACCGATGTTACCTAAACCCAGTACCGCCGTCCCGTCGGTAATTACGGCAACCAGGTTGCCCCGGGCTGTGTACTCATAGGCCGCATCAGGCTCGGCATGGATTTCGCGGCATGGCTCTGCTACGCCCGGAGTGTATGCCATCGAAAGGTCATTTTGCGTTTTGCAGGGTTTTGAAGGAATTACCTCGACCTTGCCTTTGCGTCCTGTCCGGTGGTATTCCAATGCCTGTTGTTTCGTTATCACGACGTATCCTTTTGATTTATAGTGATTTAAAGAGCTTTTTCGCCTGCGCATTGCTGATAGCAATGTCAAATTGCGAATGGTTCATATCAAAATAATTCAGGATAATCGGGAAGAAAAAAGAGCTTGCTGTTAGCTCTAAAAGCTTAATGTTACCCCACCTGCGATGCATTGACAATTAGTACCGGATTAATTCAAACCGTATACGCTTAATCTGAATTGCAGCGCAGCCCGCCGAACGCACAGACCATAATAGGCAACCCCCTCACATCTCATACAACGTATCATCCTTTCTCGGCGGACGCATTCCACTATTGCCCTTTCTGGCCTGCATCACAAACGGGTCTTCCCCCTCCAGCGCGTCTCCGAGTTCCTGCTCCAGCGACTGCGGATCCTCACCGGCCTCCATGCGCCCCAGCGCCTCCTCAATCGTATCATTGAAGCGCATCCCCGCCCGGTCGCCGAACTTGCGCATCAACAGCGCTGCCTGACGGGGATCATCCTCATTTATTTTCTCCGCCTCACTGGCCAATGACGCCATGGCATTCTCCATCTTCGATTCATCAAACGACATGTTTTCCATCGAATCATCCCCGCCCTCATCCGAGGAACTCTTGCCGCCCTTGATCGCAGCAAAACGTGAAACTTTACGCGAAAGCGTATGCGTCTTGCTTTTGGGGCACGACGGAATTTTTTCGGTGTTGACGGTGCGTGAAAGGAAGTTGAAAAGGGTGTTGCATTTCGGGCAGTAGAATTCGTAGATGGGCATGGGTGGACTCCTTAGGTTAAAAGCCTCTCAAAGCGAACCTGATAAAATACCATTTATGCCCAAAACGAAGATAGTGCTATGACGGGAGCAAACAAGCAAGTCACTGAAATACTCTTTTCTTCACATTTAAAATATGCTATACTATATCTCAGATGAATTCGTGCACGACTTCAGCATAGTACCCCTCAATTGTTATGGCAATACTAGAATTTCAAAGCGTCAGCAAATTCTACAAGAAAGATTTCTGGTCAAAAAAAAATGCTGCAGTGAAGAACCTGTCATTCACTGTTGAGCAAAATCAAATCGTCGGCTTTGTCGGCCCCAACGGCGCAGGGAAAACCACATCTATCAAGATGTTGATGGGCTTAGTCAGGACATCTCAAGGGGCAATTTTTATAAACGGGCAGAATGCAAAGGCGCCCTCTGCGCGTACCGCAATAGCCTATCTCTCCGAGCAGCCATACTTCTACGAACATTTAACCGTCATCGAATCCCTGAAATTTCTGTACCGCCTGAAAAAGCTGCCCGTCGCAGCAGAGCGCAAAGAGATCGACCGGGTATTGGGAATTGTTGACTTGACAGATTCAAATACCAGAAAAATGAAAGAGCTTTCCAAAGGAATGCAGCAGAGGCTTAACATGGCACAAGCCCTGCTAGGCGACGGCGGTATTTTCGTAATGGACGAGCCAATGAGCGGCATGGACCCGCCCGGGCGTTCGCTGTTCCGGAAAATATTCCGCAACCTCATCGATCAAGGCAAAAGCATTTTTTTCAGCACGCACATTCTCGATGATATCGAAGCATTGTGTGATAACGTTGTTGTTCTTAACAAAGGAGAACTGAAATATGCCGGACCAATATCCACCGTTCTGGAGAAAGGATATGAGGGGATCGAGTTCCAGGCAGCAGGCTTGAGCCACGCAGCAATGACCAGCCTGAAAGGCAGCGGCCTGACCTATTTTGAACCATTGCCCAATACCATCAGAATTTCCGCAACTACGCAGGACGAAATAAACACAGCCTACGCCTGGATGCATGAACATAAAGTCCGCTGTGATTCAGTGCGAAAAAAAACGAAATCACTGGAATCAATACTTTATCAGTAATGTACGACCAATGAATGCAATAACGCTAATAGCCGCCAATACCTTTAAAGAAACCATCCGCAATAAAGTTTTGTACAATGTGCTTTTTTTTGCAATTGGTTTCATTTTCCTTTCCGTATCGTTCGGCGAGTGGTCCGTTTTTGCACGAGTACAGGTTATGCAGGATTTCGGGCTGGCTACCATGTCTATAGCCGGCTTGTTGCTTGCTATCTTTATCGGGGTTGGGATGCTGGGCAAAGAGATTTCTTCAAAGACGATATATCAGGTGATTACCAATCCCATCGAACGCTATCAATTCATTCTGGGTAAATACGCCGGATTGCTATTAACCTTATTCATCAATTTTGTATTGCTGACCGCGGTTTTCTTCTTAACCGTCTTGAACCTCGGAGGCCGGATTCAATTTGAAATCTTGTCTGCAATCCTGCTTATCTGGGTCGAGCTGGCGGTAATTGTTTCTGTCGCGATTCTTTTCTCAACGCTGACCACGCCTACCCTTGCATCGATATTTACGCTCGGTTTCTATATTGCCGGCCATTACAACGATCTTGTGGATGTCGAAATTTTGGTTTCTCAATACCCCTTCTGGGGGTATATTCTCAAAACAATCTATTTTGCTTTGCCAAATCTCGAGCATTTCAACATCAGATCTCTGGTGATTTATGAACTGAACGTTCCTGCGGCATTTATTGTAAATGCATGCCTGTATGGTTGTCTCTATGTCGTGCTGTTTTTAACCATTGCCTGCCTGAGCTTCGAATCGAGGGATGTATAATGCGCAGGAAAAGGTTGTTTGTCTATCTTGCGTGCATGGCGATTGTCTTTCCCATAATCGTCGTAACTCAAACGCGACTAACCAAAATGAAAGATGATTCGTGGCTTGAAAAAAGCATGTCTTACCTGCCGCAAAGCAAGGATTTAAAGCCGTATTTGATGGGATTTCATACTGTCTATGCAAGCTATTTGTGGATAAAAACCACGCTCTATTTCGGAGAGCACAATCAAGGCGATAAGCAATTTCCCTGGTTAATATCAATGGTAGATATGGTAACAAAATTGCATCCGCATTTTCAACCGGCTTACGAATTTGCCGGCCTAATGCTGCCGGAACACTGCAACAACATCAAAGCTGCACATATAATCCTTGAAAGAGGCATTTCACACATACGGGAGAAGCCCTGGAAACTGCCGTTCTATGCTGGCTGGATGTACCACGAAAAAGTTCACGACAAAGAAATGGCTGCCCGCTATCTTTCTCGAGCGGGACGCCATAAAGGCGCGCCGGCTTTATATAGCTTGCTGGCAGCCTCGTTGTATCGTGATGTTGGCTTGAAAAACCAGGGTCTTGCTTTTCTGCAATCAATATATGAATCTGTCGAAAGTCCCCAAAGCAAAAAAATGATTAAGAAAAAAATCGTAAGCCTTATCGAAAATGAACCTGATAATCCTTGACGAATGTATCTTATCGCTGTAAAATCAGCATGTAACAAAAATGAAGCTTGTAAAGGAAACGAATTTTGCAGAAGTGGGAATACATCTATCTCATTGCCGAAAAGCACGGCAAAGGCATCTTCGGCTTCGTATTGCCCAAAGACATTTCATGGAAAGTTCACTATGTAAATGGGAAACAAGTCGCTAACTGGACAGACCATACGCTATTTAATTTCTTAAACGATCTTGGGGAGAAAGGCTGGGAAATTATTTCGTCCAATATGCACATGAGCATTCGAACAGGTTCTTTACCGATCGAGCATCTCCATTTAATTCTTAAACGACCCAAATCAGAAACCGCCAAATAAGAAAGCGGAGATGATTGTTCCCTTTTCAAAATTGCGCTTGACAAAAAATTTGAAATATAATATCATTAGAGTGTTCTTGCCCTCATTATCGGCCTTGCCTAAAGGCCAGGAAAGGAGGCCACCGCCCAAAAATCAAATAATGAGGAAACAACAAGCAAATTAATCACTGTCGTGCGGAGATTTATTGTAGAAACTGGTGATTAAACCTTAACAACTTTGGTGGCACAACAAAACATCATTGGAGGAAACAATGAAAAGATTGAAAAACAAAGGCTTTACACTCGTTGAATTGATGGTCGTTATCGTTATTGTTGGTATTCTGGCAGCCGTTGCGATTCCGAAGATGTCTGCGGCTTCGGATAAGGCGAGAGCATCTGAGTTTACAACAATACTGACAAGTATCTTCACTGCAGAAGAAGCATTTAAGGCAGAAATTGGGACCTATGCTGATGAGTTTGGAGAAGAAACCGGCGCGGGACAGCTTGGTATCGTTGATCCTTCTAGCCAAAGCAAATGGTTCACTTACAGTTGGCCAGCAGCTGCGACAGCAACTTCTTATGAAGCCCAGGCGGATGTTGCCCAAGATTTTGGCAAGGTCGAGGCAGGTACAGACAATGCCACAATCGATAATGATGGTGACAAGACGGTAACTAATGAATTAGGGAAACTGGCTCCAAACTGGTAATTTCTGTGAAAAAATCAAGGCTAATAAAGCCCCCTTGCCGGTTCTACGCAGGGGGGCTTTTTTGTTATGTATGTATAAGAGAAACGTATTATTAGCATTTTCGTATTTGTCGCTCTCAATTGGAGTCTTGTCGGTTTTTTCGCCTACATTTAAGTATGATTTTATTAACTATGATGATAACGAATATGTATATGAGAATCCAAATATTAAGGATGGGCTAAATCTAAAATCTACAAAATGGGCTTTTGCAGAATTTTACGCAGCTAATTGGCATCCGTTGACATGGATATCTCATGCATTGGATATCGAATTATTTGGGCTTAATCCAGGTTTTCATCATTTTACTAATGTTGCAATCCATGTTTTAAACGCGCTGGTTATTTTTTCTATTTTTTTGTATTTATCAAAAAACATTCTCCTCTCTTTTTTTGTCTCATTTGTTTTTGCTGTTCACCCTTTAAAATCAGAAACAGTATGCTGGATATCGGAAAGAAAAGATTTGCTTTGTGCGTTCTTTTCGTTCATTTCTATATACTCATATTTAAAGCACAAAATAGAATTGAGCAAACGTCACTACGCATATGCACTGCTGTTTTTTCTGTGTGCGCTTTTGTCAAAGCCAATGGCAATAACATTGCCCTTTGTGTTGCTCCTGCTAAATTATTGGCCAATTAGAGCCACTAAAAATGAAGATCGGACCCAGATCGCTCGAAGTCTCTTGCCTTTTTTTGTGCTTTCTATCCCAGCAGTATTTGTTACACTTTGGTCTCAAGCAGGCGAAGGAGCACTTGCTGCCAGCATCAGCATATCAGACAGGCTGTTCAATGCATTTTTTTCTTACGTTAAATACATACGTATGTTTATCTATCCAAATAATCTTTACCTTTTCTACCCATTCAGAAGCAATTTTTCGCTGATGCAGAAATCATTGCCGTTAATTCTGCTCGTAGCGATCAGTATTATTTCAATTGCATACAGAAAAAAAACCCCCTATCTATTCGTTGGATGGTTTATTTACGTTATAATGCTTATTCCGGTGATTGGATTTATTCAAGCAGGTTCACAAGCAATGGCAGATAGATATACGTATATGCCAACGATTGGCTTGCTCATAATGCTTACCGGAAGTGTCGGGTATTTTTATCGCAAGAAGCCAAAAGCCCTTCCTGCACTTGTCGTTGCTGCAACATGCGGGAGCGCATTGCTTGCTTATTTGACCATCAAACAAAATGCCGTATGGAAAAATTCTCAATCCCTCTATTCCAATGCCATTTCAAAAGATCCATACAATTACCTGGCTTATTGCAATTTGGGCACTTTCTATTTGAATAATAATCAATTTGGCAGAGCAATTAATTATTTACGCTCTTCTCTGGCGATTTACCCGGGATATCGGATGGCGTTGAGCAACCTGGGAATAGCATACCTGCGCGAGGCCCAAAAAGATTCAGCTAAAAAATACCTCGAATTAGCAATCGCCAATGATTCAACGAATAGTCCTGCCCTCTTGCATCTTGGAATCCTTCATGCACAATCGGGTAATGATTCAAGTGCAAACGATTATATTCATAAATCTTGCTACTATGCCCAAGATGATTGGGAGCCAGTGTTTCGGCTTGGCCTTCTGCATCTTAAAAATGAAAAGTACTATAGAGCAAAGAAATGCCTTACACAATCACTTCGCCTGCATTCAGACAATTGGGAAGTTTATAATGCTTTAGGCTATGCACATTTTAGAACCAAAAACTATGCTGACGCGCAACGAATTTATGGAAAAGCATTGGAGCTGAACTCAGAAAACCCGGAGCTTTTCAACACGTACGGCAAAACCATATTTATGCAAAACAGGTATAGCGAAGCAATGAAATATTATAGCAGAGCAATTGAGCTGAACAACGATTATGCATTAGCATACTTTAATATAGCTGAGGTGTATGAGAGATTAAACAATGATGAAAAAGCCATACTTAATTACAAGATCTCTGCGCATAAAAGCCGAAAGCTTGCACCGGCCGTATATAAAAGGCTGGAAAAAATCGGATCCTCCCCCACTCGCAATTGAATATCTATTTGAATTGACCAAGCATCCATGTATTCCACAAAAATGCACGATTATCGCGTTTGCCCGCTTTGTGTTCCGCAACTTGCTTCTTTAAAAACGAAGCATTTATGAGGGAAATATTCGGAATTGCAATTGAGCCATTTTTAAACCACGCACCAATCGGGACGCCGAATCCTTTTTTGGGTCGATTGATGATTTCACGAGGGAGAACCGGCCTAAGAGCTTTTTTCAGAATATATTTGCGATTCCCATTGCGATACTTAAAATTGCCGGGTATGCGCCTGACAAAATTAACCAGATCAATATCAAGAAAGGGCGATCTTACCTCGAGCGAATTGAGCATGCTTGCGCGATCAACCTTGGTAAGAATATCATCCTGCAAATAGAGTTTCGTATAAAACTGTAGCGTTTTATCAAGCAGATTTTCCTGCTTGCATTGATCCCAGTACTCGATAGCTTCGGAATATACTTCGTCAATTTTTATGCTTTTGCCAAATAATAGAGATAACTCATGTGGCGCCAGCGCCCCCAGCCAGACAGCATTCCATGTTTTTTGGGGATAGTCAAGCGCGCGCAGGAACCTCTTTACCTTAAAGTCAAGGGACATGTTTGTATGAGAAGTAGGTAGATGCATCATGAGCCAGTAAATAGCCGGATGAATACTTTTCGGAATGATTGAGCTGTATATTTCTGCCGCGCGCAACGCTTGAAATGGGTCGTATCCTGCAAAAAGCTCGTCTGCACCGTCGCCTCCAAGAGCAACTTTGACATGCTGCGCCGTCTCTCGGCAAAGAAGGTAAGTGGGAATCAGTGAACTATCGCCCATTGGTTCGTCCAGGCCCCGGGCAATTAGCGGCAACATTTCCAGCGCCTTTTCCACAGACAACGTTTTATGATAATGTTTGGTAGAGAAACGCTTGGAAACAAGATTGGAATAGTGCGTTTCATCAAAACTTGCTTCTTCAAAACCGATAGAAAATGTATGCAGAGAATCGGCAGGCAAACCTTTCGCAGCCAGACATGACACAGCAGATGAGTCTATGCCACCGGATAAAAAAATGCCTAACGGCACATCAGACATTAACCTTCGTTTAACGGATTTTTGCAGCAAGTCTCCAATTTGTTCCGCCCATGTGGATTCTGCATGTTCAGAAATATTGCTAAACGGCTCTAATTCAAAATCCCAGTATTTGTCTACCCGAAAAGCTGAATTTGGAATGTCAACAAAACAGTTATGTCCCGCCGGCAATTTGCTGACTTTTTCATACAATGTATTTGGAGCAGGTATATAGCCATAGGCATAATACTTCACCAGGCTTAACGTCGATTGACTTGCCTGAATAGAAGAATGAGCGATAAGAGATTTGAGCTCAGAGGAAAATGCAAAGGTTTTGTTTTGATATGAATAATAAAGTGGCTTTTGGCCAAAGCGATCCCGACTGAGAAACAGGCGCCTTGAAGCCAGATCAATTATCGCAAATGCCCACATGCCGTTAAGCCGGTTGCACATGCTTGCCCCCCATTCTTTATATCCGTATAGTAAAACCTCGGTGTCAGAATGGTTTGTATGAAACCTGTGCCCGTTTTTTTCAAGCTTTTGTCTTAACTCGAGATGGTTATATATTTCACCATTGAATACAATTCCAAACTTTCCATCAGAGGTCCACATCGGCTGAAGACCTTCTTCAGGATCGATAATTGACAACCGCTTATGGGCTATAAACGCAGCGATAGATTCATCATGCCAATATCCCTCAGAGTCAGGGCCACGATGAGCAAGCGCAGTATTCATCTTCAGCAAATCATCTCGCGTCCCTTTGCCGATAAATCCTGCAATTCCACACATATTTTATAATTGCTTTTGCTCAATTGTGTCGGCATTGTTCAGGTTTTCCGTCTTGCTGATAACATAGGTTGCTTTACTTTGAGACTCGTAGTAAGTTCTCATTTGAATTTCAGCAACAAATCCCATCAAAATTGACATAAATCCCATGAGAAAGAAAAGAACAACAATTTGAGGCAAAGGCGTTTCGATAAATGACTTATTACCCAAGAATTTGAAATAGAGCATTAATCCAAATCCAAAAAATGACAAGGCGAAATTGATAAGGCCAAATCCACCAAAAATATAGATTGGCTTTTGAGAGTAGCTTGTTAGAAACTTCACAACCAGCAAATCCAATATCACTTTCAGGGTACGCAATAGTCCATAATGTGATTTGCCATATCTTCGAGGGTGATGAGTTACCGGCACCTCGGCAACCCTGGCTCCCTGCCACTTTGCGAAAATAGGAATAAAGCGATGCATTTCTCCGTACAACTTTACATCCTTTAAAATCTCCTTTTTGTATGCCTTGAGGGAACAACCGTAGTCATGCAATTTAACACCAGATACAATAGAGATTAGAAAATTTGCTATCTTGCTGGGCACGACTCGAGTAACAAAATTATCTTTTCTTTTTTGGCGCCATCCGGAACTGACGTCATATCCTTCGTTTAATTTTTGCAACAATTTGGGTATATCCTCAGGATCGTTTTGTAAATCACCGTCCATTGTTATTATTATGTCACCGGAGGCATTATCTATACCGGCCATGATTGCGGCGGTCTGGCCAAAATTTTTGCGAAGAGCTATATACGATATTTTTGAATACGCATGCATTATTTTATTTAGCTCTTGCTGAGTATGGTCTGTGGAACCATCGTTAATAATAATAATTTCGTAATCATGCGATATGTTACAAATAGCACGGATAGTCATTTCGATTAATCTAGCAATACTTTTTTCCTCATTGTAAATTGGTATTATGATTGAAATTCTCATTTTGTCTTTATCGATTTTCTAGTAGGTGTTTCTTAACTCTTAGGTTCTTCGACACCTTAGAGAAATGTCTTATTCCATCTTAAAAAAAAACAATTAAAGATGGAAGGAGAGAAAAACAGCAGTAACGTAATGACCATTTACTCAACAATAGAAATATCATAAAATGCCATGAAATTCAACAATGTCCCCACCTTCAAACCTACACCGGCATATGAGATAAGCAATAGCTGAAGAAATGCGTTTGCATTGTTGAACCCAAGATCTGTCAATAAATTCAAATCTAATATCAAGCCTGATAAGACAATATTTTGGCATGGGTAATATGGTATTTGCATGAACACCGAAATCGCGAACAAATAAATTGAAAGATGAGGGCCACCTTGTTACTTTATCATAGAAATGTTACAAAATCAATGATAAAATAACAATACATTAGTAAACTGTATACTAGCAGGAAAAATTATTCTGATTTAAATAATTCTCAGTTCTCACAAAGCCTCTTGCAACGCGCCTTTTTTCTATTGGCGAGTAAGTAAGTGCGGCCTGTAGCAAAACAAGAATACGCATTTATTTCATGAATCTGTTTCTGATTAAAAACAACACAGCAGCACCCATAAGGAACAATACTTGAATTGAACGATTTATAAGTGCTATAGCCAAGGCGTCTTCTGCAGAGATTCCAAGCTCTTGGAAAAAAAGGATAAAGGCTGCTTCTTTGACCCCGAGACCGCCTATGCTGATTGGTACTATGCTGATAAATGAAAGAACAGAAATTAGAATGACAATGTTACTGAATGAAACATGGAGCCCAATTGAACGTACCAGCATCCAATTTGTTATTGCCATTAACAATGTTGACGTGAGCGAATAAAGGAAAATTAAAGGAAGATGTTTTCTGTAATCTGGAATAAGGGAAAGAGCGGCATTAATTTTCTTTCCCCATGTTTTCTTATTAATCTGAAGAACACCGGTTCCGATAAGCCATTCTTGCAAAACCCTGTTCGGAAAAATAAAAAGCGCAACTATGAGCAAAAAACACACTGCAAGTACAATGAAAATTGAAAGCTTTGGTAGCGGTATCATCTTAAATTGAATCAACGAAATGAAAATAAAAATGATAGCTACCGTTATTAACCCTGAAAGCCGGCCGAAAAATACACTGCCTATAGATTGGGCCATATT
>WJLW01000041.1 GCA_014728295.1 Chitinivibrionales bacterium | reverse complement strand
GTTGTCGATACTGATGACAGCATTCACATCTGGTCGCTTGAAAGCGGCCCGACCGGCATGAATATCGATTCAACTACCGGTGTCGTTACCTGGACGCCGGGCGAAGGCATCCTTACGAGTGGCCAGGTCATTATACGTGCCACCGACAATGGCACGCCGCCGCTCTCCGATAATCAGTCGTTTACAATTGCCGTTACGGCTGTTAACGATACCCCCCGGATAACTTCAACTGCACCCGTAACCGCCATTGAAGATTCTCTCTATACATATACACCATCAATAAGCGATCCGGATGACGATTCATTTGTATGGTCTTTGATCGGAAAACCGGCTTCGATGGATCTGGATACATCATCCGGCCGTATTACCTGGACGCCGGGTGAAGGCGAAACGTCGAGTGGAGCATTGCTGCTTATTGTGACGGATAAAGGAGTCCCGGCATTATCGGATACGCAGACATTCACGATAACAGCTGCAGCAGTCAATGATCCTCCATTGATAACATCCACGGCCCCGGCAAGTGCAACCGAAGATGTTTTATACTCGTATGCACCAACAGTCAGCGATCCTGATGACAATCAGTTCTCCTGGTCATTATCCGGTCAGCCCGCGACAATGAATATTAATACTTCAACCGGCCACATTACCTGGACGCCGGGCGAAGGCCAGGGTACGGTCACTCAGATATTGCTGATTGTTGCCGATCAGGGGACACCGGCACTCGCGGATACGCAATCAATATCCATTACAGTAGCACCGGTAAACGATCCTCCATTAATATCCATCACAGCACCGGCATCAAATGCTGCTCTTGTGAAAGGCATGCCGGTTACAATTGCTGTAAGTGCAAGCGATCAGGATGTTAATGGAACGATACAGAATGTGGATATTTATATCAACAATACTTTTGAAGTTACCGATATAGGCAGTCCTTATGGGTATAGCTGGACCCCCTCCTTATTGGGAACACATGAAATAAAGGCCATAGCAACTGATGACTGTGGAACTACCGCTATTGACAGTATTACTGTTAATGTTACGGGATGGGAAACTGTTGGAAACACAAGGACTGGTGGCGTGGTTTCTTTGGACCAGACCAGTAACGGAACGCCTTTTGTGGGATATATGTACAATTGGGAAAGTTATGATAACAGTCACGCCCGGATAGACAGTTTTAACGGTACCGAATGGGTGAATGCAGGTTATTCTACTCAAAGCTATAGTACCGGTTTGAAAGCTGCAATTTCACCGAATGATGAACTATATGCTCTTCAGACGGTTAAATATTATTACCTCACTCTGGACAAATTAAATCCTTCCTCGAATAGCTGGGATTCTGTTTTTTATGCCTATGCATGGGATTTGCCGGACAATCCCTGCTCTGAGTGTGAATTTGGCCCGGTCTCACTCTCATTTTCATCAACGGGAATTCCTTATATGGGGTATATCGTTCAAAATAATGATTATATGTCCTATACCGATCAGAAATTCTGGATAGCAAAAGAAGAAAATTCATCAATTGTTCCTGTTCCCAGTGCTTTCAGTGGTGATAAATCGGTTGCTGCCGGCCTTTTGCCGTCGGATATATGCATAGTTGAAACCCCATCCGGCATACCCTATTGCGGTGTCAACCATCACAATAGTACAAATGGAGATCATGGAAAGAGCTATTTCTTAGAAAGAAATGAATGGCCATGGTCGCCTGTTGCTGAGATTTCGAGTGGTTCAATTTATCCTGGTGTATATGATCCAGAAATTATCTCCGGCGGTTGGTTGTCGGACCATGGTTATCTCTCAATGGATATTACTTCAAGCGGAAATATTTTCGCAGCTACAGTAGAGCGTGATAGCTCTTCCAGGGCCGCTGTGCGCCTGTTCTCCGGCACTTCCTGGATACCAACGCATGGTTCTTCTCCAATAGTTTCATCAGGTTCTGTCAGCGGAGTCGCTCTTTCAGCCGATGGAAACAGCGTTTACGTGATTTATGCACAAGACAATGATATTTATGTCAAGCGTTTCACCGGGTCGGCGTGGGAAAATGTTCCTTTGGGCGGCAATGGTATTATTGCTACAAGACCGGGGGCAAAGGAAGTCGCAATATCTGCAAAAAATGGAATAATCTATGCAGCAATAACGCACGGATTGAATGTCATCGAAATACTCAAATTTTTCGATTAAGAACGTGTTATTTATGCGAATTACTGCACCAATCGAAAGTGTTGTTTTTTTCCATTAGCATAGCCGATACGAATCACATATGAACGAATTGTTTCCCCATGAAGCCGAATTGCTGCGGAGCCATTGTTTACTGATTCGGTGCTCAGACATCGCCCTTGATGATCGAATACTGATATAGTTTGAGCATCCAGCCTGAGATCATGCAATATAAGCTGGGCTTGTCGGCTGAGCTTGTTCCGCTTTATTATGAACGTACCACTGCTGCTCAATCGTGCATTTTTCTCCATATCAACCGCCATACTCCCGAAATCCGCATTCATTACGGCAAAAAAGCCTTCACCTTCTCCCCCAGCTCTATCAGGCTGGAGCGGATTATGGGTATCAAGCAGCCATTCGGGATTACTGGTATGATCGGTACCCAGTTTTGAAACATTTCCGGCCCAGACAACAGTGGTTGCACCGTTGTTTCCGGCGCTCACTGCAACAGCACGAGTCGCTCCGCCGCTTAAACGGGTGCAATAAAGCCTTTTATCAAGCCCGGGACTCATTATCAGAATATAAGCACCCCCGGTATACACGTTGCCGTCAAAAGGGTTATATGCAAAGCCTCCTTCCGGCATAGTGAAATTTTTACAGTTTGAAAACTCCGGTATCGGCAGTCCTGATGCCGATGCGCCAACCAGGTAGACACATCCGGCGTCGTCGACATAGATATTGCCGTCTCTGACAAATGCAGTATTCCCCCCGCATTTGCAGTCATTTTCCTGTGCACAGTAACGGGTATGGAATTGCTGCCCCAGCAGATACTCACCATTTGCCGGCTCATAGCGCGCAAAAAACGTCTTGTGCTCTGATTTGGAATTATAAAAATTATGCCAGAAATCGCCCCCCACAATAGGCGCTGATTTTGTAATATCTTTAGGATCTCTTCTGAACATATGGTTGCCACCCGCAGTCTCGAAAGCACAGTAGAGGTTCCCGTCACCAGCAATAAAAGCTCTGTAGCCCCGCGTATCTGCCATGTGATTACCATATGTATGATCGGGCTCTTCATTATCAAGCCAGGGTCCGGGCCAGTTATAGTCTTCCCATTGCATAGTTGAGCAGGCGTAGTCAAACGCGCGGATGAATGCAACCTGGACCGGACAGTTGTTATGGCCCGGGCACGGTCTTCCGGTATGCTTATTGTTGAATCCAAGGACAATAACAAAACGCTGGGCTGATGCCACGCAGACATCATTGACTTCAGTATCCCCGAACTTTTTCGAACCCAGTTGTGAACCCGAGGCGTCAAGCACAGTCAGTGTCTTTGCATTGTCAAGCACCGCCACTGTGCCGTCATTGCCGACATCGATTCGCAAGCCATAAATATCGGAATTGCTCCACGATACGGCATCGATACCCGAAGCCAGTTTCAGGATACCATCATGTGCAGCGGCAAGATAAATATTGTCATCGCTATCGATTGCCATGTCCATTATTTCACCGGCCAGCCTCGTCACCGACACAACCGATTTACCGTCAGCCGACAAAACTACAATCGCACCCCCCGATGTATCAGTTGCGCCGTTCAGCAATGCCGGCTGCACGCCGCCCGATTGCGCATCGCTGATATTTGCTGCAAGCACTATTTTGCCGTCAGGTTGAATTACCGTGCCGACAACACGGTCATTATCGCCGCTGCCGCCGAGCCATGAAACGGCCGACAGCGAAACATCGGCATGCATTTTTACTGAGAAGCATAGACACAACAACAAAGCCGATTTGAGCTTTTTCATACGATCTCCTTTCCTTCCGCCCGGCATCATGAGTCTGAAATTTCCCCTCGCAGGCATTTTAAGCTCGTATCCTTCCCTCCTTAAAGCAATCACTAGTGCAGCGGCATTATTTGCAGTATCGATTCACTGCTGCGATCATTGGAGTTAATGATGCAAGGTCCTGACCTGAGCGAACCTGTCGTTATCTGCAGCTTTCCGCCGGCAATTAATCGTCCCATGAAATCGGTTACATATACATCTGTAGCTCTGGTGTGGTTAGGATGGATTTCACCGGCTCTATAATTACCGGGAACGATCGAATAGGGACCGCTTACCGCAGTCTGCTCGCTGTGCTGATACACCCGCACATAGTCGATCAAATAATACAGCGGAAAAATTGTCGTATCGATTGTCCCGCCCCAGCTTCCACCAATCGCCAGATTGATCTTTAAATGCTGCGGCCGGTGGAACGGCCATTCATCATCGTCACCGCCGGTATTTTCGAATTTAAAGTAGCGTGTCGAATCGAAAAACCAGACAATGCTGTCCGGGTACCATTCCACGGCATACACATGGAAATCATTATAGGGGCCTTCATCGACAAGAATTGACTCCCCTATTTGCGTACCCCTGGTATGGTTGAAAGCTTCGGTATGGATCGTGCCGTGAATTCTGTCGGGATCTTTCCCTACATTTTCCATGATGTCTATTTCACCGCAATCGGGCCAGCCGACCTGCGGTATGTTATCCCCCAATGTCCAGATTGCCGGCCAGGTCCCTGTGCCGGTGGGAATTTTAGCCCTGACCTCGATACGGGCGTAGGTCCACGAATGAAATGTCTCAGTCTCGATAGACGCAGATGTATAGGTGTTGCCGTTCCAGTTATCACGGCGACCTTCGATGATAAGCACCGTATCTTCGATCCGGATGTTCTCTTCTCGATTTGTATAGTATTGCGCCTCATTGTTGCGGATTTTACCAATCTCATACCGCCAGGAGGTTTCGTCAACAGGGCCCGGCGTGTTGAATTCATCCTGCCAGACCAGTTGCCGGTTATTTTGAGCAAGAACAACGATACCAAGAGACACTATCAAAAGAATAGATCGCATGACAGATTGCACAATACCCCTCCTTCTCTTGCAGCGCCCGAAAATCCAGCAACCAAACGAAACTGCTCGTTGCGGGATTATCCGGCATGCAACGCCTCTATTTAAATATAAACATTTTTCTGCCAGCCGGCGAACGATAGATAACTTCTTTTCGGCTTTACCGGAATAAGCAGATATCTATAATTCCGTCAATACAACCATGTAGAATCATTCGGTCACGACCAGCCTGAAGGTCTGCTGTTTTTCCGGGCCTTTCACCCATACGAACCGACAACCTTTTCCGCCTGTGGGGAGGAGCAAGGATTCTCCTTTACCGGCGAAACGTTGTTCGATAATCCTCCCGGCAGCGTCAAAAAGCACGATCTGCGTCGTTCCCGTAAATCCCTCGATCAACAGTTCATTTTTAGCGTTTGAGACCCGCAGAGCATTGCCGTGGTGTGCAATTGACGGGGCCCGTTTCTTTTTGTCATTTGTCGGTAGCCATTGAGGATCGAATCCCGAAGTCACCGAAGCAAAAGATTGGCCAATGATAATTCTGTCGATTACAAAGGGGGATTTGCCGTTGGTTTTTGTCTTGTTTGTCAACCCTATTCCCGGCAGCTGATTAAATGATTCATAATGAATGAAGGACGGGTCAGCAGAATTTGATTGTGGGCTTACCCAGATACTCATAGTGTCCTTTACCAATCGCGCAACCACAAGGTATGTCAAGCCTGCTTCAAACGCGGGCCCGCCAGTAGAATTTTGTTTATAGTAATTGGAGGCAATGAAATCGCCCCCGCCGGCGCTTTTCTGCATGCCGAAAAATCCCCAGTCCCAGTTACCGCTGGTCGTATAGAGTCGACATATATCACCATCAGCATAGGAATAATCGGCATCCCCGCGCATAAGATAGCTTATGTAAATGGGTCCGTCATTTGCAATTGAATATTCGGTTGCCAGGCTCCGCGATGCGCCGCTGTTCCCCCATGCTATCCGTAGCGCTTTCGAACCGCCGTCAATACCCCCGACCGACAACGGTGATGAGCTGACATCGATCACCTCTGATGTGCCATTCCATGGACTGCGCCAGGGACCATCTCCGCCGTTACAACCGTCTATAGTATCGGTATCATATTGCTCGAACGATTCGATATACCTGAATCCATAGAAATAGGCAAAGTCTTTGCTGTCAACACTGCTGTTTCCGGATATGTCTTCAATATTTGTAGTTGTCAGTGTATAATTAACGCCTTCGCTGATTCCCGATACAACCATAGTCGCCACGGTATCACCCTGACCAACAGCAACGCTGGTAACCGATGCACCATTGCTGATAGTGTAATTTGCTGCGTTTCGCGCGGTCGCCTGATCGACCGGCTCGTTAAAAACAATCACCAGCGAATCAGCGCTGACAGTAGTAACTGAAACGATTTGCGGGCCGGTGTTATCGACTTCCGTTTCAACCCGAAGGGCGTTTGACGGCGCGGACTCATTACCCCATGTGTCAAGTGAAGTAACGTTATAGTAATACGTTGTTGCGGCCGGCAGTCGGGTATCACGATAATTGCTGCCGACAATTCCTGCTGCAATACGGTTATCGGCCGAAGGGGAGAAGTCGGATGACGTTCCACGATAGAGAGAGTACGATGCCAGATCATTTTCCGCATTATCATTCCAGTCAAGGGTTACGGAATGGTCCCCTATCGAACTTGCTGCCAGGCCCGAAGGTGCTGCGGGTGCGGTTGCATCGCTTGAACCTGCAGTTATCCGATTATTAATAGCATTATACGCTATGGTCATTCCATCGATTCTAATTGTTGATGCCAATCCGTTGCCGTTAACTGCACCTTGCGGCGGCGTTCCTGAACCGGCAAGCATGACAACCCAGATATCGGCATTACTGCCGGAAACATCAAAACTGAGCGGATCTCCTGCAGTAACCGTTACATTGACCGGATGCATGACCCAGCCTTTGACATATCCGTTGTCACGGCCGGTAAGCATAAATGTCGACCTTCCGCCTTCAGTCCCTGTCTCCGTAACGATGCCGTCATTCCCCTCTTCATCACCCAGGTTAATGTTCCATGTGTATGTATGGTGCGTATCATCCTGTAGTTTATCCAGCGTTGAAATAACCGCTGTATTTGAGGATGTATAATTGACCAGAAAATGACGTTTGGCTGAAGTAATACCAAGATTAATATATTGACTACCTCCATCGACAATGGCATATCC
>WJLW01000040.1 GCA_014728295.1 Chitinivibrionales bacterium | reverse complement strand
GGACTGGGTTCCGCGCTCTGTTCGCCAGAAAGCGCGCGATATTCAGAAAGTTTATACCAAACTCGAAAACGAACTGGGCCGGGTTCCCTATGATGACGAAGTGTGCGAAGAGCTGGGCATCAGCATGAGCGAATTCGAATCGCTGCTCAGCGATGTGACGCCGACAACCATCATCTCGCTTGAGGAGGCCATGCCCGACCGGCAGAGCGATTCCAAAGAAATCAGATTGATTGACACCATAGAAGATCCCGGCAGCGAAAATCCGATGAAAGCGCTCGGGTTCGCCGAAGTGAAAAATATTCTCAAAGACACTATTTCCCAGCTTCCCGAAAAGGAGCGTCTGGTCGTTGCGCTCTATCACTACGAAGAGTTGACCCTCAAGGAAATCGGAGTCGTATTGAATATTTCAGAATCGCGCGTCAGCCAGATTCACTCCAAAGCGATACTCAAATTGCGCTCCAAGTTGCTGCAGAAAATCAATGCTTGACCGGCGCGTCAGGAAAAGGCTGCTCTTATGAACGGCATTGACTTTCACGGTTCTATGCACAACCTGACGCAAATGGACAAGCACCAGCAGGACGGCTCCAAAATGCCCGTGGTGCACCAGAATCAGAATGCGCAGGCTGCAGAACAGGAAGCGCTCAAGCGACTCGATATGCCCCTTGAACCCGATGAGTCGGAGGGTAAAGATATCAATCCCGATGAAAATCGCCGAAATCCCAACTATCAGAAGCAGAAAAAGAAAAAGAAAAAAAAGGAGCGCAAGAATCCCCGATCGGGCATGACCGGCAGCGGTCGGTTTGTGGATGTTGACGCCTGATCGCATACCTCAATTCACACACCAGACTCATGATGCAATCCACCGCAAATCCACAGCGCATTAAGCGCATTGCCGAGAGTGTCCTGTCGCTGCCGACACTGCCCACGGTCGTGTCGAAGATGATCGAGATTGTCGATAATCCCAAAACATCCGCAACATCGCTGGCACGCCTCATCTCCACAGATCAGACACTGACCGCCAAGATTCTCAAGCTCGCCAATTCGGCCTATTACGGCCTCTCCCGCGAGGTCTCAACGGTCAACAAAGCAATTGTGGTGCTCGGTTTCAATTCGGTGCGGGAGATGGGTTTGTCATTGTCGGTGCTGGATGCATTTAAAGGCGGTGGCAGCAGCGGGCTGTTTGATATTGCCAAATTCTGGGAGCATTCCATCGGCTGCGGTGTTGCTTCACGGATGCTGGCCAAAGCGCACCTGCCCGAAATGGCGGGTGAAGCCTTTGTTGCCGGGCTTTTGCACGATATCGGCAAAGTCATACTCAATCAGTATGCGCATGCAGACTTCGAGAAAATCCTGCAACACGTCGCACACGACAATATGGAGCTGGAAGATGCTGAATTGCAGCAACTGGGCGCGCACCACGCCGAAATCGGCAGTTGGCTGGCCCATAAATGGCGGCTTCCCGATTTGATTGTCACCTGCATTCGTCATCATCACAATCCCGCTGAAGCAGGCACGTTTGCCGCCTTCGTTGCATTTGCCACCATCGCCGACTATCTCTGCCACAAAGCGCACGTCGGCAATTCCGGCCGCCGCAGCCTGCCGGTGTTGACGGATGGCTTCTGGGAGCTGTTTGACGAGCTTCACATCCCCCTGTCGGTTGACATGCTCGATGATATCGAAATGGAGTTTTTGCTCGAATACGACCAGGCGGAGACGTTTGTCTCCTTTCTGTACGAAGATCGCTGAGAATTTGCTCCTCGTCATGTTACCGGATGCACGTTCGAGGAAATACGCTCCGATGCGGAGCATATCTGGGCCGGAGAGCTTTCACGGATTAGCGTCGAAGGTGGCAGCGACAATCAACACACCATGTTCTCACGATGATGCACCGCCTTCGCTGCATGCCCGGCTCCTTTCGGCTCAGAGATAATATGGTTGGATCTCCGGGGCGAAGCCGGTATGAGGAGAACGCAATATCATCAACTTACGCTCGGATTATAGTGTAAAACTTTTCGACAAATCACTGAGTTTTTTACATGAACCGACAGAAAACCGGCAATAATTGCTCTTCTGATGCGCACAGAGACCACGCGATATATGGAATGCTATTTGCGTTGTTATCATACAATAGAAAAGAAATTTCAGAATTCATTAACAAAAGGATACCGATATGAGCGCAAAAATAATCAGTATAACCGCAACTATGGCACTGGCAATTCTTTTCGCTCATGCCAAGGCCGATATTATCACTTATTCGGATTTTGCTGTATTCGACGGCGCTGCCGATATTGCGCTTGCAGAGGATTTCGAATCGGTTCCGGTTGCGTACAACACAGCATTATCCAGTTTCAGCAATAACGGTCTTACCTATTCTGGAGTAAGCAGCTCTCCCTTTTCGCCAAATGTCTGGATCGCCTCTCCCGGCTACACCAATTTCGGCATTCCCGGTCCGACTACCTCGAGTATTCTGACTGCCACCGGCAATGAAGATTTTCTGGTCATCGATGTTGCCCCCGATCAGACTGCAATTGGATTCAACACCTATCTTAACGATTTCGGCGACGTTACGGTGACGGTGACCGAAATCGATGGCCAGGTAACGGTATTCGACTACTATCACGATCCGGAGGATGTCGGTTTTCTCGGTGTTATCGCCGATGATGCTATTGCTTCGTTGCAGTGGACTGCACAAGGTGGAGAAAAAATTAATACCGGGATCGACAACGTCTATGCCGGCACAACGCCCGTACCCGAACCGGCAACCATTTCATTGCTGGGATTCAGTCTCTGTGCGCTGGCCCTGTACCGTCGCCGCAAACGCTGAATTTTTCGATACATCATCCCCTCAAGAAGCTGCTTGCAGCACCCTGCGCCGGAATTAGGACATCCCCTTCCCGAAAAACCTGCAACGTGCAGCGATTTACGCTGGCTGTCGATTCTCCTGCCTTTGACAATAGCGCAATTCGGACCGTCTGATACACACCGTGAAATGCGATAAGTATTTCAATCGAATGCCGGCAGCTTTCCCTGACAGCACATACTTTCGTGAAGCATATTACTGTTTGCCGTGCAATGAGACCTGATGCATATTTTGGTAAGGAATCTTCTTCCGGGGAGCACGTTATGAAAACGTCAATTTGTATGCTGGTCGTGATCCTGGCATTTCAGGCGCAAGCGCTGGAGCGTATTTGCGCTAAGAAGGCGCTGGCACTTAATTCTCTGGCATATTACGAATTGCCGTCCTCCGGCATGCTGCCTGCCGGGTATGTAGATAAATGGGATACCTGTCTGGTGGAAAGCACCTTCGTTGATTCGCTGGATCGGGCCTGGTTTGGATGGGACGTCGGCGGGCAATTGCGCTGGGCGAACTCGGAGCATTTGCGCTATTTGAGAGAGATTGACGAAAGCAGAATATCCGCAAAGCTACGGGATGTTCGAGACAAAATTCGGCGCTTGAAGATGCTTAAGCAGCATCCCGGCTGGCCGCGCCGGATCATGCGCGCAGTTCGCAACGGTCAAATTTGTCTGCACATGGACAGTACTCAGCTCAAGGCGGCCTGGGGCAATCCTTATTACAAAAGTAAAGCATTCATGCTCGGCATGGGTGAGTATGAAGAGTGGGTGTTCCAGGGGAAAAACGGCGTGCCATTGACTGTTGCGATAGGTCGCGAGGGGGTGATTGGCTGGACGAAATCGAATTACTCTGCGAAGTAGGCAATTGCGTTGTGAAATTATCGACGCCCGCGCTGGCCCCCCGCCTCCGTGGGGATGACAATACAAAATGTGTCATTCCCATGGAGGTGAAGAGTTTGAATACGCCATTCCCTTGACGATGGGAATCCACTCTTCTCACCGTGTGGATTCCCGATCGGGTCGGGTATGACAATCGAAATGTTACTCTTGTGGAGACGGGAATTTACTTTGCGCACGGGGTGGAATATCTCACCCCTTCAGGGCTTGGGAGGTGTTTGTGGGTATTCGAGCCAGGGCCTGAAATCCCGGGCTGGTATTTTCCATTTTTCCATCCATCCAATCATCCATCCCGCCGAGAGCGACTATTCATCCCCTCCCTGCCCCCAATTTCTCCTCCGAATCGCAAATCTGGATAAGGCTGTCAAAGTTGATCGTCTCCAATATGTCAATAATATCTTCATTCGGATTGATGAGGGCCATCGTACCGTTTTTCTCCCTGATCGATTCACAGCATTGTACGAGAATTGCGATGGACTTGGTATAGAGGTATGAATCCTGCGTGAATTCCAGGGCAATTTTCGTGATCCCTTCATCAACGTATTCGGTGATGATATTTTTCAGCTCGGTAAGATCGGAGTTGAGTCCGAGATCTTCTTTGATTTTCAAAACCAGATAGTTATTCACCCGGCTTGATTCAATGAGCATATTCCCACCCTTCGAAAAAGCTAAAGTGATGCAGTAGTATACCAGAATATATCATTAACGATATGAGAAGTTCAAGAGGCTTGGGCGGTGAGCGCTCGGCCGCCATTTTTTCCGCCGTGTTGCCCGCGCGTATGTTGCTATTTGATCTCGTATTTAATGTGACCTATTTTATTTCCGCTTTGTTCATATCAGTTGTGCTCATTGCAACACATGTGCACGAAAGCCTGACCGGAGCCGAACGTATGCCTGCAAAGAAAGTGATGATAGCCATGAGTGGGGGGGTAGATTCCTCGTTGAGCGCATATTTGCTCAAGCAACAGGGCTATGACGTTGTGGGCGCAACCATGTGTCTGGGCATCACGGCGATGGCATCAAAAAAGACGCTTTGCTGCAGCAAGGATGCGATCGGCGATGCCCGCAATGTGTGTGACCGCCTCGAAATCCCGCACTATGTTTTTGACTACGTTGACGAGATGCATAAAAATGTTGTGGACAATTTTGTTGACGCATACGAACACGGACGTACGCCGAATCCGTGTGTTGAATGCAATCGTCATTTGAAGTTTGATTTATTGTTGAACAAGGCGCGGGTGCTGGGATTTGATTATCTGGCAACGGGTCATTACGCGCAATTGATTGATGAAGCAGGGACCATACGAATGTGCCGTCCGGCGGACCGTGAAAAAGATCAGACCTACTTTCTGTACTGCCTTCGCAAAGAAGTATTGAATTCGGTTCTTTTTCCTCTTGGCGGGCACACCAAAGAAGAAGTTCGTCTCCTGGCGGATTCGATCAACTTGCCGGTGGCGCAAAAGCCTGAAAGCCAGGATATCTGTTTCGTTGCCGACGGCAATTACAAGGAATTTATCAGAAGCAGGGGGATTGCCGGGAAATCGGGGAAAATCAAGGATCTGGGGGGAAATGTTCTCGGAGAGCATGAAGGAATTACCAATTATACTGTTGGTCAGCGCAAAGGACTCGGCGTAGCTGCCGGTCGACCGCTCTATGTTGTGGAGATTGATGCTCAAAGAGACACGGTTATTGTCGGCGACGAGCGTGATCTGTTCGCGCGTGGACTAATTGCGCGCAAGGTCAACATGTTGTACGACACTATTCCGCAAAACGTGGGCTGCGTCATACGCTATTCAAACTTGCCGGTGCGCTGTCGCGCTGCATTTGATGGAGAATCGCTGGAAGTTACTTTCGATGAGCCGCTAAAAGCGGTTGCCCCCGGACAGTCCGTTGTGTTATATCACGGTGACAACGTCGTGGGCGGAGGAATTATCGAACAGGCGATACTGTCGGAAAAATAGTGTAGTGTATCTCAAATACGTGTGCGTTTGCGGGGAGCGATTTCCGTTCCTGTTGAGGCGCGAAGATGGCGAATACCGGGTGTATTCAACTGATGAGCAACGAAGACAGGGATGAAAAGAGCCCGTGGTAGCATATTCATATTTGAGATACACTACACTATCCGCACACCATCGGGCCGATCGGCTTGCCGCCCAGCAGGTGCAGGTGGAGGTGATACACTTCCTGCCCGCCGTGTTTATTGCAATTAATCATCAAGCGATACCCGTCATCGGCGAAGCCGTTTTGCTTTGCGATTTGAGCTGCAATCGTAATCAGGTGACCGAGCATCTTCTCGTCGTTCTCAGTTGCCTCATTGGCTGTGGGAATGATTTTGCGCGGGATGATCAGGATGTGCTGCGGGGCTTTGGGATGAATATCTTTGAACGCGACGACCGACTCGTCTTCGTAAACGATATCGGCGGGAATCTCCCGGCGAATGATTTTGCTGAATATAGTCTCTTCCGTCATTGTGCTTTCCTTTCTAATTCATGCTCAACCTGATTGCTGATTTGGAATCACCTTTTGGTCACTTTACCTGCCATTCAAAATAATCCCCGCCCGGTCTCTGCTTCCATCCAAGAACCTGACAATTGAGACCCGGTTCTTACCTGACACGACTTGCTTTGATAATATGCCCCAGCCGAACTATTTTTCAGTCATGAAAATTGTTACCCGCAACCGCAAAGCATATCACGATTATGATATCCTGGAGAAGGTTGAGGCCGGCGTGGAATTGCATGGAAGCGAAGTGAAATCGGTACGCGCCGGGAAAGTCAACCTCTCCGACAGCTACGCGCAATGTCGCAATGGTGAAATATATGTTCATCATTTGCACATCAGCCCGTATACGCAGTCTTCATACTATGCTCCCGACCCCTATCGTAAGCGGAAGCTACTGCTCCATAAAAAGGAAATCCTGCATCTTTCTTCCGAAATTGATCGCAAACATCTGACCTTGATCCCGTTGCAGGTGTATTTTAAGCGTCAATATGTTAAAATGCAATTAGGGCTGTGCCGGGGGCGAAAAAAGTATGATAAACGCCAGGAAATACACAAGAAAGAATCGAAAAAAAACATTGCATCGCTGATGCGCATGAAACGAAATAATGCTCTGTAGCTCCATGATCTCTGCAAAACGTGCTCTTGTAGTTCAATTTCTGATTTTTTGCTTTCTCATTGCTGCGGTTCCCGCCCAATCGGTGCGCGTTGTTTTGGGTGAAAATTCCTGGATTGTCAAGACCTGCTCAACTTCTGCCGGCAGAGCGCTCTGCCTGAACGCTCTGGTTGATTCGCTCGGGTTTACGCTCGAATACGATGAGCAACTGGAAAAACTCGATGCTGTGCGGGGGCGGCTGGAATTGACCTGGCAGGCGCAGAATCATTTTATTCAGGTTGGATCGGAAACATGGCAGTTGCCAGCGGCGCCCGTGGAGAATGGCGGCGAGCTTTACGTGAAAGAAGACGTGCTTTGCGATGTCATGACAACTTTCTGCGGCGACACGATAGCGGTTGACACTGTCGGGCCGACGGCAGGTAATCCACCGGTATCCGCACCAGAAGCGTCATTGAAAACGAAGGGAAAGGGGTTGGGCGTACCGTCGGGCGTGGCAGCGCCGATACCTTCTCAGGCCACGGGGATCAAGGGGCAGAAGCTTAAAACAATAGTCATCGATGCTGGACATGGCGGCAAAGATCCGGGGGCAATTGGTTCGAAAGGAACTCTGGAAAAAGACATCGTACTGGCAATCGCCCTAAAATTGCGTGACAGGCTTACTGACAACACAGACCTGGACGTGCACCTCACGAGAGACAAGGATGTTTTCATTGCTTTGCGCAAGCGGACCCAGTTTGCAAATGAAAAAAACGCCGACCTCTTTATCAGTCTGCATTGTAACAGTATCGGTGGGAACGGCAAGCGTAAAAGACAGGTGAAAGGCTATAAGGTTTATTTTCTCTCACACGCCAAAAATGAAGCCGACAAACTCGCCGCCATGCGTGAAAACTCGGTAATCGAACTGGAAAAAGAGACCACAACCGGGGATGACCTGCAGGATATACTCATCGCTCTGGCAAATAACGAGTACCTTACCGAGAGTCAGGATATGTCGATCATGCTGGCGGAATCGTTCGGCCGGAAGCTCCAGAGCGTCGGAAAGCTGCACGCCGGAGTCGGTCAGGCTAATTTCTGGGTGCTTAACGGCGCCTACATGCCTTCGGTCCTTGTTGAAACAGCTTTCATTTCAAATCCGACAGAGGAAAAGATACTTAAAACCGATACTTTTCAAACGGCCGTGGCAGATGCTGTCTTTGAGGCAATAATGTTGTTCAAGAAAAAGTACGAGGTGGAATTGTGAGTGATCAGCGTCCTATTGGGGTATTTGATTCAGGACTGGGTGGACTGACGGTTGCAAGAGAGATCCTGAGGCTCATGCCGGGTGAACAAATTGTTTACCTTGGCGATACAGCGCGTTTTCCGTATGGCGGGCGTTCGAAAGATGCAATTTGTTCCTTTGCCGGGCAGGATGCGGATTTCCTGATCGCTCAGGACATTAAAATGCTCATCGTTGCCTGCAATACGGCCTCGGCGGTCGGCATCGAAGCGGTGCGTGAAATGGGCGGCGAACTGCCGACGATTGGGGTGGTGCTGCCCGGAGCCAAAGCCGCTGTTCTCCGGACGGCCGATCGCAAAATTGGAATCATCGGTACACGCGCCACAATCAAATCCGAGGCATATACGCAGGCCATACATGATATTGACAACGACATTAAGGTATATGGCAAGGAGTGTCCCCTCTTTGCTCCGCTGGTTGAAGAAGGCTGGATCGACACCGATGCAACGCGGCTGATTGCTCAAAATTATCTTTACCATCTGGTTGACATCGGCATCGATTGTATTGTGCTGGGATGTACCCACTATCCTCTGCTCATGGAAGTGATTCAGGGTACGGTCGGCACACGCATTCAGCTAATCGACAGTGCATTCTGGACAGCCAAAGAAGCACAGGATATTTTATCGATGCTTGATCTGCTGTCTTCAAATTCCAGAGACGGGCTTTCCAAGAGTATTTTTTATCTAACTGATATGACGCCCAATTTTGAAGAAAGCGCCGAATCGTTTCTGGGTGAGAAGGTCCCTGCGATTCGGCATTTACCTTTAGACCGGCTTATTGAAGGCGGATTTACTTCGTAGCTGATTCTGCCTTTTAAGGAAAAGATTTACAGAAAGCGAGGCTTTATGTCTGGTCATTCCAAGTGGGCAACCATAAAAAGGGCAAAAGGCAAAAATGATGCCGCACGCGGCAAAGTTTTCAACCGTCTTATTCGTGAAATCACTATCGCAGCTAAAATGGGCGGAGGCGATCCCGATGCAAATCCCCGTTTGCGATCTGCCATTGCAAGCGCCCGGGCCCAGAACATGCCCAATAAAAATGTCGACAATGCCATACAGAAGGGAACCGGGCAGCTTGAAGGCGTAACGTATGAAGAGATAACCTTCGAAGGATATGGGCCCGGCGGCGTGGCGATATTGATCGAGACCATGACCGACAATAAAAACCGAACCGTTGCCGAAGTCAGGCATGTCCTCACCAAGGCAGGCGGCAATCTTGGTTCAACCAATTCCGTAGGGTGGATGTTCCATGCCAGGGGTGCGATTACCGTCCTCAAAGATGCAATCGGTGAAGATGACCTCATGGAGCTGGTTCTTGAAGCCGGCGCTGAAGACATGACGGTTGAAGATGATTGCTATTCCATTGCAACACCGCCCGACACCTTCTCCGATGTGCGTGATGCTCTCGATAGGACAGGTATCAAACCAGATTCGGCCGAATTGACCAAGGAGCCCGAAAACTCCGTAAAAGTTGAGGGTGAAGCCGCGCAAAAAATACTCAGGCTTGTTGATGCACTGGACGATCTTGACGACACTCAACATGTGTATGCAAATTGTGACATCAGCGATGAAGATCTTGCCCAGTATGGTAGCTAAGGTTGGAATTGCATGATACTATTCGGCATTGATCCCGGTTCGACTATTACCGGCTACGGTGCGATCAGGGTTGTAAACAATACCGTTTCCTGGGCCGACTCTGGTGTCATTCGTACACATGGCGGTGATTCATTGCAGAAAAGATTGTCGGATATCTACGACGGCCTGACCGAAAAGATTGCCGTGATTCAACCGGATCGGGTGTGCATCGAGCAAGCCTTCTACGCAAAAAATGTGCGTACAACCCTGATTTTGGGGCATGCACGCGGCGTTGCGATGCTGGCCGCACACAAGGCTGGAGCGCAGGTGGTTGAATTCTCGCCCAGAGAGATTAAAAAAGCGGTTGTCGGCAACGGGAATGCAACCAAAGAACAGGTTGTCTATATGATCAAGATGCTGCTTTCACCACCGAGCATTCATCAGTACAACGATGCTTATGATGCCTTGGCGACCGCACTCTGTGGATTTTATCGCTACAATTCGCTGAAAACAGTTTATGATTGAATATGTAAAAGGAATTCTGGCCCAAAAGCACGTTGACTTTATCGTCATTGAAGCCGGCGGGGTCGGCTATGGTTTATCAATTCCCCTCACGACTTATGAGAAATTACCGGGGGTTGAGCAGGAAGTTAAGGTGCTGACCCATCATCATGTCCGGGAAGATATGCAAAGGCTGTTCGGTTTTTCTACGGAGGAGGAACGCTACGCTTTTCGGCAATTGCTCTCAATCAGCAAAGTGGGGCCCAAAGCTGCGGTAGGGATACTCTCCGGAGTGACGGTGGAGGATCTCAATCGGGCAGTCGCAACGGGTGATGCTACTCGTCTTAAGGCAATTCCGGGCATTGGCCCCAAGACGGCTCAACGTCTGGTGATGGAGCTGAAAGGAAAGTTGGGCGCCGAGGCTCACGCACGGTTTACCACGGACTCTGGCGGTCGTGGAACCGGCTCTGTTCCAAGTACCTCAAAGATTCGCTCGGAAGCCTTTGAGGCCATGATTGCGCTTGGATATGCCGAAAAGCAGGTCGGCCCGGCGTTGTCGCGTGTAGAAAATGTCATTGATGCAGATGCACCTGTTGAAGAGTGGATCCGCAACGCATTGCAGGTGATTTAGAGTATCCATGAAAGATGACAAAGAACGTGTCGTAACCAGGCAGCAGCAGGAAGGCGAAGAGGACTTCGACGTTACCCTTCGGCCGCAGAGCTTTGGAGATTTTATCGGGCAGGAGCACCTTAAAGAGAATCTCAAGATTTTTGTTGAAGCGGCCCGACGGCGTGGAGAGGCTCTGGATCACGTCCTATTCTGCGGCCCGCCGGGTCTGGGAAAAACCACCCTTTCCCGGATACTTGCCAATGAACTGGAGGTCGGCATTCATACAACATCGGGGCCGGTACTCGAAAAGAAGGGTGATCTTGCGGGTAACCTGACCAATCTTCAGGAGCGTGAGATGTTGTTTATTGACGAAATCCACCGGCTCAACCGAGTTGTAGAAGAAGCGTTGTATCCTGCAGTTGAAGATTTTGTGTTTGATATCACGATTGGTGAAGGACCGGCGGCTCGCTCGGTGCGGCTGCCACTCAAAAAATTTACTCTGGTTGGCGCCACGACCCGGGCGGGAATGTTGACTTCGCCCATGCTGGCGCGTTTCGGGTATGTGGGCAGGCTTGGCTATTACACCTCAGACGATTTGCAGATCATTGCTCAACGCTCGGCAAAACTGCTTGATGTTCCGTGTGAGCCGCAAGCCGCGCTTGAGCTGGGCAAACGGGCCAGGGGAACCCCGCGCATTGTCAATCGACTGCTTCGACGCAGCAGGGATGTTGCCGAAGTAAAGGGGGACGGGCGCATAACGCTGAACATTGTCAAGAAGACGCTGAGCATGCTGGGGGTTGATGACGAGGGGCTTGACGAAATGGATCGAAATATCCTTAGCTCAATGATCGAGCATTACGGCGGAGGTCCGGTTGGATTGAACACAATTGCGGTGGTGGTCGGCGAAGAGCCGGACACTATTGAGGAAGTATACGAGCCGTTTCTCATACAGTCCGGGTTTCTCAAGCGCACGCCGCGTGGACGGGAAGTTACACTCAAGGCATACGAATATTTCGGCATTACGCCGGCAAAAAACGGATCGACCCAGCAGAATTTATTTTCTTGAAATGAATATGTATCCGGCCGGGCGCTACGGCATGGAAAGACGAATGTATGAATTGGATTGAAACAGGCAAGTTTTTGATTATTGCCGGAACCGTGATTTTAGTCCTGGGCTTACTCTTTGTGATGTCCGATCATTTGCAGTTGGGACGCTTGCCCGGAGATATTCGTTTTGGCAATGATCGCTTTCGCATTTACATTCCGGTTGCGACCTGCATTCTGGTTAGCGTGATTATTACGCTGATTGTCAATTTTTTCTCACGAAAATAGCATCATTCGATTAACTCTGGACGCGAATATGGCTCAAAAGCGTATAAGCGGAATAGTTTCCGGAAGAGTTCAGGGGGTTGGTTTCAGATACTTTACCCGCGAGATTGCATTGCGGTGCCATTTGACCGGCTGGGTGCGCAACCTACATAATGGAGATGTTGCATTCGAAGCGCAGGGGGATGAAGAGGGCATTGCAAAATTCTATGAACGTCTTATAGAAGGGCCCTCATTCGGACAGGTAGCCGATTGCAATGTCAATGAGGCTGAAGTAGTGCCCGAAGAGAATTCTTTTAAAATTCGGTATTAGGGGTATTACTGCAATTTGCTCGAATCGATTATATTTCATGTGCAACCGGTGAGTAGCAATTCGAAACGTCACTTCCTGGTTTGCTGATTGCCCCCATAGCTCAGTAGGATAGAGCACAGGTTTCCTAAACCTGGTGTCGCAGGTTCGATCCCTGCTGGGGGTATTTTCCATTCGCTACAGAAGAAAATGAAAAAAAAGCTTGCGTTTGTTTTTCCGTGATATATTTTTAACTCGCTCTTTTACAAAACAAGACCGTCCGAATCGCTGATTACAGCGGTAATCCTTTGCTTCAAAGGATTCAGAGAAGTTCCTGAAAATGAATTCTCAGAAACAATCACTTCATTGAGCTATTGGAGTGATTCTGCTAATTCCGGTCGGTGCAGGATGTTGGTTTTTTTTGTTTGACATTCTAAGAAAATTAACTTATATTCAGTAGGTTATCATCAGATATGGTGATGCGCTCTTTGAAAGCTTCGATGTGTGTGATTGGAACATACTACCTCGATCAAAATCTTTTTAAATTGCTATGGAGAGTTTGATCCTGGCTCAGAACGAACGCTGGCGGCGTGCTTAATACATGCAAGTCGTGCGAGAAAGTCGTCTTCGGATGACGAGTAAAGCGGCGAACGGGTGAGTAACACGTAAGGAATCTGCCCCTGAATCCGGAATAACATTGCTAACGCAGTGCTAATACCGGATGTGGTCTCGTTATCGCATGGTTTCGAGATTAAAGGTGACCTCTTCTTGAAAGTTTCTGTTCAGGGATGACCTTGCGGCCCATTAGTTTGTTGGCGGGGTAATGGCCCACCAAGACTGCGATGGGTAGCCGGCCTGAGAGGGTGATCGGCCACATTGGGACTGAGATACGGCCCAGACTCCTACGGGAGGCAGCAGTAGGGAATTTTGCGCAATGGACGAAAGTCTGACGCAGCAACGCCGCGTGAGGGATGAAGGTTCTCGGATCGTAAACCTCTGTTGAGTGGGAAGAAACGTGGAATGGTTAATACCCATTTTGCCTGACGGTACCACTCGAGGAAGCCCCGGCTAACTACGTGCCAGCAGCCGCGGTAATACGTAGGGGGCAAGCGTTGTTCGGAATCACTGGGCGTAAAGAGAGCGTAGGCGGAAGTATAAGTCGGATGTGAAATCTATTGGCTTAACCGGTAGCTTGCATCCGATACTGTATTTCTTGAGTATTGGAGAGGGCGATGGAATTCCAGGTGTAGCGGTGGAATGCGTAGATATCTGGAAGAACACCAGTTGCGAAGGCGGTCGCCTGGCCAAATACTGACGCTGAGGCTCGAAAGCTAGGGGAGCGAACAGGATTAGATACCCTGGTAGTCCTAGCTGTAAACGATGGACACTAGATGCCGGTTGAGTCAATCCGATCGGTGTCGTAGCTAACGCGTTAAGTGTCCCGCCTGGGGAGTACGCTCGCAAGGGTGAAACTCAAAGGAATTGACGGGGGTCCGCACAAGCGGTGGAGCATGTGCTTTAATTCGATGCAACGCGAAGAACCTTACCTGGGTTTGACATGGGAGTGAAACTC
>WJLW01000039.1 GCA_014728295.1 Chitinivibrionales bacterium | reverse complement strand
GGCTCCGAAACAACAACGCAAAGAGGAGATTTGAATCCGGAATCGCTGAAATCCTCAGAAAACTCCTAAAATTTGTTGTCAAAACATAGCCAAGTTATTTTACTTTATTGCAGTAAGCAAAAAATCAAAATACTTATCAGTTACTTATCAGTCATCGAGTTCGGCCAGTGTACGAGCGCTCGTGCTCAGAATTAGCCCAGTAATCAGAATGCAACGATACATCACTATCCTCTAGAAATGTTAAATGTTGAGACGATGATTCACGACACTATGCTTATGCAAGAAAAAATATAGCAAAACGTGCTCTCAAGTTTCCAGAAAAACCGACAGAAATCTCAACGATGTGAAATAGTTCACTCACGATACGTTTCATATTGCCGGAGAAAATGCTATGTGGATTACTGGATCGGTGCATACAGATTGCAGAGTAAGCAGCACCGCCCCCGTACAGCAGGGCAGGGATGGAGCGAATTATCCTTATTGCACAATCACAAATATCTGCTCCATCCATTGCCCTGCACGACGAAATTCGTTTGACTTTGCTCACCAGCCTTTCATATTTTGTCTGAGCCGAATCGGCAAAGGCGCATCTTTGCAAAATATTTAATCCGTGAAACTGAAGTAGCAAGGAATCATCGCAATGAACTTCACCATCATCCTGATCGTCATCCTTGTCGCCGTCATTGTCTACCTTCTCTGGCAGGCATCCCGAAAGAACAAAGCAGCTCCTGCTCAGCAGGAAGAAAAATTATCTGTCGAAAACGCCGGAGTCGGTGCGGTTATGAGCATCCGCGGCGTTGGCCCGCAATATGAGGACATCGATGTGATCGTTGCGGCAAAGCACGTCTATCGCGAAGGCAGCTACAGTTGGTATGAACTGGTATGTGAAGCAGGCGGCGACAAGTACTGGTTAGAGATAGAAAATGACGACGACCTGGAAATCAGTATCACGCTCAACAAGCTCAAACTGAACGATCTGAATATTACTCCTGAAGATTTAGCACGCCTTGACGAAGAGGAATCCGGAGAAATCACGTACAAAGACACGCTTTACCGCTATGAAGACAGCGGATCCGCGCGCTACCTTAAAAACGGGGATGAGCACCAGGCGCAGGAATTTTACTACTGGGATTTCGAATCAGATGACGGCAAGCACTTTATCGGCGTAGAGCAGTGGGATGATGACTCGTATGAAGCAAGCTACAGCGAGGCGTTGAGTCCGTCGGAGATAACGGTGTATTCGTTGCGCGGGGAGCATAAGGATTGATGCTTGCATAAGAAACTGCGCCAGAGATGCAGGAGTTGAATTTTACTTCCAGGATCTTACAATCTCAGAATAAACCGGGATTGCAAGTGGCATGTATTGAGCATATCAGTGCGCAAACAGCGCTCTTACTACCCAGTCGGATCAGGACTTTTCCTGTGCTTTTGCTGTTTTCTTCTTCAGGCTGTCATACACTTCCTCGAGCGCTTCCCCGAAGGCCTGGGTGCACATAGCATCAATTTTATCATCGCTGGTAACCCCGGCAACCATACCTGTTCCCTCATCCGAAAAAGCCGTACTCGTTTCCGAAACCAGTTCATCTCCATTGCCGTCAACGATGGTCAATGTCAGGGAGGCTGTGACACGGGCTTTGCCGGCACTCACGCCGCCAACGCTTACACCGGAACTCATACGCCGCTCGAACGCACCATAATCTGGGAGCCATACTATCCTCCTTTAAGGGTTAGCGGGCATTTGGTGATGGTGACAGAATATACTATTTACGCTCAAAATAAAGGTCGTTTTTAATGCCGGCCCAGGACAGGAAAATACGCAGGCAAGTGTAAAGGAACAAACAGCAAACGCAAAAATGGCATGAATCATGAATAGTGAGGTTCGTTGATTATAGTTGTCGCAATCACAACAACATCAAGCAATAAGCAAATCAGAATTGGAAAAATCTTGACCAATCAAAACTCACCCGGCAAAATAAATCCTGGTTCGCAACATCCGGATCCGTCACGCCAAAAGCGCTCATTGCCGCACAAAGGGAGTCCTGCGCACAACTCCTTTGGGTGTTTTAGTAACATATATCCCACGCAGCTTATTGCTGCGTACACGCACCTTTCTTCCTTGCACAGAATAGAATACTGTCACCTGCGATTTTTGCGGAGCAATAGATGATGTAAATACAGCCGATGAAGAAAGCTCGGTGGCTTGTCGTTGGGCGACGGAAAAGACGTCGCCGGAAATTGAGATAAAATCGGATGACGGCGGTTCGTAATCCTGCACCTTTATCAGAAGTTCATCATTGCCTTCAATCATAAATACCTTACCCTCGTGCTCGATTGTGGCCGGTATGCGCCATGCAAATTTTTCCCAGGATGAGCTGCCGGTATTGATCGTGGCATCATTGATCTGAATCCAGTCCGTTCCCAGATTAGGGGTAAGAAATATGTTGACATCCGTAATTCTCGATTCTTCTGTATGCCAGGTAATGTCTAGTGTCTGGCCAACGTCATACGTTTCACCACCGGTTGGATTTGTCAAGGTAATAAACGGGCCTTGGACGACATCGATCTGGTAGGTTTCTTCGTCGCTGCCGTTGGTGCCGGTAAGTATCAATTTCAATTCGTTAGGAGACTTGACTCCGGCGGGAACAACAAAACTGACCTGAGTTCCAGTGCCAATGTCAATCGGGCCGAGGCCATCGGAATTTGCGTCATACGACCACATCAAATTCTCGCCTTTGCCTTTAAGCGTAATTGATTCTCCTTCTTTAACAATGGATCCGGCGGGAGGAGCGGTTATTTCAGTTTGTGCGACCGGGTCCGGCGGTGGATTTGTGCCTGATGAAACTTTGGTGAACTTGAGTTCGAACCAACGTGTGTAAGCACCATGCCAACTGCCGGAATGCCCGCAATAGTAAACGCTTTTGCCCCAGACAGTAATTCTTTCTCCTTTGTCGATATCGTGTTCGCCAAGATTGAGATGGGTTGCCGTCGTTTTGCTGCTGTTACAATCCCGCGAACCAGTAGAATAGGGGTATTTACCCTTTTTAAAAGTTTTGCTGGAAGAGTAGACTTCGTATTCCGGGTCGCCGTCCGGTTCCAGCACCACACCGAATTCCACCTTGTAAGTACCATTTTCTCCAGGAAAACTATTGAACCACATTTTGCCCTCATGTACCTCTCCCGTTTTCCCCTCCCCCTTGATACCCCAACTGTTGACTCCTGCGGTGTATCGTTTTTGAAAATAGCCCGACAGATCGTCTCGATCATCCGCTTTGAGCGTGATGGTTTGCGCAAATAAATTCATTCCGGCAATCAGGCCAACAATAACAACGAGCGATATCCGAAGCTTTGAAATCATGCTTCCCCCTTTTAATCGATTAAATTCCCCCGCGCTGCCAATCATCAGACGCACGTATATTATAGCTTGATAGTAATGTATAAAATTTGGCGGCCATTTGCATATTTTTTTACTTTTTTTTTAATATGCAATTTCCATAATTTTTTTATATATATTAATGACAACCACTTATATAGATGATAATTCTCATATATTTTGAAATATATTGATGGACTTAAAATGCTCATATTAAAGCACAGGATATAAAATCGGAAATAGCCTATTTTGCTGCGGTAGATTTAGAAACGGATTGCGAGCACTAAATGCAAACATCCCGCGTCGAATCCTATTGCGGCTATAAGGCAGATGAATACCCCCGCGCTTTTACTTACGATTCTACTCGTTTAGAGGTGATTGAAATCGAGGACAGGTGGTACGAGCCGGATATTAATTATTTCAAGGTGTTTGCAGATGACGGGGGGCACTATATTTTAGCCCGGGATTTAATATCCTCGACATGGCAGGTCGGAAAAAAATAGATCAGCGTTTGGGCTCTTCTCAAGAAGAGGCCGGGACACATTTATTCACATGGCGGAGCTTGCAAAACGACATCAAGAAACAAGCCGGATTTCACCGATCGAGCAAAGCTGTCGCTCCCTGAACGGTTGACATCCGACCTGTTTTGCCGGGCCGCGGGCCGGGCCGGCGCTGCAATCGAGTAGCGTTTTCGTTGGCAGCAGCCTTCCCTATCGAACGTGCACCATTTTGCTGGTTAACTTCTGTCCGTCAAGCTTTACCTGCAGTACATAATAGCTTTGATTCAGACCGGTTGTTGCCACCTCAAGAGCGCGGCCCCGGGCATTTTGCGTCATCACCAGACGGCCATGCATGTCATATATGCTTATGTCGACAACTCCCGGGGAACTCAGGCGCAACGAGATTGTACCGTTTTTCTTGACGATATCAAAAGAAGGCGATACAGAAAGTTGCGGGAGAGCTGCGGTACTGTGCGACGGTCCGAGGTCCTCCTTCAGAATACCGGATGAGGCTTCGACATCGAGTCCGAGCAAATCGGCCCACTGGTTGCGATAGGTGCTTTGATTCTGGATATATTCGTAAAGCTGATCCCAGACGTCTTCCTGTGATTTACACCAGAGCATGCCACGCGTAGCGAAAACCTGATTGTCATCGCCCCCACCAAAGCTAATGCCGCGGAAATCATAATTAATTCTGCCGCCGGCCATGCTGTAATTGTCTTTTTGGGGAGGAATTTTGGTTACGTTAACAGCCGTTTTCGTTTTGAAATTGAATACGCAGAAATTCGCACCCTTGCCATTGACCCAGTTAAGCATCGTCCAGTACCAGTGATCGCTGTTGCATGACCATCCCGGCTTGTTGCTGTTGAAGCCAATCGGCCAGGGTTCCCATCCTTTGCCGTTGGGATTGCACTCCAGATTCTTCAACGGATCGTTGGGACCCGGTTTTGCCCATTGCCGGTTGTAATCATCGATTTGCTTGAAATTGCCGGCATCAGGATCGGTGCTTTCCCATTTCGGTGCAGGATCCATTGGATCAAAGGTCAGATTATTATCCCAGGTTTTAATGGCATTCTTGTCATGATCGCCGGGATGATGGTGCCAGTATTTGCCGGAAGGTGAGAGAGCGGCGCCGCAATTCGATGTGTTGAATTGCTGAGGGGCTATATTGTTGGTGTCTGGTTCCCAGAGAAAACCGACGGTATTGTTGGGCCCCCCATCAACGCAACCATACTGTTTGCGCACAGCACGAATAATAAACTTGCTTTCATCACGGGCAATACCATTATTCCAGTCGGTTGCCTTAATCATTTTAACAACGATTGTATCTTCAAAAGTCAATTTGCCGTTGACCTCTTTGAGCGTGAGCCGTCGCATAAACTTGTCGTTATAGCAGCGATCATCACCAAACTCTGGATTATCATTGCCAAAATAGAGGATGGATCCGTTCGGCATCCAGTGCAAATAGCGAGCATGGGCGACCGTTGGAACTTTGACCAGCGTCCCGCCCCCCTGCAGGCTCATGATGCCAATGTGACGCTTGTCATTAATATCCATCAAAAATGCAGCATAGGTGCCACTCATATTAATTGTCGGGCATTCCGCGCCTTCGCCAATCCAGGCTTCCAGCGGAACATCGTAGAGCGTATCGTGGCCGACGACAATATCATCCTCGATATCGTAGCGTACTAGTGCTCTTGTATCGGATTGTTTACCGTCTCTTTTGATATAGGCAATCGCTGCACCGTCCATGGAAAATGTCTTGCAAAATAGTGCACAAAGAAAAATTGCAAGAATGGTTAACCGCATAAAAAACCCCATTTCTGAAGAATGTGGTGGTTTGCTGAATCCAGTTAGCGTAAATATAGTGAAATTTCGATAAATATGAGCACCATTTGTAGGATAAAAAACCGAACAGCTAAACCACTTGAATGTATACTTAGATTACCTCAAGGAAACAGGTCTGAGCTTGCTTTGTGCCGACTGAGCCAATAGCCGCAGAGAAAGCATATCCTTTTTCACGAAGCTTTTGTACAATCGTCTCAGCCCTACCAGCCGGTACACTCATCAGCAATCCGCCGGATGTCTGTGCATCGCAGAGCAGCATTTTGCGGTTATAATCGACTGATTTTGAAAAGATTGTATCATTTTCGATAAATTTCAGGTTGCGAAAAGATGCGCCGGGAATACAGCCCAGCTCGACAAGCTCGTATGATCCGTTGAGCAGAGGCGCCGATTCGGCATCGATGGTGAGTGCAACGTCACTCGCCTGAGCCATTTTAAGGGCATGTCCCAGCAGGCTGAATCCGGTTATATCGGTGGCGCAGCGTATGCCGTATTGTTGCATAATAGCAGATGCGCTGCGATTGAGCTGTTTCATGGTACCAAGGGCCAGTTGATAATCATCAGGCTTTGCTTCGCCGATGCGACGGCCTGCGATAATCACACCGGTTCCCAAAGGCTTAGCCAGAACCAGCGTCTCCCCCGGTTGGGCCTTATCATTGGTGGCGATTTTTTGCGGATGAACCCGGCCGGTCACTGCCAGTCCATACTTCGGCGGAAAATCATCGATGGTATGTCCGCCGACAATCACCGCACCTGCTTCGGCCACTTTGTCCATACCACCCGCCAGGATTTCTTTGAGCACGCTCAGCGGAATTCTGGTATGGGGAAACATGACGAGATTGAGCGCAGTCAGTGCTTCCCCGCCCATCGCAAAGACATCGCTCAACGCGTTTGCTGCCGCAATTTGCCCGAATTCGTATGGATCGGAGCAGACCGGCGGGAAAAAATCGGTGGTTTGCACCAGGGCGCACTCGTCGTTGATTTTGTAGACGCCGGCGTCATCATGCGTCGTGATATCGACCAGCACCTGTTCGTTGCGCGGAATATGCAGATCGGCAAGCGCCTGCGCCAGTTCACCGGGCGGCAGCTTTGCCGAGCAGCCGCCGTATTCTACCGTTGTGAGTAAATCAAAACTCATAGCTTTCACCTGCTAGGGAGTTTACCTGCTCAATAGAAATAATCTTCGCCGTAGCGCTGTACCGCAATTTTTGCAAGCTGCAATTGCTTCAGCGCAGTATCCACCATGTCAATCGAAACCTGCAGAGCAACGCCGCATTGCGAGGAAATCGAACGCGGTACCGGGATTGCCTTTACGGCGATTCCGTGATTTTGACAGATGCGTTCCGCCTTAATGACGCTGCGGGTCGATTCAAACAGCAGCAACGCCTTATTCATAACGCCGCCACCGCAGCTACTGCTTTGAGCACATATTCAAAATCCTGCGTTGTGTGATACACCGAAGGAGCGATTCTCACCGTCCCGTGCGGCCAGGTATCGAGAAAAAAGTGAGCCAGCGGCGCACAATGCAATCCGGTTCTGGTTTCGATGCCATGCCGGTCATGCAGCATGCCGCCCAGGTGCGCACAATCGAAGCGCGTGCTTAGGATCGAGATGACTTCTCCCTGATATGCGTTGCCGCCTGCCTTGAAGACCCGAATCGATTCGACCCGCGCCATCTCCCTGACAAAATCAAAAAAGTCCTCTGCGCTGTGCTGCGGCTCGACCGTAGTCTGCAGCGCGCCGCACAACCCGAAAATACCTGCAATATTGGGCGTACCGGCTTCAAATTTATCCGGAAGAAATTGCGGCATGTCAATGCTTTCGGACATACTGCCGGTGCCGCCGTAGATAAATGGTTCGAGACGTTCGGGCTCTTTGAGGTAGAGTAATCCGGTTCCCGTTGGACCCAGCAACGCCTTGTGGCCGGTTGCAGCAACATAATCAATACCGCACTCATCAATCGGCAGCGGCCGGTGACCAGCCGATTGCGCGGCGTCGACCAGAAGCGGGACATCACCAATCGCTCCTTTTATTTCCCCGACCGGTTGTATAACACCGTTGATATTGCTCTGGTGGTTTACAATTACCATTGCAGCATTGCACTTGACTGCCTCGGGAACGCGTGCCACGTCAACCCGCCCGTCCGCAAAGTGCGGCAGAAAATGAATACGACACTTTTGTGTCGCCTTCGCCAGCTTTAATGGTCGCATGACGGCATTGTGTTCCAAGGGTGATACCAACACCTTTTTATCCCGCAAGTCAATGCGCTGCAATACGCAATTGACGGCATGTGTTGCGTTGTGCGTAAATACGACATTGTCTGACTGCATGGTACCGAGAGCTTCGGCCGCCAGCTCACGCGTCTGTTCGACAATCCGGGAAACTTGCATAACCCTGTCGTATGCGCTTCTCCCATAGGGGCCGCCGACATCCTGCACATACCGCCGCATATTCTCTACGACCTTGGGCGGCTTGGGGTAGGAGGTAGCTGCGTTATCAAAATAGCCGTTGAAATCCGGCGGTTGTTTCATAGTGATTTTGCGCGTATCGCAGTCACGAGAGGATGATTTACGGATAAATAACTTTGGCGGCAGTAGAGAGTGTTTCCATGATATCATACATATTCGAAATGATGCCAACCTTGACATTTGCTTTCCGGCCATAATAATCCGCGCAGGTCCCGCACACGATGATGCTTACCCCTTCGTGCTCAAGCTCCTGCAGCGATTTCAGAACCGGCGAATCCGCCAACGCGAGAAATATTCCGCTAGTATAGCAAATAATCTGCTTAGGCAGCGGATTAATTTCCTTAATGGTATTGACAAACGCTTTGATCAAAATATCACCCAAGTCGTCATCACCCAATCCCATGCGATTGCTCTTGAAGCAGATCACCGATCCACTGCCGGATGCAGGAACCGGGCAGTATGCCTGTTCATCCGGTTTTGCCAGTTCACTTATCGTTTTGGTTACCAGCAGCGAGTAGACACTGCCTTCCTGCGTAATTTTTACACCGATATCATTATCGTGGAGAAAGCGCTCGACATTTTCTTTTGACGTTGCATTGTCGATCAAAACGGTCATGTGCTCGTTTTCGTCAAGGTCCTGCAATGCCTTCTTTGTCAAGATAAGCGGCTTGGGGCATACCTGGCCCTGCGCGTCCACAATTTTCTTGCTCATACGCTACTACCTTTCAATATCAGGGTATATGCATCCATAACATAATCCGATTCGCTCCGCAGCACGGCAGAATATGTCAATCTCAATAAGGAAAATAAATGCCGCACACGCAGCGAAAGAGGGAGAATCGGCTCAAAGCAAATGCGCATTCACGTCGAAAGCCGGAAGCGAATGAAGTACATCCGCCCCCGGTTGACGATCATACTCCCTGCTGTTGACATACGCATCAATTATCTCGGACAATCTGCACGGGCCGTCGATACCAGCCTTGAGATGCTCACATTAACTTTTAAATCGTAGTGCAATCTACTAATTTGTCTACACACAAATAGCCACTCACCTGCACGGGAGATCGTAATGAAATTGAATCACATCATTGCAATCGCGATTGTGATCGCAATCCTCTTTTTCGGATTTATCAGTCAATTCGTCATGCTTCAGGTAGCCGGGCAGAAAGCCGAAGCGCACGTCGGCAATTTTGCACCGGCGGCGACACTGTTTTCAGACGGCACGTACCGGGGCGAATACAAACCCTTTGGCTTTCTAACCGGAGCACGGGTTGAATTTGAAATAAGCGACAATTCATTGAGCCGTTTCGAAATTCAAAAGCTCCACACAACACCCGGCTATGGCGTTAAACCCAGAATTTCGGCGCGCATCGATTCAACCGGCGCCCTCAATTTCGATGCCATTACGGGGGCTACGATTTCGTCCTATTTCACGAAAGCTGCGATTAAAAATACGCTGATACGAAACCAGGACGACACGGCAAAATAGAATCGACGGGGCGAGTTGTCGACGAGGCGACCGCGCGATTATGTATGATCGGCCCGTCGCCCAGTCGCATTCTTTTAACCATCCCGAATCCAGCCGCCGGCATACATTTAGACTCTCAGGTGGTAACTTCTACGATTTTTGCGTATGTTTTTCGCAATATATCAAGATCGATTCCGGCTGACGTCTGACCTCTCCGGCGAAGCCGGTTTAGTAGAAGGCTAGATCAAAGCCGCAATTAAAATTCCCACCGGCAAAATGATTCCCAGATTGCTCATATTCGACGACACCAGTGCGTCAAGCGCCTCCTGGGTGTCATCCAGCTTGTGCGCTTTGCCCTGCCGTTTATGCACTTTATAGACCAGAAAAAAACTGCTCATCTCCGGTATTGACGTAATAAACCCGAGAACCCAGCCGATCAACCAGGCGGATATCTGCAAATCATCTACCAGGTCTTCGGCTGTTGCGCCCAGAAATTTTCCGGTAACCGAAATCGCAACAACGCCGGCAAATAAAATCACGATTCCCAGCCATGTTGGACGCGCCCCCCTCTGGGCATGTTCTTCTTTCTCGGCAACCGGTTTATCGTTTACTTTGTAGTCAAGATAGCGATACAGCCCAAACATCAGCAGCAGCACACCGGCCAGCGGAATCGACGTTTGGGCGCTCATTACAAAGAGGCCAAGGGGTAGTGCAACCGATACTACGCCGAATATCAGTTCATCGATGAACATCTTTGCGGCAAGCTCGTGATGCTGCCGGTAGGTAAAAATCGCCGACAGGAATAAAACCCAGTTGATGATATTGGACGAAGCGATATTCCAGAATCCTGCATCAAACACTCCGGCCGCCGCACTGGAAATCACAACAACGAGTTCCGGGAGACTGGTTGCATAGCCGAGGATTTGTCCCCTGGCTTTACTCCCGAATCTCAGATTAATCGAAACAATATTGAGCCCGGGCAGGATCAGCAACCTCACGGACGCAACAGTCGCAGCTCCCAGCACAGCAAGAACGGCAAGCTTGATGGTGATTGACATGCGAGCAATTCGACAAAGAGTGGGTACACCAAATTCACCTTAAGATAGCATTTCGGCGCATATAAAATAAAGAATCCGGTACCAATTAGGCCCACCGATTCTTTTTAAGGTTATTAATGCAAGTATAATGCGGAGTATTGCCTGCCATATTTCCCTATTTTGTACTACACAACGGTTTCATTCGGCAATTAAACCAGAGGACTGTCTTATGAAAATGCAAAGCGTGCATGGTTTCGTCACGGGCATGGCATACATCACTCTCGCGGCAATGGCATTGTTTGCCGCCGACCGGCAAAATGCAATTCTGGAGAAGGAGCTGATTTTTCAGCCGCAGGATTTTCATATCGAGAATAACTGGGAACCCGGCAAAATGAATAGAATGTGCCATGCAGCAACCATTGCCGAGGCAAAAAACAAGTCGCTGGTCTGCGTATTCTATGCCGGCAGCGGAGAAGGTAATTCCGATCAGCAACTCTGGGTTTGCTATAAACCACCCGGTGGCGATTGGACATTCCCGCGTCGGCTTACCAACTGGCAGCGAGCCGTATTCAATCCGGTAATCTTCCAGCCGCGTCGCAATCCCGATGCGCCACTGTTGCTTTACTTTCGGCTTACGAGTTGGGCCGGCAACGGACAGGTACTTTATTCTGACGATAATGGTCAGACGTGGTACGAACCACCGAACGGACAAAAATATGCCGATTGGAATGATCAGCCCAAGAATACACAGTGGGGCACCGATTTGCCGGCACTTCCATCGGGTCACTGCCTGAAAGTAACCAATTTTGGCGGCCCGGATAAGGCGATCCCGCTGGAGATGCCCGACGGGTCACTGCTCTTCGGCTCGGGGCAAAGTGCGGATAGCCGATGGAAATTCAACATCGAACAGACCGACGGTACCAATTACCATGGCGGCAACTGGAAATGGAACAGCGTCTGTGACCCTGGTACCCAACCAACCTTTCTGGTTTTGTCGGAAGACTCGATGCAACTGAAAGTTCTCATGCGCGCCGCTTCGTCGCCCTATGCTTCGACTGACGGCGGCAAAACCTGGAAGCCCTCAGCGGGTCAACCGGACAATGGCGGCGCTGCAATGGCGGCCTTAACCCTAGATAATGGCTGGCATGCATGCGCACATACTCCCCAGCAACGGGCACGAATCCAAATTTCGATTAGTCAGGACGGCGCCCAATGGGAAAAAGCGGTCACCGTAGAAGATGACGGTCAGCGCCAGAGTTATCCTTTCATGGCGCCGGGGACCGACGGCAAACTGCATCTGGTGTGGAGTTGGCACGAGTCGCGCGGCGGGGACGCCCCGGGGACAAGCTCGATTGGATACGCCAGAATTGATCCGGATATTCTCGCAGGATTACCTGCCACATCCAGTAGCAGGAACGTACTGCAGTCTGCGTCAAGCAATCAGCTCAGCATTAGGGGCGGTACAGATGGTTTCACTCGACTCGCTTACAACGTTGCATCACCTGGACATGTGCGGATTATGCTGTACGATGTCAACGGAAAGCTGAAATCACGTCTGGTCGATCAGCATCATGTGAGCGGCAATTTTGATGTCAATTTCGATGCAACTCCTCTTGCCTCACGCGGGATGGCTGTGGTTGTTTTTGAATATGAGGGAAAGGTGTCGTTTGTCAAACAGATTGTGTTTTAAATTGCGAGTGGAGTAAGTATCGTTATTCACGTATCGTGCTGAGCGTAGTGCAGTATTTGATCCCAGGGGTAATCAGCCCCGACCGTGAGGGAGGTCCCCCGAAACACACCTGAACCTCCCGTCCTTTATCATCCCCAAATAAACCGCCAGTTGCATTTGTGTTTTTTTAGAATTTTTAGAATTTTTATAAGTTGATTTCTCGTGTTAGCTCCTTTAAATTGACAGTACAGTAACCAAAGGAATGTGTATCGATCGTAGGCTTCACTCAATACAACCATCCGACGAATAATTCATTCACCAGGCAGAATAATCAGCACCAACGTTATTCTTCCGCAAATAAGGGGTTACACTATGCGTTCAGCCTTACATGCAGTACTTGCTGTATTGTCTGCAGTCAGTTTCAGTTTCTCGATGGACGGCCTTGTCGCAATTTGTTATCCGCGCCAGGACAAGTGCGGTAATAATCAGTGCAAGGTCGATGTTTACAAAATCACCAACAACAGCAAGGGTAGTCCTGTTACCGTTGCCACACCAAGCAAATTAGGATTCAGTTCCGTTACGACGCTGGCACAGCCGCGATTTAATGTTGAAGGATCTCACCTGGCCTTAATGGTAGTAGCCGGCGGCAAGACAACAATTTTCAAGTTGAAATCCGATATTTCGACGAGCTCCGGAAGCTGGACAAAACAGAAACTCTGTGAAATCAGCGGCAATCCCTGGGAAGCAAATAATCATCGCACGAACATGGACTGGCCCAAAGGCGATTGGATTTTCTTTCAAATGCAAAACGGCAAAATCTACCGCGTCAATGCCAATACCGGCGCGCATAATGTAGCATATGCTATCACACAGAAATTAAGAAAGAAGAACAATAAAGTACTCACCGAATCGTTTCAGGAACTGCGTCACTGGAATTTGACGTGGGACGCCAAATACATGGGCGGATGGAACGGCAATCATGGGTTTATTATAAACCTGCCGACTGCAACCGGGTCAAGCCAGTCCGTGAAACCTGATTTCGCAAAAAATTTCAATGATGGCGGTGACGGCCTGGATTATTATCCGAATGTTGTAAGCGGATTCCAGGCAAGTTGCGGACGCGCCGTATCTACCGGAATGAAATATTGTATTCATACAATTGACAATGTTCCCCCAAGCCCCAACATGACTCGATACGGACCATTTCCGCCAAATGAGCCGCATATCGGCGTTGGTCTTCACCAAAGGAAATCGGACGGCACGTACGATTGGAGCAAATCAGCTTATAAATACAGCATTATTACAGACGACGGCATTCGTTATTCCCAGGCGGCCTGCAATAGTGCCGCAAATTCAGACCGCTGGATCATCGAAAACAAAATGAGCGGTGAGACAAATGTTTTTGATGTTGAAACCGGAGATCGAATCAAAATTGCAAAGCACAACTGCATTTCGGAAATGACCAATTTCGACATGTACGTCTCTGCCCCCTCGGCTCACATCATCCCGGAATTACGCAACGGAGCCACTATGGGACATGCTTCGATTGCAACGTACAGCACACTCGAAACCGTTTCACTTTCGAGCAATAACATGCTATATCTGCCACGGCACGGAGTTTACGCTATCGAGATACTCGATGCTTCAGGCAGGGCGCTGACCCGACACATCGTCCGCGGCTCACGTACCGACATCGGCGCCAAAGTCAAGCAGGCCGGCATTTATTTTATCAATATTCGCAGCACAGCAATAAACAAGCAGATGAAAGTATCCATTTGGAAGTAGCCGGATAACAGCATGAAGGTTTGCGATTCTGCGATAGATGAGCATGGCGTCCTCAACCTCTTCAATCAGCCCCGACCGTGAGGGAGGGCCTACAATACTCACCTGAACCCACGGCGGAGGAATCTGCATGAGAAAAATTGCAATTACCGGCATAATCGGCCTGATACTCGCAAGCTGCTCGGTGCAGCACGAAACCACTGCAACGATCACCGGCCCGACGGATGTCGATACACATTCCGGCAAAACAGCAAACAGCGCGCCGGTGATAGCCACAATCGCAGATTTCACTATCTTTGCATATGAGCCGTACGAACGCTACTTCACCGCAACCGACGCGAATAATGATGACCTCACCTGGTCACTGCAAAATGCTCCGAACGGTGCTGTGATTGATGCGCAGTCAGGCCTTTTCGCCTGGGAGCCGGATCCGGCGGATACAGGGACCTACGATGTGACGCTCAAAGCCTCGGACGGTACGGCCGAGAATACCCAGGAAGCGACAATCACCATTGCCTTCACCCCTCCGACCGATACGATTGTTCTGCTTTCTCCCAACGGCGGAGAAGTTTACGAAATCGGCGATACAATCAAGATCAAGTGGTATCTCGACAAGACCGTTCTCAGCGAGTACCTTGCCGGTCCCCGCTTCAGGCTGTTGCTGCCCGTCCAGCAGGAATTGCACACGCTGGTCGATGCAACCGACCGGGACAACAACTGGGACGGCTGGAATCCCAACTCCCCGGAATCGTGCAAGTTCGGCGTATACGAATGGGTTATACCCGACTCACTTTACGGAGTTTACTCCCCCACCGGTTATATTGACATTGGCGTGTACGAAAGCGATGAGTATTATATGTTCACCAGGTGTGAGTATTGCGATCCGAATACCTGGCAAGACTATTCCGATGCCGGATTTACCATCAGGCTGCAAAGCACGCACGTAAGGGAGCATCATCCGTGGTAAAGCTATAAACACTAACGGCTTTTCCTGAATGTCAAAAAGGCCGTTTCGATGACGGCCTATTTATTGTGGTGCATCCGCAACCGTCATGCGCTCTACAAGGTGCCCCTCGACTTCAATAGATCGTGAGCCTGCCTTCACGGACTGGGTATTCATTAAAAATGCCACACTCAGACGCGACACCGCACGCATGTTGAAATTAAAGCTGGTAACTCCCTCGTTCATTGCCTCTCGCGTATCATCGAAACCGATCACCGAAACATCCCCGGGAACAATGATTCCTTTGCGCCGCAAATACTGCAATGCCGCAATCGCGATTTCGTCGTTTGCTGCGACCCAGGCAGTGCACCCTTCAAGATTCAGAGCTGCATCGAATAGCGCCTGCAGCGAATAATCAAATTCCTGCTTGGGCAGAACTCGCATTGGTAAATAAAAGTCAAAAATGTAGTCAAGGCTTTCGCAATAAAACTGCGGCAGCTTATTTCGCCAGTGCGCATAGTATCGTCGCATCTGTTTCCAATTGCTTTTTTTATGCGAGGCGGTCTGCTTGACCTCGAAAACTACCGGCGAATTTTCGTTGACAATTGCACGAACGCCGTCGGGAACGCCGGCTTTATCAAAAACATCCTGGAATCCAAATAACCGGTTCTGCGACCATATCGCTTTGTGAAACGGAGAGATGTAAGCAATCGTGCGGTGATTGCGCCCTAAAAGGTAATGTCCAACAGTACGGGCCGGACGCGGACTCAGCGCAACAGTGAACAGCCGAACATTGCGGCGCTTGAGATTTTTGGAGATACCAACTTTTCCGGTAACATCGATATAGGCACACGGTTTTTTGACATGCGAAAGCACTTTAAGTATTTCCACATGCCACTCGTTAATATTGGTAATAAGATAGATATATCCCACTACCGATTCATCATCTTCTATTCCAGACAGAAGCGTGTCTCTATCATGCGTAAAGAAATACTCACCAGCATAGGTAAAGCCGATAATATCCAGCTTGAGCTGCGCCTGGGAGCACTCTGTCTCCAGCAGACGGACATAGTCTTCATTCAATCCGGATAAGCTGAGCTGACGAGTAACCGGCGTAAAGGTGATCAGGCGGATTTTTTTAAATTGACGCGCGTAAGCCGGGCGCACCACGGCATAATTTCTACCCCGGGTGCAAAGAACCCCATTGGTACGCAGGTACTCTAATGCCTTTTTGATTGTTGCGTAATTGGCATGATAAGTTATCTGTAGTTCTTTGAGAGAAGGGAAATTGTCTGCATCCCTGGTGGTACTGAGAATTGACGCGTGCATTTCATCGGCAATGCGTCGCCATTTGCTCCACCCCGCTGCGGCGGCGGTATCCGACTCCCCGGCCAGTTCATTAATGCGGTGATTCGGGTCCACCTGTTCGACCACGGGCGTATAGGGATGGCCCGGCTTACCGTGCAGGATGCCATGCTGTTTCAGTAGCTGCAACGCCTCGCAGACCGCGTTGATATAAACATGGGTAGTGCGACTGATTGTTTTAACCGTTGGCAGAGGTTCACCAGGTTTATAGACGCCGGTGTCAATATTGGTGATGAGGTGGTGGAATATTTTGCGTACGGATTTTTTCACGTTGGTTCCGTGTGTGATATTTTGGGATACGGGGGTCCTCCCTCACGATTACCTAATAAAATATAAAATAACAAAAATAGTGATCTCACCCAAAATATAGGCTATTCCCAATAACCCACAATCCTAATCCAACATCCCGTAATCCCGTTTCCAGACACGTTTGCCGGCGGTGGCGATTGCGCTTGTGAAAATCTCCATGTTGGTGGTGATCGTCAACGTACCGCGGCAACAGGAACGTTCGGCCCAGAAAATATCCACATTGTATTTCTGACCGGAGGCAAGTCCCATTGTGTCAAGGTCTATGCTTGCTTTCACGTCACTGTAAGTTCCGCCCTTGTCAATTACAAGTTTATCATCAATGTACACCCAGAAATCGTCGCCGCCGTGAAATTTGAGTATCTGTCCCGCAACATAGGTAAAACGGCTATGAAACTCCATTGCAAATGAATAATTATGATCAATCACGGCTTTGTATCCGAGGGGGCACGGACTACCGCAACTGGTAGCGACCATGCCGCAACGCGGGCAGTTCTTCGAAATGCATATCTCATTTCCCAGGACGGTCTCGTTTCCAGGCGCAGGGTACAAGCCTTTATTGTCAAGGGGATAGAATCCAGGCTGCAAAAAGCTGCCGGGATTCAACGGGTCCGGCTCAGGGGGATTACACACATAGCTGCCTGACGGCACCGGTGTACCATCCCAGAGCGTATCATGAAGAACACGTTCGAATGGCAACTCTTCGTAAAGGACCACATTCGCCATGTTATAGTTAGGATCATAGTTGGGTCCTTTGTGTCCTCGCTCAGGATGAGCCGGATCATAGTAGGGCAATTCCGATCCGTCTGCTTTTAACGCCCACCGGTATCGTTGCTGAGCTGTATCATAAATAAATTCAACATCCGGATCCGGACCACCGGTTCCGCTGGGAAGAAACCATTCTTCAATCAAGTGGCTGGTAACCAGAGGAAAGTTGCCGGCATTGGCCGCACACGACACGTCCAAATATGGAGGTTTTCTCATTATTTTGCGATCAGGTCCAAGGGTATGCTTTACAAACTCAATCCCCCGTCCATCAAGAAATTTCTTTGTTGTACCGCAATTCTGAAAGTTTGGATTCGTGCCGTCGCAGCGATAATCATAAAAAATGCAACTTGCCCAAACCGTGTCCGGCAACGCCTCCTGCTTTACTTCTGTGGAGAAGTACTGCTTCAAAGGCGCGGAATAGATCTTTTTATCATCGCCATCCAGTTGGTACGCGTCCGTCTTGACATAATATGCATTGCCCCCCGCGTTTTCGAATTTGTAGTTGACGGTGAAGCCTTCTATCTTTTCCGGCCACTCGATACCTTCATCACTGAGTTCGATGCCTGAAAGCGCACTAAAGGTAGCCTGACAGCCTGCTCCATTAATGTTGGAAGAGACGAACAGCCCGGCATACACGGGATCTGTGCCCATGTTAATGTCAATCGCACCACCAAGGCTGGCGCCATTTGCAAGTGCACTGAACTGGTTTCCCGTACGCTGCAAGGTTAGCGTCACCGGAAGTGCAGCAGCTTCAGCAGCCGTTAGAACAGAAGCCTGCCCGCTGGTTTGCCGGGTATGCACGACGACGTTTCCACCGGGCGTTGCGCAAACGGCAAAAAAGGGAGAGGAAGGGGCATTTGCCTGCCGGATCATAATTCCCGCAACAGCCTCATCGTTGGGGTTGTCCATTTCTTCGACTTTGACCGATATGGTAGCATCGTGAATATCGTCGCTATAGGCAAAATGAAGATGATCTTCCACGGCTCCCGCCAGTCCGCTGCCACCGCCGGTTATAACATGTTTGTCGTCATTTTGGCGATAGTCACCCCAGGGACGCGGATCGTCGATATCCCCGATATCCCTGTTTCCCGGCCCGCTGCCGTAAAGGTCTTTATTGGTCGGATCATCAATCAATTGCTGCACCAGAAGCGTCATAATGCCGTCGGATGCATAAAATGCCTTGGCTTTGTTTTTGAGATTTTTCGTGGATATTTCATACTTTTTCGTATTCTGAACCATAACCACTCCCATAGTGGAAACGGCCAGTACCAGAACGACTGTCGCCAGCAAGATGTAACCACCCTGAGATTGTGTTTGTTTCCATAGCTGTTTCATAGGTCAACTCGCTGTTTATGGTTATACTTTGTTGCGCAAAAAGAATTTTTTCGATTCGTCATGCGTACGATGCTTTGCGGACGCCCCTTTGCCAAGAGGAACCGCCGTCTCGATTGCTACATACAGGCTGCAAATTTTCATATCATCCCAATTGGTTGTTTCCAGCTCATCGAGCGTGAGAAATGTTACCGAAAAGTCGGTCACATTTTGGGCCAGCACAGCGTCGTTTCCGTCAACAACAACATGCAGCTTGTCATTGGACGGATCATGCCAGTATCGATAGGTATTTTTGCCGTAAATGATATCACCGGAATCTAGAGTAACAGTTGATGCAAAAGTAATGACGTCATTAAGGGTGTCGGGCAATCCGGCAAGCATTAATTGGGATTCTGTGCCGTCGGTCCTCAGAAGATTGACTTTCTCCAGACCAATGAATGCCCTGGCATTATCAATCTGAAATTGGCTATTTGTTGCTGTCTGGCGAATTTTCTGATATGCACCGCGCAAGTTTAGGTGCAAAGTAACATCATCGGATCCGCTGGCATCGATGCATTCGATCGTATCAGGCAAATCCGCCCCCGCCTGCATGAACATATCGGTGAGTTTATCAATGGTAATTTGAGCGGTGCGCCGCATCTCCATAAGCTGTTCCTGCTTCGAGTAGCTGGACAGCGATGACTGGAACAGCCGTGTTACGCCGGCCAGCACAAAGGCAGATATAACTAAAGCGATTAACATACCGACTAACGTGAATCCGTGATGTTGTGTGGCTTTAGTTCGGTCAGAAATCTTTTGAAACATAGGTAGTAATTTCCAATGTATCAGTTTTTATTCCGGTTGTCCAGGAAGCGATGATATCAATCTTGCGTACATCATCAAGCTGATTCCCCAGATTGTCATAAGCCGGCGCAATCGTTGTTTCAATTTTGATTCCATCCGATTCATAGGTCGCAGGCGCCGTCGGCGGCCAGTTTGCGTCGGGATCCTTGATAATGTCCAGTCGTATTTCCTCCACCTTTTTGCTGATCAGTCGAATGGCATCCTCTGTTTTTTGTGAGTTGGCAAAACCGCCCCATTTATTCTTTTCCAGCCAGACGATAGTAGTGATACTCAGCGCGGCAATCAACATGGCAATGAGCACTTCAACGAGCGTGATACCTCTGGCATCGCGCCGAAACAAAGTGCTACTCAACGGAAATACTGCCGGTGCTTTTTGCGATTTCGATTGTTTTTTCATTGGCATAAGCATTATGCTTGATTTTGAATTTAACTCCGTACTTGAGAGATCCGTCACCCCGATAAATAGCCACATCATCCGGCATATCCACTATCGAGATTGAGACATTGTTATCAAGCGATACCGGATTCAGATAGACGCGATCATAGCCGGGATCGTATTTGTTGTTGTAGATGTCGTCGAAAAAAACGGTCATGCGAGGCGGCTTTGCGTCAACATCGAAATACACTCCGCAGTGTACCCGCGGATTTGCAATTGCGCGCGAGTTAGCGACATCCAGCGTGCTTTTTACCACATTCACTCCGTTGACTACCTGGCGCCGGGCGACCATATGATTAAATACCGGCCAGCCGACTGCAGTAAGAATGCCCGCGATGGCAATGGCAGTGATTAACTCAATCGCGGTAATACCCTTTTGCTTATTCATAGGCGGGTCTCCCGGCATTCCCAAAATTACGGGAGTTGAAAGTACCGGAGAAGGAGTTCAAGCACATTGAATGAGCTGCTTGCGTCCCTGCCGATTTGGCCTTTACAGGCACACTTCATTATTGTACCACGAAATGTTGCTTCTTTCAATGCGCACGAGCATGACGCTTGGTAATAAAATAATCTACCGAAATGCAGAGATGTATTCAAAGCGCCACTTTTTTTCAGCAATGCTCAAAAACGCACTGATTTACTAAACTTTAAAGGTCTGCGAATGCTCTCCCCGTCCTTTTGTGCTCATTTCATTTTTTGGAGTGAAGAGTTCACAGGGGGGCCCAGAGCTGCAAAAATTCTTTATCCGGTTGAGAAATTATCCGCAACTTCTTAATCAAAAATCGACAAACGTCAATCTCAAATCTCCCCGTTTTTTAACCTCTACATCACTAAAAATCCAAGGTAAAGCCCCCAACCGGCAAAATGCCCCGCGACATAATGCGGGTCACGTCTTTCTTTCCTATTTCGTAGTATTCATAGGCGACGTCGCGCTGGTTGAACAGGTTCTGGACTTCAAAGTAGCTGGTTATGTTGCCCCACCTGAAGAATGACGTCCAATCGTAGCGCAGGGAAATTTTAACGCGCGGATCGCGCCGTTCAGACAATGATCCGTTGGAGACATCATACAGCGTCCGGTAACGGGCAGTGGATGCTTCTTTGTCAACCTTCAGGTAGGGATATCCCTCGGTGAGATCCATGCGTATCGTGACGCTGTGGCTTTTGTGGAAATTGCTGCCCACAATCATACTCAAACTATTCCGCAGGTTATTTTCGTCATTGTACCATTCGGTCCCACCCTCAACGATATACTCGCGCTCAACGTTGAAAAGAGAGTAGGCCAGTTGGTAGTACAACTTGTCAAGCTTCTTTTTATGCAGATACAGTTCGATGCCCAATGCACGCTTGTGGCTGTACCGATCCGGATCGAGGATAACCTCAACGGTGCCGGCATCGGGATAGCCGGGTTCACGCTTGAGTTCGTAGATCGGCTCTCGATCGTAGTGCTTGTAATAAGTTTCGGCGCCGAGGATAATAACCTCAGTCAGCATTTTTTCGTAACCCAGAACAGCCTGCACGTTGCGCTGCAAGTCGAATTCCCATAAATAGTGATCATTATCCAGAAAATGAGCATAGGCCGGAAACTGGTGATAGAGACCGCCGTTGAGGGAGAAGGCGCCGATGGTTCCGGCGTCGTAGCCGATATTGGCACGCGGGGAAACGCCGTGTTTTTCGGCAAGGGTGTAATAGTCATTGCGCACTCCGAGGCCAAGTTTGAATCGTCCGACATGAGCAGTATAGCCCACATAACCACCAATCCGGTAGGCCCTGACGGATGTGTCTATTGCCAGTTTCTTGACCGTGTCAATCAAAACATGTCTGGTAGAGTCCGGGAAGCCTAAGAAATAGCGATAGTTATTCGACGTGGTATCACCAAATATGTAGTAGCCGTCGTTCCCGAACAATTCATCCTGGTCCTTGCCCTCAACGATAACACCCAGGCTGACAACATCTTTGTCGCGCAGGTAAATTGAAAAATCATCTTTCAATTGCAGTACTATTTGACTATTGTCGTAATCGTGTACGACGATGCTGTCATGCTGCGTAACCTGCTCAACAAAATCATTGTATTTACCGGTGAAAATGACCCGGTTCATAAGAGTGTTTCCTTTATAGCTCCAGATTAATCCGCCATTGACATGGATGCCTTCGTCCTCGACATATTGCTGCCCATCATCATCTTCGATTTCAATGGTCTCATGGCCGACAATGAGATTCGCACTGAGCTTGTTGCGCTTATTCAGGTTCCAGGCAAGCTTCATCTGACCGTTCTGGTACTGGGGTAATCCGCCAACGTCAAGCAATGGCTCAATGATATCCAGAAAGCTGAACCGGGCATTAATCATGTATGACGAATTATCCTTGACAATCGGCCCCTCGGCAAAAGCACCGAATCCGGCCATGTTCAGGTCGACCTGGTAGCGGCGGTCGGTCATGGATCCGTCGCGAAACTGGATATCGGTTACGGATGAGAGCACGGGCGGCTGCCTGACGGGAACACCACCGGCATAAAAGTCAACCGCCTTGAGGAAGTCGTTATGCAGAATAGTAATGGCGCCTCCCGAACTATATTCGGAGCCCCAGTGGCTCAGGTTATTGATCTCCATCCCGTCAATGATGAATATATTCTCGTTATCATTACCGCCGCGAACAATAAATGCATTGAATCCCTCATCCTTGCCACCGATGGCAGAGGGCATTGCCTGCAATACACGGTTGATATCCTGGTTGGATCCGGGTGTTTTGAGCACCTCTTCCCGCGAAAGCTTGACAACCGAGTTTGACTGTTCAGCGCTTCTGGTCACCAGCCGCTTTGATGTCACAACCATTTTATCGAGATTGCGGACCTTGTCATCCTTTTCGATCACAAACTCGATACCATTGTTGACTCCGGATTTTATCAGGTAGGTAGGTACGGCTTTGGCTAAGTACTCGGCTGCCTTGATCTCAATGTCATAATAGCCGACGGGAATACTATCAAGGTCGAAACGTCCATTCTGGTTCGTCGAATCGGAAAATCGGGTTTGTATGAGGTTGACTTGTGCACCAGCGACCGGAGTCTTTTTCCTCACTTCAATTACCGTACCTGAAAGCGTGCCGTAGACGGCCTTTTTTTCGGCAAACGGAAGCCAGATCAGTGACACTAAGAAAAGAAGTGCATTGCCGGATGCCGCTCCGAGCCGTAATGTGTGCGTGTGCGCTTGCATTGTGCCTCCTTCAACAGCATTGATTATTACTTTGACGGGAAACAAAGGGTAAGTGCAAAAAGAATGCCAGTGCATACAGGCCGCCATACTGCAAGTAATTGCAACAAAGGCGCAATGCAGACTCCCGGCAAGACACTTTTGATATATCAGCCTGATATGCCTGATGTCACAGCGATATGAGGCGGACCCCGGCGGACTGTTTCTTATTTTTCAGAGCACAGAATTCACAAAGAAAATATGCCTTTTCTGCGCTTCTTAAATCACTATTCGTAAGTTATCAATCTGAAATCTCTTGCTCTTCCCCCAAGCCGCTTAGTCTAAGGCAGCCAGGATATGACCCGCCTGAAATCACCCGCCTTTTTGCCGCTTGCGCCATACGCCTGCATGCGAAGAATATAAGACCCGCTGCCCACGAGGTGTCCTGCAACGGACGTACCGTCCCAGGTTGCCTCATGTATGCCGGGAGTCAATTTGTGCTCAACATGTCGCTCCCAGATCAGCCGCCCGCGTACATCGAGCATTTGCAGCTTTACACGTGAGATTGAAGAATACGGAATGCTGTAGCGAATTCTCAACAGCCGTGAGTTTGTGCGAACAAAGCTATTTACTAAAGCGAGGCGGTAATCCTTGAAAAGCGAGGTTTTGAATGCCTGCAGGTAATGCTCATCACCAACAACCAGCCAGCGATAGGCGGTAGCAAATTCTTCAAGAGCAACATTCACCTTATCAATCGACAATTCATAATCCCGGATCAGCGGATTAAAGATCTTGCAGACAAATCCCTGCGGCAGGGAACTGTTAAGGCGAGTGTGCAATCGCAAGCTTTCGCTTCTATCATGAGTGTTTACCAGTGCTATTTCAAAGGCAAATCCGCCCTGCTCCGGTTCAGCATCGATACGCGTGCTGCGCACGGCGCGAGACTCATCCAGTACTCCTGCATAGATGGGTGAAAAGGTCGGGGGCAGCGGCACCCAGGCCCGTTTCGCCAGCTCGGGATTATGACCGCAGTAGACATGCGACATTATCCTCCCGCTCCGGTCATGGACCGCAACATCGGCTTGCCATCCACCTGCAATTGCTTTTTGCTTTGCCAATCCCTTTTTCACGGTTGGTGACATCGCATAGGGAGTTGGGGGAATTTTCAAAGTCACTTCCCTGCCGAAGCTGCTGTAAACGGTATAGGAAGCATTGGGCATACGCTCCAAGATGCTGCTTTTGCTTCGGTACGATGTATCGGCGCTTATTCTGCTATAGACGTATGCCGCAACATAGGTTTTTTTTCCGTCAACTTCGTCGCTCCGCCACTTCAGCATCTCCAGAGAATCACTGATGCCGGCCTCTGAGGCTTGGAAGATATCATTCAATACAATATCAAATTTAAACGGCAGCGCAAAATCGGTCCACGCCAGGGGGGATAATGTAATCTCTGCCGTGTCTTTCAGCGAAAGCGTTTTGCCCGGGCCCAGATGAATCGGTTTGGCTTCCCGCATCTTGAGCCAGAATAATCGTCCCGGCTTAAAAACGAAAAGCGATTTATCTGCCGAATTATACTCAAGCCACTTCTGGTCCGCATCGTCGGGTGCATGATATTTGTAAAGACGAAAGTGCTTGGTATCATACTTCCATTGCGCAGTACTATCTTTCATGACGCTTTTCAGCGCTGTCGCAGCATCTGTATTGTCAAGCTCAGAAGTTGCGGCGACCGGCATCCAGGCAAGCTCTTCACTGCTGGTGAGATCGGATCGATCACGCTTGACTCGACGCGAAAGATCAACCGAATCGACATGCACGCCGTCACTGATAATCAATACGGCCCTGACACCACTCTCGGCATTTACCAATGCCCCGGGAATCGATACTTTTAACGTCTGTGGTGGCATGCAGGTCCCGCAATAATATCCGGTTTCTGCCGTAGACTCGCTCAGCGAATCACTGCCTTTCGCATACAGCACCTTCCAAAAGACATTGTCAATATTGTCGTCGATCACGAGGGTGTTCCCGATTTCTTTTCCCGGCTCCACCGTGCTCCCCGTGTCTGTTTCAAATGACACCGTCGGCACGTGGGGGTCGGCCATAACATAATACGGCGTTGGTCTGTTAGCGTCGTCATAGAATTCTTCGGTGGTCACCAGCACCAGCTTGTTGATAGTATCAACAGTAAAGCCGTGCACGACCAGCAATTTATCGCTGCTGTCACGATACATACCGATGTCCTGCCAGCGCCCGGTCGGCAGCGAGTCATAGCGAATCCCGAGCTTCAATTTAGTGTACGAAACATACGAAAATTGCATACCCGGCCCGACCGGAATGAGGCTGTCTTTGTCTGCAGGCGGTCTGACATATCGCACGGTATCGGGTGCAAGCTGGATTGCCGCATCCTTGATCAGCCAAACCTTGTCGTTGAATGCTTTGACCGTATCCGCCTTGCCGGTCGTGTAGTCAAAAGACGAAACCTGCCAGGTGAAATCAGGCAGCGCAATCTTTACAAATGAAGAATCAGCAGGAGGTGACCAGGGTCCGTCCAGCCCTTTGATCCAGAGCGAGACGAAATAGGTTGTATCAAAAACAAGGGCATCGGGTCTGATACGCGTGGTAAAGGTGAGTGCGCCAAGATCACGTACACTGTCGGGAGCGGTTGCCCTATCCACAACGCCGGCTGAGTCCAGACCGTATTTATAGCCATAATCAAATGAATCGACTGAAACCACATAGGGAGCAGGCACCTGCCAGTTGATTATCAGTTGATTTGTTGCCGAATCGAATTGAGCGGAGGTAATGGATATCGTATTGGGCAACGTGTCCCTATTGGTAAAATCGGGGGTTGTTCCGGTAACGCGTGTATCGGGAGTAATATTCGACCAGAGCAGGTTTTTTTTAATCTGCAAGCCGAAAGAGTACGTAGTTTGTCGCTGCAAATTGTCAATAATGGCGCTGGTATCGGCCGTGGTAATATGCAGGCTTTGAAATGGTACCGTGATTTCGCTGTACAGCGGCAGCGGGTCGGTGCTGTAGATGACGCGCACACTGTCAATGCCGGCCCTGTCGCCCTGCCATTCCCAGTTCAATTGCACCTGATCGGAGCGCAGTGCATCTCCCGTGAGGTTTTTGGCCGGTGTTTCGGCACGCGGCCAGCCGGTGAGAAAGCTGGTATCGGCAGTATCGGAAGACAATCCGTTTTTGCCCAGCAGGGCTATGCCGATATAGACCTGGTGTGTATCCCCCTGCAGGAAATTGTCCTCAATCGCCCAGGGATAAAAATCATTCTGCACACCGGCAAGGTAGTCGGGGGTGCTGATCGACTCGGCGCCAATGATTGTCGTTGGGCTGGATTTATACATCACGATGATTTCCGCCACACCTTGATCGTCAAAGGAGCTGCGCGGCCCCAGCGATACAATGCCCGAATCCAGTGCATCCCGATTCAGAACAACATCGTACAGATCACCGGAGTTGCCCGAATAGGCAAATGTCGGTTCAAACGCATAGACAGGCCGCATGTAAATATACGCAGCATTCGAACGCGCATAGATACTCGGGCCATCGTTCCAGATCGGTGAGACCCAGAAACCATAGGCCGTATCCGGAGTAGCAACCGACGCGGGAACCCTGAGAGTATCAACAAAATCGGACCCGGTCGGCAGCGATCCAATGTCATATTCGATAACCATGCTGTCACTGGACGGATCAATCGGCAAGCCGCTTGACTTCCACCAGACACCAATTTTTTCGGCATAAGGCGGCTCCAACGGGTCGGTTGAGACCTCCCCGATATTCCTGATCTTTATCTGCACCAGCGAAGTCGAGAGATTATTGGCGATGATCGACAGAGGATTGCCGCCTTGTGCATAGACGTGCAGGGGTTCCGAAACAGCGGTATCGGCGCCGGCCGGAGGAACGCCGACGACAATAAGCGTACAGTAAAACGTGCCGAGGGAATTGTAGCGATAGGTGATCGAGGACGGCTTGTCCGATGATGTATAGCTTAACACCGAATCCTCCCCAAACCGCCACTCCCACGATTGAATATTGCCGGTCGAGGCATCGCTGAAGGAGACATCGATGCTGTCCTGACCCGAGCCTGGAGCAGGAGTAAAAAATGCGTTGACTTTTGCAACGACGTTAAGCGTAACGGTCGCGGACTGCACGGTGGCGGAATCATTGGCAATTTCGCAATAATAGCGTGAGCCGTCGTCTGCAGCTTGTACGTTCACAAGCTTAAGCGTATCGACATCACCCACCTTCGATTCCCCGACTTTCTGCCAGCTAAAGCTCATCGGTTTGCTTCCGGCAACATCTACGGCAAAGAAGACATTGCTGCCTTCGACAACCGTTGTATCGCGTGGCTGCACAGTGATGTCGGGAGGCAGGACCAAAACGGCGATTGCAGCCGTACTTGACGTTACGGAACCAAGCGAATTCGATATTTCAGCGTAAAAATGCCCCGAGTCTGCAAGCGTGGCCTGTGCAATGCGATATGACGCGCTGGTAGCTCTGCTGATGGGTGAGCCGTTTTTATACCATTGATAGGATAGCGCCGGGTAGCCGTTTGCCGCAACGCTCAGTAACAACTCGCCGCCGTCAGCGACCGTATCGGATTGAGGCTGGCTCACAATGGTGGGGGCGGACGAGTCGGGTTCGAGAAATACGATGTTCTGATCTCGTTTCTGGGAACGATATGACAGTTTGTGCCAATCTGTTGAGCGGGCCTTGCTTTCGATTCGCATCTCGTCAATAGCAGTACCTAAAGCATTGACACCGCTGCCGGCATTTGCGTACTCTGCAGCAATAAAAAAGTTCACGACGGAATCCCATGCGGTCATGCTTTTTGATACGCTATTCTTAGATTCATTCACATAGGTATGCTTTTCGGTTCCATCATATGCAGCGGCAACAAAATTCCATCCTGCATCAGCAATAGGCGCTCCGCTATAATCGGATCCACCACTGGTCGTGCGATGAACAAGCCTGTTGTTTTCAAAGTACATTGACAAATAGTGCACATTACCGGAGTCGCTCATGAGCATGACATGATTCCGGTGCTGACCTCTCTGAATCCATGCTGAAATGCGATATTCTGCACCTAGTCGAGACAAATCCAATTCGGGAACAACCAGGTAATCATTGCCGCCAAGCGAATCAGCCCCGTCAATTACTCCATCGATATCCGAATAGGACGGGTCGTATCGCCTTGGTTCCGCATGGTTGGCATTGCCCGTCGCATCCCGCCGCGTTGACTCACCGGTCTGATTAAAATGCCAGACCGCCAGAAAGCCGTTCGCTGTGTCAAAGACACTCGACGGCGTAGAACTGTCAACTGCCGCATCATTCTGCCAGAGCAGATAGACAAACTGCGTCGAGTCATTTGCCTTGATGGTATCGATCCTGATCCAGATCTCGGCCTTTGCCCCGGCGGAATCCCAGCGTTCGATTTCGTACGGCAGGGGTGTTGAGCCGTCTGCAGCACGAAAGCGGATATCTTCACCATTCTTCTGGGTAGTCGAAAAATCGAAATTGCTTGAATCAAGCCTGAGCAGGAGCGGATAATCAGCAATGCCGGCCGTTGTTGCCGCACCGCTGCCGGTTGTATTGATGAACAATCGGCGGGTAATATTAAACTGCGCGTAGGAACTCTGGATACAACAGAGAATTGCCATTGTCAACCACGCTACTCTCATGCCGTCCCTCCACAAAGCAAATACGGACAGACTGCGACGCCACAGCAATAAACGCATTGCGCTTCCTTTCTGAAAGGTTGCGCCCCCCTTTAATTGCCAAATAGTTCTGATTCGAGCATTGCACACAGGGCATGATAGACCGGCAGGTGATATTCCTGAATTCGAAATGTTTCTGCGGAAGGAACGTTTATCAGAACATCGACGAGTTCTTTTGCCTTCCCGCCGGATTCACCGGTCATCCCGATAACAAATATATCACATGCCCGCGCTACAGTGATAGCATTAATGACATTCACAGAATTGCCCGAGGTCGTCAGCGCAATCAGCACATCACCCTTGCGACCGTAACCGTATACCTGCTGTGCAAAGAGCAAATCGGGTTGAACATCGTTGACAAATGCGGTCATCAGGGCCGAATGGCTAACCAGGCTGATTGCCTTGATCGGTCGCTGCAACCCGTTACCAATCTGCTCCCAGTTGGCCGCACCGGTTGCTTTCAGTGTGTTCATGTCATGATCCGGAATACGCCGCCTGCTCAGGAATCCTTTCATAAGCTCACCCACAATATGCTCTGCGTCGGCAGCACTGCCACCGTTGCCGCAAACAAGGACAGTTCCATCCCGTTGCGCGCAGGCAACCAGCGCGTCCAGCGCAGAAAGTATGTTCGCTTCGAGAGCGATAAGTTGCGGATAATTGGTCAGCAGCTCATGGAGGCAACTTCGGGATTGCGGACTCATTCGTCCACCTCGCTTTGCGGCAGCATGCGTATCGCTCCGATATCGGCGGAAGTTGCGAAAAGCGAGTAGGCCTGCAAGGCCTTCGAAACGACACGGTCACGATTGCGGGCGCGGTACGCGTGCCGGCCATAAGCTTCTTCCGCGTGCCGGCGTTGAGCGAGTTCTACATCGGAAACGTCCAGATGCAGCCTGCGCTCGGGAATATGTATCTCGATCGTATCGTTGTCCTGAATCAGAGCGATTGCTCCACCTGCAGCAGCTTCGGGAGAGACGTGGCCAATTGACAAACCGGATGTACCGCCGGAAAAGCGTCCATCGGTGATCAACGCACACTCTTTGCCCAGACCAATAGATTTGATATAAGATGTCGGATAGAGCATCTCCTGCATGCCGGGACCGCCCTTTGGTCCTTCGTAGCGAATAACAACGATGTCGCCGGCCTTGATTTCTTCGCCAAGAATGCCGTCACATGCCGCTTCCTGGGATTCGTATACTTTTGCCGTTCCCTTGAAGACATAGATCGATTCGTCGACACCGGCGGTTTTGACGATGCTGCCGTTGGGCGCGATATTTCCGTAGAGGACGCACAAACCGCCTTCACGGCTGTACGCGTGTTCCATGTCGCGGATGCAGCCGGTTTCGCGGTCGGTGTCAAGCTCCTCGTAAACATTCTCCTGCGATCCCATCGTACGATTGCCGGATATGCCGCCGGGAGCGCTTCCCCACAACGTCAAAGCGTAGTCGGAAATGCTGCTGCTTTTAATATCGTACTGATCGATTGCTTCTCCCAATTTCAGACCGTCGGCACGCTTGACGCTCAAGTCAAGCAAATCGGCACGCGACAACTCCGCCAGAATCGAGAGAATCCCTCCGGCACGGTTAACATCTTCCACATGATAATCGGAGCTGGGGGCGACTTTGCATAAAACGGGTATCTTGCGAGACAGAGCATCGATATCCGTCATGTTGAAATCAACCTGCGCCTCCTGAGCAATTGCCAGCAAATGCAACACGGTATTGGTAGAGCCACCCATAGCGATATCCAGCGACATCGCATTCAGAAAGGCCTCTTTCGAACCGACCGAACGCGGCAGGACAGAATCGTCATCATCGAAATAGCAGGCATTCGCCATCTCGACGATACGTTTTGCGGCGCGATCGAAAAGACCCAGGCGATTTTTGTGCGTTGCCATGATCGTGCCGTTTCCGGGCAGTGCCAGCCCCAGCGCTTCGTTGAGGCAATTCATGGAATTCGCCGTAAACATACCCGAACACGATCCGCAGGTTGGACATGCCGAACGCTCAACAGCCTTGACTTCCTCATCGCTGACATTTTTGTCTGCAGCCATGACCATGGCGTCAACCAGGTCGAATTTTTTATCCCCCTCGATCCCCGCTTCCATAGGGCCGCCGGATACGAAGATTGCCGGGATATTTAGTCGCATGGCGCCCAGCAGCATACCGGGGGTGATTTTATCACAGTTGGATATGCAGACCATTGCATCAACTTTGTGAGCATTACACATATATTCAACACTGTCGGCAATCAATTCACGTGAAGGCAGTGAATACAGCATGCCGGTATGGCCCATGGCAATTCCGTCGTCAATTGCGATGGTATTAAATTCGGCAGCAAAACAGCCCTGTTCTTCAATCATGCTTTTAACTCGCTGCCCGATCGTATGCAAATGCACATGTCCCGGAACAAATTGCGTGAATGAATTGACAACGGCAATTATCGGCTTGCCCATATGCTCTTCCCGCATTCCGTTGGCCCTCCACAGACTGCGCGCCCCGGCCATCCGGCGCCCTCCGGTTGTTGCTTCGCTTCGTAAGGATCTGGGCATAAAGTTCATCTCCTTGCAGATTGGCTGTTCAGAATCGAACACACATTATTTAAGTCGGTATCCTCACTAAAATAGTTAAAACGGAGCTTAAAATCGACACTGCTTAAAAGGAAACAATCTTTCCGATAGAACAACTCAAGCTTGCATACCAGCCATGAGCGGGGTATAATTAGAAGATGTATCCAAAATGAAGATAATTAGTTTACCTGCAAGAGCCGCAGGAGACGGGAGCAGATATGAAAAAACTGATACTTTTACTGCCGGGGATGATGCTGTCGGTACTTCCTTTGAAAGCAGAACCATTTGCCGTACTGGATTCACTTTCCGGTAAGGTTGAGATGCGTAAAGCCGGGCATGAGAAGTGGATAATTATCGGCACAGGCGCCCGGTTATATAATAATGACATAGTGCGCGCGCTGAAAAATTCACACGCGCGCATACACTGGAATGACGGTCGCAAACTGTATCTCCATCAAAACACTCAAATCCTGGTCAATACATTTGAGAATGAAAAGCGCAAAACTATTACCCAGCACATTACGGTATTTAAAGGGGCCGTCTTCTTTCTGGTAAAATCGATCCTTCCTCAGCAAATCGTGCGCGGTCATGATACCAAAGTATATACGCCCACAGCAGTCGTTGCCGTGCGGGGTACTTCATTCGAAGTCAAGGTCAATGAAGCGGACGGTTTGAGTTCGGTTGCGGTTATCAACGGCACGGTTCTGGTTAGGAATATCCTCAAGAATATCTCTTCGTTTCTCAGCGCTGGATTCAAGACACAGGTAGCCGTAAATACCGATCCAATTCTTCCCAAGGCAATTCTCGACAAAGAGATAAACTACCTGAAGACATGGGTACCCTCCGGCATTGTCGACACCGAAATGAAGGAGCAAAAGAAGAAAGCCAGGCGGGACTATACAGTAATCACCGGCAAAACCACCAACAAGCTTATCGTTATGCCGCTCATGAACAATTCCCACTACGAAGGTACGTGGGATGTCGGCAAGGAGCTTGCAGGAGAAATTGTGCAGCGCATTCCCAAAGTCGTAAATGGTTTCAAAACGGAGATACCTGCCAAGCCCCAGGCAGACCCGCTCATTTACGGCGTGAAGGAGCATGCCAAATATGTCTTGACGGGAACGATTGAAAATTTCGAAATAAACAACCTGGCCAAGATTTCGACTGCCGCCGATGAGTACAGCGAGCATAATATCGCGCATGTACGCCTGCACCTGCAGCTCATCGATATTACCGGGCAGAAGCTAATCTATGACAATTATTTCACCGGCGAAGTTTCCGGCAGACACAACTCGAGAAATTCGTGGAAGTCAATCGCCAAACTGAAATTTGATTTGAAAAACAAAGAATTTGCCGGGTCAATTATCGGATTGGCGGTGCAGAAAGTGCTGCAGCAGTCGGTGGATGATGTGGCCCGATATATTCATTTAGACTAATAGACCAAACCGGCTTCGCCGGAGAGGTCAGACGTCAGCCGTCAGAGGTCAGCCGGAATCGACCTTGATATGTTGCGAAAAACATACGCAAAAACCATAGAAGTTACCAACTGAGAGTCTAATTGCGCCCCGGCCTCCCCGAGTACTCGCCGGTAACCGTATTGACAATGACCGTATCACCCTTGTCAACAAACATCGGCACCTGAATCGTCAGTCCCGTTTGCAGAGTAGCGGGTTTGGTAACATTTCCTGCTGCCGTAGCGCCCTTGATCACCGGTTCCGTATCCTCGACGGTTAGCTGCACATTAGTGGGCGGGGTGACCCCAATCGGCTTGCCTTCATACAAGTCAATTTTACAAAATGCATTCTCAACCAGGTAGCCGGTTATTTCTTCAATTTCCTCTTTGTTAATCGAAATCTGCTCGTAAGACTCCTGATTCATGAAAACATAATCGTCCCCATCAACGTACAGGAATTCCATATCCTCTTCGGACAGAAACACTTTCTCCACTTTATCATCGGAGCGGAAGGTCACTTCGCTGGTCGATCCATCCAGAATATTCTTCAATTTTGCCGGGATGCTGGCAGAGCCGCGTCCGGTTACCGTGTGCTTGAAATGGACGACCTTGCACGGCTGACTTTCGTGCAGAATGACCATACCCTTTCTTATTTGCGTTGCTTTAATCATATCTCGTTCAAGCCTTTCTCAGAGCAGACATTCCGATTGCGAGTAGTTTTGAGAATAATTTCGGCATTAAAATTACATTTGTGCAGCCGGATTTTAAAATAAAAAGGCAGGCCATTGCCTGACCTGCCCATATTTTCATCGATTGACCATAGTGCTCGACGTTACTTTGCAAGCATCGGTGCGATCACCAGCGACACTACGCTCATGAGCTTGATCAGGATATTCAACGATGGACCGGCAGTATCCTTGAACGGATCGCCGACGGTATCTCCGGTGACTGCCGCCTTATGTGCATCCGAGCCTTTACCGCCATGTGCACCGCCTTCGATATACTTCTTGGCGTTATCCCAGGCGCCTCCGGCGTTAGACATGAACAGCGCCATCATCACGCCTGAAACAGTTACGCCGGCCAGCAGTCCGCCCAGCATTTCAGGACCGCCGGCAAATCCGATCACAACCGGAGTCAGTACCGCAATGAGACCCGGTACTACCATCTCTCTAATAGCCGCAGCAGTCGAGATATCCACGCACTTGGCATAATCGGCTTTACCCGTACCTTCCAGCAACCCGGGAATGGATTTGAATTGACGACGAACCTCTTCGATCATGGCGAAAGCGGCGCGTCCCACTGCCGCCATGGCAAACGATGAGAACAGGAAGGGCAGCATGCCGCCGAGAAATAATCCGGCCATCACCGTCGGCTTGGTTACGTCGATAACAGTGATTCCCACAACCGAGCGATAGGCGGCAAAGAGTGCCAGAGCCGTCAGCGCAGCAGAACCAATCGCAAAGCCTTTTCCAATAGCCGCAGTGGTGTTACCCACGGCATCAAGTTTATCGGTGCGGCCGCGTACTTCTTTCGGCAATTCCGCCATTTCGGCCAGCCCGCCGGCATTGTCTGCTATTGGCCCGTAGGCGTCAACTGCAAGCTGAATGCCGGTTGTTGCGAGCATACCCAGTGCGGCGATAGCAATTCCATACAGATCGGCAAAATGAAACGCTATTAAAATCGCAGCGGCAATGCAGATAACCGGCAGGGCTGTCGACAACATGCCGGTACCCAAACCGGCAATGATGTTGGTTGCCGCTCCCGTTTCCGAAGCGTCCGCAATTTTTTGGGCCGGTTTTTTATTTTCAGCAGTATAGTACTCGGTGATGATACCAATTGCAATACCGGCCGCAAGGCCGCCGATAGTAGCGATGAAGATGCCCAGTGCTTTATCGGGCACAAGCCAGTTGCAAATAGGATAGGTTGCAATTGCCATAACAGCGGCTGCACCGAATGTTCCGATATTCAACGCAGCCTGCGGATTACCGCCTTCTTTGACACGTACGATGAATGTTCCGGCAATGGAAACCACAATGCCGATTGCGGCAAGCACCAGCGGGAGCATCACCAGATTGATGCTCCCGGCGGCTGCCCCAAGTACCATTGCGCCGACAATCGATCCGACATACGACTCGAAGAGATCGGCGCCCATACCGGCCACGTCGCCGACATTGTCACCAACGTTATCGGCAATTGTGGCGGGGTTGCGGGGATCATCTTCGGGAATACCGGCTTCGACCTTACCGACCAGGTCAGCGCCGACATCGGCGGCTTTCGTATAGATACCGCCGCCAACACGCGCAAACAGGGCTATCGATGACGCTCCCATGGCAAAACCGTTGAGAATCGGCAGCACGGTATCTCTCAATACGTTAAGCTCGGTTCCGTTCGGGACGACGAAATTGGAGTAGACATACAGCAGCCCCGACAATCCTAGTATTCCCAGTCCTACAACGCACATCCCCATCACGGCGCCACCCGAGAAAGCAACCGCCAGTGCGCCGGCAAGGCCCGTACGCGCTCCGTTGGTTGTACGCATATTAGCTGCCGTAGCCACGCGCATACCGAAAAATCCCGCCAGCCCCGAACAAATTGCACCAACAAAAAAGGAAACCGCCACCAGCTTTATCATTCCTTTATTGCCGATGGCCAGCAGTACTGCGACCGCAATCACAAATATGGCCAGAACCTTGTATTCGCGTGACAAAAAGGCCATTGCTCCTTCTCTCACTGCCGCGCCGATCTCTTTCATTTTATCCGTACCGGCATCCTGCTTATTGATCCAGGTCGATTTCCAAAATGCAAAAAGCAATGCCAGTACACCGGCTCCAATTGACATATAGATTAAGTTGACATCCATAAAGAGTTTAACCCTCCTGAGGTTAGGTGTGGTTTGTGTAGGTACATCATCCGATTAATAATATTTAGCCGACAAAAAATACATTTCCAGGTGATTTACGATCAAACATATAGACAAAATTTGCCAAAAAAAAATGCATCCTGATGAATTCCGTTGTATAAATGCAACATGTTGCATTGTGCTTATCGGATGTCCCGGCCGGGAGAGCACCTATTCGCCTCCCCGGTCTCAGATCAGTAGTGTCTTCATCAACTGCTTGCGTTTTGTTGATCGAGAATGTTACCATATAGCATAAAATGTCTCGAAGGAGGTACTTGCATGAATAAGAATAAAGAGCTTTTTATTTCTTCCCTGATTAATTTTGTCTGGACCGTTATCAAAGCGTTGACGTATGGAGTCAGTTGTTTTGTTGCCTGGAGAATATTCGATTTGCTGGACATTGTTGACATTCGTAAAGAGATTACCCAGAACAAAAACATCGGCTGGGCAATCATGATAGGCGCGCTCTTTTTCGGACTGGCATATGTCATCGGTCAATTTTGAGTGATGCAGCATTTTTCAAGCAGAATAGTCTCCTATGGACTCGTCGCGCTGCTGTATGCTGCGCTCTGGCTTGTTCTGTTCGGCCTGATGAAATTTGACGCCCCCAAGCAAAGCCCGATTCCGCACAATTCGGATGCGGATGCTTCGCACATCGACTCGCTACGAACCGACTCGGTTATTGCCGGAAAAAGCAGTGACGACGCTTCAGACACATCCGGATCAGGGCGCCGTATCTCCCCCCAAGAAGACGCCGGCATCTTTCAGCTAGCGTACCAAGCGGATCACTTTGATCCTGATAAATGGCTCCAGAGCGACCATGCTTTTTTCAAGCGTTCCAATCGTCATAGGCTTTCGGAGCACGATAAAATCGTACGCAAATTTGCCCGCCGGTATGGATTTGACTGGCGGCTGATATCGGCGCAGATCTATGTCGAAAGCAATTTTCGGGATTCGGCACAGAGCGGTGCGGGAGCCGTCGGCCTTATGCAAATCATGCCGAGTACCGCTCGTTTCATGGGTACCGATCCGGATTTATTGCTGCAGCCGGAGGTCAATATCGGTGTTGGATGCATGTATGACCAGCGTATGTATTCCCTGTGGGGCCGCCAGACTGATGACCCTGAAAATCGCCTTGCATTCGCCCTGGCCAGCTACAATGCAGGCAGGGGGAGGGTTTTGAAATCATACAGCAGCAATGACGGCATCACCAGTTGGGATAGAGTATATCCTTCCTTGCCGCTTGAGACTCAGATGTATGTTCACAAAATTTATCTGAAGCACAATTTTTACAAGCAATATTTCATGCCCTGAGCAAGGCCCTACCACACTTCCGGCTCAGCTTCTTTGCGCCTCCTGCGGGTTTTTCTTGACTTTCGATCCTTGCGGGAAGGTTTCTTTTTCTGCTCTTCTTCCCCATCGGATTCGGATTCATTTTCGATATCAGATGATGATTCAGCAACGGCTTCGGATTCCGGGACGGCTGCTTCAGCAGCGTCTGTATTTTGCAAAACATCTTTATCGATACCTGATTCTGCCGGCTCCGGCGGCGGGGATGCCGTGGTATCGCCGGTTGCTGCGGACTCTAGTTCTGGGGGAATGCTGTCTGTTGCTTGACTCAGAGTATCTTCAAGTTCCGGTTCGCTCAGCATGTTGATTGAGTCTTGCGGGACCGGGGCAGGCTTGGAGTTTGCAACAGTATCCGGCATCGCTATTGCGGCAGCAGTATCTGGCGTCCCTGCCGACGAATCAGCAATCGGAATTTTCGCCTCCGACAAGGAAACGGGGGACGGCAAAGCAATATCCCGCATGTCAAGATTGGGAGAAATCCTGGCGCCGGTCTCTTTTTCCAGCTTGAACAAAACTTCCTGCGCCGTCAGGGCAACGGCATCATCGGCATCGTTGGCGAGCTGCTCCATCATATACATCGCCTGCGTATCGCGCATCTTGCCCAGTGCAATCAGGATTTCTATGCGTATTCCGGGATCACTCTCCCGGCTTAAAACAGTGAGCAGCACGTCGGAGGCTGCCTTGTTGCGAATTTCACCCAAAAGCATTGCACTGAGCAACCGGATGTAGCGGTCTTCCGCCTTATCAAGCAACAACTCCTGTAGCGGCCCCAACGCACGTTCACGGTAATTTGCCACTTCCGTCACAAGCTGTTTGACTCGCTCAGGCTCGAAATGATCTGATTGGTAAAGGCTTCGCAGAGCAATGATCTTTTCCAGCAGCACTGTTTTGATACGTTCACGCTCATTGGGCGAACTGGCGGTAACCGACGACAAAGTACTATCTATTTCCGACAGTGCTCTGGCGCTCTTTCCCAGCAAAAGCTTCAGGCTGTCAAGCTCCTTTTTTAAATACAATAATTCTTCTTCCTGTTCTCTGACATGATCTTCAATGCTGGAGAAGCCGCCCTTTTTGCCGAACCCTAAGCTGCCTTTATAGCGCAATCCGATCCAGATTCCGGGTCGCACAAAGCTGATCTGCTTGTCCGAAGCCAATTTAAAACGAAATTCACTATTCTGATCAAATAAGAGCCCGCCCAGATGAATCAGCCCCGCCGAGAATTCCAGTTTCCGCCTCAGAATCCGCCAATCGGCAAACAGCGAAAAAACCAGCTCCTCATGCCGGCGATGGAATTCCAGCGATGTGTAGATTCCCATGCCATAATATTTTTCAACTGCGACAAAAGGATTGAAATACTCTTTTTCGGTTGTTGGAATCGTCTGCATGCCAATATGGAAACGTGTTTTTATTGCAGCCACGCCCTTGCTGATTGCAAGATAAAATTCGTTGTTGATATCTGCCAGGGAGGTATCTACTTTGAAATAGCCGGTCTCTTTGTGACTGATAATATTGTGGGTACCGACAGCCAGCGAGGGCAGGAACGATTTTGTTTCTCCCAGTATTCTCGCTTTAAATCCGAGGGTAATGCCACCGGCATAACCCACATGAATATTGACCCATTCCACTATTCCCAGGTCGAGCAGAAAGGTAGGGGTCACCTGCATGCCATCCTGTACATCCCGAATCAGATACCCCTGGGCATCAACCACCAAATCGCCCCCGGCCAGCAGATCTGCATGGGGGGTCATGTGCACAGTACTCCACCTGGTTTTAGCGCGGGTGGGAAAAACGGCAATAAGCAAGATAAAAATTACAGAGATTATTCTACTGATGATGCAAGGTAAGCCGAAGGGGTGCATAACGTTATTCTTGACACACAGCTAAATAATTTGCCCGTGGAACTTACCGGGACGGTGATATGTATATGTCTAAGATACTATTGTACTATACATATCGGTTTTGTGCATAGAAAACGTTATGATTTTTCGTCCGCGTCTCCGGAAAGGCTTTGAGGGGCTGCGTCGTAATTGTGAGCATGGTCTGAATTCTGGTACCCCTCAGACGGGTGCTGCTCGGTGTCCTCTGCGTTATTATATTCCTCTGAGTCAACAAAAACAGGAGCATCAATGCCTTCGCTTTTATTATACTCCTCATTCCTGTCGTCGGAAGCATTTTGCCGGCGCTCATTGGATGCTGAATCGCCGGGGCTTGACTGGTCGAGGGAGTTTAGCGGCTGGTGCTGGGAAGCATCGCCATTCTGGGGCCCATTTTGATTTGGAGAATCCGTAGTGTCCGGTACATACTCCTGCCGGTCTTCTGCAGATGGTGGCCGGTCAGTATGCTGGGAGGATTCTCTGTACTTATCCTGCTTTTTGTCTGCGTGATGCTTGGGCTTCTGCTTGTGCGGCTTATTGGTTGCAGCCGGCGGTCCCCCCAGGCGCTCATTTATTTCTTTGAGCAATTTAATCATGACATTATTTTGTTTCGTCATGCGTTCGACCACATTCAGTATATCACGCTTAAATCGGTCTTGCTGTTTGCGCGGCTGCTGTTGTTTCGAATTGCTGCGATTCTGATGGTTATGATTCTGCTGATGGCCTCTGGAGTGGCCGTAGTTGTAATTTGCACTCGGAGAATAGTTGGTGTTTTTGTCGTTGTACAAATTGGAAAATTGCATACGCACACCTTGATTTTGTCTGCTTTGGTCGCCGGAATTCATACTAAACAGCTCCTTTCGAGGGACCATTCATTTTACGGTAACTGGTGTAGAAGAAAGGTTGATTTACAAATAGCATACCGGGTAAGCGCAGCGAGTCACTCTCGGATTTTGGTACGCTTACAGTTGGTTGTTGTACGAGGAATACATCCATTATATCATCACCCCGTCTTGATTACAAGATTTTTTTTTACCGTTAAGCCAACAGGCGCCTGGTATCGTTTCGACCGGATTCGATTGCGTTTTTCACTTGCGCCAGAATATCTGCATAGGTGCATGTCGAAAGATCAAATTCAGTTCCCTCCACTTGGTGCTTAAACCAGGAGATTTGCCTTTTGGCATAGCGACGGGTATTGCGCTTGATCTGTTCCAGTGCGCTTTCCAATGTTATATTATTGTTTAAAACTTCAAAAAATTCTTTGTACCCTACGCACTGCATTCCTGCAGATTCAGATGAATAACCTCGTTTGATCAGGCTGGTAAATTCATGCCACAATCCATTTTCAAACATCTGATCCACACGACTGTTTATCCTGTCGTATAAGGTGCATCGAGGCAAGCTTACTTTTATGACGCAAAAGTGTAAATGTTCCGGAGGTTGACTCTCTTTGGGCAAATCACTTCTTTTTCTGCCGCTAAAGTAGTAGACTTCTAAAGCTCTAATAATACGCCGGATATCGTGTGGATGTATTTTTCCGGCGCTTTCCGGATCTACAGCTTTGAGTTCATTAAATATACTATAAGTACCGCCTGCATGCACCTTTTTTTCGTATTCTCTGCGAAAATGCATCTGAGTCGGGGTAGCCGGAGCAATGCCCTCCACCAGGCACTTGAAATAATATCCGGTTCCCCCGCAAATAATTGCCCTGCCGTTGGACTGCATCAGTATGCGCAACGCATCCCGGCTGAATGCATATGCCGAGTAGTGCTCCGACGGATCGCAACAGTCAACAAGCCAGTGCTTTACCCCAGACAGTTGGTCCGGCGACGGTTTGGCGGTTGCAATATTCATATATCGGTATATCTGCCGCGAATCGCATGATATTATTTCACGATCCAAATCACGTGCAAGACGAAGCGCTATCCCCGTTTTCCCTACTGCGGTTGGTCCCAGCACAACCGGTACGACCAAAGGTCCGACAGTTTTTATTAGTGATGAATTCATTGACTCTTAGCAATAATTTGGGTATATTGAATGACTCGATAAACCAACGGCACAAGACATCACATGAAAAAAGCACTTTTTTTGTTTTTCATAATTGGGCTCATCGCATCAGCTCTGGTGTTTGTGCTTTACAAATCTGCATTGCTGCCGGTACATCTGCTCCCAGAAACCCGCAAGAGTAAAACCCGGACGTCGCAAGCGGACATCCCCCAGGCCTCTGCAAGCTTGCCCTTTGAAAATATATTAACTAAAGCTTTCACCGAGCTTGAAGTAACTTCGGAGAATATCGAACGGCGAACCAGCGACGATTCGTCACAGATACATTACCGGATAAAGGTGCCTCAAGGCCGTTCTGCAGAATTTATTGTCTGGAAGCTTACCACTGCCGCCCGCTCCTCTCTGTACAGGGTAGACGATTGTTTATGTTCACCCGGCGCCAACAGCTCGTGCAAATTGACTTATAAGAGCCGCTCCCCAGCCAGGCCGCACATTAGCGTCAGCTTTTCATTTTCCGACACCTATCTCAGCAGAATTGCGCAGGTTGCATTTGTTATCGACGATTTTTCATTTCAAGCCAACCAGACGACCATCGACATTCTGTCGTTTCCCGAACCGTTGACCGTCTCGCTGCTGCCGCTCAAAAAAAGGTCGGAATGGACTGCACAAATTTTTGAAGAATACAGCAAAGAGATCGTGATTCTACTTCCCCTTGAGTCAAAAACCAGACGTACAACCGACTCATTATACTCGTTTATTAAGGTTCATTATTCCGAGTTCCAGATTCGCAAGCTTTTCAATAAGTTTACTGATGCAATACCTGCATGTAAAGGATTTTCGCATTATAGAGGATCGCGAGCACTTAACGATTCGCGCGTAATGTCAATCATATTAGCGGAAGTAAAAAAAAGAAATGCTTATTTTCTGCTCGATCAGGAGGCAGCCGGGAATATAAGCATGTCGATAGCCGGCAAGCTTGAGCTGCCCGTTGACCAGATAGACTTGTCAGTTTCACCGGATTTGACACGCAAGGAAATCGGCGAAACACTGCGCATAATCATTACCCGCGCCCAGAAAAGCGGCTCATTGCTGATCAAAGCAAAGTCGCATGCCGATTTCATTGCTACCTTGTTGGAATATCTTCCGTATTTCAAGCGATACGGTGTATCTCTGGTGTTTGCATCTCAGTTGTGCAAATCATCTGGATAGAAAGTTCGCATTTTGCGGTCTCCGCCAATCGAGTATTTTCCACAATTGAATGCACAGAATTAACAAGGAGTTCCCATGCCAGCTCTGCGCGTCAGCCTCAACCACATTGCAACAATACGACAGGCAACCGGCGCCAAAGATCCCGACCCCGTGCAAGCCGCAGCACTTGCTGAGCTTGCAGGCGCCCAGGGCATCGATGTCCATTTGAGAGAAGACAGAGCACTCATTCAGGACAGGGATGTTTATCTGCTCAAACAGACGGTCTCAACCAATCTCAATTTGTGCATTGCCCCTCAAAATGAGCTGATTCAACTTGCCGTCGATGTTGCTCCCCAGTTGGTAACGTTTGTTCCCTCGCAACATGATGAGGAAGCTGCTGAGGGCGGACTCAGGTTAACCGGCAATGAAAATGACCTTTCGGAGAAAATGCAGAAGCTCAGGCACCACAATATTAAGGTTTCATTGTTTATTGATCCAGACCAATCGCTCTTCAAATCAGCCCTTAAATTGTCGGCCGACCGGATTGAATTGAATGCTCATTACTTTGCGAATTCGACCGGCCCGACTCGGGAGGAAGAACTGAGCAAGCTGCTTTTTCTGTCAAAGCATACGGCCCCCAAATACGACATAGAGGTCGGCATCGGCAGGGGGATTACCTACACGACATGCGGTCTGTTCAGTGACTTGCCACGCCTGAATGCACTTCACGTGGGGCATGCACTGGTTTCACGTGCTGTACTTGTCGGTATGGATACGGCAGTTCGTGATTTTCTTGCCCTACTGTGACGGAGCCTATTCGAAGCGTACACCCATATCCATTTTATCAGATGCCTTGCCGCGGCAGAGGGAATTCTGACTGAGCCGGAAATTCATCCTGCGCTTTTTCGGGGAGACAAAAAGCGGGTCAAAAGAGAAATTGCCGGACGGCAAATCATAAACGCCGCCATGATTGCCGTAATAATTATTGCTGAAGATGATGATATCTCTTGATTCCGGATCGATTTTAGTACCGAGACGCTCATTGAAAGCAATGATATTGTTTTCAATCGTCACACCTGATGCGCCGCTCAGAGAAATGCCGTGATTGCTGTTGTAGGCAATCGTATTGTGACTAATGCGGGAAATATCGTGCGGACGAATTCCTTGGCATTGAATGCCGGAGCCACCATTGAATGCAATTACATTGTCAACAATTTTAGGCAACACGCCAATGCACAATATTCCCGAACGGACATTGCGCGCAACCTGACAATGCTCTATCCGGGCAGTCGCGTTGCGTGAGAAAATGCCGTAGGTTCCATTTCTGATTTTAAATCCAATGACCGCTGCATGGCGAGCCATTGTCACAACATTGCCTCTCCCCCTGCCGTCCAGGACCACTTTCTCCTCTTCATCGGCAACCAGCACAACGCCGGGCTCCAATACCAGTTCTTCACGATAGGTGCCTGGCTTGACAAGAACGGTATCCCCCGCTCTTGAACGAATCAGAGCCAGGCTGATTTTTTTATACTCTGCAGAGGGCACGATCAGAACCTTCGCCTGTGCGACAATCCCCAAGGCTAGAACTGCACCGAATATGCCTAATAAAAAAAGCTGTCTCATGCAAAAAAGGGCCGTGCAAGGTGATTACAGAAAAAAAGCCCTGCCAATTTAATGGTCAGGGCATGTGAAAAATACTTTCGAGTCAAAGCGAAAGGAAGAAGAATAATCGATTTATTGCTCTTCTTCCAGTTTGCGCATTTCTTCTTGAAGCTTCTGAATTTCTTCGTCGAGTTCCTCCGTTTCCTCAACGGGCTTCGCTGGTGTCGCACTGGTACCGCTGAGTTTCTCGGCAGTCGCAAGCGCATATTCCAGATCTTCCTTGATCTTGTCTATGCCGCGTGAGAAGAAGCCGCTCCGGACAAATTCATCCGAAAACTTCAGATGCTCATCTATATTCTGCTTGCTGCTCTTCTGTTCAACATGCAAACTGTCAATCAGCTTGATAACCGCACTGGTTTGGCGCACGAGCGCCAGGTCGTAGGCCGAGGCGGCTACCTCGCCGTAATCCTCGCGTTCCTGCGCGTATTGCTGTGTACGTGTCGCCAACTGTTCCTTCGAAGGAGGACTAACCTTATTTATTTTGTCATACGCTTTTTGCAGTACGTCAAGTGCCTGGCCATAATTTTTGCGCATTAGAAGAGCATAGGCCTCAAGCAGCATGCCTTCGCACTGGATAACCTCTTTGTTTGACGTTTTCTGCAATTTGACGCCGGCGTCCATGCAGTCGGCCCATTGGCGGGCCTTAATGGCGCTCCAGCCAAGACCCAACAAAGCGTCTTCGTAATAATAGCTGCCGGCGGGAATAGACCGTAGCGCCGTAACCGCCTTTGAAAGCGAAAGCTCTTCGTAAAACAGATATCCAATAAGCAAGTATGATCTGTTAACGCCCTCTTTCTGGGTACTGGTGGTAGCCTCAGACTGAATCGCATTTTCAAGGGCAACCATCGCGGCCTGCATGTTGTCGCTCAGCACTTGGCAGACACCCAGGGAGTGCTGGCCGAAAATGTATTCGGGGTGGCCTTCGGGAATAAGATTGAACAATTGGATAGCTTTCGAATAATCTTTATTGCGCATATGGGTTTGACCCATGAGATAGTAAGCATGATATTTCAGCGAGTCGGGCACACCCAGTTGATTGAGCTTGGCAAACTGATCGGAGACTTTTGCGTTGTCTCCTTCCCGATAAACTACCCGCATGATGCCAAGATCGGCATAGGGCACAATTTCACTTTGCGGATATTTATTGATTGCCTCGGCATAGCCGCTCTGAGATGCCTGACGCATGTCAAGCTCTTCCTGGCAACTGTGCAGGTAGTAGTTGACCCAGTCGTTTTTGAAAAAGTCGGGAAACTGGGAAAGGATTTGTCCGAAGACAAAAAAGGCTTCCCAGTATTTTTGTTGATGGTAAAGCGTGAGCGCTTTGTTGTACAAATCATTTGGCGACGCATCGAGTTGACGCGCCATTTTACGTGCGTAGATCTCTTCACGGTGTTTGCCCAGATCGGCGCGTAGATAGATTGTATGGGTGTTGATAGCAGGACCGTCGACGGCATGATATTGGTACAGCAATTCGAGGTCACGCCCTATGTTGACGGATGGAATATTGATTCCGCCGGCCAGTCCCCAGGGAACGTCAATTTCGGCATCAGGCGCGCCGCTGCCGTTGCTCCCAAACAGGAAGTACAGCTTAAAGACCCGCAACAGCCACGTGCCAACGCGTCCATAAAGTTCCCATTCAATTTGTTTGTCGCCGTCCTGAAATTTATCCGCTTGAGCAACAACATCTTTAATGTCAAAATCAATTCCCGATTCGATTCTCTTTTCCCAGAAAGTGGCAAGCCAGGAGATGCGCAAATTTGCAGGAAACGATTCTTCTCCGATGGTGGGAGCATATATCAGGTTTTGCAGATTAATTCCAATTACGTGGTTTCCTGCCAGGGGATGCCTGAATAGCCGGTAGGTTGCACCGATATCGATACCAGGAATGAAATTCTCATTGAAGCGCTTTTCAGCATTTTCGGTCCCCGGAAAGAGCGACTGATAAACAAAATTCAAATTTGCACCGACGCTGAGCCTGTTCCAGGGATTTATGGCGTATGACAGCATGAAATAATTTTCAGAACTGGAGGTTGTCCCATTTGGCTCCCATATATTGGTAGACCGATTGATGCTGTAGATCTCATAGCTTCCCGGTGTGAGAAAAAACCAGGATACGGCCACCGATTGGTACAATCCAACCGGAATAGTAACGCCCAAATCTATTATTTTGAAGGCATTACCCAATGTCGGCGAAAAGGCAAACCGGGCGCCGAGGTAATTTGCCTCGGTGATAATAGCCGGATTTGTCAATGGCGAATAGCGGGCGAACAGATCGTGCCAGCGTTGCGTTGAAATAAATTCGCCCGGCAGTCCATCTGCTTTAACATTCAGATGCATACCCACCACAAGTAAGAATGCACCGAAAATACTCGCTTTTTTGAGGAAGTGTATTGTGGTTGTCATAGAAAAACTCTTTCTTACAGGAGTTAATACAAACGCACGTATGTATGTTAAGACGGCTGAATTCATTGCGTACGCACACCCGGAATCTGATCTTTCGGGCATTCCGGGCATGCCAGATTACCGCGTGACTTGAAGTTCATACCACTGCGCGGCGCGGCAAATTTCGGATCATAGCTGAAATTTCCTGAAGGAAGCGCAGTCGGTTGCCACAGATTTTGATAAAAGTTGTTGTTCGTCATTTTCACTTTTTCGGCTTCGGGCAGAATTTTATACGGGAAGCGTTCGTTAAAAGCGATTATGTTGTTTTCGATAATAACCGATGACTTGCCGCCGATTGCGACACCATGGTTTTCATTGAAAGCAATCGTGTTGTGCTTAATGGCGTCTCCGGTAGAGCGCACGTCCCACCCCTGAATGCCAGATGCCCGGTTAAAAACCAGCAGGTTATCTTCAATTCTGGGCAAATGGCGAACGCATATTATCCCGGTCTGCCAGTTGTTCTCTATACGACAGTTAATTATCGAATTGTTGGCATTCTTTGAAAAAACACCAATCGTACCGTTGCGAATAACAAACCCGTCAACAGCCGAATTCCGCCCTAGTGTGACGACGGTACCTTTACCTTTGCCGTCAAGAATTGCCTTTTGCTTGTGTCGGGCTTTCAGGATCACCCCAGCTTCAACAAAAATGTTTTCGCGATAGATACCGTTTTCTACTAATACAGTATCGCCCGCTCTTGCTTTGATAAATGCCAGAGCAATGGTTTGGGCTTCGCTGGATGGAACGATAATCGCTTTTCCGGCAAACAGAAGTGTCGGCGCCAGCGCAAGTGCGCAAACACACAGCTTTATGGCCATTAGCTCAAAACGGAAACTTTTTCGCATACTCGCTTCCTTCTGGCTTAGAGGTTATGTGTAGCATATTTAATCCGGGCACCAAGGTCTTCCCTTTTCAAGCTCCTTGCTTTGCACGGCGAATGACTACTTAGTGTGAAATTCAATTTTTTCGGTTCTACAAACTGCGGATCGAAGGAAAAATTCTTTTTCGGCAACGGTACGAATCCTTCGTTGGCATAAAAACAATTGCTGAACAATCTGATGGCAGGCGCGTCCTGCGAAATTTTAACGGCAAATTGCCGGTTGAAGGCGATTATGTTGTTTTCAACGCCCAGATCGGACGGTCCCCCAATTGCAATACCATGATTGGCGTTGAAAGCAATCGTGTTATGCGAAATTGACGGATACGATGTGGCCCTGACTTTCCAGCCCTGTATTCCACTTCCTTTGTTATAGGCGATGATATTGTCCATAATTTTCGGCAAATTTCCAATACAGATAATTCCGGAACCCCAGTTGTTAACAACTTTGCATTTTAGAATCGAGTTTCCGGCTCCTTGCGAAAATACACCAATCATGCCGTTACGGATTTCAAATCCGCTGATATGCGCATTGCCGCCAAGCGTAACCACATGCTCCCGACCCGCGCCGTCGAAAATAGCCTCAAACAAGCTCTTCGCGTGCAGAACCACTCCATTTTCGACATAAACATGTTCCTTGTAGACACCTTTGTCAACCAGGATAGTATCTCCGGGCCTGGTTTTGATCATAGCATGCGAAACTGTTTTGCATTCATCGGAAGGCACAACGTACGACGTACTCGCCCCCACCGAATACAGGAAAAGCAGTAATGATAAAGTAACCATTACCACGTTTCCAAAGCGCTTAACACGTATCTTGTTCTTTGCTCGCATATTTCTAAACGTTGAAGAAAAGGCCGACACCATGATAGACTTATTTTTGAGCGATGGTTATTCGATTAAATAAGTCTTGAAAGAGGAATAATATCGTGTTACAATATTAAGTTTATCCTCTCTTCCTTAACTTCATTCTTAAAATATATATCCAGTCCGTTCTTTAGCAAATAAAAAATGCCAAATGCTATTTACGCGTTTGATTTTGCTGTTTGAGATAAAGATAAGCTATTGTTCGCATGACTACATCACTGCACCTTTTCTCAGAACAGGCAATTTCCTTTTATAAATTACATATTTCCAGAAAGCGTATTTCAGCTTGGCAAAAGAGCTGAGCAAAGTTAATCGATTTATTTGACTCGAAAAAGATGGATCAAAGTAGCAATTTATGTGACACCCGTTGCAAAAGGGATATTTACCCTGATAGCGCTCTGCGTTCAGGCGTAATGTGTTCTGCAACTCTTCCAAGAGATTGCCTTGCAAGGCAATAGTATTTGAAAAATGGTGGTAGCACGGCAGGGCCAGTCTGTTATCAGGCAGAATCACGACGGTTGATGTAACTGCACGACATGCCGGCCGATCAGGCTGATTCCCGCCCTGCTTTCGCAAACGAAGATGTGCCGGATTGAGATAAACCCCCGGTCGCCGGGCAAACCGGCGCGCTTTTTGATGGGTTAGAACGGTTACGGTATCCGAAGACTCCGTAGCAAAAACCGGATCAAGAATCAACATGAGGCGATACGTTTTGGCATATGCATACACGCCTTCAACAGCATCGATATTTTCATCCGTATAAGTAAACAACAGGTCGGGCACCAGATCGTGGTGCAAAGCAAGCGGAATAGCATTCACTACCTGCCGGAATGAGGCAACACCTCGTATTCTGTCATGATGGGCTGCAGTATCAGCATCAATACTAAAGTGCAGCAAATCTACCAGACCGGCCAGTTCTGCCGCACGCTGCTCAAACAGCAGACAATTTGTCGTAACCGACGTAATGAATCCGAGCTGCTTCGCATGTAGGAGAAAAGCCGGCAATTCGCTGTTGAGCAGGGGCTCGCCACCGGTAAAATCCACAAACCGGCATCCAGCGCTCCGTGCATGGCGCAGGTTAATCTTTACATTTGCAAGTTGCGCATCGGCTTTGGGCTTTTCACACCAGATGTCACAAAACGAACACCTGGCATTGCAGCGATTGGTGATGAAATAGTGAAGCAGAAGTGGTTTGTAGTGGAACATTCGTGAAAGATCTCAGTAGTGACGTGATTTCCATTTTGTGGACCGAATAAACAGCGCTACAAATATAAAACAGACAGACTCCAATATCAGCACGCAGCAATACAGGGGAAACAACAACGCATGCGACCTCGTGCCGATTCTCACAAAGGCCAGTGCGACCAGAAGCCAGGTGACCATAAAGTTGACCAGCACAAGGTTTTCCAGCAAAGCGGGCAGATGGATTGCCGGGGCAAGGCCGGTAAGCAGCAATTGCACAAAACTCAGCACCCCGATCGGCAACAGCAGGCTCAACTTACCGAATCCACCTTTTGCCCAACGCAGCATCTGGCGTATCCAGGCGGCAAGGCCTGCAGAAGGATAGGTTCGGGCTTTGGGTAAAAACGGCATGCAGTGTTGAACGTTCATCTTCATTTTGAAGGCACGCAGATACAAGGCCCGATCCTCGGTGAGCGAATAGCCGATGCCGCGCTGCCCGCCGAGCACCTGGTAGCATGTCGCCCGCATCGCGAGGTTGTTACCCATACAGGAACCGGCAAAACCGGCCCGGTTAAATGCAAATGCAATCGCATTGAGAAAGGCAAGCTGCCATCTTTCAATTGGGTGCCACCATGTTGCACGGGATGCGGTGAGCATAGCGGTATGCCCGAAGACAACATCGGCCTGTGTCTGTGCGGCACTGCGCATCATATGCTGCAGCCAGTCTGTTTCAAACACCATATCCGCATCCGTGAAAACCAGCCATTCGTTGCGCGCCTGATTGACGCCGCAATCGAGCGCCTGCTGTTTGCTGGTAAGGGCTTCATGGTCGGAATAGTGCGAATCAACAAGCTTCAGTTTATGGAGCATCGATTCCGCTCCCGCATTTATTGCCCGGCGATACTCGTCACGCGACCCGTCGTTTACCAGCACAATCTCAACATCCCCGGGATACTTCTGTGCGGCCAGCGTTTTGAGGCAGTCCGTCAAACGCAACTCTTCATCCTTGAAAGCAATAATAACCGAAACGCCGGGCAATGCAGTTCCCCGCTCAACAGGAATGACTCCTCTTCTCAGAACCGCAATCAGCAACCTCACAATGAGCATACTGTAGGCAAGCAAAAGTCCTGCAAGAATTGCAGTCGGCGCCGGGATTGGTGAAAAGCTCATCATGTGCTCATTTTCAACTATACTAGCGGTACAGGCATAATAAAAATATTCTATTAACCAAAATATCAAAGCCTTGTACTTGCCGCGATATATTTCTTATATTATTCTAACGACTGAAAACGACCCGCGATTAAGGTGCTCTGGCCTTTGAAACTGCAAACCACGTACTCTCTTATCCAAGGAAAAGCTATGTTCTCTGCACGAGCGTTACTGGCAGTGGCTCTGGGAGGTTTGATTTTCGCTTCCTGCAATCTTTTCGAGCCCGCAGAACCCATCGCAGCGGCCCGTAAACGCGGTGCGCCGGCACTGATCATCGAGGGCAAGAAGAAGCTTGACAAGGAGCAATATGAGAAAGCCCTGGCGCTTTTCGAAGAAGCTATTACAGAAGATAATAAAGAAAACGGTGATACGACCCTTACCGAAGCGCTTTTTTATTGGGGCAAATGCAAGCTGCGTATTGCGGGAGTTGATCTCAACGATATTTGGGACCAGATCAATCCAGGCCGCGAAAACTCCGAGGATATACCATTTCTGTTCAGGACCGATGCGTCAGTTGATTTAACCGCGGATACGGTTACCATGACAGATCCGATCGTGCTTGCTTCCGGCGACACACTAGCCCGTGTGTCCGTAATCGATTCGGTATTCTGGGAACGTAAAATTCTTTATGATGCAATCAGTCAGGCAATCAAGGGCCTGGAAAAGATCAACCGCGACTGGCACAGCATGGATCAAGTCATTCAACGGGAACAGTATGAATCAGATTACCTTATGGAAATCAGTGTTCGAGCCATCCTGGGCATTATCGATCTCAACCACAACGACCGGCTTGATTGGGATGAAAGTATGGAAGAAAGAAAAACATTCCGTATTTTGACACAGGACATGCAATCGCTTGACGACATGGAACTTGACAGCTTAAGAAACCTGAATAAAACGCCGCTGGATATCAACCCGACAATTGATCTGATTTATCATTCGATATTGCAGGCCGATACCAGCTACACCAATTTCAACAACGAACTCAAAAGAGACGACAATCTCGACACGGGCATGATCGCAGACGTTGGGCAAATGATCGGCAATTTTAAAAATATCCTGCCATATTTTTACTACGACGATTATACAGACAACGACAGTGATTATTACGAAGTCAACGGCATGGCCGGTCAACAGCGCATGGTCTGGATCGACTGGGACGGTGACAAGAAAATTGATCTATTCGCCCCCGGAGCATTGCAAGGTCATTTTCACATCGGCGATTCAGCGCACATGCGTGACAGTTCGCAGTATTACAGCCTGACGGGTTTTGAAAACGACACCGGTTTGGACTACCAGCGCTTTCACTGGACCGGTGGCTGGACCTACGAATTTATCGGGGGCGACTGGGGCGTTGATGAAGAAATCATGGACGGCAAAGACAATGACGGCGACGGACTGACGGATGAGGACACCCGCATCGTAGCCGATACCGCTGATGATGACGGCGATTACTACGACTCCGATCCGGCCGATCGCACACCGGTGAGAAGTCCGGCTATACCGCTCAAGCTTTACCCCATGCAATGGGAATCCGATACCGACGCCGTAATAGACATTGCCGGAACCTCATGGGATACCGTCCAAACCAGTTTGTCATTTCTCTCCCGTCATGCAGCCGCCACAATTACGATACCAGATTCACTGCCGAGATACACCGGCCCGATCCCCGATGCTGCGGGGGAATTCACCGGTGGCGACTACGGCCTGGATGAAGAGTGGTACGACGGATTCGACAACGATAGGGACGGGCTTATCGATGAAGATGTTATGGAAGGGATTCCCCCCGAAAGCTTACGTAAATATTTAGTAGAATTGTTACAATAAAGGACCGCACAATATGATCAGGTCGATCAGCAAAACAGCTTTAACATTTGCCTTTGCAGCCGTGATTACTTGTTTGCTGGATGCTGCACCCAAAGGCCCTGCCTATGACGGAATCCGCTCGATGGGTATGGGGAATACCACCGTTGCCGTTACCACCGACAGGACGGCCATCTTTCACAATCCGGCCGGCCTGAGTTTATTGCAGGACGATTTGCAGGTCTCTCTGGCGCCGGTGATAATGTCATTTTTCGGCAACATAACGGATTATATCGACTTTGTGGGCGAACACGGAGATAAGCTTGACGATATTAACCAGATCGATACGACATTCATACAGGACTTATCCAGCCTGGACGGCCAATGGATTGGCCTGGACTATTTTCCCGAATTTACTGTTGCTACAAAAAACCTCGGCTTCGGTTTTTACAGCGTCTGGCCTGTAGCGTTGAGCGGTGAAACGGGTCATCTTGTTCCCAAATTTAATATACGCGGCCAGCAGGACCTGGTGCTTACCTGGGCGGTGGGCGTACCGCTGAAACACGAGAACAACCTGTTCGGCATTTCGATGGAGTATGTACGACGCGCGCCGGTCGAAAATCATATTACCAAATATTCCGACACTCACCGCATATCCCAGGATTTTGATCAAAACGTGCTCTCTTCTCTGGGTATTCTTGGGGACCTTGCAGATATTCAGCACGGAGTAAGCTTTGATGTCGGTTTCATGCATAATATCAAAGGCTTTCGCCTCGCCTATGCGCTCAAGGATTTCTTCGCAGTGGTCGGGGGCAAAGTCGTCGTACCGCAACTGGATCTGGGTGGGGCTTATTATTTCCCCTTTACCCAAGAAATTGAAATCATTCGCAGCTTAATTGTCGCTCTGGAAATTTCCGATATCTGGGGATTTGAGCCGGTCAGCAAAAAGTACGAACATTTCGCCAAAAAGCTGCATGCCGGGGCCGAAATAGATTTTACATATCTTGCGTTGCGCGGCGGTATTAATCAGGGATATCCGACGTTCGGGGTTGGAGCAATGCTCGGACCGCTCAGCCTCAACTATGTCTATTTTACCGAAGAACTCGGGTACTTTCCCGGACAGCGTCCCAATTCACGACATGTATTTTCGGCAGGATTAAGCCTGAATATCAAGGTCCGTAAAGGCTTTTACAGCAGCCCCGAAGAATCTGCACCGACGCAGACTGTGCCCGCAGAAAATACGCCCGAGCAACAGCGATAGCATCGCCTGCAACGATTAAGTAATAGCCTATGATTATCGGGTTAGGTGTTGACATTGTAGAAATCGGAAGGATTGAAAGGCTTATTACTGCCTATGACGATCACTTTCTTGACAAAGTTTATACCGCTGCCGAGAAGCGTCATTGCCTGCAAAAAGCACATCCGGCCATTCATTTTTCGGGAAGGTGGGCAAGCAAAGAAGCGTTTTACAAAGCCCTTCCTGTAGATATCCAGCCGCTGGCCAACTGGAAAAGTATCGAAATAATTTCTACAGAGGGTACGCTAAAACCTATATTAGTAGTATGCAATCAGCGACTTGAAAAAAAAATGCAAGATCGAGGTGTCACTCAAAAACTCGTGTCAATCAGCCATGAACGCAAGCAGTGTATCGCTACGGTTATAATCGCTTAAATACCTTTATGCTACGTCAATATTGGTTATGATGTCTCAAATGTGGTATAATTAATATCAGCAAAGCTACTAAGGAGCCCGGTGCAGCTATGAAAAGTGCTATAACGCAATTGACAAGGCAGATATGGATGGCTTTCCTTGGCGCAGCCTTTTTTGCCTGCATTGAAGCGCAACCGCCTGCCGCCGAGAATGCAATACAGAATGCCGTCCTTGAGGGGATCCAGCTATCCGCCGAAAAAGGTGAAACGGAAGATGAAAAACTGGTTACCTGCTACTTCATCTTTCGAGATAAGCCGACCAGTTACTTTTACGATCTGAAACGCAAAGAAAACAAATTGATATTTGAATTCAACGACACCGAGATGGGTTCTTCGCCCATACCTTCACAATCCGAGGCGCCTATCAGCGGCTTTGAGATTGAAAAAAAACGGGTAGACTACAACAAAGACATTAAAGGTCTGATGCCTGAGTGGCATGATGTCGTAATCGTAACTTTTGATGTTGAAGCCATACCGACCATTACCGTCAACGATCAATACAACATTATTACTTTCTCCTACAAATGGACAACCGATCAGGCAAAAGTTGAGCTCTATGCGCAGAAAGAAAAGCGCAACCTCGTGTTGCCTATTTCGCTTGGTGCAGTTGGTGTTGCCGGTGTTGCGACATTAATCGTCTACCTTGTACAGCCGGAAGAGGGCCCGCCGGCGCTGGGTGACATACCGGTTGACGATCTTCCCAAGCATGAGTTTCCCAAGTAGCCTCACCGGCGACGCATGAGCATTCCCCGCATAACAGCATCTTCCGAAATGCGCAGCGACTATTTTGTCAGCAATCGTTATATTTAGTATTTTTGGGTGATGCTCGCGGATAGCTGCGTTTTGTTAAGTTTCAACGGGGAACCTGCCCGCGTGCAAAGCCATTATTACCATCGGGAACATATGATTAAAGCTACCATTATTCCTCATCGAGCATTGCAGTGGTTGTCATTCTGGGCGTTGGTGCTGGGTTTAGCGGGAAATATAGCGGCAAATGAAAGCGAATCATTCTATAAATTGGGTAATCGTTTTTACCGAGATAGCCTGCACAGTCTGGCCATTGAGCAGTATCAAAAATATCTTGCCATTCGCAAAGCACCCGATAAAGATGCTGAGGTGCATTATAAAATTGCCAAAGCGTACTACCTTCTTGGCGATGTTGCTCAAGCCGTTGAGAGCTACGAGACGTTTATTCAAAAATACTCGGCCGACGACCGCGTTATGAATGCCATGTACGAAGCCGGTGAAATGCGGATGAAATCGGGTGACTACAAAAAAGCCGCCGACTGGTTTTACAAGGTCTGGACCCGCTTTGTCGGCAGTGCAAAGGCACGAAACGCCCTGCTGCTGGCTGCCCGATGCTCTCACCGGGCCAATGAAATCGAGCAGGCTGTTGACTTGTACGACATGTATGTCAAACGCTTTCCCCGGCATAAAGACGCCCCCAAAGCAACATTGTCACTTATTGGAATTCTCTACGATCAGCATGATTTTGCCCGCGCGGAGACAATCACTAAGCAGGCCCGGGAACAATGGTCTTCCACGCCCGAAATTAAAGCTCGCTTGCTTTACTATAGCGCACTCCTGGCTCGTTCCCGTCGTAAAAAAGATGAAGCGCTGGATATCTTTGAGCGCATGAAGCCGCTTTTTAATCGTGACTTTGCTGAAAAGAAGCAGGCTCTGCAGGCCTATATCTCACTTTTGAATGATGCCGGTCGCTTTGATGCGGCGCTTGACATTTTCGCTCAATTGAACCGGCATTACGAATCATCTTCTCAAAAGACCCCGTCGAGCTTCCTGTTTGCATGGGCCGAATGCGCCCGCAAGGCCGGAAAGTATCCCCGAGCCGAACAGCTCTACACACAACAGTTAACCCTCGAAAAATCAGCAGCAAAAAAAGCCGCTATCAGGTTCCGCATTGCAGAGTGTCAAGCAGGATCGGATAAGCTGTCTCAGGCTCTGGAAACATTGCAAATGCTGGCCAATGATGATTCGGCAGGCGTATACAAAGCCAAAGCGCTGCTGAAAGCCGGTGACCTGCACTATGCCAGAGGAATATATCCCAGCGCAGTCATGTCGTATCGAAAGTATCTGCAGATTTCGGGTGAGCCGGGCAAAGATCGGCTTTTGTTTCGTATCGGATCTATATATGAACATCAGAACAAACGCCACAATGCAGCAATCCGAGAATACGAGGCATTGCTTAAAGACTATCCGTCAAGCCGCTACGCACATAAAGCTGCTTTCCGTATTGCTAAATGCTATCAGGAATTGAAAAACTTCCAGAGTGCACTTCGTCAATACGAATATGTCCTTGAGCTGGGTGTTGACAAGCAGCTTTATGAAAAGACCGACCAACACATCACCTATCTCAAAAACTTTCTGATAAAAGACTCCGAGGCGGCCGCCATCGCGCTTACCGAATTGACACAATCAACACCATCCGAAAGCGAACAGGCTCTGCACCTCTGGAAAATAGCGCAGATCCAGGAAAAACATTTAAAGCAATACGACAAAGCCTTGTCGTCATATCAAAAAATTATTGATATGGGAGCGACGGCAGATTCTCTGCTTATCCCTGCACGGTTTGCGCGTGCCAATGTGTATACCAAGCTCTGGGAAAAGTTTCTCTTTGAAAACGACAGCAGTGCGGCTGAGCGCACCAAGCAGCAAGCGCTCGACATCTATCGCACTATAATCGATGCTGCTCCGCAATCGTCTCAAGCTCAAGCTGCGGCGTTCAGCATAATGATGTTGACAAATCCGAATATTGCAGAGTTCGAAAGCTATGTGGAAAAGTATCCTGCAAGCGGGTATAAGCAGGAAGTTCTCTTCTACATTGGCTCGCATTACGAAAAACAGGCACTGGCAACCGGCAACTCAGCGTTAAGAGAAAAGGCGATAGAAGCATTTCAGGGTGTCGCCGGCGACGCCGACACGTCGCATTTCTCTGTGCGCGCCCAGCTTGGCCTGGCCCGAAATTTTCTTGATCTTGACAGACTGGATTCAGCGGAACAGGTTGCACGAACGTATTTGGCATCCTCCACATCCTCAGACATGGCACCCGAGTTCATTTATATTCGAGGCAAAATCGCCGAGAAAAAAGGTAACTTTGCCCAGGCGGCAGAAATGTTCCGCAACGTGATCTTTAATTACCCGTTCAGTGCGCGCGCCGGGACATCGCGATTTGAGTTGGCACAGGCTCAATTTAAAAATGGCAAGATTTTTGAGGCGTTATCGAACTATCGCGCCTATTATGCCGACTATCCAACCGGGGGAAATTCCGGAAATGCCCGACTGGGAATCGCCAAATGCCTGGCGCGTACCGGCAAAACCGCCGAGGCCGAAAGCCTTTTGACCGAATTGCTGTCCGATTCACTCGATGATCCTCTGGCCTCATCATCCCATTTTGAATTTGCCGAACTGGCCGAGGGTGAACACCGTCCTTTTGTGGCACTCGAGCACTACAAAAAAGCCGCGGCTTACGAGTCGTTCTCACGCAAAAGCTATGCGCTGAGCAAAGCCGGGGAGTTATACCTGGCCAATCGAATCTACCCAGACGCAGCATCAGCCTACAGTGCGGCGCTGAATCATGCTCACAACGAGCGTGACAGCCTGCCTGCGTTGCACGGCAAGATTTTGGCAAACGTCATGGACGGAAAAAGCAAAAAGGTTGCCGGACTGATCAGCTATTTTAAAGATCGCTTTCCCGGTCGAAAAAACAGCCATGCTGAAATTGTCTACCACGAGGGCCTTTACTTTTCGAACAAAAAGGAATTCGACAAAGCCATAAAGCGCTTTGCTTACGTAATTGAGAAATTCGATCAGTCGGAGTTGGTGGACGATGCCGAATATCAGATAGCTCTCTGCTACTACTTCGACAAGAAACCCGAAGCGGCGATGAAGAAATTCCAGGCATTTGTTCAGCACTACCCACAAGGCAATCTTTTAACCCAGGCATATTATACGATCGGCATGCTGCATCATGGCCGGGATGAGTTTGCTCCGGCCGCGCAAGCATTTGTCAAAGTACTTGCGGACACGGCTGCCGCACCGAAAACCCGCTACCGCGCTGCGCACAATGCCGCCCTTGCTTATCGCAAAATGCTCAACTGGAATGAAGCGGCATCAATTTACAAGCGAATTGCATCTGAATTCTCCGGCACTATTACCCCCTCAACCATGTATTTAAATATCGGTTTCTGCCTGGTGCAGGCTTCAAAATTTGAAGAAGCTCTTTCCTGGTTTACCAAAGCAAATAATGAGAATCCTCCCTCCGAAGAAAAGCCGGAGCTTCTCTACTGGATAGCAATGTGCCACAGCAAGCTGGGCGATATTCAGACTGCACTGACCGAATACCTGAAAATTCCTTATCTCTATGCCGGCGTAAGCAAATGGGGCGTAACCGCAGAAATGGAAGCGGCACGTATCTACGAGCGCATGGGCGACTATGGCAAGGCACAAAATCTCTACAAAAAGGTAATTAATAGTGACGGCGTGCACGGTCAGTTCGGCAAACGCGCGGCAGAGCGCATAGAGCGGCTTAAAAGTCTGACAGAAGGATAATGATGAAAAAAGAAGATGTTACTGAATTTCTGGGTAAGGTCCCCCTGTTCAGCGTACTTTCGGCGCGTGAAATTCAGGCAATCAGCAAGATAATGTTGCTGAAAAATTTCGATAAAGGCCAGACCATTGTCCTGGAGGAAGATAATTGCGAACCGACCTTTTTCGTTATACTCTCCGGCTCGGTTCACGTTGCCGTTTTAACCAAGGAAGGTCGACAGACAATACTCGCGACGCTAAAAAAGGGCGAATTTTTCGGTGAAATGGCGATATTGGACGGTGAGCCTCGCAGCGCATCGGTAATGGCAGCGGAAAAATGCTCGCTGGTCATGCTCTACCGCACCACTTTTCTCACGATGCTGCAGGATTATCCCAAAATAGCAATTCAAATGCTGGTAGAGATGTCTCAGCGTCTGCGCAAATCCAACCGTCACATTCATACCCTGTCGCTGATGAGCGTCTATGGCCGCGTCGCCGATGTCCTCCTGCAAATTGCCAAAGATGGCGGTACCCGGGCCGGTAACATGATCATCATTGCGCACAGACCCAAGCATCAGTTGATTGCCGAGATGGCGGGAACCAGCCGCGAAACGGTGACCAGAGTGCTCTCGCAATTACAAAAAAAAGGCTACATCAGCATCGATAGAAAGAAGATGGTCATTTTAGATGAAGAAAAATTATACTATTAGCGTCCCGGTCAAGACATTCTGGTCAATCATACTGCCCCTTGCTATTGTGGTTGCCGCCATCGGCACAATAGCCGGCGTATTGATAGTTGATAGACTGGTAATGCCCGGAATTGTCAGCGTCGATAAAGGTATTGTGAAAGTTCCTGAAATCCGCAACCTGGAATATGAGCATGCCAGGCAGAAGCTGTTTGATATCGGATTAAGAATGCAGGTTACCTCAAAGGATTTCAGCACGGAAGTTGCTGAAGGCTGCGTCATAATGCAGCAGCCCGAAGCAGGAGTAACGATGGACACAAAAGAGCGACGCGGCGTTCAGGTAGCACTCAGCAAAGGCCCGGAAGTGCGCACCGTGCCCGATCTGGGCAAAATTACCGAACATCACGCAAAGCGCGAATTGCGCAAACACGGATTCAGCATAGGAAACTCGGTCGGCATTTTTTCCAGTGTGACCCCAAAAGACCATGTTATCGCAATCTCGCCCGAATCGGGCTCAGAAATTTCACGGGAAACACCGATTCAATTAACCGTTTCCAGAGGCGAAAGGCCAACGCATGCAGTGGTTCCTAATGTTATCGGTGAAATGCTCTCCACGGCAAAGGCCCAGATTCTCGAAAGTGGTTTAAAGGTCGGCCGCATTGAACCCAAGTACACCACCGTTTCACGGCCCGGACGCGTTATTTCCCAGTCAATTTCTCCGGGCAACAGCGTTCCTTTCGAAAGAGCAGTAAACATGATAGTGGCCACGCGCAAAAAATAAACTACAATTTCAGTTCAGTCTGCAACGAAATCGTACTTGAGAAACTACGGTACGGTTTTGCCGAAAATACGTCATATTGCTTTTTCGAAAGATAAGTGTAATATTTAATAAATGCGACATATACACGACAACTCAGGCAGGATACAACTCGATTTTGAAATATAAAGCTGCTCCACTTCTGCAGATCGGCGCGCTCATCACCAGCCTGTTGCTTACGGAGTGCGCCGTGTCAAGGTTTCCCGTTGTGCAACCGGCCCATAATCCTACACGCGAAAGCCTGGCGAAAGCGCGCGCCGAAATTTACTTCATCAAAGCACGCGACTATGATCGCCGGGGCCTGCACCAGATGGCCGGGAAATATTACGAAAATGCATATGAGCTCGATCCCCAATCCGATGAATTGCGCAAGTTGCTTATCCGCAAGCATTTGGTGACGGGTAAGTTTACCAATGCCCTGTTTCTGTTGAAACGGGGGCGATCGCTGCAAGACCTGGACGAAGAAGAAAAGCGTCTGCTTGCCAGAGTTTACATGCGCCTGAGTCAGTATGAGCGCAGTGCCGAAGTATTATCGAAGCTGAACAGCCTTAACGATGATGAAATCCAGACACTGGCGCTTATCTACGAAACCATGGGCAATGCTTCCAGGGCAATTCGTTTTTACACAAAGTATCAGCAGCGCCATCCCGAATCTATTTCCACCGGCCTTAAAATTGCCGATATCTATAAGAAAAACAGGCAGTACGAGCAGGCGGAAAGCATTTATGTCGCACTGGGCAAAATTCACGCAGGCAACCCGCAGATCATCAACGGACTAGGTGCGATCAAGCTGTTGCAGGGGGATACTGCACTCGCACTGGATTTTTTCAACACGGCCTCCCTCATGGATTCCACCTACAACGAATCGATGCAAAATGCGGCGCAGGTGTACATTTCGCGTGGAGAATTCAAAGAAGCAATTGACATATACGAAAAGCTCAGCAGCACGGAAGAGCATGGAGAGGTATATCTCAATTCACTTGCGCTGCTCTACTATTACGATAATCAATACGACAAATCGGAAAGACTGATTCGATCTCTGCTGCAAAAGGATATGAACGACAGTGAATTGCACTTCTATCTCGGTCTGGTCTTTGCCGCGCAGGACAGACAGCACCTGGCCCGGGTCGAATATGAAAAAGCACTGGCAATTAAGCCCGAATATGTTGATGCCTGGCGACAACTCTGCTACCTTTACATTAAAAATAAAGATTATGCCCAGGCACTGCAATCAACCCAGCGGTTTACTGCAAATCAGCCAGACCGCGGCATAAGCTGGCGCCTGCTGGGCTCGGTACACAACATGCGCAAGGAGTTTCGCAAAGCCGAAAAGGCGTTGCTCAAGTCGCTCGAGCTTGACAGCAGCGACGCATATGCCTGGTTTGAACTGGGCAGCGCACGGGAACGCCGGCAAGATATCGCCGGAGCGACGCGGGCATTTCGCAAGGTACTGGCATTTCAACCCGAGGACGCGGCGACAGCCAATTATCTTGGCTATATGTGGGCGGAAAATGACATCAACCTCGACAGCGCTAAAACACTCCTGGAATCGGCACTTGCTCAGGATCCTCAGAATGGAGCGTATCTGGATTCATACGGCTGGATATTTTATAAAAAGAAGGATTATGACAACGCGCTGGTGTTTATCAGCAAAGCCCTTGAGCATATCGAGGATGATCCAATCATCTGGGAGCATCTGGGAGAGATTTACGAGAAAAAGGGTTCTTTGCGGGAAGCACTGCACGCTTTTCGCAAAAGCTATGAGCTTGGCCCCGAAGCGCCACACAAGATTCAGAGCAGAATTTTGCAGCTTGAAAACGATCTGCTCCTGCTGATGAAAAATGATGAAAATGATGAAAATGAATATTAAATGGTCTCCGTGAAAACTAGCCTGTTATTCCTCCTTTTGCTCTTCGCAGACTGTACTGTCCCCCCTTCGCCGCTATCCGGCACAGATGCAATCGCACTTGCCCCCCGCATATCACTTCTACCGGCTCGCTCCTTCAAAAGCTCAGCGGCCCTGGCAATCAAGATCGAAGGGGAAAAGATACGGGCCGCCTGTGACATAGTCTATATCACCGACAGCGTTTTGAATTGTACTGTGTATAATCCCTTCGGAGGTATCGTTGCCGAAATCGCAATGCAGGAAAATCTGGTCAGAATGTACGTTGGCGACACCATGATCGTGCGTTCAAGCCGGGACAGAATCAGAATACCCGGCATTTTATTGAATTTTCCATTCACATTTTCGGAGTTTAAACGTATTATAACAGGAACACTTGTTCAGCACCTGCCCGGACAGGAATTCCAATCGCAAAACCGACAGAACAAAATTACTGTTTTTGTGTTCAAAGGCATGAACTATTCAACCTCTGTCACCTATCGCAGAAACAGACTCGCCGGCATGACCTTCAAGAGCCAGTCAGGCGGTGCTCCCTGGAGTGTAACCTATGCGCGTTTTGAAGACAAAGTTGCTCACGCCATAGAAATGAATCACGATTCCGGCGACTATTTTAATGTATTTTTTAATAAATTTATTGCAGTAAATTGATTCGAGGAACATCCATGCATAAAATTTCGGCCTGCTTATTGTCCCTGTGGCTGTTGAATTTTGCCGAAAAAATTGAGATCCATCCGGATGCTGGTACCAGCACATTCCCGTTCCTGAAAATTAACTATGATGCTCGCTCGGCTGCACTGGGAAACAGTGCCACCGCCACCAAAAGCGGCATTTATGGAGTGTTGAACAATCCGGCAATGCTCGGGTATACCCAAACACCCCAGGTTTTGCTGGGCTATCGCTCTATTGTGCTGGATATTAAGGGAACACCTCTTGCTTATTCTATGCCGATTACCGTCAACAACAGGCACCTGGGAGCGGTGGCGGCTCACGCAGTCTACCTTTCGCATGGCTCGTTAAGCGAGGTGGATGAAAACGGGGAAGAGACGGGAATCATCTGGGAACCATATTCGCTTTACGGTGGAATTGCCTGGTCAAAAATCATTTGGGAAACCGTATCGATTGGCGCGAACGTAAAAGGAATTTATGATCGTCAAGGATCCAACACTAACGAGGCCTTCTCTGCATCAGGGCTTGCATTTGATTTTGGCGCTCAATACCGGCTATTGCGCGAACGTCTGGTTCTGGGAATCAGCATGACTAATCTTGGCCTTATTATGAATGGATACCAGCAAGAAGATACCGATGCACACTTGCCGGCAGCTTCAAGCATCGGCATCAGCTATACAAACAAAGTCGTAACTATCCTGGCTGAGATTGAAAAACCTCACGATAATTATTTGATAGGCAAATCGGCGTTGGAAATAGCTCTTGCGCAACAAATGTTTTTTCTGCGCTTCGGTGCATCGACGTCAACCAGAGACGTCTACAACATGAGCCGCGTGCTCTTTGGTGACGACGATGAAACGGCAAGCACCAATTATGAGGGACCGTCACTGGGTCTGGGATTTAAAAAAGACATCGGCAACGTCACCCTCAATGTTGACGCCGCACTTTATCTCCGGCTGCAGCAAGGAATTACGCCCCCGTTTCTCATTTCAGCCAAACTTGAATTGTAAGCTACGATTCCGATTACCGGGCTTTAAAAAAAGCGCAGCACTCCGGTGCCACGCTTGACATCCTGATATAAACTCCGCTGCTTCACGCAATATCTTCGACCAGTTTTTTCACACCGATCTTTTCGAACTGTACAATCATACGGTTGGGCGTGCCGGGATCTTTGCCCACAACAAAGCCTTCATCTTCCCATTTTTCGTGACGTACCTTCTCGCCAATCAGAAAGTGTTCACTGGGCGAATAAACGCGCGAATTATCAGTAGCATCCTGCCCAGCTTCACTGGATTCGATCAGATCCTTGCCTGAAACGCAGAAAGATTTTGAGCACTTCGAACAAGAGTATTCAAATGTGCCGTTTCTGTCAACGCTTCTGCCGTTGCCGGCAATGCTGCGATCCAACTGGGCCGGAAGAATCTTCTGGCAAAATCTACAGTAAAAAGTCACTTGTTCCGGGGGGGCAAATGAAGATGCCATTGAGTGCTCCTTCAAATAAGGTTCTGAATCTGCAATTTTCGGCAGGGCAATAACACATACTTCCCGCAATACTATCGTGCGGAATATGAGTATAAATTACGTTTCGGCATCAAAATTGGCAAAATTATTGCATGAATGGTTACTTCGCTGGATTTTTTTTGCGATTTGGAGCGAAAAAGCCAACCTCTGATGCCAAATAACTTATTTTATGCTGCCGGATTGTGTCTGACGAGACGGAACGTGAACGCAAACAGCGACTCGTCGCGTCCAGTAGATTGTGACCACCTGAAGCGATGCCGTGATACCAAGGCCGGCACGTTTCCAGATTTCATGTTTTTCAAAAGATTTTATGGCTATGCGAATTGTCTTTATGGGATCAGCCGAATTTGGCATTCCTTCTCTCAAAGCTATTCAGCATTCTGAGCACAAGCTCTCAGGAATCGTCTCCACTCCCGCCAGGCCTAAAGGCAGAGGCTTGAAGCTGATACCCTCCCCGGTTGCTGGGTATGCCCGCGCCAATGAGCTCTCTCCAGTTATGACACCGGCTAAAATGAAGGATGCATCATTCAGGGAGCAATTGCTCGACCTAGCCCCGGACATATTTATTGTAATTGCCTTTAGAATTCTGCCCGAAAGCATATACACCATACCGCAGCGGGGGACCTATAATCTGCACGCCTCACTGCTTCCAAAATACCGTGGACCGGCACCGATTCAATGGTGTCTGGTGAACGGAGAAAACGAAACCGGCATTACTGTTTTTAAAATCAACGCCGGCATCGACACAGGCAACATCCTGCTTCAAAAAAGTTTGCCGGTTTCGAATGATGAAACGGCGCCTCAGCTCTATGATCGATTGGCGAATCTGGGGGCAGCGGGCATAGCGGAGTCGTTGGAGATACTTACCAAAGCAAATCCGGATTTCAAAAAACAAGACGATTCACAAGCGACACCGGCGCCCAAGCTCACCAAAGAGGACGGCCGTATGGACTGGCGGATGACTGCAGATGAGCTTTACAATCGCATCAGGGCATTCAAGCCGTTTCCAGGCACCTATGCCATGCTGAACGGCAAACGCATCAGCATAATCTCAGCACGTCCTGCAGAGTCAGGTACAGCTTCCGCTCCGGGGGCTATCAGCCGAGTAGCGCGGGATCGCGTTGTCGTAAGTTGCGGCGCAGGAGAATTGCATATACTGGAAGTAAAACCCGAAGGAAAGCGAAACATGATGGTAAGAGATTTTTTAAACGGCGCAGAGCTTAGAGAGGGCATGCTGCTGCAATGAATTCCCGGTTGGTTGCCTTTAAAATTCTGGAACGTTTCGATAGAAGATTGGGGAAGCTCGACGCACTCATCAGCCCAGCCTTCTCATCGCGCAAAATCGATCATCGGGATAGACGGTTTATCTTTGAACTGATATACGGATTAATGCGTCGACGATTGACATTGGATTTTTATATCGACAAATTTCTGACCCATCCCAAAAGTAAAAACAACCGGACGCTTGTGCAAATACTGCAGATAGGACTGTATCAGATACTGTATATGTCGAAAGTACCCGACCACGCGGCAGTGCATGAATGTGTAGAGCTGGCCAAAAATAATCCGCGTACCCGTAACTCCTCTAAAACCGTCAACGCAGTCTTGCGCACAATCATTCGCAACAAACGAAATCTGCCTCAACCTGATAATGAGCGCCTGTCCTCACGCCTGGCGATCCAGTTTTCACATCCCGAATGGCTGGTGGAGCGATGGCTCAAGCGCTACGGACTTGCTGCAGCCAAATCGCTGATGGAGTTCAACAATAAGCCCGCCGACATTTACATAAGGCGCAAACGTAAAGGTCTTTCCCGGCAGCAGTTCGAGATCGAATCACGCGCGATCAGCGACCCGGTCAATGGCTATCTTAACCTGTATTACCGCTTGAAAAAATCGATGTTGCCCGAAACAGTAGCCTTGCTCAAAGAGGGCTATTGCACAGTACAGGCGCCGTCATCAGGCTGGGCCACCGCAATGCTGGATGCACAGCCCGGAGATCGGATTCTCGACCAGTGTGCGTCTCCCGGCGGCAAAACATCCCTGCTGGCGGAACTGGTCGAGAAAACCGGTGCCGTGGTTGCCACGGATATCTGCTTTAGCCGGGCTCGGAAGATTCGCCACACGGTCAGGCGCATGCGCCTGGAAAATGTCTATGTGGTTCAGGCTGACGGATGCCATACTCCCGTTCAGGGCCAATTCGATAAAGTTCTGGTTGATGCACCCTGCACCGGCACCGGCGTATTTCATCGCAATCCGGAAGCACGCTGGAATAAGCGAAAGAGCGATGTACAAGATCTGGCGGAACTGCAATCACATTTACTCGAAGTGGCGGCGGGCAATGTTGCACATGAAGGGATTCTCGTCTATTCGACCTGTTCGATGGAGCCGGAAGAAAACGAAGAACAGATTTTGTCTTTTCTGCAAGCTCATCCCGAGTTTGTGCTGGAGCCCCCCCCCCAGAGCATCCCCGATCAGTTCGCAGACCTCGATGGATACTTGCGCATTTCTCCGCATATCCACAAACTAGACGGCATGTTTGCAGCACGGCTGCGCAAATTTACAGTCCCCGCCGATTGACGAACCTGTCATTACATGTTACTATATAACCAGAATATCAACAGGTGCAATTTAGCAACGCGACAATGCTTCCATGGCTGCCAAATGTACAACTTCCTTCATTACGGCGCTTCTGATCTGCTCGTGCTACCAGCAGGTCACCTTTACCGGTGAGATTTTGTACCGCCACAGCTCATTTTCGGAAGCAACTCTTACCTATGCCAGCCTGACGGTTTTCCCGCTTATCCTGAATGGAAGATTCGACACAACACCCTACCTGTCCACCACCCGCCAGATTGCCCGCCTCAAGCAACAGCGTAGCGATTTGAACCTGTTCTGCGATTCGGTGTTTGCAAGCAATTTCGCGGCAAAGTACGATACCGCAGCACGCAACAGCTTCTACGCCGATCTGATCGAAGGCAATACACTGGCACTGCAAAACAACGACTCCGCCTGGCATACTTTTCAAACCCGCTATTTGCTGACGCTTCGTACCGGGCAGTCGGCCAAAATACACTCACTGCAACAAGCGACCAAACGTAGAATGCAGCTCGAAGCGGAAATCTGGGATATTGACAGCAGTGAGGTCGTCTGGCGCAGCCGTATCAACTCAGAAAGCATGAATTCGTCAATCTCCGATGCTGAATTTATCTGGCAGACAATGTGCCGGACATTTGCCCGATTGCCCGATTTCAGACCGGCCATAAATGAATCTGAATGGTAAATCGGGGGGGGGCAATTGCCGTACTCGCCTCGGAACGATTATATTTTTCAAGGCATGCAAAATGAAAGAACGCACCGAAAGGATCGTCAAAGTCGGCCTGAAGCGAACTGCCAGAAAAATCTTTGACGACGTAGAAATTACAACGGCAAGAATGCAGCGAGAAGGATGGCACCTGTGCGACCAGATACTCGAGGAATCTCTGGGCAATATGCATCTGTTTTTCGAGCGGGATATCCAATGTCAAACACGATAGATAAATCCTTAGTCACATTCCATCCTGTCCGGAGGCATTTATGCAGTATGAAATAGAACCGCACGGCCATTTTAAAATGGTACACATCATCGGCAACATCGACACGGAAGTCAACACCAAAATTCTGGATGATGAAATCTCCAGGCTTATCGAACAGGGCCATCATCATTTCGTTTTCAATCTGAAGCGTACCACCTACCTGGACAGCGCCGGCATCAGCATATTTATTCACTGCCTCTGCGACGTTCAGGAAAATAACGGTTCGATTTACATTATTGCCGAAGACAACCAGGTCAAAAAAGTACTGGTCATGGTCGGTATCACGCGCCTGATCAAGACCTACGATTCGGTCGAAGCATTTGTCAAAGATCAGGAAGTGGATTAGCTGATGCGCCCGGCAACGTGGACATTCATAACCGGTGCAATGACGGCAGCTTGTTTGACGGGGTGCAGTCTGCAGGCGACGATTGTCAACCATAACCAAACAGAAATTAATGCCACGAAAGTTCAGATTGAGGAGGATAAGGGCCTGAAAATAATCTACGGAGAGATTGTGCATATTATCCCGCTCAAAGCAATTGCTACTATGGAAATATTTCCCGAATTTCCCAAGAATTTTGAGCGTGAACTCTACTATCCGGCCAAAATTGAATATAGCAATGCCGATATTGTCAGACTGAATACCAAAGGCAAGGCCGATGCAAAGTATCATACCTATGTATGCGTCAACTATATCATTCAGGGAGCTACAACCGACGGCACGCTGCGTCTTCCGCTTGATGAAGTGGCAAAGATAACGATCAAGCGATAAGCCATGAATATGCACAGGTCAAGAGGTCTTTCCACCATAGCCGTCATCACGATCGGCGTTATCACCGCCTTCTTCAGCCTGGTTTCACTCCTGACGATTCGTCACCTTATGCTGCAATGGTCACCAAAGCTTTCGCAAGCCGAAAAGCAATTCAAACAGCGAAAGTACGATGCAGCGCTCGACCGGCTCAACCGGCTTGATTTGAACGAATCGAGAAAGCCGGATGCCTATACCTTGCTGGGCAAAATATGGCTGGCAAAGGCCTGGAAACATCTCGATGAAACACGTTGGCGCGACTACGGGAAAAACGAAAACGACTGGCTTGATCTCCAACAAGCCGCTAAGAGCATGAAGTATCTCCAAAGAGCCCTCAAGCTCAATTCCTCGCACCTGGAAGCGCACTACTATCTGGGCATTGTCTACATGGAAAAGGGCTGGTACAGTAAAGCTGAAGCCGAATTTATCAGCGTGCTCAATCTCAAGCCAGACTTTTATAAAGCATACCACAACCTGGGAGCGTTGTATACACGCATGGACCGACTTGAAGATGCAGAAACGGCATTGCGCAAAGCCTATGCCCTCGCTCCCGATAATCCTTCCGCAGCAAAAAATATGGCCGTTTACTTTCGATACCATGCAAAACTTCCCGATTCGGCAGCAGCATGGGCAAATAGATACCTGAATCTGAATCACCAAAAGGATATCGAACGTGCATTGATCAAAAGGGATTTACTCGAGCTACTCGATCGCTATCCGGAGATTACGCTGCATGAAAAGCAGACTTGGCGCAAAAAAAAGCGATTTGAGGATCGTGATTTAGAACGGTAAATTTGTGTAGAATTCATAGTAGCGGATGTTATTAAGCGTGGGGGAATAATGTTCATCGGCGCGTATGAACGGAAAATCGATCACGCCGGAGAGGTGCAAGTAAGGCCAGATGAAGCGAATTCCCGCCCCCGCAGAGTAGGCGGCTTCGTGAGATGACGAATAGGGCTTATACCACTTGTGCCAGAGGTAAGCGCCGTCGGCAAAGAGCGCACCGTCTACTTTGAACAGAATCGACTTGAAATTATATCCTAATAAACTGTAATTCGGTAGCTGAATCTGAGGAACAGGCAAAATAGGAAAGCGATATTCGCAGGAAACGGCGAGCATATTATTCGCTTTGCTTCGAGCACCAATCTCGCTTATGTTGTAACCTCTTAGCGTGCCCGGTCCGCCGGCATACACGCGGTTAAGGATTCCAGCCTCCCAGTCCCGGAGATGGATTTCGGAATTATATCCAACATAATCACGTTTGAAAAAACCACGGTGAAAAAAGCGGAATCGTGAGTTAACCTCGAAAAACTGTCTAGTCAATAGCTCGTATTGGCGTTCCGGATCGAATGTTCTTCCCATGTCATTGAGGTAAGCTATTTCATTGAGCGTATACTCTGCACTGTCACGATACCAGGGATTTAATCTTTTTATCTCGTCATTTTGGAACAGGAAATTGGTAAATGCCTTGGCGCTCAATGCCCACCCCTTGAAAGCGCCCTGTTTTGTGGAAGAGAGCCTGCTCGCCGAAAATCCGGTTTTCACTGTGCTAAATGCAAATTCCTTATTTTCACGAGAAAACGTGTCAACAATCGGTTTGGATAAAGAATCGACTTTGATAACCTCGGGATCATTCGCAATTATTATTGTATTGCTGTATTGTGGACCAACCCCAGCATGCAGTGACATTGATGTGCCGATTTTTCGCCCTGCCGACATACCCAGACTTATTGATTGTGTGCGTAACGCAGTGCTGTTCGATGGGTTATCTCCCACGCCAATTCCTGTTTTCACAAAATACGGTTTGCCTAAAAAAGGCTTGTACCAGTTCAGCGAAAGGGATCTCCACTCAATCAAGGTCATTCTCAAAGAAAGGTCCTCTTTTTGTCCGCGAAAATTAGTCATTGAGCACGCTATGCGCATCCTTCCTCTTTGCCACCACTCGAACCGGTCCCGCTTCCACCCATAAGGTACCATCAACTCGCCCCCGATATCCGTCACCATGAAGTAAGGCTTTTCTATCAGCACAACCGAGAGATCAACGACCGTGGCTTTTTCATAGGCAAAGACCTTGACTTCCTTGAACAATCCAGTTCCGGCCAATCGCTTTTCTGCGCTCTTGAGGGAACTCGTATCATAAACATCGCCTGAGTCAACCTCCAGAAAATGGCGGACAACTCGATCTTTGGTTGTTTTATTGCCATAAACTGCAATATTCCTGATTGTTGGTGGCTTTGTTGCATGAACACAGATCGCAACTGAGCATATAATGATCAAAGCGGGAATGGTTTGACAAAAGAAGTTTTGCTTAACGGAAGAAGAATTGAAATGTTTCAAATGACAATTCCAAAACGCGGGATATTTTTTAAAATAGTGATACAAAAACAGGGAAAGCTGACCATAAGCCGGGTTCTGTACTTCCTGCAGGAAGCGGCAGTCATTTATCTGGTTCCGCACGGCGGAACATTGAGCGACCTACCCGAAGGCATTAGAGACGGGCAGCCTCCTTTTGCCGATGGCAAAAAGCCTTCTGCTTGGTCTTGCGCCGGAAAGGGTTTACCTGCGCCCGCTGTTACCATTGGGCCGGTGGGCTCTTACCCCACCTTTTCACAACTCACTCATTCAACAGAATGGGCGGACTGTTCTCTGCGGCACTTTCCGTTCCCGCAACGCGGGCCCCCCGTTTTCACAGGGTATCCTGCCCTGAGGCGCCCGGACTTTCCTCTCCAGAAATTCTGGAGCGACTGCCGGTCAACTTTCCGTGTTTTTGTTTGCTATTATACTATAATTGCGTAAGCCATGTTGCCAGCTTGTCGCCTGCTCTTCCCGGCACGTGCCAGATTGAAACAGAGCAGCGCACACCACCAAGAATAAACCTTGTGGATTTATTCCGGCAAACCGCATAAAATATACACCATGCATCCACGATTTATTACGATTCAACCGCTTAATCATTGTATGGATATGTTTAATCATTGCATCAACATAATGTATATTGTGAAAAAATGCTAATTGCCCCCAATATGTCGTGCCGTAGATGAGATCATTGTTGAGATCAGTTGGAAGGACATGGTTCACCGGTCTTATCGCTCTATTGACTTTAGTGGGCTATGCATTTTACTATTTTCTCTGGATCCTGAGATATATGCAGCGAAACAAACGTATCGCTTTCGTGTGCCTGTCCGGCCTGCTGCTGATATGCGCGCTCACCCTTTACACATGCTATTTTGTTCCACTGAAAAAACCCGGTGAGCCGGTATCATTCGTGATCGAACCGGGAACATCCTTGGGCGCCATTGCAGATACGTTGGCTGCGCTTGATATTATACCCTCCCGCAACATGTTCCTGCTCTGGATGAAGGTAGTAAAGTATGAAACCAAAGTGCAAGCAGGCAGGGTTTCATTCAACAAACATGACGGCATTTATACCGCAGCTCGAAAATTGCTTGACGCAGAAGACATAGAACGCCGGGTTACGATCCGTGAAGGACTTATCATAGAGCAGACTGCGCAGCTACTTGCTAATGAACTGGGTATTGATTCTGCTTCTTTCACCCGCATTTGCTATGATTCAACTACACCGGCAACGTACAATATCGACGCGCCTACTCTGGAAGGTTACCTTTTCCCCAATACCTACCGCTTTCCCGAATCCGTGAGCGCGCGCACAATAATCGACCGTATGGTCGGACAGTTCAAACGTGTTTACAGCGAGTTGGACTTTGCAGCCAAGGTGCGCGATAAATATACCCGGCACGAAATCACAACCTTGGCGTCAATTGTGGAAAAGGAAGCCACGGTGGCCTCGGAACGAACGCGCATTGCTGCAGTATTTCACAACAGGCTGCGTCTGGGCTATCCCCTTGGAGCCGATCCGACCGTGCGATACATATATCGAAAATTTTCAGGTCCGTTGCGTGTCTCGGAGCTCAACAATGATTCGCCATATAATACTCGCAAATTCGCGGGGCTGCCACCGGGGCCGATATGCTCACCCGGTCGTGCGAACTTGCAGGCGGCCGCAAAACCGTTGGAAACAAAAGAATTGTATTTCGTTGCGAAATGGGATGGCTCGGGAGAACACGACTTCTCGATCACCAATGCCGAGCACGAGCGCAAAAAGCTGTTCATCCGCAAGCAAAACCGACAAAGGCTTCGGCAACTGAAAAAGAAAGGGGCCTCACGAAAATGAGTACATGCTCGTTAAGTTGGAAAATTATTGCCGGATTGCCGATCATGTTGATGCTGAACATCGTTGTGCAGGGTGAAATACTGCAACCCCGACGGCTGATCGATGCGCATACGGCCGGAGTAATGCCCAAAGCCTATTTTGATTTCGAAACGCGCATTTACGGCAGCGGTGACAGTACCATCAACGGCGGCGGCCTTTCTGTCGGCTTTGTGGTAGGCCTGACGGATCGATTCAATATCGGTGTCAGCTATGGCGGGGATGGGATTCTGGGACGCGGCGCAGCAAAGCCGAATCCCTGGCCCGGTGTTCTGGTCAAATATCGCATTATAGAAGAAAATTACCACATACCCGCGTTTGCCATCGGGTTTGATTGGCAAGGTTATGGCGGGGTTGAGGATGATTACAAAGGTTACGTCTACAAGTCGCAGGGATTTTTCCTGGCCACCAGCAAAAACTACCTGCTTTTCTCTACACTCAATATCGGCTTTCACGGTGCAATCAATTATTCGCTTGAAGATGCCGCTCATATCAAATGGCCGAATGGCTTTGTCGGCATGGACCTGGGAATAAATGAGGAACTCTATCTGGCGGCGGAGTATGATCTGGCCCTCAACAGCCAAGCTCCCAGCGAATCGAAGCCGTATTGCAATCCGTTGCTGGGCTACCTCAATCTGGGAATTCGCTGGGCATTCAGCGAATCATTTTACCTGGAGTTCGATGCAAAGGACGTGCTGCAACGCAAACGACTCAGCAAGGGGAGCAAGGAACCACTGGGCTGGAGCAGAGAACTGAAAATCGTCTATATCACCCATTTTTAGTGTCACATCTCCGCTTTATTAAACTATATTAGCATAAACATTATTAGCATAAATAGCATAAACATTCCCGTGTTGCCAAACGTAGTTTTTTACCGCTTATATCGACTGATCGACATAACAGGATTACTATGCACCTATCCAGATTCTTCAATATACCAATAATCATCCTTGCCTTTGCCGCAATAAGCCCGGCTCAACCTGTGCACAAGACTGCTCAAGCGCAGACCGCGCGAGCTGATTCTTCTCAAAAAATCGCAGACAAAATTATCAAATCCGATATCCCGGTACTTATTGATTTCTGGGCTGTATGGTGCATGCCCTGTAAAATGCTGGACCCGATCATCAAGGAAGTCAAAAAGAAATACGACGGCAAAATAGAGGTGATGAAAGTCAATGTAGATGTTCATCGCCAGATAGCCGCCTATTTCAAAATTTCGAGCATTCCGGCAGTTTTTATTGTCAATGATAAAGCAGTTGTCAAGCACCTGATGGGCGTGCAGCCCAAAGAGGCCTATTTCAAAGCAATTGAAGAAGTCCTCGCCATGAAGAGCAATCCGCCTCAAGAGCAGCCGAAATCAAAGAAGAAGTCGTCTGCAAAAGAAAGCTGACCGCCGTTTCCGACATGGTTATTCCCGAGCTATTGGTGCCTGCAGGTAATTTTGAGTGCGCAGAAGCAGCATTTTCGAGCGGCGCCGATGCCGTCTATGTTGGCATCGGTCAACAGAATCTCAGGGCACATTCCCCCAATTTCACCCTGCGTAACCTGCCCGATCTGCTTGAGCACGCACATCAACGCGGCAAAAAGGTGTATGCTGCGCTGAATACGATGCCCGATGACGGAATGCTTGCCGCAATTCGTAACATCATCCACCAGCTTTCGTTTTCACCACGCAAACCTGATGCACTTATTGTCAGTGACCCGGGAGTGATTTCGTTGTGCCGTGATACACTACCCGGCATGCCGTTGCATCTCAGCACACAGACGGGAACTTTCAATATCGAGTCGGCTCGGTTCTGGGCAGAGCACGGCATTACGCGCGTCGTTTTGCCGCGCGAGATGTCGCGAGAGTCAATATCGCACTTCGCAGCAGCCGCTCCCTGCGAAACAGAGATTTTTGTGCACGGGGCAATGTGCATGTCAATTTCCGGCCGGTGTCTGCTTGGCGCTTATATGGCTTACCGGCACCCAAATCACGGGGATTGTCCTCAGCCGTGCAGACTCGAATACACGCTTGCTCCGGCAACCACCGAGAGAGCTGATGAATCATACGATATCGAACAAGTCAACGATACGGCTTACCTGATGAATTCAAAGGATCTCTGCGGACTGCCCATCCTCGACAAGCTGGCGACAACCGGAGTGCATTCACTCAAGATCGAGGGACGCAACAAAAGCGTTCACTACGTTACGACCGTCGCCAGAGTATATCGCCGCGCACTTGACAGTTTGCGAACAGATCCTGCCGCCTATACGGCACAATCAAGGTGGCGCAATGAGCTTGAGCAGTTGGACCATCGTCCCTATACAACCGGTTTTTACGATGGTGAATATGTTCTTCAATCTCTTGACGCGGCAAAATCCTCCTCAAAGATTCGCGTGGTAGCCGTTGTCAAGGACACACTCGCAGACAACCGGATGGTCGTTGACGTGAAAAATCCATTTGAGCTGCATGAGTCCCTGAGCGTAACTCCGTCCCGGCCCAACCAGCAAATTTTTGAAATTACCATCGAAGCGCTGACCGATCTAGCCAACACACCACTCAACAAAGCGCAGACAAACCGTATTGCCGTTATCCGGGCATCTTCCCGGCTTCGTTTCGGCGACATTCTCCGACGCATCCAACCTTGACGCATGAAACATATCACCAACGCGCTGGTAGTAAACCCCTGGGTAGCCGATTTCAAGCTCTACGATGAGTGGATGCATCCGGTAGGATTGTATGCCCTCATTGCACTCCTGCGGCACAACCAGATTGCAGTTACGTATGTAAACATTCTGGGCCCGGATGCCATCCTTAAACCCCGAAGGCACGGAACCGGATCGTTTCGCTATCGTGTCGTCAAAAAGCCATCTCCCTACGCATCCCTGCCGCGCAAATACAAGTACTACGGCATGCATGATACGCACGTCGACGAAATAATGCAGTCCCTTGATCCGCCTGATGTAATTCTGGTGGGGAGCGGCATGACCTACTGGCTTCCTGGCTTGTCAAAAACCATTGATATGCTCCGCGCTCATTTTCCGCAGGTCCCGATTGCCGTTGGCGGCATATCGGCCCGGCTGATTCCGGACATACTGGCTGCCCACTTTCCCTCCTGTACTCTACTGCCGGTATCATTGCAGCATGAAGACGGCATCAATCGTCTCGGCCGATTCCTGCAACAACCAATAAACTTCGGGCTCCAAGAACGATCCTTTACCGATGCTTTTTCTCTTCAGCGTACCATGAACCACGCGCCGGTACTATTGTCGACCGGATGCCCGCTTAACTGCACCTACTGCGCTTCACACGCGCTGCAGCCAAGCTTTTGCCACCGAGACCGAGAAACTGTTTTGCGTGAGATCGATTACGCCCGGCACATTAAGGGTGTTCGCGATTTCGCCTTCTACGATGATGCGCTTCTTTTTAAATGGGATACTCATCTCCGTCCGTTCCTTCAACAAGTCCGCAAAGACTACCCGCAGATTCGCCTGCATACCCCAAACGGTTTGCATTTGCAATGGATAACCCGGGAAAATGCCGGGCTCATGCATGATGCCGGATTCCAAACATTGCGATTCGGCTACGAAAGTGGCAATGAGCTGTTCCGAAAGCACACTGGCGACAAGCTGCAGCCTGATCGCATACCGGACAAAATCAACATGCTGACCGATGCGGGATTTCATCCCTCGGCAATCGGAATTTATGTCATGGCCGGCTTGCCCGGTCAAACGCCCGGCATGGTCGCTGCCGATATAAAATTTGTCGCATCACTTGGAGTCAAGGCAAAACCCGTTTTCCTCTCTCCCGTACCCGCAACTCCGTTGTATGACAGCTACGTTCGACAGTTTCCCATGATTGCACGCAATCCGCTTCTGCACAACGATTCGTATTTTATCACAATGCTGCCCGGCTGGAATTTCCAGAGCGTTGAAGAACTCAGAACGCTGGCGCGCAACTATAACCGCGCACTACCAGACACCCAGAGCCTCGAGTTGCCGTAATGCTGCGCCGCTCCAGTCTTTATTCGCTGCCGGACTTGCCGGACTCGGGTGCAGGATCCTGCCGAGTTTAATCACTGACGATTCAGGTATGCAACAAGCCAGCCGCTGTGCTGCAAACGCTCCAATGCCGATTACCCATTGCGGATGAACGTGATCGATTACTTTTGCCAAATGCTCGTCGCATGCCGCGTATAGTTTCTTTGTCTGAGCGGCCGGCAGCGTATTGGGCGTTTTGTTCCTGCCGCTTGATTCCATAAAAACCAGCGGGCAGTAATTGGCTACAAAATGGTCTTTGAAAAACGATGCAGCCGTGCCGAATCGTTCTTTGAACAATCCCCACAATCTCCTTCCGCTGACTTCAGATTTTGAGCAGTAAAAACCTTCGACCGGGCGTTTGGGATGCTCACGGGGCGGTTTGCCGATCTTTGTCTCGATGCCAAGCCAGTTTTTGACGGCCTCGATCTCCCCAAAGGGCACACCGGTCTGAACCATTCCCCAGGGGCCGGGATTCATACCAAGAAACAAAACTTTTTTTTGAGAAGCAGCGTAGGTTTGCAGATAGCACTCATGGGCATTCCAGGCATAGTGCAACGGATTGTAAACATAGGCAACACTGCCGTCAAACGAAAGCGTATCAACTTTGCGCGCAAGCGCTCGCGCAGCCTTGATTAATGATTCTGCTGCATGTTTGTCAGTCAATTTTGAAGCTCTCCACTACCGATTCAAATGTTTCAAGATCGTTGTCAAAATAATGGCGCACAGGCGCCGAAAAGCTTAGCTCATAGTAATCACTTCGGTAAACACATCCGTAAACAGCCGTTTTTTTGCCGATCCCGTTTGCCAGCCGATATGCAACCACCGCCCGGTAACCTTCTATTTCGTCAAGCAAGGCCGGAGACAGGGAAAGTATTTTGACCTTTGCGACTCCATTGGTTCCCCTGAAATTATCGATAACCGCTTCGGCGATCTGATGCGGAAACATGCTTTGGGAAAGGTGCACGCCGGAATAGCTCAGCGGCTCATCCAGTCCCTGCTTGTCGATGAATATATTCTGCAAGCTTACGCCGTGCTGAGTTAGAATGATATCCTCGTTACGGTGCATAACCATCCAGCCTTTCGGCGCTTCCAGCCGATAGCCTTCTGCACCAACATTGCAGCAATTTCGTGACGGATACCACCTGGTCGAAGCGCAGCCGCCAAGCAGGTGGAGAGCTGTACCGGCTGTACATAACAGGATTACTCTCCAGAAGCGCATTTTGAAAGTATCTCCTCGACAAGCTCACGGTCAAAAGCATGCGGCGCCAGGTGCAGGTATTTTTGCAGATGCGTGCAATACTTTTCTTTGTTTGCGTCCTGATAATACAGCAGACCCAATTCGCGATGGGTACGGGCCAATTCAGTGTCGTATTCGACCGCTGCCCAATAGTGTTCGAGTGCATTGTTAATATCACCTTCGTAATTGCGCTTGCGATACAGATCGCCCTGAAGCAGCATTGCAGTTGTATCGTACGGATCGATATAGAGGCATTTGAGAATTTCCTTGTGCGCAATCGAGTAGCGTCCAGCACGAATATTCATCTCTGCATCCATAGCAATAATCGATGCGTTTTTCTCGAGAAACAGTGTATCATTTACCATACCATCATACTGCTGCAGCGTATCGTCACCGATGATACTATGATAATTCCTGATACGCCTGAGGATTTTAGGATGGGTGCTGAAAAAGTATGGCTCGTTGATATCCTCTTCCTCCAGATGATCTTTGAGAATACCAAATAAATCGCGAAATGCAACGGGCCGGTATCCCTGCCTGACCATCCTGCGCATACCGATCCGGTCAGCCTCGGTTTCGAGTTGGCGAGAATAGCCGGTTATTGCCGACAGCGTGATGATATTGCCGAACAAATTCGAAAATCCCCCCAGAACGCTAGACAGCCCCACACGTACACCGGCCAGCAGGCCCGTCTTTTTTTTAAGATTATGACGCTGCTTAACAGCATGCTGGTGAGTAATGTGAGTCATCTCATGTCCCAGCAGTGCAGCCAACTGCGCTTCATTATCCATGCGTGCCAGAATGCCTGCATACACATATACCGTACCATGCGGAGTTGCGAATGCGTTGATTCCGGGATCTTTGAGCACGCGCACTTTTAAAGAAGGGCCAATGGTGTCACCGGGTAACACTAAAGAACGGATTACCGTATTTAAATACGCATCAAGCGCGCTGTCGTGCACCACCATTCCAGACATGAGCAAGCGGTGTTCAAGCTCCCTGGACATCTGGTATATACTCGGCAAATGCACGTTTGTAGGCGCATCACGTGCGCAGACCTTCACGGTAGCCAGAGCGATTATCAGGATCGCTATCAGGCAGAGCATTCGAAATACATGTGCGTTATTCATGCGACGTAACTTTGGGTAACTCCTTTGCCATTTTCGCCACAAGTGCATCAGCGTCTTGGCAAAAAATACCTGCTCCCCGTAAATGTGTGCCTTGATATTCCGGCAAACCAATTTCATAAGGGCCTGCAGCTCGCACTGCTCGTATCCGATACTGGAATCGGCAACAGTACTCACGCGGTAGTGCCGGCGCCGCAGCCGCTTTGCCAGCGCTTTTCCAACGTGCCGGTTGCTTCGTCGCGACCAGTCGGATCGATACTCGTGCATCCCGCCGGTAGCGATCTCATACACTTTTACATCAGGCGGAAACAAAACCACGCTACGTATCTCTTCGGTGTCAATAGTAAATATTTTGCCCGGCTTATTCCCGGCACGCACCCAAAACGACAGCGTCATTGCTATCAATGTAAATGCCGGCAGTCTCACACCACACTCCCTTACTCTCTGCTCGCCGATGCTATGGCCAGAACCTGCAATCCCTCTCCTTTGCCGAAAGCAGTAAGCCCTTCACCCGTAGTTGCCGTAATTCCAATACAATCTTGCGACAAATCAAGTATGCCAGCCAGCGAAGCGCGTATTGCCCCCAAATGAGTTGACAATTTGGGACGTTTGCCTTCTATGGATACTGAGACATGGCTAAGCCGCCATGCTCCCAGCGATTCTAAAGCCTTGCGCAGATAGACGCTGCTGTCGGTAACACCCTCTTCAAGACACAGCTTATCGGATACCGGGCCCAGTACATTCACGGTGGTCAACCCGGATATTGCATTTGTCAAAGCATGCAGAATGACATCTGCGTCGCTGTTGCCCTGCAGACCAGGATACTGCTCAAATATTACTCCTCCTAAGACCAGTGGTTTGGCTGAAGAGTCATGCTCAAATCGGTGCGAATCCTGTCCAATGGCAGATATATGCACATGGGCTCCCGGTTAACCTAATGCATTCGACATTCCCTATCCACGGATAAACATGCCGGTATTTAAATGTATTTTGTTTACATCGCCAATTACAACTCAACGAAGTCGGCCGACAAGATGGATAAAAAGGATCTTGATTCTTTTTTGGAAAAATACACCCCGGTATACGAAAGAACAGCCCGGAAAACAATTGTGGAATTAACCAGACGCATTTCCCCCACGCAAATTAAAGCAGGATTTAAATTTCGCGTCAAATCACCGGTCAGCTATTTTAACAAATTCATTGCCCTGCAGAAGAAGCAAGCATCCGCAGACGCCACGATCAACGATCTTATCGGTATTCGACTGATAGCGCCATTCATAGGCGATTTGGAGACCATCGAAAATATCATACGCGATCACTACCGGACCTTTGAGATAGAATATAAAGACGAGCAGTATACTATTCGAGAATTTGGCTATAACTCTATACACATGTTGCTGGCGCTTCCCGAATCATTCAAAACGCCTTTGCCGCCTTTTGCCAAACCGGCAATTGAAATCCAGCTTCGTACAACCCTCCAGGATGCCTGGGCTGAAATCGAACATGAACTTGTTTACAAATCAAATCTTGCCTTCCCAAACCAGTCGCTCAAGCGCAAACTGGCCGCCTTAAATGCAACGTTAACTCTTGCGGACGTGACGTTTCAGGAAATTCGTGACTATCAGAATGAAATCCGCCAGCGCAGCATCTGGCGGCAACGATCTCTGAATGAGAGAATTGAGGCATTCGATGATTTGATGTCACATACCGACAGCTTCGATAACGGCCGGAATAATTCACGACTATGGCATCATCTTGAGAAGATATTCTATGCAGCGCTCCGCGCCCACAGCAATAACGAATACAAATCCGCCGTCAATTTATATACCCGCTCACTTCAGCTCAATCCAGGTGAGCATATCCGGTCCATCATTTATAACCATCGCGGGATGGCCCGTTATGTAATGGGGCATATCAACAAAGCCGAAGATGATTTCAAAAAAGCAATTGAGTATGATTACCAGAATTATCGGGCCTATCTGAATTTAGGTATGGTCTACAAGGCAAAGAACAATCTTGCCAAAGCGATTAAGGCATTTACCAGCTCCCTTGAACTATACGCTGATCAACCGGATACCTATTTGCAGCGTTCCCAGGCCTATGCGTACAACGGCGAAATCGAGTGTGCACTGAAAGATTGTGAAAACGCTTTACGAATTGATAAAAATCACCAGAAGTCACTTGAATTCAAGAACGGCTTGCTGAAACAGATGCATTCCTGAAAAGCTCAGCATTATGGAACCACCTCGCACTCAAGAACAACCATCCACGATCAAGCTTTACAAAAGCATCTCGGCAGAAAGCATACTGGATATCGAGGTGACTGACAAAGCGGAGCTTTTTTCTCGCTTGTCAAAAGCCGCAATACCTGATGCTTCATCGCAAAAACAGAAACGAATCGTGCAGGCTATTCAATATCGTGAAGCTGAGATGAGTACGTATGTCGGCAATGGCATCGCCATCCCACATGCATATGTAGAAGACATCGAGGGCTTGCATTTTGCCATGGCCCGCAATCCGAATGGATTTCCCTATGAGATAGACACTGAAGAGCCCATCATCATTGTTATACTGGTAATTGGCGGCAGTGCATATCGTCAACAGCATTTGCACATTCTGCAGGCAATTGCCAAATTTTTTACCGATACCGAGAAGCGCGATAAGGTTGTGCAGGCTAAAGATGCGCTATCGACGTTGCGCCGGCTTGAAACCAGGCACAGAGGCAAAGGCAAAAAGCTGCTTCCCATCACCGGTTCACTCTTCAAGCATGCTGCATCAATTATCAGAGAAACCGACATCTCCGCCGTAATTGCGGTTATTCATACCATCAACGAGAGCAAAATTCTTGACACGTTCGCCAAAGAAGCCAGGTGCATAGTTGCCACGTACACTCAGGCAATAGCCGATATTTGCAGGAGTACTACTAAGCACGTGATTCTGTTGCCCTCTTTTCACGCAAATCAACTGCCCGGTTCAATTCTACGCTTTTGTACCTTTGTTGCAATGACACATGGTCTCTTGAAAAAAGGGGATAAAGTACTTTTTCTCTCTTCACATACTCACTCACATATTGATACGCTCTCGGTAATTACTATCGAGCAGCAACTCGATCCTTTTGTAGCCACAGAAGAAAGCACCGATGCCGGTCTCGGACAAATACTTGAACGAATAATAACTATCTGTTCGGAGCTTGGGACACAAGGACGCGAGGGCAAACCAATTGGAACACTTTTTGTTTTGGTAAACGAGCAAGAGGATATTGAACCGTTCACCCAGCAAATGGTTATTAATCCGTTTCAGGGACACGATGAAAAAGTGCGCAACATTTTAGATCCGACCCTGGTGGAAACGATAAAGGAATTTGCCACGATTGACGGGGCATTTGTCGTAAAAAAGGACGGAACGGTGCTCAGTGCCGGAACATTCATTAAAAATTCGCAAAGCGCCAATCTGCCGGGCGGATTAGGTAGCCGGCACCGAGTAGCTTGTGGCATCACGATATCGGTCAATTGCTTTGCCATTGCATTATCGCAGTCAACCGGTACTGTCACTGCCTATAGAAATGGTACCGAGATTTTATCACTGCCGCGCGGTAAGCAAGGCTAATGCATCACACAATCTGTGAATCCGCTGGTTGATTCTAAATTAATACCGTTGCACTCTCTTCCGCTTCAAATAGCCAACAAGCGTTTTTGCCATTCAGGGTAAATACCGCAGCTCCCCATTTGGCGGTTTCTTCTAATTCGGTTGTGCGAATAATCGCAGCCAGCGCTTCCAGGGCGTGGCGCCAATCGGGTTTTTGGGATAGCCAGGTTTCGATTAAGTTTTCATTACTTATTTTAACTCATTCTCCAGAAACACCATAAACCGTCGCCACGACTTTTTATCGGCGCCCTCACGATAGCGATCGGAACCGAACACCGTAAACGCATGCGGAGCGCTACTGTAGGTTGTCATTTCATGCCTGACGTCCGCGTTTTCCAAATCATCAGCCAGTTGGGCAAAATCACTCATGGGAACCGACCTGTCGGCCGTACCATGAAAAACCAGCACCTGCCCCTTGACATTAGCAAAATCCTGTCCCTGGGGGCTACTCAATGCGCCATGGAATGAAATCAGCGCTTTCAGCTCAACACCGGCCCTTGCCCATTCGAGTATGCAGCTTCCGCCGAAACAGTATCCGATTGCAACCGCATTCTTTACATTGGCTCCCTTTGATTTGGCGGCGTCTAAACCACCTTCCATCAAAAGTCTCATTTTCTCTCGATCTGCATACAGAGCCCCGGTAAGCTTTTTCTTGTCATCGATTTTCGTTGGACGCACGCCCTTTCCAAACATGTCGACGGCAAATGCGGCGTACCCTTGCTTTAACAACATGCCGGCACGCTTTACTTCGTACCCGGTCAATCCGTCCCAATCGTGGATGATCATGACCAGCGGTGCATTTTTGCCGGGCGAAACATAGTAGCCCTCATAATCTTTGCCATCGACCTTGTAGATTACACTTTCTCCGGCTTGTTGAGCGAACACGCTGCATATGCCGACGAAGACAATCGCAAATAGCTTGTTCATGATTCATTCCTTTCATCAAGAAAAAAGACTCGGTACCGTTAATTTTGAATAATATAATCGATGCTTTATCCGAAATCACCACGCGTAGTTGTAGTATTTTACACACTTAACGTATGTATACTGGAATTGGTCGCGTCATGGAAGAAAAAAGCGGGTGCGTGGTTTGCGGCAGAGAACTGACCTATGTCAAGAATGCCTCCGAGCTGACATGCATTTACTGCAATCGCCGGGAGATGACCTACACCCACTGCGTAGCCGGACACTACCTATGTGATTACTGCCACGCGATGCAGGCAAATGACATCATCGAAGCGCACTGCACATCATCGTCCACAACCGATCCGATAGAACTCGCCCTAATGCTTATGAAGCATCCGTCAATCAAAATGCACGGGCCGGAGCATCACTTCCTGACACCGGCAGTTTTGCTGGCGGCATATTACAATCAGCGCGGCGACTCCCAGCCTAAAATCAGCAAAATCAAACAGGCACGCCAACGCGCCGAAAAGGTACCGGGGGGCTCGTGCGGATTTCATGGCAATTGCGGTGCGGCGGTTGGCGCCGGTATCTTCGTCAGCCTGATTCACGATGCAACACCCTTGAAAAAGAATGAATGGCAACAAGCAAATCTCATGACCGGGGAAAGCCTGCTCACCATCGCAAAACTGGGTGGTCCGCGATGCTGCAAACGAGATTCATTCGCAACACTTGATCTTGCCTCAAGAAAGTACGGGCTTTCCCATAGGCAGCATATCACCTGCGATTTCAGCCGCCTCAATAAAGAGTGCCTTGGGAAGAAGTGCCCTTATTTTCACCGTTAAAAAAACTCTACTAATGCGACAATACGATCTCAAGCCTGCGCTCCTGCCCTGAGCTAAAATCAAATTCCTGTACATAATCTTTGTAATTCATATGCCCCGCAACAATTTTCTGGTTGCCTTTGAAATACGATCGTATCTCGGTTCTTCCCAACGCGTCGGTTTTGAGCACCATCTCCGATGCATGCTGAGCGACTGGTACGGGCATGTCGTTAAACTTTTTGCTCAGGTAGACATAGGCGTTTTTGACAGGATTGTCGTGCTTATCTTTTACCGTAATAAAAACTGGTTTGCAGGGCTCGAGATTGAGAGTGACGGATGCTTTTTCGTTGTCCAGTCGCATAAACTGGTTATCCATAAAAAATCCTTCTGCACCGGCAGTAACCAGATAGTCTCCTTCCTCCAGAGGATAACCCGAGTGAAATTCTCCGGAGCTGATATCAAAGCGGTCGATAAAATAGCCGGTTGTGCGATCGTACAAGTAGCAATAGCCGGCTTGGGCGACATTGCTGCCGGCGGTGGTGACCGTGCCGAAAAAGTCGAGGCCTTTATAAAGCTCAATGGTTCCTAAATCAACGGATTCATCCGGACCGACCGACACCGGCATCACCTTTTTAATAAAGCCCTGCATCATGAACATTAAACTATATCTGCCGGACTCGACATGGTTGATGGTGAACCTGCCGTCCATATCCGATCTGCCGCCACTGATCCAGTGCAGCTCTTTATCGTCGTTGAGGCTGATGATTACGTTGCGCATGGGATGGCCGTTTTTTTTATGCACCAAACGCCCTGAAATTTCTGCGGAAGTCAATTTTATCTCGACACTGACAACCTCATCCCGCCCAACACTAACGAGTGCGCATCTTTGAAATATCCGGCTATCTGCCTTTCGATAGGCAAGCTGGTAGCTGCCGCGGCGTACCTTCTCAAATATAAAGCTTCCATCGGCAACCTCAACCCTTTTTTCGCCGGTTCGATTAGCAGCCTGCAATGGATTGGAAAGCTTGATTTCTCCACTTTCTACCGGTGCATTATTGAACAATATCGTTCCGGTAATTTTGCCCATATATTCCGGCTGCTCAATATTCACGGTAGTGGTCACCCCCTTCCGAATCTCGATTGACTTCCACAGATCAAGCTCGATTGCCGTGATGCTGGCCGGCCCGGCAGCGACATCGGCAATCCGATAAAACCCGCTGTTATCGGTTTCGGACCGGTATTTGGAATGATGCGCCCGTTCATTCAGATGTGTGGTCACCGCAACCCGCACACCCTGTACCGGCTGCTTTGCATCGTCAAAGACATAGCCCTCGACAGTACCTCCCTTTTCCAGCGTAACCTGCATGCGGCTCACCTGCACGTCAGGATCGAGTATAATTGATTTGGCAAGGTATCTATCTTTTGCGAAATGTACAATGGTGTTATCAAGGTTGACATTGCGAATCATAAAAGCGCCCCGCCGATCTGTTCGCGTCCCTTTTGTCGTTAACGTTCTGTCCCGGTTCCAGGTCTGTGCACCCGATTCGATTTCGGGAGTAACTGCGACATTCGCCAACGGCTGAGATGCTTCGCTGATGACCACACCTTTCAGCGTCACCCCTTTGCTCAGCGTTATGTCGTGGGTAATTTGATCCCGGGATTCCGAAACCGTTATCGTTTTTGAAATATATTGGGCATATCCCTCGGCCCGGGCCACCACTTTATAGGCACCGACCTCAGGCACTTTCATGGTATAGGCGCCGTGGAAAAAATCCAGAAACCTGCTGTGGGGGTAAAAGAGTCCCCGGCTCGCACTTTGCGCCTTGACCTGAAATACTTCAATTGCCATACCATCCACACCCTTGACGTTGCCCGAGATGGTGAATTCTTTCTCCTTTTCCAATTCGATGACGACATTGGCGGCAGGCGCTTCAATAGTCGCGTAAACTTGCGGCATGCGGGCCGTTTGTCGAGTAGCTACACGCAGATCATACTTTTCGCGCGTCAATCCTTTCAATTCAAAGTTGCCGTCATTGTCCGTCCGGGCGTAGGAATAATTGGCGTTAATTTCATTCAATTCCGGAGGGGTTGCTATTACCGTGATGTTCTTGGCGCCTTCATTGTTCTGGTAAACCGTTCCGGTAATCGCATATCCTTCACGCAAGACGAAATCTTCACGTTCCAGCCTTAGTCCGGCGGTCAGCTGAACTGTTTTTCGTTCGGCAACATACTTCTCGGACAAGATCGTTACCTCGTAGGATCCTGCTGCCAATCCGGTGAATAAGTATTCCCCGTTTCTGCCCGTCATCACCATATTGTCTATGCGATTACGGACTTGACCGGATCGTGTCAGTGCGACTCGAACACGCGCAACCGGTTCCTGTTGCTCATCCACGACCTTGCCCGCAACGCCCGCGCCGACCTGCAGCTTTGCTTTGAAATTATCACCATCTTTTTTTTCTTCCAGAGTGATACTGGTGTCGAGTGTCCGGTATTCCTCATGCTCCAGCGAAAACCTGACAGTACCTGCCTTCAAGCCTTCAAGCTTGAATCTGCCGGAAGAATCGGTTCGCGCGTCATAGGTCTCCCTGCGACTGTGCATAACAAATCCCGGACTTCGGGCATTGCTTCCACCAAGCGTGACGTTCACACCTGCTATGGGTTGCAATGAGGGCGAAGTGACCGTGCCGGACAGGGAAAGCCCCTTGTTGACATAGACGGAAATGTCCAGGCCTTCTCCCGGTTTCAACGTAACCGAAGTGTCATTGGTTGGCTGGTATCCCTCCACTTCCATTGAAAATGAGTGCATGCCGGGCGAAATGCTCTTGAAAACAAATGTATTATTCCTGATCATGTTTCCTCCGCCGCCCGGCCGAAAGCGTGGCCCCCGTCTACCGGTATAGTTAATGGAGACAGCCCGCCCATCAAGCGACTCGTCATTGGTGAAATGAACCGTCAAATGCGATGCTTGTTCCAGAATGACTGTTGTTTGCTCTTTTGTAACCACACCGAGGTTTGCAAGACCTATCGGCTCAAAGCCCCGTCGGCTTCTTCGTTGCTGATTATATCCCTGTTTTCGGGCAGAAAGAACAAGTGAGCCGGTGTCGGGCAGACCGGTGATGGTAAATTGTCCTTTCGCATCACTGACAGCCTTTTGTCGGATTCCTGAGCGTATTACATTGGCATAGACTGTGGCATCGGCGATTGGCGTCTGCTCCGTGCCGACAGCAACAACTTGACCTGAGATGGATTGACCTTTGTCCATGACAATACCGATGGTATCCGGGCCTTCTTCCCCAATAACCAGTTCATCCCGGTATTCCAGAAACCCCGGCGAACGAATCGACAAGGTATAGCTTCCGGGTTCAAGATTGATAAGCGCTGCACACCCCGTCACATCGGTGGAGTCAATACGAGCATACCCGATATCACCGAACGATGCCTTGACGAACGCACCATGCAACGGTTTTCCGTCAATACCCTGAGCGATTCGCACGATGCGTGTTTGCAGCCGGGCCAGTTGCACTCCGACCGGGTCGGGCGGCAGCGAATCGAGCATTATTTCACCGACAGCATAGCCCGGCGCTTGAACAGAAAGAATGACGGGAAACACTCGCGGAGGCAAAGACAGGGTGAATTTTCCGGAATCATTTACTGATGTTGCCTGCACTACTCCAAACGGATACGCAATGGGACTTGAAAACAATTCCGCGGTCCCGGCAAGATCGCCCAGGACGGCAATGCAGGCGTCGTCCGGAGATACGTCGTTTTTGTCAACACACCGGCCGGCCATCGTAACTTGCCGCTTCCGGGCCTTAGTGGTAAACACAGCCGAATTGCCGTAATCAACTGGAACCGGATTTCCATCGATCCAGGGCACAACTTCCACACCCGCAATGCCGGCGGCGCGGCGCCTGCCTTTGTTAACAAAATCAATTTGAAGCCCGTTAGTATCAGTAACCCGTGCAACAAACTCAACTATGCCGGCGGCATTGAGCTTATCGGCGGCGACAAATCCGGAGAAATTTTCAAGAACCTGCCTGCCTTCAACGACGATGTCCACCGAAGCCATACCCTGTCGGAATTGTGCATCATGCAAACGAACCGTATAGGTACCCTTTTGGCAATCAGGAAACGAATAGGCAATTTTGCCGTTACCCCCTGCGACTCGCCGGGAAAAATACACTTCATAGGGCGCGGCGAATGCATGCTCAAGGCGTTGCAGCGTATCATCAATCGTATGCTGAGAGTTGCTGCCGAGTGTCGTGCAATATGCCGAATCGCTCTGCCAGCTGCCGAATGAGATTGCCGTGCCCCCGCAATTAATCGCAATGCGCGTGTGATCGCATACCCTGGCGTGAAGTGTAGCCGCAATGATGATTGTCAATGCAACAAATAGCTTACGGCTGACCTTGAATGCACATGCCATCGCATCCTCCTCATATCCCGAATTCAGTATGATCAATTGCCATCTGGTTACAGCCTGCAATACCCGGATTACGCACGCCGAACTACTCGTATCCACTTCTTAATGCCGTCACAGCCCGCGTGATTTCTAACCCGGGTAAAATACATATATTAGAGCGCTGCAAACAATTGATGTGTTACAGCGTTTGCATTAATCGGCCCCAATTGCGCGCATGCCAGGACGGAGAATCGCGGCTCGCCTTTGCACAATCACCGAAAAACCGAATATCCCTACCCCTGAAACGTACTTATGATATATAATAGTATACGATCATCTGCTTATGAATATCCCGACCCCACCACTACCGTTGCGTCATATCATTTGTATGATTATCGGCCTGTCGATGGCGCTTTCGGCCAGGCGGCTGCATGTCGAGGATCGGACCGAGCGTGCGCGGTTGTTTGCGAGCACCAATGTTTCGGCAACTGCAATCAGGCACTTCGAGCGCCGGGTATCGCCATGGTTCGAACGCAAGGATCCGCGCACCATGGTGGCGCCGGCGGGTGAGCATATTGTTGACCAACTCGATCTGCACATCATTGCCCGGCAGTGGAAAAATCTGAGCCCCGCATTCAAAAAAACGTACCTGCGCGCACTTGCAATTCCCGCCGATTTTCGCATGTATGCTTCCCCCGGGGGTAATTTCGAAATCTACTATACAACGAATCCGGCTCACGGCGAGGCGGTTGATACCGCTGATACCTTTGGCTACTCGTCTCAAAACTGGCGGGAGAAGGTCAATGCCCCCAACGGCATACCGGACTATATCGATATCGTAGCCTGGGGCATGGACAGCACCTGGTCAATGGAAATCGAGCGTTTCGGATTTGTCAAGCCGGTGGCGGCCGACCGCAGCAGAGGCGATCCGTCAAAGTACAATGTCATAATCGGCAATGTGGGTGCAGGCAACTATGGCCTGACCTACCCCGGCGATCCCATCAGCGCGCAAGCCGTGGGTTTCAGCAGCCACTTTACCATCCGCAACAACTGGGCCGGCTGGGAGCAGTTCGGATACGATACGATGCCTTCCAGCGGTATTTTCGTTACGGCCGCGCATGAATTTTTCCATTCGATACAGTATGCCATGACGCACCAGTTGTCCAACGGCGGGGAGCTGGATGATTTCCCATTCTCCTGGCTCGAGGGCACGGCAACCATGATGGAAGAGCTGGCCTTTCCCGAAATTGACGACTACCATCAGTATTCAACGGGATTTTTTGGCAATCCTTATTCCGGTCTGCTTGACGATAAGAACAACGCAATTCCCAATTATGTCTATCGTCACTCTTTGCTGATGCTGTATCTGTACTATCATGCATACGCCACTCCCGGGATCAATTTTGTCAGGAATGTTCACGTTACGAACTACGCGACAAAAACAGGGTTTATCCAGAACCTGCAGCAAGCCGGTGACAGCACGCTCCATGACTGGTACGGTCTTTTGCACAGATTCCACCGGGCATCCTACTTTACCGGTGCACGCGCCGATACCACGCGCTTTATACCGGACGCCGGTGCATTTGATGAATGGCGCGTGGATATCGATTCGCTTGACGAAACAAATTCGATCACCAAATCCGTTGCCGACTGGGGGATGCAGGCCTTTGCGTATGCCTGTGATGCTGCGCAGAATGAGAAACTGGACATCGTTTTTGTCGGCAGCGACAGTGCACTGCTTCCCGCGCCGTTCGAAGCAAGTCTGATCATGCACCGGGCAGATACGACGCGTCAGGATTCGATTGTCTCAATTAAGGTCTCCAAAGATCTGCTGGGCAAAATCGAGGTGTTTCCCGTGAGTCAATTCAGCCGCCTGGTGATGATGGTAACCAACGGTGACGTTGATCGCAACCGTCAGGCATCAGTCACCTTTGGTACGCTGCCGGTCAGCTATGAACCAGGAGATACGGGACGCTACAGCTACAGCCGTACCGACAGATATAAAACCGTTGATTCGATTGCAATTGATTTTATTGCAACAGACAGCCTGCGCGGCACATTGCGCTTTGTGCCGGTAACACCGACTCAACAGCAGGCCGCCGCATTGACCAGCCAGTCACTGCTGCGGGTGACCGATCCGGTAGATATCATTTTCCCGCCGGCCTGGATTGCCGGAACCTACGACCTTGAAACACGCGTCGTTTTTAAAAATCGGCGACTTGCAGCGTTGATGAACACACACAACATCAGCGAAGATTCGCTGGCAGTGTACCGATGGGATGGGCTCGAGGAAAAGTGGAGGCTGGTGGAGGACAGCCTTGTTAAGCAATTCGACATAGCCCGGTGGAGCTTTTCGTTGCGGCACAAGGGAAGCTATTCACTTCTCGCGCGCAAACCGATTCCGGCTTCACTGGTGGTCTATCCCAACCCGGTACGTATATCCAGGCTGCCCAAAATCACGTTCATGCTTGACAAAATACAATCCGTACGCGTCTATACGCTCGAAGGCAACCTGGTCTGCAACGTCGATAAAAACCGGGGCTCCACTTGGTGGGAATGGCGCGAGCACGATCGTGGGCCGGGCACGGTCGACTGGACGCTGCGCAATAACCTGGGTCACAAAATAGTGCCGGGAACCTACTATGCGCTGGTGTATACCGGATCGTCATTCCGAAAAAGCGACCGGCCCGTCGAACAAAAGATACTGGTGCTGCCATGATACCACTCACCGGGAAATCTGCTGCCTTTTGTGCCGGACTGATTCTCGCGCTAACGGGCTGCACGTCCCACGACCAACCCAAAGAGAAGCATATTTCACTCGCACACGAACGCATCTACGTGGCCCCGGTAGCCAACACGCACCTGCTTATGCTCCTTGACGAATGGCCCGAGGACAGTAGCTTCGATGCAACGCTGCTCAAACGAGTTGACGCAATCAGGACCAGCCTGACAACGGCATTGCGCGACCGGCAAAACCGCGGGATGTACGAGTTGGCTGCAGATTCGGTTTCGGCTTCCGCCGTGTTGCGAATCTCAATCAACAGGGCTCGTATCACCAACGACACACTTGACATGCCGGTCACGATAACGCTGTTGAGCAGGCATCGCAAAGAAGAATATTCGTGGAGCGTTACGACCCGCGGCACCCTCTTCGGCTCGGCGCGATCGCCTAAAGCTCTGCACCGCCTGGCCGTGCTACTGACCGATTACCGGCGCTCTTTTCCGTACAGCACTATTGTTTCCCGTTTTCTGCCGGCTGTTGAAGATCATTAGTCAACATGATACTATTACTAATCTGGTGATATATCACAAATTAACTGCTGACATATTTGTACGTTGATGATAGAATTAAGTATCATTTATGTATAACTTTTTTCCTCAGGGTTATGGAGAACAGTCATGGATATAGTACAGACTTCATTCGACAGCTATAATGTCCATGCAATCGAAGGGGAAATACGGCTTCCTGAGATACCCAGGCTTGCGCCGCACTTTACGCGGCATATCGAAGAGTACCCCGGCAAGAACCTGGTGTTGGATCTCTCGAAAGTCAACGTTATTGACTCGAGCGCATTTCGGCTGATCATCAACCTGCAAAAACGCATGGAAAACAGTTCAACGAAACTGTACATACTGACACCTTCCGACACCGTCAAGGAGATGATCGAAAGTGTAAACTTGAACAAAGTGCTGACCCTGATAGACAACTGCGAAGGTTTACAAAAAGAGGCAATTACCTCGGAGTATGATAGGTATCGTTCATGTACCGAGCCTGACAAGCAGTTTGCAAAACTGAGTTGTTCCTGCGGCGTGTGCGGTTCCAAAGACGTCATCGGCTATCTTATCGACGCCAATGAATACGACTGGAAATGGAAAGGTGCAGATCCATTTCCCATAGCTTACCCTAAGGGCACTGATGAAGAAATCAATGCCATGGGCCATATGCCGATCATCTGCATGGAATGCTACATGGCTTCACCCGACGTGTGGTTATTTAACGGGCTGGTTAAAGACAAAATTACTGCGCACTCCCGGATCGACGGCGAATCAAAGCTTGTCTTGTCAAAGGGCATCAAGGCCCGCAAAAAGATGGTTGATGATCTTGGCAGTATTAATGAAATGATATTCAGGTATCCACGCGAAAAAGAGGCATGTTATTACGCATGGCTGCTTTCGGAGAAATGCGCCCGAAGCCTGGCAGTCAATAAAAAAGTTGCGACACCCTTTACTATTGCATATCTCAATTACCTCACGATTCGCTATGCAACCACGGAACAGAAAAAAGAGCTTATTGACGGATGCCGCACCTGGGTAACTCAGGTGCTGAACAATAAATCCGACTACACTCACACCGAGTTGGCCAAATCATATTTCATTTTGATGAATGCGTCGCTCAATCTCGAAAAGATAAAAGAGGCGTCACAGGCTTTTCAGCAGTTTGAGGAATTGACAGAAACGCTGCCCGAAAATCTGAATATCTCCGGCCCGGAAAGTCCGCATTTCTGGTTCGATCAGGCGAAGATTGTGTGGAAGCGCGAGATAAATGCGCGTTCGAGTGAATTATCGGCAAAGCCGGCTTAAGGCAGGTTTTTAAGCTCGTAGGCCAGATGCAATCGGGCGTCATTACCAAAAACCGCACCAAACTCCATAATCAGGCTATCGAGGTAGTTTTGTCTTCTACCAGTGCACGTGTCAAGCAAAGCCTGTGCGGCGGGGATAAATTTCGGTCGTTCGTTCATAGCCAGGTGAATGTAGGATTTAACCGCATACCCGATCTGCCGCAGTGAAATATCGTTCAGTGCATCGGCGACCTTCATAATGCCCTCGATTTTGCCGAGTTTGAACATATGGTACGACCAGATAAGCAGTTCACCGCGCTGCATAGGTTTGTGAATATTGGCAATTCGCCGGCGCAAAAAAGAAACATTGACCGATCTATTATGCTTGAGATGCAGGCAGATCAACCTGTGCAAAGCCGTAATATTATCCGGATCACGATCGAGCAGCCGGGTTATGCATTCTTCGGCTTTGTCGACACGCCCGGCTTGATCGTATAATTCAGCCGCTTCGAGGTATGCAAAGTAGTTGCCGGGTGCCAGTCGGATTTCCTGTTCCAAGCTGCGAATTGCCTTATCGATTTGCCCCAGTTTGAAATAGGAAGACGCCAGCTCTTCATAAGGCAGTGGATAGCGATCGTCAACAATGATGGCTTTGCGAAACCATTGAATGCTTTGTGCAATTCTGTCAAAGCTCTGGCACAGCTCGCCGATCAGCAGATACACTTCAGCAAGATCCTGGGTGACTTCTTCATTTTTATTTTCGATGGCCTCGAAAAAGGCGGCAACATCTTCAAGCGCGGTAATGGATGCATCGAGCTTACCTGCTTTACATTCCGCATAAGCCTGCTTTTCGATAAAATCTTTCACCTCCTCGAAGACGAAATGCATCTCCATTACGCCCCGGCACAATTGCTGCAGTGAGCACTCTTCGGGAAGTCGTGAGTCTGTTTCCTGCTTTCTCAGCATAGGTGCACTACATCCTGATAAGTTTCAGTTGTCAAAATAGTACGATATGCGCTCAACCCGGGTCAACGTAAAATGCGGCGGTTTAACAATGGGTCTTGACAAATGATTTCCCGAGAGGTAGGCTGTCAGCGTTTTTCGGCCCGGGTATGCACCGTACGAATGCGATTGATGAGGGTATGCCGGTTGCCGATTCGAACGCGGGTGGGGGCGATGACATGCAGGTACATAGCATTAAGCTCCTCGACATTGCGGTCGGCAAACATAACCCAGTTGGTAATGAGATAACGGCCTCGGGGCAGGTCGCGCACGGCCAGCCGGAATCCGCAATGCGCTATACCGCCTCGTTCGGAAGGGCGTTTAATCAGAAATCCGCTGCCGTCCAGAAAGTTATCGCCCATATCGGTCTCAAGCAGCCAGCCGTATCCATTCGAGCCGTCGTCAACCCGCATGAACTGCCTGGTGGGCGTGATGGGTACCAGCGTGTCGAGCGTCCCGGGCGCACCGAGCGGAAAGGACAGATGGTGACGCTTGACTTTGAAGTCGTAATCTTTGCCTTCGGGACGGATGACCGGTGACATCTCAATCCAGGCCTCTTTGAACAAATTGTGGAAACGTATCGGCAGATGAACATAAACCGGCACGCGCACCATCTGCGGATAGCAGATCTGATTGACGGACGCGCGACTGCCTTTGATGCCGAGACCCAGGCTGAGGTGAAAATCGCCGCGCCGGACCAGCCGGATCGGACCGGTTTTGTATCGCTTGACATGGCAGATCATGCTCTCTTCGTTATACGAAATCGGCAGCAAGCCCCATAATGCCCGGAGCTTAATTTGTATACGCAATTCATTGGTCAGATCGATGTATCCGTCGGCTCCCGCTTTTTTAACACCGGCCCGAACAAAGTGAAATCGCTTATTGCCAAATTCGGCGTAATACCAAGGAGTTTTGACCAGTTGCGTGGAGTGATCGTAGGTCATATACCTTTTAGTAGAACGCTTGAACGTGGGATTGTTGCAAATGTAGACACGGCGCCGGTTGGGGAAATTACCGAATTCGAGCGGCATGCAGAGATCCTTCTGATAGTGCATAACCGTGCTGCCGCTGTCAGGGCCCAGTGGGGAAGCATCCTGGCGCAAAAAGACAATCTCGTCGATGCTATCTAAAATTCCGTTACTTAGCGAATCGTTGGGTTCTGCGCCGCGGTCGCACAGGTACTCACCGTCTGACGTCAGCTCATCAATCTGGAACGGTATAGGCTTGCCGTCAGCATCAATCATACGTATGCTGGAAAGCTTCTCGCCGACAAGATGCGGCACAGCGCTGCCATCAATAATAATTGATTCAGCGAAAATCAGCCGAACCTGCAGCATGAGAACAATCAGAGCAAGCCGAAGGGCACGTTTCATTCGGATTTTTGAGAGAGACGCACGATTCCGGGTTTACGGCAGCATATATCCGGACGATGCATCCGGATTGTAGCAGAAAAATGTGCTGTGGTGGAATTGTTGACAACCATCTTTAATAAATTACATGCAAGCAGGTTTGCACACAATCCGCACGGCTTAGCGCACGATCATCAGCTTGCCTTTTGCAAGCGCATTGCCTGCCGGATCATACACGATGTAAAAGTAGAGTCCCGAAGCGACCAGGTCTCCTTTTTGATTGGCGGTATTCCATTTCCACTGCGGCCGAAGCTCACCGCTGCCGGGTCGAAAACGGATTGCGTCACCTGCTGCGCGCGTGTCAAACAGCGGATGCCCTTTGATACTGAGAATGACAACAGCGACTTCGTTGCCGCCTTGCGGATAAAGCGAGTGCAGATTCTTAAACCAGATGCCGCACGGCGCACCGGGATTTCCGCAGTGACGCGTGTCTGCCCCCGGCTTGTAAGGATTTGGATAGGTATAAAACGACACATTGCGCGTGTAAAAGAACCACTCGTATGCAGCCATGCCGTTGTGTATCGTGTCGGGCAACTGCTGCGGCGAAGCATAATTGACCGTGCGCGGAAATCCCCAGAAAATGCAAGAAACGCTGTCCTTACTGAAAAATGCACTATCGGGCTGAAAGGTGAGCGTTAATGAATCTTCGGAAAGGGTAATCGTGCGAAAAAGGGCGGGCAATCCCTCACCGTATTTTGATTTCACGTGCAGTGTTGTATTATTGGCCATGTTGCGCATATCGGCCATACCGGCAAAAACCGGACCGTTGAAGGTAAGTGAAATCGGTGTATGAATATCGGCAATACTGCTGGCGCTGTCGGGTGTGACATCGACAAGGCCGATATCCTGAATCGTAAATGCCCAGCGCACATCGTCGGTTTGCGCGGTGGAATCGAACAGGTTGATCGGAATACCGTCATTATTTGCATCAGCAGGATAGCCGAGGGTATCGCGTCCGGTAGCGGCCCGATAGACACAGGCAATACTGTCGCCATAGTAGAACGTAATTGCGGGCCTGAAGACTGCCGTGGCGCCGGACACGTTTACTGACGAGAATGCAACCGGCGCCCAGTTGTTAAGCAGCGATGTCACCAGTAAACTGCGATTATTGACAAAAGAAGCATCGATCGAACCGTCGAATACCGGTGCGGAAAAAACCAGCGATACCGGCCGGCCGGGCATCGTGCTGTCGCCTGCTGCCGGTGAAGTCTGTTGCAGCATGAATTTGATGCTGTCGACGCGCACCGCAATCATGGTGTCGGCATTGGCGTCACGCAAATAATCCTGATTGACGTCCAGCGCGTTGGGTCCTGATGGTGTCGTGGCGGCGTCGGTAATGCCTGAAGTAATGATAAAGGCGATTGAATCGGTGGGTATATAGCTTCCCGGTGGCGGCAGCAACCCCCCGAATGCCTGACTCGGCTGCGTATATGTGGGGGTAATGGTGAGTTTGCGGTTGTTGTTGGACCAGCTGGTATTCAACTGGAAATCATTTGCCTGACCGGTAGCAACGGAATCGAGCACGCTGTAAACACGCAATGCGCCATTGACAGATGCGGGAGCGATCGGTTCCGAGAAAAAAAGCGAGACCTGGGCATGCGGCGGGAAAACGTAGTGCTGTGCTTGTGCGGTCGATGATTGCTTCGAAAGCCAGTATGGCTTACTCATATCAAATTCAAAAGCGACATAGGTGATAATGGGCAGGTCATTGTATTCGAGCAAAACGGGGAGGGTGTCAAAGGGATGCACCGGATCGTCGGTTGCAATGATAAGCGTATCCCGCATAAAACCGTCTCCCTGCATGCCGTCTCCCCGCACAACGATACTGATTGCATGCGTATCGCCCGCGGCAATTGCAACCGGCTGTAATGGATAGCTCATGTCAAGTGAGTTAAAAAACACAAGCGCATTGTCCTGTTCTATGCCTACAGACAGCCAACCGCCGGTATCACCGGCAAATGCCAGTCCGGTAATGTTAAGAACACGGGTACCGCTGTTGAAAACGGGCAGGATCATAGTATCTTGTGCCGGAGATCGAGCGATCACCGGAAACCCGCCGCTTAGAGAATCCTTACGCGCGGCGTACACCGGATTTGTCTGCGAATCGATGCTCATCCAGGGGTAGGCCAGTTTAATCCGCATGGAGTCGGTTTGGCCAAAAAAATCGCTCAGGTATATTACCAGCGATGAATCCCGCTGAGCAGGCGTAAAAGTAAAGAGTGACCCGGCCTGAGCAGAATCGAAGCGTGGTGTCGCGAACCGATAGGTCAGTGAGTCCCAACTGGCAAGATTGCTGTCAAACACGCCAACGTCAAAGGTCAACGGATTAAAAAGGCGCACTGCAAGGGAATCTCCATCGGCGACCGGGATCTGACCGGCACTCACGCTTCTGAACTCGGGCGGGTAGTTGACGCCGAAGACAATGCGGTGCTCAACCGTAGTATCGGGATCGGTGCAGCGGAGCTTAATATCATGAAAACCACTTGATGCAACTTGAGCTGCGCGCACGGTGTAATCCCCGATTTGCCCGGGACCAATGGAATCGACGGGGCTTTCGTTGACAAGCAGGTAGGCACGCACATCGGCGTCATTGCTGTCACTCAGCTCGTAGAGCACTTCCAGCGAATCGGTATTCTGGATACTTATGCTGCGCTGCCCAACGACCGCCGCCGTATCGCGACTGCCCGTCAAGCTGGAATCCCACACAGCTCGCACGATGATATGCGGCGGACTGTTGTAGGTCTGCAGGTAGACCACCGCCGGCCGGGACTCCCACCCGCGTTCATCTTCTGAAGTCAACAAACAAGTATAAACCGTATCAACCGCGGAAAACGGGCCTGCAACAGTTGACGACTGGTAATTGACATCAGCAACCACGGTATCGATGCGTGACGCCGTGATGTGCGCGGACACAAATACGCTGTCCCCGCTGTCCGCATCCTGCAATGTATAGACGAGATATGCGGAATCACTGCGTGCCTGCAGATCTATTGTGTCGCCAAAAATGCCGGGCGCTATAAACATATCACCGTTTTGCACAGTGTCGAGTGAACTGAAACGCGGCTTGGTATTCCAAGCAATGCCGTTTTGCCGCACGATCGGGGTGCGTAACGAATCAACATTGTTGCGATCAAGGGCCAGTTTGATTTGAAAGTATATAGGGGCGGCGGAGGCAGGTACTTCAACCTCGACGCCGGCATCGAGATTAGCAAATGCCTGCCAGTTGGCTGCATCTGCGGGATCACTGACACTTCCGATACGAATCGAGTCGCGCACGCTACCGTATTGCGAGTTGGCGGTCATAATTGCCGAACGGGTGATACGAACGGAATCTCCCGCGGCAAGCATCAGCGAATCAACACCCGAAATCCAGGAGCCCTGCGCATGCAGCACCGGGCGAATGGCCCAGATAGCAGCGGTAGCATAGCGCTCTCCGGGCCAGGCAACCGCCAGAGAACCAAGAGTGTCAATTCCCAGTGCCAGCACAGCATCGACCGGAGCATCGGTTGGAATATCGACTGAAGGATCGGAGAAGATGAAGGTGTCACGCGCCCCGAAGTCAATCGTCCCGCCGCCGACATCGTACACAAAGCCTTCCGCTGCCGTGCGACCGTCACCATTGATATCACCCTTCCAGGCGATAACAAGTTGCTTACCGTTGGTGGCTATATTGGCAGAGCGAAAAGGAGCTCCCGAGAGCAACCGGGTAGTCTGAATTTGCAAAGCACTGCCGGTCCAGTCCATCTCATAGGCTCTAATGCCGGCGGTATTCCAGCTTACGGCAACAAATTTGTTTTTGCGCAAGTCAACTATCGGCGCATCGTCATAATAGAAAAAACCCGTCGGGTCACCGATATCCGTGCTGACCTGCCCGCTGTCAAGGGTTGCCAGCGAAGCATCCATTACTTTGTATTCGAGTTTGCGGTTGTTGTCTACATTGGCGCCCCGTGTAAAAAGCAGAACGACCGTGCTGTTACTGTCGGCCACAATCGATGAATTAAACAGTATGTCACTGCCGGCACCGCTTGCAGTTGCGACGAGATGGTCACTAATAGTAGCGATACCGGAACCTGATGGTACAACCTTGCGTATGCGCAGTTCGGTGTTGTTCACCCGATAGGTTACCAGCAGGGTATCGTTTCTGAGATGGCACAGGGACCCGATGGGGGTAACATTCGCGATAATATCGAGCGTATGCACTCCCGAAGTAACATGCAGCGTCGCAAAGCTGTTATCCAGAAAACTGACGCTCTGCTGCGTTGCGCCGGTGACACTGTGCAAATAGGTAATTCGATAGGCGCCATCGTAGTAAACCTGAGAAGCGCTTTGGCCTGCCGCACCGGCTGAATTCAAAACGACATCCTTTTTGTAAACATCTTCTTTTGCAGCTCCAAAGGAAGATGAGTCGGACCAGTAAAAGGTAAAGCGGTCGGCATCAACCGGCTGAACTGACGGAGACCGCGTCGGGTTTGTACCTGTGCGAAGCAGCGAATCGCCCCAGATTTTTGCCCAGGTGGTATCTGCGGGTGCCAGCGTCAGCGAGTCGGCAGCAAAAACATTGCTCGACTGATAGCCGGATGCGTAAGATGTCCAGGTACGTTCACCGGCCTGAACGCCGGTGCACAGCAAAAGCAGCAAAGGGCTTAGACGCTTAAGCTGAACGATCCTTCTGAGTAGCCGATTGTCTGCGAATATATTGTTGCTGAGAAATGTCATCGATGAATTTCTGCTCCTCTAACCGATAATTCTTGCGCCATTCAACAAGCTGCTTTTCTTTTAGCAATTCGACTGCCCGGGCTTCTTTTTTAGCATCCACCAGATCCTGCCGGATATCGCCGGCCTCTTTGCGCAGACGATCGATTAGTCGGCCCTGGCGAAGCATGCCTATTTTGAGCTTGTGCCGGTATGATACCGAGTGACGCAGACCGATGATATCCGAAGTGGTTGCGCGCCTCATTTTTTCCTGCTCCTGCAGGTTCTGCAATTCGCCGGTCAGGGAGTTCATCGTCTTGCGCGCGCTGTCAATTTCGCCGTTTTTGCGCGCCAGATCACGCTTGACGCTATCCTCACGCCGCTTTCGCATCTGCAAAACAGGTTCCAGCCTGAAGAGAAATCGCCGCATATCGTTACTCCGTGCTCATCATGACTGTCTCTGCACAGCGGCCGGGTATCATGTTTTTGGCTCTGCCAGGGCCAGAATTTGTTGCAGATTTTCGGCGCTCTGATCGAAGGAATAGTTGCCGGTACGCTCCTGGCGCAAAAACGTCTCAAGTGGGCGATGCAGTGCAATAGCTTTGTCTACGCGCTCGTTGGTACCATTTACATACGCGCCTATCTGGATAAGATCTTCGTTTTCGGCGTATGCAGCCATATAGTCCTTGAGCCGGGCAATTGTTGCGGCGTGTTCGGCAGATATTACATCCGGCATGCAACGCGATATACTCTGCAGAATGTCTATTGCCGGATAATGATTGCGATGCGCCAGTTGACGGGAGAGCACGATATGGCCGTCAAGAATGCTGCGAGCTGCATCGGCAACAGGTTCATCCATATCGTCCGATTCGACAAGCACGGTGAACATGCCGGTAATCGTTCCGCTCTCAGAGGTTCCTGCGCGTTCGAGCAATTTGGGCATCAAGGCAAATACCGAGGGGGTGTAGCCTTTGGTAGCGGGCGGTTCACCAACAGCCAGCCCGATTTCACGCTGGGCTATGGCAAGCCGCGTAATTGAATCAATCAAAAAGAATACGTCTTTTCCGCAATCCCTGAAGTATTCCGCGATTGTGGCGGCGACCAGGGAACCTTTCAATCGTATCAAGGCAGGCTGATCAGAGGTTGCCACGATAACGACCGATTTCTTCAGCCCTTCCTCTCCCAGATCACGTTCGATAAATTCACGCACCTCACGGCCCCGTTCGCCAACAAGTGCAATTACGTTGACATCAGCGACGCAATTGCGGGCCATCATACCCATCAGCACACTTTTTCCGACTCCACTGCCGGAAAAAATACCCATGCGCTGCCCCTTACCTACAGAGGCAAATCCGTCGATTGCCCGCACCCCGGTTTCAAATCGTTCACTGATGCGCCGGCGCATGAGTGGATTGGGCGTATTCGCCATAACGGGCCGTGCAGTTTCACAAACGGGCATTTCTTTTCCGTCAAGCGGCTGCCCCAGGCCATCCAGAACACGCCCCAGCAGGTGTTTGCTTGCACCGACGGTCAATGGCTTTTTTGTCGAAACAACGTCGATGCCGGGATGTATACCTTCCAACGTTCCCAGCGGCATTAGCAACGTACGGTTCTTGCGAAAACCGACAACCTCGGCGCGTCCGACCGGCATACCGCTTCTCTCCAGCAAACACACATCGCCAATTGAGGCAGTCGGTCCGACAGACTCAATCAGCAAGCCGATCACCTCACTTACCTTGCCCACTACGCGAATGGGAATGGAATCGTCAACAAGATTCAAAAATGGCTGAAGATAGCCGGCTGTATCCATTGACATCGGCGTCTATCCGTTACCCGGTTCATTGTAGTCCAGCGGCACTTCCCGGAACCCTTCCTCATCCGATTGCGGAAGTGGATCTGAGTTTCGTGCGCAATGCTCCTGAGCTTTCTCTTTTTCCTGGGGAACCGGTGCGGGCGGTGGCTCTACGCTTTGCGGTGAAGGCGGAATGGATTCTTCGGCGTCACGTGCAACTTCGGGTGGTTTTTCCGGGGAGGCCGCTTTCATGCTTTGCCAGAGATTTTCGATAAGCTCATCGAGCTCGCGCAATTGTATATCCAGCCGGGCGTCAACCAGGCCACTGCCGGATTCAATCACACAGTCACCGGGTTGCATGGTATCGTCGCCGACAATTTCAGCATTATGCAGTTGTTGACCAACAGGCAGCCAGAAATCCTTGCGCTCGGACACCGTTTCCAGGTCCTGGGTGGACACATGTACGACCAGTTTTTCTCTATCGGCAATATAGGCGAGCGCTTCCTTGAGTAGCGCCGGGGCGATGTCTCTGTTGAGCGTGGGTTCGACTTGTAAAATCTTTTTTGTCAATTTACATACCAACTTGAGCAGCAAACCGTATGAATCGTGAAATATTCTTTGCTGCTCTTGCGCAACATTTTTAAACATGATCGCAATTTGTTGCTGGATATCCTCAAGTCGTGCGGCGTATTCGTTTGCAGCTTTTTCTTGTCCCGTCTGTGCTCCTTCTGCGCGTCCTTGATTCAACCCTCTTTCAAATGCCTCTTTTTCTGCCCGGCTGAGGCGTGCCTCCTGTGCTTTGATCTGCTTCTGCAGTTTTATGACGCTCTGTTCAAGCTCAATCGTTCTGCGTTCGGATTTGTCGAATATTTTTTCACGAATACGCGTGGAAGAAAGCTCATCCATTGACAGTTGCTTGAGCGGATAGTCCCTTCCCTCTGTCTGCTTATTTTTCAAAATTTTGCGCAAGCCGACGACGGCGGGATCTTTATTCTCCAGAATGAAATCTATGAGGGAAGAGACATCTTCGGGAGTATAATCCTTTTGAGACATAGGACATGATTCCTGTTAGACGATAATTTCTTCGTCCCCGCCGCGACCACTGATGATAATTTCGCCGTCCTCTTCCAGACGACGCACCACATCAACGATCCGCTGCTGAACATCCTCAACATCCTTTAGCCGCACAGGTCCCATGTATTCCATCTCTTCGGCAATCATCTCGGATGCACGCGACGACATATTGCGGAAGAACTTTTCCTGCAATTCTTCCGATGCCCCTTTGAGCGCCAGCGAAAGCTCCTTGGTATCAATTTCCTTGAGCACTCGCTGCATCGATTTATCATCCAACAGCATGACATCCTCAAAAACGAACATGAGGTTCTTAATTTCGGTGGCGAGCTCAGGATTTTCGCGTTCAAGGTTGCCCAGGATATTCTTCTCGGCCCCCCGGTCGACGCTGTTGAGCATTTCAGCAACCGCTTTGACGCCGCCGACCTGCGAAACATCACCGCCAAACAGCGAGCGCACCTGCCCAGCCAGTACCTCTTCCACCTGGCCGAGCGTTTCAGGGGATATACTTTCCATGGTGGCAATGCGCGTAGAAACGTCAACCTGCAATTCCTGCGGCAAGGCGGAGATAATGCCGGATGCATTAGCCGGTTCCATGTGCGCCAGTAGCAAGGCTATAGTTTGTGGGTGTTCCTTCTGAATAAAGTTTACCAACTGCTTGGGATCGATTTTTTCGAGAAGGTTAAAACCGGTTGTACGAATTGTCTGTTGAATTTTTTCGAGAATCTCTTTGGCCTTGCGCGGTCCGAGGGCAGATTCGAGGATTTCACGGGCATAATCTATACCGCCCTGAGCGAGATATTGCTGGGCCATAGCGAGGCTATGAAACTCTTCCAATACAGCTTCGCGCACATCTGCGGAAATATTGTCTATGCGGGCTATTTCGGTCGAAAGGATTTCAACTTCAGGCTCATCAAGATTCTTAAATATTTTCGATGATGCCTCACTGCCAAGTGCGACCATGACAATGGCTGCTTTTTTCGGACCGGACAGATTCGTAACGGGTGCGGCACTCCCCGTTTTCCTGTCCGATTCGTAGTTCTCCTTGTAAAAGCCGCGTCCGTCGCTTTCTCGTCCCGGCATAACCGCTTGCTTTCTTGACTTAAGTAAAGTCTGTCATAACGCGCTTAGTAATCAGAGTATATCACTTCCCCGTGCAAACATCAAGACAACCGGCTTAGTCTATTTATTCGCGGCCTGAGGTTGTTGCTCATTGAGCCATTGACGTATGATAGATGCTATATTGGTGGGCTCTTCATGCGTCAGCATTTCGACGCGCTCAAGCACTTCGGAACTGTGACGTACATCCTCGGGAATTTCATCGGGAATCAGCTCGGCGCCACCAAGTGCTTCGACCTCGGGTACCGGTGGATTCATTGCCTCCGCAAGGGTTCTTGCAAGATACCGCAGGAAGAAGATAAAGAACCCTGCAATTAAAAAGATAGCGACATATTTGGCAATTGTCAACCAGAATTCCATGCGTTCCTGCTCGCGCAGCTCTTTTTGCTGTTTGCGCAAAAACTCATTGGCAAACTGCAGGTTGGTGACGACAATCTCATCGCCACGCGCCAGATTATATCCGACGGCATTTTTGACCATTTCCTCGATACTAAGCAACTCCTCGGAAGAGCGCGGGACATAGGCCTCTTCTTCCTCTTCCTGCTTCTGATCGTATCGTCCGTCAACAGCTACAGCTATAGTCAAGCGCTTGACATTACCGATTTCCTGCATGATGTGTTGTACGGTTTTGTCGATCTCATAGTTGGTCAGTGAGCGCTCACGCCGATGATCACCGTCAGGCGCATTTTTTGTGTTTTCATCGTTGCGTTCCTCTGAACGAACCACACGGCTTTCCGGATCGAACTGCTCCATTGTTTTGTTGACCTGGTCGAAGTCAAGATCGGCGGCGATCTTGACTTTAGCCTTGCTGGGCCCCAGAACACCGGAAAGCATCTGTTGGGCGCTGTTTTCGAGATAGGTTTCGACCTTCTGCTGCAACTCAAGATTGCGGGAACTTGCCAGTGCGGTTTCGTCCGCACCGAACGGACTCGACAGCAACCTGCCCTCATAATCGATGATTGAGACTTTGTCAATGTTGAGTCCGTCAACGCTTGACGAAACCAAATGCGAAATGCCCCTGATTTGGTCTTTATTGAGTTGCTGACCGGGAATCGTTTTTACCACAATCGAAGCCTTTGTATCCCCTTGATGATCGAGAAAAATGGTCGGTTCGGGGACAACAATATGAACGCGGGCTGATTTGACCTCTTCAAGTCCTTCGATTGTGCGTTGCAGCTCACCTTCCAGTGCCCGTCGGGCATTCAGTTTTTGAACAAAATCGGTCATGGCAAGATTGGTTTTATCGAAAAGCTCATAGCCGACACCGTGGGATTTGGGCAATCCCTCACGAGCAAGCGACATGCGGGCTTCATAGAGCCTCTTAGCTTCAACCAGAATGGTCCTGCCCTCGTTTTCAACTTTGTATCTGATACCGGCGTCATCGAGCTTTTGCGTAATGACACCGGCCTCCTCAAGCTGCAAATCCGAATACAGTCGTTGCATTCCGGCCGCCTTGGGAGTTCCTGCACTCCACATCAACAAACCGATCAGGCCCAAAATGGTAAAGGCGACAAGAGATGAGGTGATTATCTTTTGCTGAAGAGAGAGCTTTTGCCAGATTGCCGAAAGCTGGGCAATGAGTTGCTTAAAAAATTCCGCCATGAAGTACCTGCCGTTTTTTCGCTTATACATGCATTGCCTGCCGGCAATACACCATCAACCACCGACACGTCCGGCAGTTGACAATTTAGATTAGTTTACAACCTGATTCTCATAACTTCCTGATAGGCGTCCATCACCTTACTTCTGATTTCCATCATCATATTAAAGGCGACTTTTGCCTCCTCCACTGCGTTCATCACTTGATGCACGTCATTGATTTCACCGGCAGCCATTTTTTCAATTGACTTGTCGGCTTTATGCTGCATCGAGTTGACATCGCTCATGAACGATTTTAGCGTTTCCTTAAACGCTGGAACATCTTTGGCGCCGGGCTGGATCTTGCCGCTATTTGGTCCGGCGTTTGGTCCCTGCACTGGTCCGATTGGGTTGATCTGACTCATGAGGTCCTCTGCTTGTATAAAGGTGATAATTTTATCATGGCTGGTATTATTATACGTTTTTTACGCATACGCATCAAAGTTTCTGCCGATGGAAAGTGCGGGTTGCTGTTTGCGCATGGTTGCGTAGACCGAATTATGTTCGAATCGACCGGGCGAGTGCGCAGGGGTCAGAGAGCTCTTGGTCGTGCCTGTCCCCGGGGATGGTTTTGCGGCTAAAGCACCGCTCAGCGCCGGATTGCGTGAACGGGCAATGCTCGCCAGCTTGACGAAGTCATTCCATGCGGATATCGAGGATGCAGATTGCATTTCCATTCGCTACCTCATTACATTTGTAAAGCTTGCATGAGCATACTCTTCGTTGCATTAAAAGCAGTGACATTAGCTTCATACGCACGAGTTGCGGCAATCATGTCGGTCATTTCACGCACGACATTGACATTTGGCATGGCAACATATCCTTGCAAATCCGCATCGGGATGTGCAGGATCATACTCCAGTTTCGGCGGCTTATTGTCCTCACGAATTTCGGCTACGCGCACACCGTTGCCGAAAAAGCGCTCATCACGTGGAAAATTCTCGGGCGGTATGGGCAGGTGCTGGCTATCGGTCGATGCACCGATGAGTCCCTGCATTTTATTGAGCAGGCGCACATCTCTGGTATCTGCATCGGCCGAAAATACGGTAAACTGCCTGCGATACGGACCTCCATCCAACGTACGTGTCGTTTCCGCATTCGCCAGATTTGACGAGATGACATTCTGCTTGACACGCTGTGCCCGTAGTCCTGATGCACTGATACGTAATGCAGAAAAAATTCCGTTCATTGACATAAACAATTCCTTACCGTGCTATTATTGATCCGGAATACTTCTGGCCTGTATTGCCGCATTGAGTTTACGATAGGCGCCTTTAACGAATCGGGCGCCATAGTTGAACATGATCTGGTTTTCGGCAAGCTTTGCCATTTCAGTATCGATATCGACGTTATTGACTCCACTGGGCAACGACCAGTCAACCGGGCGCCAAGCTTTGGGATGGACATGTGCCACATCTTTGCGGCCAATTGGCAGGTGGTCGTCATCGGTTTTGTCGCCCTTGAGCCGTGTCCGGTCAAGGGCTTTCTGCAATTCCCCCTCAAAGGCAACCTCAACCCTACGATATCCCGGAGTGTTCACGTTGGCGATGTTATTGGCAATTGCCCGCTGCCGCAACATCGCCGCGTCCAGGCTTTTCATAACCGCAGGAAGAGAGGAATTTCTAAAAAAGATATCTCCGAACATACATTTCCTCGAGTATGATAAGATCACAAATACCGATTTATTCCTGAGCAATCACAGTGCCATGGCCGGGAATATGAAAGTGAGAAATCCAGACTTTCCCAGCTTAACCTATAAGATATTGCTATTAAACAACTTATGCAATTGATTCGAAATAATTAGTGCACCAGAAGAAAAAAGCGTTAAAGTTCACCCCCGGATTAACCGATGGACGATGATACTTTTTGCCTGTATGGGGGCAGATTTTTCGCAGTTGATCCGTCGTCGATGCTTCAGCATCAAATCGACAACCGCTTCAGAAAGCACATGGTTTTATTGTGCGCGAAATATATTTTGAGTTCGAGTGCTCATTTTCATTTGCTGCATGAAAGGAAACTGCCATGATTGTTACGTCAGTAAGCGTGCATGTTGCTCCGGAACACATCCATAAATTTATTCAGGCTACCATCGAAAATCACGAGCATTCGATACAGGAACTCGGAAATCGTCGATTTGATATTCTGCAAAGTGATGATGATCCGGCACGGTTCATCCTCTACGAAGCCTGGGAGTCGAAAGAAGCCGCAAAAGCGCACAAAGAAGCCGAGCACTACAGGACGTGGCGTGAAACGGTTGCGAACTGGATGGCTGAACCACGTGAGGGCACCGCCTATACCGCCATCAGACCGGAATAGGTCATGGCACAGATACCTTCCTTTTCATTTGCACGTATTCCTAAATTAACTTTTGAATCAGGATCCGTCACCAGTCTGCCGAATGTTCTTGCCGAGTACGGAAGCACAATTCTGGTTGTCACCGGCGCGAACTCGCTTAAAGAATCTGGAGTGCTTGATCGACTGCATAATGCCTGTCGTCGAAAAGATATCACCACTCACTGGTTTTCGGTGAGCACTGAGCCGTCACCCGAAATGGTAGATGAGGCGATCTCGGCCTACGCTCATTGTGATATTGCCGCCGTTTGTGCAGTAGGCGGTGGAAGCACTATCGATGCCGGCAAAGCGATTAGTGCCATGCTGCCGTTCAACGAACCGGTTGAACAATACCTTGAAGGTGTGGGCACGAAATCCCATCCCGGCCATAAAATCCCCTTCATCGCTGTTCCGACGACTGCCGGAACGGGAAGCGAGGCTACCAAAAACGCCGTAATAAGCCGCTTAGGCAAAGACGGCTTTAAAAAATCGTTGCGGCATGACAATTTCGTTCCCGACCGCGTGTTGATTGATCCTCAGTTGGCGTTCTCCTGCCCCCCACACATCACTGCAGCCTGCGGAATGGACGCTTTTACGCAATTACTTGAGGCATACACGTCAAGCAAGGCCTCACCCTTGACCGATGCGCTGGCATACTCCGGATTGCAATATGTAAAGGATAATCTTACTGCTGCCTGCTCGTCACAAAGTGAAGACAGCGCGACACGCGGTGCGCTGGCTTATGCATCTTTTATTTCCGGCATTGTGCTTGCCAATGCAGGTCTGGGCATTGTGCACGGGTTGGCTTCATCAATCGGCGCTATGGTTGACATACCGCATGGCGTGGTTTGCGGAACGCTCATAGGGGAAGCAACTCGCCTCAATGTTGAAAAACTTATATCAATCGATCCCGGCAGTAACCTGCTCTCAAAATATGCTCGCATCGGCAGACTGTTGAGCAACGATTCTGAAGGAACAACACATACGCAGTGCATTCGCCTTGTCGAACAGATCACGATGTGGATTGATGCATTGCAGATCCCGCGACTTTCACGCTTCGGCATCACCCGTAGCGATGTTGATGGAATTGCCGGCACGGCCGGACAGAAAAACAACGCAGCACCCCTGCATCAAAGCGATATCCGCCGTATGGTAGAATCCCGCCTCTAAAAGCAGGCAATCAATCATCAATTTTGAAATAACGCACCGAAATGAATTGACTGCGCAAATGCTTCGGAAGCTTTATGCGCATGTCGCCGCCCTCAGCAGCCCGGCGAACGAAACGCCCCCTGATTCTGCCGTGCAAATCAAACATGTCAATTCCTTGCGCCTTCGCCGGCAGGATGATGGAGCGGTGTTCCCCATCAATCTTCACGAGCGACTTTCGGGCTAATTCCATCTTCCATCTTTGTGCGTGACCTGATTGCGCATAGATGGCCGTGGCCGGAACCTCTCCGTAAAAAACCCGCAATCTATCCAATTCGCTTTTCAATTCACTAATCTTCGCCTGCGATCCCGGATCATCATAAAGACTGGTCATCTCATTGGGATCACTTTGCAGATTAAAGAACTCCCACTCCTTGAGCAGGGGATAATAGATCAGTTTATATCGCCCGCTGCGCACGCCGTAGTTTTCATAGGCATTGTGTCCGTTGGGAAATTCGTGATAATGGTAATAGAAGGAAGTTCTCCAGCCGGGTACTGGCTGTCCCTTCATCAGCGGCAGCAGACTATTGCCCTGAAAATCCGACGGAATCCGTATTCCCGCCAGGTCAAGAAAGGTCGACGCATAATCGATATTGCCGATGAAATTGTCATTGGTGATTCCGGCGGGAATTGTTCCGGGCATCATTGCCAGGCAGGGAATACGGATGGACTCTTCGTACATGAATCGCTTATCATACCATCCATGCTCCCCCAGGAAAAATCCGTTATCCGATGTGTAAACAACCAGGGTGTTATTTTTCAACCCCTCTGTTTCAAGATAGTCAAGCAAGCGCCCGATATTATCGTCAACCGATGCGACACAGGCCAGATATCTGCGCATATAACTTTGAAATTTCCAGGCAGTTCGTTCCTCTTGCGTTTGCAGTGACGCCGGTGGATTTCCCACCGTGCCGTCCCCCAGATCGGCAACCCTCATGTTTGCCTTCTCTGCGGCGGAAGCACGATTAGCATATTCGTCCCAGAAATTTGGCGGTTCAGGAAATACGGTGTTATCATACATGTGCTTATGCGCATCATCAGGTTCCCACTGCCGATGCGGTGCTTTATGGTTGCACAAGATGCAGAAAGGTTTGGCGGGATCACGATTTTCGAGGAATTCGAGGGTTTTGTCGGTGATTATGTCTGTAACATAGCCGTTGACGGTTTTTTCTGTTCCATTGTCATTAAATTTGGGATTTTTGTACCAGCCCTGCTCGTTGCGTCCGGTTAGCTTGAACCAGTAATCAAATCCATTCGGGTCGGCGTGAAGATGCCATTTACCAACAAGGGCGGTTTGATACCCCTCGCTTTGAAGCATTTTGGGGAACGTTTGCACGGTGTTTTTTTCATCAAACGGGATTTTGTTTCCGGTTATGCCATTTAAGTGACTATATTTTCCGGTAAGCAGCGTGGCTCTGCTGGGTGAGCAAAGGGCATTGGCAACGAAACAGTTGGTGAATTTAATCCCCGCATTGGCGATTTTATCCATATTCGGGGTTTTATTCAGCACACTTCCATAGCAGGAAAGCGCATTGGCGGCGTGATCATCGGTCATTATAAAGAGGATATTCGGCATTTGCTGCTGTGCTTTTGCTATCGATCCAACAGCTAGCCCAGCACCGATACTACCTATTTTAGCTAACCACTGCCTGCGATTCATAGATGCAGAAACCATTGCAATCCCGTTCTTTTCATATTTTGAATTATTTTTCCATATGTAATATATGCAATTTGGCTGTGCTTTTCACAAAATTCACACGAAAAGACGGGGCATTACATGGATAGAGCAGCGAAATGGTAAAGGAAGAGTCACGTTCGGGAAAAAAAAAGCCCCCGATTCGAATGAATCGGAGGCTTATAATTTAGCCTGGCGGCTTCCTACTCTCCCACGCAGTTTCCCACGCAGTACCATCGGCGTTGCAGAGCTTAACTTCCGTGTTCGGGATGAGAACGGGTGTGGCCTCTGCGCTATAACTACCAGAAATCATTTACAGAGCATTGAATAACAGTATTTTGCTGGTGAAGCACAAATTCGTCTAATTGGTAATAAAAACAAGCCAAGCCTCACGGATTATTAGTATCACTCGACTTCACATGTTACCATGCTTCCATCTGTGACCTATCGACCTCGTAGTCTTCAAGGATCCTTTAGGGAGGTTAAACCCCCGTGATATCTAATCTTGAGGTGGGCTTCCCACTTAGATGCTTTCAGCGGTTATCCCTTCCGCACGTAGCTACCCAGCAGTGCCTCTGGCGAGACAACTGGTACACCAGCGGTGCGTCCATCCCGGTCCTCTCGTACTAGGGACAGCTCCTCTCAAATATCAAACGCCCACAGCGGATAGGGACCGAACTGTCTCACGACGTTCTGAACCCAGCTCGCGTGCCGCTTTAATTGGCGAACAGCCAAACCCTTGGGACCTTCTCCGGCCCCAGGATGCGACGAGCCGACATCGAGGTGCCAAACCGCCTCGCCGCTACGGACGCTCGGAGGCGATCAGCCTGTTATCCCCGGGGTACCTTTTATCCGTTGAGCGATGGCCCTTCCACACGGGACCACCGGGTCACTAAGCCCTGCTTTCGCATCTGCTCGACGTATTTGTCTCGCAGTCAAGCATCCTTATGCCCT